>JADLFH010000193.1 GCA_020845705.1 Microthrixaceae bacterium | reverse complement strand
TCTCGTCCTTGGCTGCCGCCAGAGTGGACGTAAAGGCTGACACAGCAATGATTAGCAAGCAAGTGATCTTGCGCCGGGACATGCAAAGACCTCCGGATGCCGGGAACTGGGATCGAAATCGCGCCAGCGGCGCGCCCAATATATCAGGTCCCGGTTGGAAATCCAGAAAGAACACCGTGCAAGCCAACGAAAATAGGGCAGTCTGGTTCACAAGAATCACGAAAATCGTTGCCGAATGGACTCCTGTCAAGGGGGGGCTTGACAAGGCCTCCCGGCCCATCGGGCATGCCCAGCGCCGGACGGCGCGGATGTGCAGGCCGTCGGACCGGCACCCGCGCTCGAGGGGAAGGCTGAATTGGTGGGCAGTCCACCTTCAGGCTATGAGTTTGGCCGAGGTGATCATCGCATCCAGCGAGGCGTGAGCAGGAGCCGATGCTCGGTGCGCATCGGCGGTCGACAAGCCTTGGTCGCGGCGTGACCGACGGCGGCCTCGGCGGCAGATCGGATCGTGGCTCGGCCGCACTCTCGCCGGCTCGGTAACGATCGCCACCAGAGTCGTCGTGCGAGCCTCGACTTTCCCGGATCGACCATCCTGACTCCGAGTCGCACCGCAACCAGGGGGGAGTTCCGGGGGGGCATCCCGCGGCAAGCGGCGTGGTGGAGGAGGGGCGAGCCCGCGACCCGTGGGGACGAATTGCGAGCGGATGGGATGAAGGCTGGTGGACTGTCAAACTCAATCCAGCGGGTTGGTCCGGCTGCTCTTCGTACCGGGCATCGACTCCTCCTTGCGCCTCGCCGGGCGCGAAAACCCGCTCGGCCGAACCCACCGTTTCAAGATTGAAAACCCACCAGGCCGAAAAGCCAACCGCCTCGAAGGGCGAACCCTTCGAGGCGGAGGTCATTTGGGTGCTTGTACAAGAGTTAGTGGCGCTTGCGCTCTTCTTCTTCCATCAGCGTGATCTTGGCGCGAACGAGGATGAGCAGGCTCCGGCGCTGCTTACCCTCAGCCTTGCGGCCGAAGAGGGCGCTGATGATCGGGATCTTGTTGACGAACGGCACATCAGCGTGCGAGTCCACCGCCTGGGTCTCCGTCAGACCGCCGATCAGGATCGTGCCCTCGTCGGGGATCGTGACGGTGGTCTTGAGGCGCTGAATCCGCAGGTGCGGGGTTTCGATCACGACGATACCGGCGTTCACGGTGTCGACCACCTGGACGTTGGCCGAGATCGGATCGACCAGGCGAGCGACGGTCGGGCGAAGTTCCAGGGTCACGTACCGGCGATCCGCGCTGATCGTCGGGCGAACGTCAAGGGTGATGCCGTCCATGACGACCGCGGGGACCGGGTCGGCGATGGCGGCCTGCTGAGCGATTTCGATTTCGTAGTCC
>JADLFH010000192.1 GCA_020845705.1 Microthrixaceae bacterium | reverse complement strand
TTAAGGAATCCGTAGAAAAGGTCTTCCGGCTGAATTCAGTCACCCCCAAAAAGGAATCATCTGTGATCGAATCGGTTAAAAACGACCCTGACCTAGGAAGAATGAATCCCGAAAAGGAACGCGACATTGATACCGAGGTTCCAAACGTCTTAAAGGAACTTCTCGACGAAGGTTCTATCGAAACCTTCCTGGGATACTTGTATCGGGGGAAACCCTCTTGAACTAAGCCCATCACGGAACCGACGTGGATGGTAAGGCTGCAGATGGGCGCTTGATATTGGTCCGCGATTACACGAAGGGCAGTCGAGGCGGCTCTGTGCTTCACCTGTTCGTCTCGGATGGACGTGCGGGATCACCCTTTGAATTCCCCATCTCGGTCATCCGTCCCCCTTCCTCCCTCCGAACATCCTCCCCTTACATCTTCGAAAAATGCGCCGGGATCGACGCTCCGTAATAACGATTCCTTTCGCCAAGCGCGCCGGTGCCGAAAACTCTGAACTTCCGTGGGTAACCTTCGATGGTGATCTGGGTTTGGGTCACCCAGAGTGAGCTCAGATTTGGACAAAGGGGTTTGGTCTAAAACTACTTCGCAGCACTCTTAAATACTTGAAAAGTCGGGCGCATCCCAATTCACGATCCGCGCGAAACATGAAGAACTTACATTCGGAAAGGTTAAATCACCTTGCGTGAAACCGATTCAGGTGAGTGGTTTGGTAGCCTGAAAAAGGCTTCCCCTCAGACTGGTTTTTCAACAGGTTGAAACGTGGTAAGTCGAAGGATACGAGCGGGCCGTTGGGTGTCAAGTTAGAATTTCGAAACCAAAGTAGGCATTGGAGAGAATTAAAAACGATCACTTTTACCGCGAGTGAAATTTTAGTCTCAAAGCCTCGGATCGACCGGTTCACTTTCCAAGGCCAATACTCCAAAGACGCATTCGTGAACACGGTACAGCGGTTCCCCATCAACAAACCTGTGGAGCGCTTCCAGCCCTAATGCGAATTCTCGAAGCGCCAAAGACCTCTTCACAGACAATCCACGAGGACGCAGGCGTTCCAAATGCTCTGGGAGTGTGTATTCGGGTCCATAGATGATTCGGAGATACTCTCTTCCACGGCATTTGATGGCCGGTTGAACGAGGCCCCGTTTCCCACGGACTATCCAATCCATGGGTTTTACAACCATTCCTTCTTTCCCCTTACCGGTAATTTCCTCCCACCATTGAATGGC
>JADLFH010000191.1 GCA_020845705.1 Microthrixaceae bacterium | reverse complement strand
TAAACCCTGCACCGTTTCCGGCGGCGGCAAATCGGAAATTTCCAAGCCGATTTCCGACGCGATTTTGGAAGGCCCGGTTTTCGTCGCTGATTTCCAGGCGGACTTCAACCGCGTCGAGGAGCTGCTTTCCCGCGACTATTCGCAGCGCTATGCGGATTCCTCGCGACATGGCACGGATACCCGGAGCATCCTCAGCCCGCGCCGCTCGCTCGGCTCGGTCATCAAGCTTCTCACGCCGTCGCCGGCCTTCAGCGGTGCCTACAACGAATGGCTCGAAACGATCCCGCAGCACATCAAGGAGCTTGTCTTTGTGGTGAAGCGCTTCCAAAGGCCCGAATGGGGCGATGACTGGCGCGGAAACTTCAGCGTGGACACCGTCAATGGGATGCCCGCCAATGAACTGCGCCTCCACGCGCGCAAGCTCGTGGCGAATTATCTCCGCGTCGGCTTCGATGCGCACGGGTCATGGCGCACGTTCGGGCTCCGCAAGGATTTCTTCCCGGCGGTGAAAATCCAGATGGAGGACGACATCACAGCGTCTGCCGTCATCCCGCGCGGCCGCGTGGCGGCTCTGCTCGACGCGCAGACGGCGCATCTGCCGTCGGTGAAATTCGTCCACAATTGCGAATACCGCCTCTTCCAGCGTCCGGATGACGCCATCCGCCGGGGCTATGACAAACAAGCCGAGGCCGACTTTGCCTGCGGCGGGAATTTTTTCTCGAACTACGAGCCGCTCACGCTGGAGCAGGCGCGCGGGATCATGGAGGACGCCATCGGGTATTTCGAATACACGCAGCCCATGCGCGAAATGATCGCGGACTATGTTCGTGACGGCGCGCCGGAATTTTTCGTCTCCAATGCAAACCCAAGGATCGTGGACGGCAAGCCGAGCAAAAACCCGCGTTACCTCCAGGTGCGCACGGATCTTCTTGATCCGCGGGCGCGCCACCTTGCGGAAACGGGCATCCGCCTTGCGCGCGGGCTGCGCGCGGATCAGCCGGTGCTCACGCCGGTCAATGCGGTTCTTGCGGGCCGGCGCAACAACGCACCCGACCACGCCGCAGGCATCCGGGCGCTCGCCGCCTACAATCCGATCCACCACATGGAGCTTCCCGAGTTGTTCATGGAGTTCATTTGCAGCATGACCGGGAAGTCTCCCTCGACGACCGGGGCGGGTTCGGAGGGCGCGCTGACCAAGGGGCCGTTCAACGCCCTGCCGCCCATTTACGACTTGAATGCCGCCCTCGTCAGCTACGCCATCAGCGGATACGACGGCTTTGTCACCGCCGCCGGTTGCATCGGACCCGATGCCCGCGTGGATCACGACATCAGCCTGCTTGTGCCGGAGGTCTGGTGCCGCATGACCGTCGAGGAGCGCTCGCCGGAGTTTTTAAGGGAGCACGGCTACCTCGAGCCGGTGCGCGATTTCGATTATGACGGACGCCGGATTCGCGCCAGCATCCTCGGCAGCCGCATCACCAAGAAATTCGCGAACGTTTTCTTCGGCCGTGTCTTCAATCATCCGCATGCCGTCCTCACCGG
>JADLFH010000096.1 GCA_020845705.1 Microthrixaceae bacterium | reverse complement strand
TGGAACGAGCGACACCTCCGAGCGCTGCTCGTCGAATACATCGAGCACTACAACTCCCACCGACCCCACCGCGGGATCAACCAACGCGCCCCGAACGACACCGGCGATGTCGTGTCGATCCGTCCAGGCCAACGGATCGAACGACACACCGTCTGCGGCGGACTCATCAACGAGTACCGCACCGCAGCCTGACAACGTCTTCGACCAACGCACCCGCACGCCCGACGACAGCTTCGACGCGCCCCGACCCAAACCACAGACCCGCCGCCTCCGGCGCGAACCCCCCAACGACACTCGCCGACGAGTTCCTGACCCCTACAGGTCCTCGACCTCCCCGACCGTGAGGGCGCTACCGGCTATTGCTGCCAGGTGCGAGAGGTCGGGTCCCAGGTGAGGGACGCGGCGGTGCCGTCGAGGATCGGCTCGGCGAACTCCACCAGGGAGGCGATGAGGTCGTCGATGCGCTCAGGCGCCTCGTCCTCGAGCTTCTGCTTGGTTCGCCAGGCCGCCCATCGGGCTTGCGCGACCTCTCCGTATCCGTCCAGCACGGTGCCGAGCGGAGCGAGCGTGGCGATCCGGTACTCGGCGACGAGTCGTGCCGAGGCGACGAGCTGAGCCCCGGCGAGGCGACGGGAGCGGATGATGCGGTGCAGGTCGACGAAGTCACGCCATCGGGTGTTGGCCGTACCTCGTTGGACCGCGGTGACCAGCTTTTCGGCGATGACCATCTCGACGGAGTAGCCGAGGACATCGATGGAGCCGCCGAGGACCCGTGGCACGGCTGTCGTCTCCGGTGCGGGTTCGATCGGATCTCCCACGTTGACGTCGACGTGGAAGCTCACCCGTGCGCCAGCGAGAGAGGCCGGGAGCGAGACCCTCACTCCCGTGTAGCTCGCACTCTCCTCTCGGATCACCTCGGCGCTCGCCTGATCCGCCGCGATGAGGAGGCCGTCGTCGACGCCGACGGCAGCGATCTCGACGACTGCCTCGGTGATGGTCTCGATGGCGTTGTCGAGGTGGAGGCCGGCAAGGTCCACATCCCGAGTGGGCCGCCGCTCGTCGAAGGCGGCAAGGAGAACGCCGCCCTTGAGGACGAAGCGATCACGGTAGGGCGACCTGCTGAGGCGTTCGAGGAACCCCTCGAGCGCATACAAGGTGAGGTACTCGTCGACGGGACGCCGGTCTGCGTTGGCTCTCGCCCGAAGGTCGAGGAACGCCCTGCCGTCGACGGTCGCTCTCGTCGGCCGCGTCACAGGAGGATCTGCAGTGCCGAGCGGATGGGTTCTGACGCCTTCGGACCCATCTCGGCGGCAAGGGCGAGCAGTTGGGATGGCTGGCTTCCGGGTCGGCGCAACCAGCGCTTGAGCGCTTCGATTGCCTGTTCGCTGCCCTCCAGGTGACGGAGGCGGAACGCGTCGCAGATCGAGCGCTCGGCGGAGTAGAGGCCGATCCGGTAGCCGGCGCCGACATCGACCTCATCCCTGCCCAGTTCGAAGGTCCTCGGGTCGAACTTGTGCCAGGTGATCGGCGCAGACGTGGCCGGTGCTCGCGCGCCTCTTGGGAGGGCCAGGTCGATGGTGGCGGGAATCCCGTCGGTCAGCTCGTGACGGGCGAGCGCGCTGGTGAGGCAGATGGTCGCCCGCTCGTCGCGGAACGCGGCCTCGATGAGGTCCTGGTCGGCGTCCAGCGAGGTGGTGCTGAAGAGCCCGCGACCGATCTTCTCGATCGCTCCTTGCTCGTTCAGGTTCCGGAGCTGCCGATCCGACAGCCCGTGCCGGCGGGCGTCGGTGTAGCTGAACAGCTCCGGGAGCTCCGATGGAAGGGCGGTGGTAGCCATGGAGGACAACGTACCCAGATATCCACTATCTACCAACAGTTTCCGCCGCCCGCGTACGCAGAACAATGATCCGAACGCTGCGACACGAACTGCTCGACCGGACCATCATCTGGAACGAACGACACCGGCGACGTCGTGTCGATCCGGCAAGGCCAACGGATCGAACGACACACCGTCTGCGGCGGACTCATCAACGAATACCGCACCGCAGCCTGACAACGTCTTCGACCAACGCACCCGCACGCCCGACAACAGCTTCGCCACGCCCAGACCCGAACCACAGACCCGCCGCCTCCGGCGCGAACCCCCCAACGACACTCGCCGACCAGTTCTTGACCCCTACACGAGACCACCCTACGTGGCCACCCGCTCAGGACGAGCGGCTACATGCAGTGATACAAGCCCCTTATCGGCACCATCCGGGCCGCTCGCGATGAACACGCCCAACAGACCCAAGCCCGCAGCGAACTCGCCCAACGATTCGAGCAGGTCGCCCAGCTCCTCGCCGGCATCGACATCGACACCGTCTGGAACGAAGCCGAAGAGAAGGAGCGACGGGTGCTCGTCGAGGACCTGGTCGACGCCGTCTACATCTACGCCGACCACCTCAAGGTCGTCGCATGCGGCGCACCACCGCTACGGGTCAACCTCGACGAGGTCGGCCTCCGGCCCGCTGGTATGGGACCGTTGGTGTCGGAGGGGGGACTTCCTACACAACCCAACTCTGATCGTCGAGCAGTCCTGGCCGATGGCGGCGTAGCTACTCCGGCTGGTCAGCGAGCAGCTGCTCCAGCTCGGGGAGCGCCTCTCGGTCCTTGTCGCGGGCGGCGAACCGCTTCGACGCGACGATGTCCTCCAGGCTCGCGAGCTGAACGTCGACCGTGAGAACCTGGATGGCGAGCGACCTGTCGACCAGATCCTCGAAGGCAAGGCGCCCCCAGCTTCGTTGCGGAGGTGTCGCAGCACGTCGACATCCCCAGCGTCGGTTCGCCACGTCGAGATCTCCATGCCGCGCAGGGAGGGGCCGTCAATGATGGTCGGCAAGGCTCGCGCCTCGTCGTCGGTCAGCCCACCCACGCGTAGAAACGCGCCGAGATCGACAAGCGCCGCAGCGAGGCGCTCGAGGTGCTCAGCATCGGAACGGGGCAGTAAGTCAAGGTCGAGCGTGGGTCGCTGCGCGCCGTGCAACATCGCTGCAAGTCCACCAACGAGCAGATACTGGACGCCGTGTCGGTCGAGCGCTTCGATGATGCGCTCCGACTCAAGCGGAGGGTGATCCCCCGTGGCCACTACGGGGATCCGGTGCTACTGGCTCGCTGCTCGCGCAGCTCCTCGAAGAACTCGATCACAGCCTCGGCTGAGTCCAGCCTCCGACCATCATTCGTGATCGAGACCTCGTCCTGCGTGGAGGGTCGCCCGCCGACGAGGAGCGCATCGAGCTCACCCTCGTCGAACACCTTCCTGCGCAGGGCCATCACCAAGAGCCTACCCACCGTCGCACTGCGGTGCGGCCGAGCGACCGTACGGACTTCCCCATAGCGCCGACGTTGGGGTTGGAGGTGAGGTGGTGCCGGTGGGGCGTTCCTAACCCTTAGTACACGCGGGTCACCTGCTTGGGAGGCGTGGCTCGATGCCGCGTGAGCGATCTTCGAAGCGTCACGGCACACCCGAAATCACTGCAAGATCGGGCATCTGGCATCCGCAGGAATGCGGGCTGTCCGTCACGGCCACGACATGTCGAGTGCCTTCGCCGCGGTGCTCAGCTTCATGACGAGCCGTCGGGTGTGACCTGGGAGCGCCTCGAAGTCGTGGCGCTCGTAGAACTCCTT
>JADLFH010000190.1 GCA_020845705.1 Microthrixaceae bacterium | reverse complement strand
TACAAGCCGACGATCAACGCCGACGACTACCGGGAGGGCATTGTCGGCAGCTCGCCGGTGATGCAGGACGTCTTCAAGATCATCGGCCAGGTGACCGCCAGCGACGTGACGGTGATGATCACCGGCGAAAGCGGGACCGGGAAGGAGCTCGTGGCCCGCTCCATCTGGAAACACAGCCACCGGGCGGCGCGGCCGTTCATCGCGGTGAACTGCGCGGCCATCCCCGACAACCTGATCGAGAGCGAGCTGTTCGGCCACGAGAAGGGATCCTTCACCGGCGCGACGCTGCAGCGGCTGGGGAAGTTCGAGCTGTGCGACGGCGGGACGATCTTTCTCGACGAGATCGGCGACATGGCGCTGGCGACCCAGACGAAGATCCTGCGCGTGCTGCAGCAGGGCGAAATCCAGCGGGTGGGCGGCACCGAGACCATCCGGGTCGACGTGCGGATCATCGCGGCGACCAACAAGGATCTCGAGGAGATGGTGAAGGCGAAAAGCTTTCGCGAGGATCTGTACTACCGCCTCAATGTCGTGCGGATCAAGATGCCCGCCCTGCGGGAGCGCACGGACGACATCCCGCAGATCGTCGATTTCTGCCTGCAGAACCTGGTGAAGCAGCGGAAGGCGCGCGTGTCCAAAGTGTCGCCCGAGGCGATGGCGCTGCTGGTGCGGCACCGCTGGCCCGGCAACGTGCGGGAGCTGGAGAACGTGATCTACCGCAGCGCGGTGATTGCGCAGGGCGACGCGATCCTCGTGAAGGATCTGCCCGTGGAGATCGGCGGGGGCAGTTCCGCCGCCGCCCCGGCGCCGGAGCCGCCGCCAGAGGTCGCGCCGGCCGAGGCCGGACTGTCGGCCCCGGAGGATCCGGCACAGCGGCTCACGGCGGCGTTCAACACGATCTTCTCCGCGTTCAAGGACGACGCGGTGGCGATGCTGGCGCGGACGGAGCGGGAGCTGCTGCAGCGGTGGCTGGCAGCGCACGGAGGGGATCTGACCGCCGCGGCGAAGCCGCTGGGCCTGACCAAGGTGCAGTTGCAGAAGCAGGTGAC
>JADLFH010000189.1 GCA_020845705.1 Microthrixaceae bacterium | reverse complement strand
TTGTCCATGTCATCCGTGAGGATTAGGATGATATTGGGTGAATCTTTGAAAGGGTTATTCATTGTGCAACCCGCCAGCAAGGCAAGCACAATGAGTGCGGTGATGATTTTCTTTTGCATTATTCTCCGTAGGGCAGTTTTATACCACCATATATTTGATTCCAAAAAATATGTCAGGCTGGAAGCCTGACCTACGAATTCATTGTATCACTGCGCCGTATTGCCGCCGTCAGCCAGCAGGAGATGCCCCGTCACGAACGAAGCCTCATCAGACGCTAAGAACAAAACGGCATTGGCGATCTCTTCCGGTTTCCCAAAACGTCCCATAGGGATATATTCGCTCGCCTCTTTAATCGCATCTTCCATCTTCACCGGGTCGGAGCCTTCGAAATAACCCTTTTCCATCCAGCGATCCACGAAAGTATCACCGGGGCAGACCGCGTTGACGCGAATCCCATCCCGCGCAAAATCCAGCGCCATCGCCTTGGTCATCATCCCGACCGCGCCTTTGCTCATCACATACGGGAAGGCATCCCTGCCTGCTACCACCGACCAATCTGACCCATTGTTGACGATGGCGCCCTTGCCCTGCTTCTTCATGTGCGGAATGACCAACCTGCACATGCGCCACACTGCCGTCACGTTGATGTCCAGGGTGTTTTGCCAAACCTCATCGCTGGTTGTTTCCGCCGTGCCCTTGGTGACAATGCCCGCGTTGTTGAATAAAATATCAATGCGATTGAATTCCTTAAGCGCAGTTTCGACGACTCTCAAGCAGTCTTCCTCCTTTGAGTGATCCGCCTCTACAAAAACGCATCGGACTCCCCTCTGCCTGCATTCCGCTTCCACAACCTTCCCCAGGCTGATACGTCGCCCCGTGATGACCAGATCCGCTCCCTCGTCGGCGAAGCGAAGCGCGGTGGTTTTTCCGATCCCCGATGTCGCGCCGGTGATGATGGCGGTTTTGCCCGAAAGTCTCATGTTCGTCTCCTTGAAAAAAACTTTTGCGGTCATTGTAATTCGGGTTGCCTTTGTGGTACATTCAATTTGACGGTCTGTTTTTATTGGTACAGGATTGGATGGAAATATGAACGGCAAAAATTCATTTGATGTGGAAGCGATGTGGCGTGAATGGTTTATGAACAGCGCCACGATCATGGAAAATCGTTTTACCAAATTCATGCGCTGGCTTCCCAGCGACCCTCGTTGCAAATTCTGTTCGGCGCCGTTTCAGGGAGTGGGTGGTGTTTTTGTACGGACGGTATACGGCAAGCGGCGCTCGATCCTCAACCCAAGTTTCTGCAATATATGCGAAGAGTTCGCGCGTACCAACCCCGGTGGCGCGGAAGTGGACATGTCCATGCTGTTCGTGGATGTGCGCGGCTCCACAGC
>JADLFH010000188.1 GCA_020845705.1 Microthrixaceae bacterium | reverse complement strand
TCACCGAGGTCGACGGGTCTGCGATGCGGTGTTACGACCCCGCGTCCGGTCAACGGTCGTGGATCTCGGTTGCCGACATCCGGGAAGCGCGGCTGCGAGGTCTCGGCTTCCCGCGTCCGTTCGCCTTCGTGCTGCCTGCCGGATAGGCCCTGCTAGCCGGTCGTTTCCGGGGTGGCGTGTGCCCGGCCGTACTGGGCGGCGGTCCGGGTGACGAACTGTTCGAAGTAGGGCAGCGATTCCGCCGGCGCGATGGCGCGCAGTAGCAGTCGCCAACTGTGGCTCAGTCGTTGGAAGACGCTGTCCTCCAGGGCGTCGGAGAGCAGATGGCAACCGTGCACGATCATCCACACACTGTTGCCGACCTCGTGTCTGGTGACGTCATCACGAATGTCGGACGGTTGGATCGCATCGGCGATCCGGGTGACGAACGTGTCGGCCTTGTGTTTGAACTCGACACGGCCGGACTCGGATAGTTGCCCGAAGGCCTGGTTGAGATGATTCGACACCCACACGAACTTGTCCCGCTTCAGCAGTTCACTCAGCGCGAACGTCATCACGACGATGTTCTCCAGGCCGGCCTTCGTCGGGTCCAGCCAACGTTCGAGGACCTCGACGGCCTTGGGCCAACCCTCCCGGATGATCGCGTTCGCGACGGACTCTTTCGATGCGAAGTGGTAATAGAACGCTCCGGTGGTGACTTTCGCGGCAGCGGTGATGTCGTTCAACCCGGTGTCTGCGTAACCGTTCTCGGCAAATAAAATAACTGCAGCGTCAATAATCCGCTGACGCGTCGCCTCGGCTCGGCTCTGTGCCATTCCGGGGAGAATACCCGCATGTAGTGGGGTTTCGTGCGGGGAATCTCCACGCATCGAGGGTGTCCGGATCCGGTAACCGAATCATCATTTTGTTCGGATTTCTTCGCGTTAGCTAACTAGCGCCCCGCGCCTGCGTTCAGCAGTGCGGTCGCGACCGCCACGGCCGGTTCCAGAATTGCTCCGATGTCGGCGCCGTCCTCGACGGTCTGCGCCGTCAGTTCGCGCAAGCCGCCCACGAGGATCACCGCAGCGGTGGCCGACAGGGGCGGAATGCCGGCCTGCCGGAATCCGGGACTGTCGCTGAGCGCGATGATCATCTCGGTCAGGCCGGTGAACCCGCGGCGGAGCATGGGGCGGGCACCCTCGCCGAGGGCGGGCAGTTCCCGGATCCAACTCAGCGTGATCTCGGGGTTGGCGTCGATGGTGCGGACGAACGCGGTCATGGCCTGGCGGACCTGCTCTGTCCATGGCGCCTGCGGGTTCACCGCACCGCGCACCGCGGCTACCAGGTCGTCGTTATTGGCAGAGAGCAGTTCGACGAAACACTGCTCTTTGGTGGAGAAGTGACCATAGTAAGGTGCGTTTGGAGGTGCGGGCAGCGCGGACGATGTCCGAAACGGTGGTCTCCCGGTATCCGCGCTCTTGGATCGAGGCGGCCAGG
>JADLFH010000095.1 GCA_020845705.1 Microthrixaceae bacterium | reverse complement strand
GCTGGGGTCGTGGCCGTGCAGCGCGCCGGGTTCGGCGGGCAGCGGCAACAGGGTGGCGTCGTTCTCGGGCAGGTACAGCCGGTCGGCATACACCTGGACCCGTTCGGCGAGAACAGGATTCAACTCCACCATGCGGCGGGCATAGCGCAACGTGATGTTGGCCTGACGCTGATCGGAGGCGACGACCAGGACCTCGGCCGAGGCAGCGCCGACGAACATCTCGGCAATCCCAAGCGCGGCGGCCAGCATCGTCTTGCCGTTGGCGCGCGGGATCGACACCACCGCCGAGCGGATACCGGGCGCGAACGATCCCCTGATGATCTCGCGCTGAAACGGGCGCAGCTTGAACGATTCGCCAGCGCCGTGGCCACGCGGGGTCACCAGATACTCACCGATGAACCGCTCCCGGCGCTTGGCGCGATCCGCCGGCCACCGGGCGAAGCTCAACGGGTCGGCGGACACCGCACCTTTCGGGCCTGCCCTCACAGCGAATCCACCCCATTGGCATACGACTCCAACAGGCCCAGACCAGCAGCAAGCCAGTCGTCGTAGCGCTGCGCCTTCTCGGCCAGGATCTCGCCGTGTAGCTCCGCGATGTCGCCGTCCATCCTCATGTAGATCAGCAGTTGGGCCGCCTGGACTTCATCGGTCGGGAATCCATCGAAGAACCAGCGCCGAGCTGCCGCGTCGATCTTCGCGCGGTCCTCCGGGCTCATCGGGCGATTCCCGCAGGTGTGTAACTCGGATTTGGCCTCACCGCGGGCTCTCGCGTCCGGTCGGCCGGGGCGCTCCCCCTGGTCGCTGAGCGCCCGCGTGCGGCACCGGCGGCACGGTTGCAGGGTCCACAGAGCACCTGAACGTCTCGGAGCCGTATGGGCTTGCCAGCGGCCTTGCGCGCCCACGCCTGCGGGGTGTGGTCGCACTGTAGATCCTCGGTGCTGCCGCAGTCGCCGCAGAACGGTTGGAGCCGTCGGGCGCGCTTGGACAGTCGGGTCCAGGCCGAGTCGTATCCCCGCGCGTGGGCGGTGGGCTTGGTGTCGACGGTGTGCTCGGGGCAGCGAGGCCCGACGCATGGCTCGCCGCAGTCGAGGCACGGCTTGAGAGTCAACGGTCGACCTCAGGGATGCGGTGGGCGTGCCTGGCGAGGTCTATGGCCTCGGGGTGCTCGGCATGGAAGGCCAGCCACGCTCGTTCGCAGTGAACGAGCACCTTGCCAGCAACCTCGAGGTAGACGTTCTCGGCATCGCCGTGAAGGACGACCTCGCCGGTCTTGGTGACGGTGTCGAGGGCTTCGGCTGCGGCCCGCTCGTCGACACCGGTCTGGTGCGCGACCGAAGCGATGGCGAGCAGGTTCACGAGGTGGCGTTCCTCATCGGTCAGTGGGCGGTTGATAGCGATCACGCTGGCTTCCTCCGGTGTGAAGTAGTTGGGGGGCGGGAAGATGACACGGCGCTTCATGCGGTCACTCCGTGGTTGCTGATACAGCTGAGATGGGCGTCGCCCTGGCCGGCGGCAACGGCCTTCCCACAGAGGTAGCAGCGCGGAACCTCCACACCACGGACGCGGATAGTGCGGCGGCCGCGAAGGACGTCGCGGTGGGCGTCGCGGTGGGCGTCGAGGGCAGACTGTTGACCTGTTTGCACCGCGTCTGCGACGGGCTCTGCTTCAACCCGGTGCACCTGGCGGACTTGGTTAGCCCGGTGCATATCGACCTCCGGGTCTGCACCAAGTTCGCCGGGTTCGCCAGGTGCACCGGGTTGAACCCGGCCTATGCCGAGTCGGTGCCAAACCTGGCTGAACTGCTCTTTCGTGTAACCGCGTGGCCCTCGGCCTCCCGGTCGTGTCGAGGTGATCTTTGACGCCTGGGTAACCATGCGGCCGAACCGGGTTTCGGTCAGTTCCTTGCCGTAGCTAGACCGTTCGCCCCAGTGCCCTGGATTGTGGTGGACTAGTTCGGCCACCAAATCCTTGGTTCCCACGAAGTCCTGAGACTCCGGCCAGACGGCATAAAGGTCAGTCATGAGGACCATGCCCGGAGGCAGTGCGCGAAGGCCCGCGTCACGTTCGTGGTCGTCTTCGGCCAGCCCGCGCATGATTAGCTGATCGGCCACAGATGGCCAGTGACCACCGCTCGCAACCGCCACCCGCTTGAGCGGTCGCCACTTCTCCTTGGCCCTCCCGACGCAACCCTTGGGTAGACCGACGTCGCCACTGACGGTCAGTCGATGGCGGACAGAGAACGCGACGATACGGTGGTGTAGCGCCTCGGCTTCGCCTTCGATCTTCTCCCAGTCGGAATCTTCGACCACGCCGTCGAGGTCGGGCATTAGCAGGATGCGGATAGACCGAGACTTCGTGTCGTCGGGCAGGTGCGGACTATTCCCGGCCATTGCCACCGGACAGAAGGTCGGCATCTCGCTGACCTCCCAGTTACCTCCCTTCGACGGCACCAGGACGGGCCGGGTCGCCCCGCGCTTATATCCACTGTTGATGATGCCGATGAGGTCCTCGACGCCGGGCTTCTTCGGATTTAGCGAGCGGTCAACCTCGTC
>JADLFH010000187.1 GCA_020845705.1 Microthrixaceae bacterium | reverse complement strand
GGTGATGCGGCCGCCTTCAAAAAGGACTAATTCCCCGTGTTTGTCACTGATGTGATCACCCTGAACCACGATGTGGCTGGGAGTGGTACGGCCGCTGCCGATGGTGATGATGGTCTTCATAAGAGAGATTTTTTTCGTTTTGTATTGAAATCGTTAATGAGTTTGCTGTGTCGAATCCGGTTCCGGGAGATTCGGCGGCACATCCGGCGCCTTATCCTGATCGCTCTGTGGCACAACCGGCTTCTTATGCTCTGTAGAGTCTTTGGCCTGCGGTTTTGTGAAGAGCAGACGCGGTTTTTTTTCTGATTTTTTTAAATCAGACTCCTCAGGCGTATTTGACGGTGGTGTGCTTTTGTTCCGATAATATGTCAATGAATCTCGTAAAGCTTTCACATCCGACATGACTTTTTCCAGACTGTCCTGAAGCGATTCATCCGCAGTGGGGCTGGAGGGTGTTTGCTGTACAGGTGAATTGTCTTTACTGGTAAACAATTCGGAAAAAGCCACGCGAACGCCCCCCAGGCTAAGGGTAAAACCGGCCAGCAAAATACCCAGCCACAATAGGTAGCTGTTGCGAGAAACGGTCTTTAAGCGAGAGGAATCTGATGTATGCAGGGCAATGGCAGAGAGGTTGTCGTGGCTGCCTCCGTCATTATTGGCCGCGTTATCTAAGGAATGGAGCAGCCAGGGCACCATACTTTGTGCATTGGGTTCGGAGGTGATCAAACGAATCAACTCCTGCTCGCTGCGCAAATTCCAAACGCCGTCTGAACACAAGAAAAACAGATCGCCCTTGCGATAGCTCAATTCCATGATATCGGGCTGATCGAAGCGGTCGGGAATAAGTCCTTTGGTGAGCTTGTTGGAGTCTGGGTGTATTCTCGCCTCCTCTTCGGTCATCACTCCGGCTTGCACATGCTGGAATGCCTTAGAGTGGTCGGTGGTGCGAAACAGAATACGCCCTTTTCTGATTTGATACACCCGGCTGTCGCCGAGATGGGCGACACAGGCTGTTTCGGGAGTCAACAACAACAAGGCAACGGTGGTACCCAACCTGATTTCGTTGTCAATGGACTGCTGCAAAATGGCCTCATAAGCCTTTTCAATGGCATCGCGCAGCAGTTGCGTCGGGCTGCTGAACTGGTAGTTGGCCTGGCAATGGGCCGAAATCCGATTCAGTGCCAATACGGAAGCCATTTTGCCATCATCGAGGCCGCCCATTCCATCGCACACGGCAGCGAGCACCCATCCGTTGGGAAGCGTCTCAGTGAGGATGCTGTCCTGATTTTGGTCTCTGCCGCCTTGCAGGCTGGCCTGACCCATAGACTGTATTTTCATAAAAGTTTTGTCTTTGAAAAAGAGGAAATGATTAGAAATCCGGAGCCTCTTGAGTTCCTATTCTGCAATTGTTATCTTCATCAATGGCATCATAAGTCCTCTCAATATTTTGTTTGTCACGGTAGTATATCCGCAAGCCTTTTTTACTTCCGCTATTTATCGGCACTGCCTTTATATATGTACCAATTTGAT
>JADLFH010000186.1 GCA_020845705.1 Microthrixaceae bacterium | reverse complement strand
ATGGAGCCAGCTACAAACCTTGGATGACGAGTAACGAGGGATGAGGAATGAGTTGAATCTTGTGACTCGTTACTCGTTTCTTTCCCTGAATATTCATCCGCAATTCGCCTTGCCAAACTTGCCGCAGCTTTGTTAATTTCGATGATGCGGTCCTGCAAGCCATATTCCTTCATCGTGATGCGATTCGAGCGGAAGGTATCCGTCTCAAGCACATCCACGCCCGCTTCCATGAAGGAACGATGGACTTTTTCCACAGCTTCGGGGTAGGAGATGACGAGATAATCGTTACATCCGTTATATTGTTCGCCGCCGAAATGCTCGGCGGTCAGGTTTTGGGTTTGCAGGCTCGTGCCCATCGCACCATCGAAGACAAGGACTTTCTTTTCAAGGGCGTCGAGGTAACGGCGGTTTGTGTATTGTCTTTTCATTTAGTATTCTTTCCTTTGAATTGTTGTTTTACCACAGATAAATAGGATTATTTTCTTTCCCACATCCAGATAACCAGATCTTGTGGGAAGGTCTTTGCGCCAAGTTCATTGAGGCGTTGCAACACAGTAGCACGATGATCTGTGCCATGATTGACGAGATGTAAAAGAATTTGCCATTGCGGTCGGTCAACCTTGTCAGTTGGCTTGTTCAGCGCTTCTTCAGTGAGCGTTGAAACGTGCTCTGCTAAATCTTTTGCTACATTTTCAAATACGTCTCGCGCGGCTGCACGAGTCAGAAAATCTTCCTGCTTCAAGTGACCGACATCGTCCAGGTTTTTCAGTCCTGTCAGCCAGCGGCGGTCTACACTGGCAAGATGCACCATCAAATTGCGGATGGAACCATGCGAGTAGATTTCGTCCGCTAGGAATTGCTCATCGGTGATGGTGTCGATTAAATCCCATACACGGCGGGTCGTTTCGATGTGATACTTGACGTAAAGTTGAATCAATTCAAGTTTCATACTCTCTCCTACGCATGACTTTCTATCTCAACGGTAAACTCGATCTTATTTCCTTCAAGCCATTGTTTGATTCCAAAATAGCTTTTGAAGTATTCCAAAGCCCACGGAATTAAAGTAATTTCATCTCTACCTACTGTCGAAAACAACTTCGCCATATCGCGGACAGTGATCGTATAAGCGATATCATTT
>JADLFH010000185.1 GCA_020845705.1 Microthrixaceae bacterium | reverse complement strand
GGGCGGTGAAACTGGTCTTGTGGGACCGTACTGAAGGGCGATCGCTGGCTGCCGGCATGTTGGATCAGGGCGTGCAGCAGGATGCACTTGCTAACGACTTGCTAGAGCGATTGCTGGCCGAGGCCGGTTGCAGGCGAGAGGATTTGCGCGGCGTTGTTGCAACCGGATATGGGCGTAACATTGTGAGTTTCGCGGATAGGACCATCACGGAGATAACGTGCCACGCGCGCGGCGTGCGTCACGTGATGCCCGATGCGCGCACGATCGTCGACATCGGCGGCCAGGACTGCAAAGTGATTCATTTGGACGATCGCGGAAACGTCTACGACTTCTCCATGAACGACCGGTGCGCGGCGGGAAGCGGACGCTTCCTGGAGATGGTGGCTTCGCGGTTGGATGTCAGTCTGAACCAACTGGCTGATCTCTCGAAGAAAAGCGCGTCGCCAGCTGCTATAAGCAGCATGTGTGTAGTATTCGCGGAAACTGAGATTGTCGGATTGCTGGCCACCGGTACGCCTTCGGAAGACATTGTCGCCGGCGTGCTGCAGTCGTTGGCGCGGCGCGTCGCCGGCATGATGGGCCGAGTCAAGGACGGCCCAGTTGTCTTTACCGGAGGGGCGGCGCAGATTTCGGGATTGGTAGATGCCCTGGAGGCGGCCTTGGAACGGCCGGTCATTGTCGCTCCGGAACCACAAATGACCGGCGCATTGGGGGCCGCACTCAACGCATTGCAGTAGCAGCCTTGGCAATCGATGGGGGCTTCTGTTTTTCGAGGAGCTTCACGCCCTCGGTGTTTGCGATGAGTAGAACGTAGCGGCTTCCTACCGATTCGCGGGCCACCAGCGGATACTCGCGCATACGTGGCGCAAAGGAGAGCAGCCACTTCCAGTCTTTCTCTTGCACCACCATAAACGCGGGGTCACCCGTCTCGAACTGCGCGGCGAATTCCTCGGTGATCCGCGTCAGTTCTTTCTTGAAATGACCCGCGTATTTGGATTTTCCCGCCATGTAAGCGAACGCTTCGTCGCGGCGCGTTTGCAGGGCCGTCATTTCGATATCGGTTACATGAGCGAAGTCCGCGACCGGCACGATGTCGAACGCGCGCAGCAACACGGAGCCAAGATCCTTGGTGACTTCCTGACCTTTCAGCGCGTCAACTCCCGGCGGTTGCTCAATAGGCCACTCGTCGACGAGGAAATCCGTCTGGAAATGCTTCGTATAGAAGATGTAAGCCTCCGAGGAGAATCGCACCGAGTAGAACCGGTATTCCGTGCCCGCGTCGGTGAGTTGGCGCAGCGGAGCGCAGAACTCAGCCGCCCCCTTG
>JADLFH010000094.1 GCA_020845705.1 Microthrixaceae bacterium | reverse complement strand
GAGGGTCGGATGCGACGGCTTCACCCTGTGATGACTCCGATCAGCTGAGGATCGGCGTGTCGAACACGCTGACGGGACCTTCAGCAGAGATCGGCGAGATCACTCTCCAGGGCTTCGAGCTTGCAAGCCAGGAACTGAACTCAGCCGGGGGCGTTCTGGGTCGCTGTGTCGAACTCGTCGTGAAGGATGACGGCGGTGAACCGACCAAGGCCGCCCAGGTCATGCGACAACTGGTCGACGAAGATGAGGTGGAGGCCGTGCTCGGGCCATTTCTCAGCTCTGCTATGGGGGCGACGATGGAAATTACCAACGACGCCGGCCTTGTTCCTTACGTTCCGCAGGTCGACGGAGGGCTTCGGCTCAATTTCGGGGCCGGTGATCACGCTGTCCCGTAGGGGCTGGTCGGGATGTCGAGGAGCTCGAGGATCTGTTGTTGGAGTGGGCTGGGGTTTGGTTGTTGCAGGGCGAGCAGGCGGTCCCGGTGGGTGACGATGGTGCGGGCGAGCGGGTCGAGCAGCTCGAGGACGCGGGCGGCGGTGGGCGATTTGCAGGCCCGATCTTCGTGGTAGAGGGGGAGGTCGGTGATGCCGGCGGCGGTCATGGCGTTGCGTAACTCGCGTTCGATGAGGGCGTGGACGAGCAGGGCGACGTAGAGGCAGAAGCCGAAGGCGTCGATGCGGTAGTCGCTTTTGAGCTCGACGGGGGCGGCTTCGAGCACCCCTTTGAATGTGGCGTGGCGTCGCTCGAGGTGCGGTTGTGCCTTGTAGGAGTGGAGCATCGCGGCGGGGCTGATGGTGTTGTCGTTGGTGATGAACGGGAAGCATCCGTCGGACGCGGCGTCGTGGGCGACCCGGGCGGCGTCGGTCTCGAAGGTGAGCGTGAAGCGGCGGTGATCGATGCGCCGGTAGGTCGTGTCGGGCCCGGGACGGCCGCGGCGCTCTTGACGGTATTGCGAGGTCGTCTCCTCGCCGACGCTGAAGCGCACCCAGCGGGAGGCGCCGGCGTCGGCGACGAGGGCGCGGGCGGTGTCTTCCACCGCGGCACGACTCTTGAGCCGACAGCGCGCCGAGGCGAGGCTGGTGGCGAGCTCGCCGAGCGCTCCCAGGGCCCGCTCGAGGCGGTCGGCGCGGCCCGCTGCGTCGTTGGCCCGCTTGGACGATGAACGGACCCACACGATGCGGTAGCCCTCGGCGGAGCAGCTCGGGGCCGGCACCGCCCACCACACCTCGGGAGGGTCGGTCTTGCGTCGCCCCGGGCGGCGGGCGATCTCGGCCCAGTCGACGGGACCGGCCGCCAGCCAGGCGCGCCCGGTCTCGTCGTCCTTGCGGGTGCGGGGCAGCACGGTGAGGAACCGGCCGTCGCGTGCTGCGATGTGGTCCATGTTGTCGCGCGTGGCCAGCTTGCAATCGGCGACGTAGAGGAAGTCGGCCCGCCCGGCGATGTCCCGGCAGGTGTCCCAGGTCGCGATGTGGGTCGTCGAGTCCTCGGTGTTGCCGTCGACCATCTGATGGCAGATGGGCACCGCCCCGTCGGCTGACACCGTCAGGATCCACACCAGCTGCTTGAGGTCGGGCCTGTGATCTTTCGAATGGCCCCGAGCCGGCCGGGGCGGTGTGACGCCACCGGCGGGCTGGCCGGTGGCTCTGCGGTAGGCGCCGTAGAGGCAGATCGAGGTGGAGTCGTTGTGCAGCTCGTCGACGGAGATCGCGTAGGCCCGGATCGCCGCCAGGCTGAGCGCGGTCATCAGGCTGGCCCGGTCGGCGGCGAACAGTTCGTCGAGGGCCCGCCCGACCCGGTCGTCGTTGAGCGCTGCCGCCTCCCCGGCGAACAGCCCGAGCAGGGCCGGGTCATACCCTGACGCCCACGCCCCGATCCCGTAGAGGGGCTGGCGCCCGAGCGCCAGGTTGCGCACCAGCACGCCGATCGCCCGGGCCGGTTCCAGCCCGCAGCGGGCATCGGGCTCGGGCAGATAGCTCTCGAGGAGCGAGTCGAAGCCGAGGCGGGCGAGCACGGCGTTGACCACCGGCAGCCCCGCCACCACCTCGTGGCTGACGTTGATGTCGGCCGGGTCCACCACGATCCGCCCTGTGGCCATGGGGTCTCCTTGTGTCGTCGCATCTGGGCTGCTATCTTTCACAGTAGCCAGTGAAGGACAAGGAGGCGCGGATGGCGAAGACCGGACCCACCGCCGCAGAGCGGCAGCGCCAGGCGGCCCTCGCCCGGCGCCTGGCCGAAGCGGGCTTCGTGCTTCCCGGCAGTTTGATCACCCGCCACATGCGCTGCGGCAAGACCAACTGCCGCTGCCACGACGAGCCCGCCAACCTCCACGGGCCCTACCGGCAATGGACCCGCACAGCCGGCGGAAAGACGCTCACCCGGCTGCTCCCCGACGAAGTCGCCGAGCGCTACCAAGGATGGTTCGACAACGCCCACCGGCTCCGCGACGCCATCACCGAACTCGAGAACCTCTCCATCGCAATCGCCGAGCGAGACCGCCAGACCTACCGATGAACAGCCGCCCTGGCCACCGACGACACCCCCCGCGATCGCCTAGACCAGGCTCAGCAGCGCGTCACCGTCATCATCACGAAATTCATGCCGAACGCCTCGCCGACCTGCGGAACGTAAGTTGTTCAGATTGTACTCGGAACACTCCCTGATGCTGGAGACGCCACCCGCTTCCCCTACGTGGTCCGACCGGAGGTCCCGGCGTCTGGCCAGGCCCCCGCTCTTGCCGCCTTCGTACAGAGATCTGGGTTTACTCGACCCGCTATCCTCGCCGTGAATAACGGTCTCGGTCAGGGCATGGTCCCGCCATTGGAAGCAGAATTTGCTGCTCTTGGATTGGACGTGGCAGGAGTCGAGTTCCACGAGGCGGGCCTGGTGGATCTCTCACCTCAGATCCGCGCACTCGTGGATGCCGACCCCGACGTGTTGGTTCTGATCACCATCGGAGCCGACGCCGTGACTGCCCTCAGAGCGCGAGGCGACATCGCGCCGGACCTGCCGGTAGTGGGTCTGGGCGTGATCGCTGATCAGGCCACCGTCGACGCAGTTGGCGAAGAGAACATGGACAACGTGTTCGCGGGGCCCACCTATCGCGCGATAACCCGCCCTGAGGGCGCCGACGACTTGTCCACCCCTGAGGCAACGGCGTTCCGTGACGCTCTGTCAGACTTCATCGGGCAGGACCCATTAACGATCAACATCCAACAGCCTGCCGCGGCCTACGACGACCTCATGATGTTGGCGGCCGCGATTGAATCGGTAGGCCAAGTCGACGCCGATGGGATCCGCACATATCTCGAGAGCAATGGTCATCAGGGGATCCGCGGGACCTACCGGTTTTCTCACGAGAATCACGACGGCGTGGACTGGCGGGATACCGTCTTCGTTCTCGCAAGTAGTCTCGAACACGGCACCCTTCAGTTGGCACCTGGAGAATAGCCTGTGGAGGTCGATCTCTCGCTTGAAGCACTCCTTTCCCGCCGGGCAGCCGAAATGCCCGACCACCCCGCCATGCTCGAAGGCGACCTTCGGGTCAGCTATCGGGACCTTGATCGACGAGTTACCGAGTTTGCCGTCGGACTCGTCCTGGCTGGTGTAGAGGCCGGCAACCGCGTCGCGTTGCTATTAGAGGGGGGAATCGAGTACGTGGTTGCGGTCTTCGGGATATGGCGCGCCGGAGCGATCTGGGTCCCCCTGAATCCGCAGATCCCCGACCGCGATATCGGGTACGCGATCGAACTCACACAGCCCCGCCTTGTGTTCACCGACGACGACGGCAGAGCCAGACTCGCTGCCGCCGCCGACTCCCGCATCCGAGCTGCTCGAATCGCGGATCGGCCATCCCTAACATATTCGCCCGAGCAGCAACCACCCGGCGCCGAGATGGCGGGCGATGCGGTAATCGCTTTCACTTCAGGAACGACCGGGCGATCCAAGGGTGCCACGATCACCCATCGATCACTCCGCGTGCACTCGATGGCGGTTGCTGACCATTATGCGATGGGCCCAGAAGACCGGATATTAACAATGTTGCCGCTGTACCTGCTCTCGATCTTCCTCGTCGGCCCCAGCCTCGCTATCGAGAGTGGCGGCGTAAGTCGTAT
>JADLFH010000184.1 GCA_020845705.1 Microthrixaceae bacterium | reverse complement strand
TTTCGAATCCTTGGTCACTCTGTGCGTGCGGGTCGCCGCGCAGGCGGTGGAGGCCTCGGTTGGTCACCTTCGAACTCGCAACGGTGACCACGAAATTGATCTGGTGCTAGTGCGAGACGACGGCAAGGTGCTCGCGATCGAGGTGAAACTGGCTGCCAGCGTGGAAGATCGAGACACTGCGCATCTGCGCTGGTTGGCCCAACGCCTCGGTGAGAGCCTCATCGACGCGATCATCATCAATACCGGCCCTAACGCTTACCGTCGCCCTGATGGCATCGGCGTGGTGCCGTTGGCGTTGCTCGGCCCGTAGTGGGTCGACACAGTGTCGGCGATGGTCTGCGCCGCCGCTCGTAGATACCTCCACCCCGATGTGGTTTACTCCCAGTGGGGAGATCAAATTTTGGGGGGATCATGGCCAATTCATTGATGCGCTACAGGATCGGCATTGCCGCGGCCGCGAGCGTCGTCATGACCGCAGGACTCGTGGCGATTCCGCAGCAGGGCGTGGGAGTCGGGTCCGCCCGGGTGGCGGTCGCGGCGGTGCAACTCGACGCCGTGCTGGCCGCGGAGGTCAGTGCGCTGGCGCTCGCTGTGCCCGAAACCGATTCAGCGGCAACCACTCCCATCCCTGATGCCAGCACGATCCAGGAGTCGGTGGATGCCGCGGTCTTGGGGATCAGGCAAGCGCTGTGGACCGTCGGTGTGCTGGTCGGCACCGTTGTTGGCTTTGCGATCGCACCGCTGTGGTGGCTGGGCCATTCGGTGACGTTCCCGTTCTACATGAGGATGACGAAGCCGGAATCTTTCTCTTCACCCAATTACATTTCCAACGGCTTCGATACGATCCCGTGGCTGATGGCGCCGTTGTTCCTGGGATTCACCATATCTCGAGACCTTGCAGCATCCGGCCCGACTGCTGCACGATCAGCGGAGGCCGTCACCCCGGACGGTACGCAGACCGTCGCAGCAGCCTCCGCGGAGAGTCTCGAGGTTCTGCGCCCGGCCTCCGACCCCACCACCGATCCCGCCGTCCGCCCCACAGCGCGGGCGAAGGTATCCGCGCCTCGCGCGAAGACCCCTGTCCCGCTCAGCGCAGCTACGACCGCTCAGGCCGACGAGGCCGCCACGGTCCCCGCCGCAGAGACTCCAAGCGCAGGCCGCGGCAAAGCCATTACCTCGAAATCCGATGCGCAACGCGCGAACCGCGCAGAGATGACGAAGGCGGGACCCCGCCACTGACGGCGACGATCTGAGCCTTCTGCGTTCCTATCATCACCAGCATGAGCACCTACCTCATCGCCGGCGGCAGCCGCGGAATCGGCCGGGAACTCGTCGGCATGCTCGCCCAACCCGGCAATCGGGTCGAGGTGTGGTCCCGGTCCGCCGACGGGCTTGACGTCGACGACGTCGTGCATCACCCGTGCGACGTCACCGACCCGGCACCGCTGCCGGAGCCGCCGGATTCCCTCCAGGGGGCGGTGTACTGCCCCGGAACGGTGAACCTCAAGAGCTTCCGCGCGCTCAGCGTCGAGGACTTCCGTCGCGACTGGGAGGTGAATCTGCTTGGCGCCGTGCGCTTTCTGAAGGTCTGCCAGCCCAAGCTGGCCGGTGCGGACGGTAACCCTGCCAGCGTGGTGCTGTTCAGCACCGTCGCCGTGGGTCAGGGGATGCCGATGCACTCCTCGGTCGCCGCCGCCAAGGGCGCCGTCGAAGGCCTGGTCCGCTCGCTGGCGGCCGAGTGGGCGCCCAAGATCCGGGTCAACGCCATCGCCCCGGCGCTCGTCGACACCCCGTTGGTGGAGCGGATGCTGTCCTCGCCGGAGAAGCGCGAGGCGATGAGTGCGCGCTACCCGCTGAAACGGGTCGGCACCGCGCACGACGCCGCCGCACTGGCCCGCTTCCTGCTCGGCCCGGACAGCGGGTGGATCACCGGCCAGGTGATTGGACTCGACGGCGGGATGTCGACGATCCGGGCCTGACGAGACCCGAAAGAAGCAGAACACCGGAGGAATCAGACCTACCATCGGCTGGTGATCGACCCCACGCAGTCCCCCCCGTCAGCACCCTTCACCCCTCCGGCGCCGGCCGAAGCACTCGCCCGGCTCGGCATGCCGATGGAGGAGGCGATGCGCACCCAGCGGGCCGTGCGCCGTCTGCACCTCGAACCGGTGTCGCACGAGGTGCTGCTGCCGCTGCTGGAACTGTCGCTGAAGGCCCCGACCAGTTCCGACAGCCAGGACTGGCACTACCTCGTGGTGGAGGACCCCGCGCAGAAGGCCAAGCTGGCGAAGGTGTACCGCCGGCTGTATCGGCTGTTCAACCCCATCGTCGAACGCCAGGCGCGCAACGACGAGAAGCAGCGCCGCGTTATCGCGCCCGGGCAGTGGCAG
>JADLFH010000093.1 GCA_020845705.1 Microthrixaceae bacterium | reverse complement strand
GCGCCTTGGGGTGGATCCGCCAGTTGGCGGGGTTCGCGAGGAGCTGGTCGGGCGCCTCGTCTCCGGAGCCCGTGATCCGGTTGCGCCAGCCCGCGGGGGCCGTTGCGGTCATGCAGCGGCCGCCGATCGCCTGCCTTGCATCGTCGCCCGGACAGCGTGATGGATGTCCGCCGCGACGCGAGATGCGCGTCGGCGAGCGAAAGGACGAGCGACATGGCGGACACCCGCAGGTGCATCGGGTCGGCGAAGTTCGGGATCGAGGCGCACGAGGCGCCGGTCACCGAGTTCCCGGCCCAACCCAGCCAGAAGGACGGCCTCGGGCGGATGTGCAAGCCCCACTGGAACGCGTACACGAACGCCCTCCGCAAGGCGTCGATCGCCAGGAAGGCGGCCGAGGCCGCGCCTGCCGATCCCGAGCCGATCGCCGCACCCGAGCCGGTCAAGGCCAAGCGCGGGCGCACGGCGGCCGCGCCGGCCGCGGAGGCGTAGGCGTTGGACCGGATCGAGCTCGCGACCGAGGTCGACGAGATCCGCGAGGCGCTCGCGGAGCTCCAGGAGCGGTTCAGCCAGGTGATGGCCGACGTTCGCCGGCTGCCGGGTGGCGACTGGCTGTACCAGCGCATCGACGCCTACCCGGGCGTCCGGCTGGACCGCGACATGGGCGCAGGCCAGGACGCCGACGCCTGGCTGGCCGAGGTCGCCGACTTCCTCGAGGGCGAGGAAGAGGACGCTATCGGATAGCGGCCGCCAGCGCCACATCTCGGGCCCCGGGCGCACGTCCGGGGCCCTTCTCCGTTCGGTCGCGTGAGTGGCCACGGTCGGGCTCACCGAGCCACACGGGCCAACGTGGGCGCCCACGGACGAACCTCGCACGATCCCCGATCAGCGAGTGACAAGAATCGCGAAACCCGGCCGTGCGCACACAGTCGCGCGGCGCGGTCTGGCGGGATCGACTTCGACCTAGGGGCTACCCCGCCCCGGTCGGTCGATGCACCCTTGGTCGAGTTGCAGGAGCGGCACAACACCGACGTGTTCGCGACGTCGAAGGGCGCACCGCCAGCGGCGAGCGGCACGACGTGATCGACAGTCAGGTCACTCGCTCGGTGAGCGGGACGCTCGTCGCCCGGGCACCAGTTGCCGTGCTCGCCCCGCCAGGCCCGGAGCACGCGGGCGCTCAGGCGCTGCCACGCCCGGGTGCTGTAGAGGGCGTTGTGCCGGCTGCGATTGGACTGCCGGGCGTGCTCGGTGCAGCGACTACCAGCGCGGCTGGTGACGACACCACAGACCGTGCACAGCTTCACCCGCGAATCGTCTGCGGGATGGCTGGCGCGGTCTATTCGCTCGGGGTGCTAGGCCTGGGCGACCATGGGGTCCGCCAGATGGGCCGATGGCCTGCGATCGCTGCCTCTCGCCACCCTACACGCGGTCACGTGACGGCTATCGCACGACGACGCCCGTGATCGTGAGGGTCGTTCGTGGTTCAAACGACTCAACGGAGAAGCCGAGGTGGACGTGGACCTGCTCGGTACCGGCTCGCCATCCGTGCTCGTAGGCATTCACCAGGGGCTTTCCATCCTCGCCGATGACCTCCAGGTGGATCCCGTCCGGGACGAGGACGTCCGAGCGTGTGTGGTGCGCCAGCGTCGCGGTCGCCTTGCTCAGGATGCCGTTGGGCAGGATGGCCTCGCCGAGGTCGACCACGTAGTGCCCCGCGGGGCTGGGCATGATCACCTGAACTGGCCCCACTTTCGGGCCGGACAGCATCTCCGCCACCTCGTCCTGCGTGTGTAGCCGCCGAGCACGGTGAGAACGAGGGCCGCACAGGTGCGTCGGTCGAGGTCGGCCATCGCGCGCCAGAGGTCGGGGTCCGTGGCCATCGCCCACTCCTGGTCCGTCTCGCGGATCGGCATGAAGCCCCAGCGCTTTCGGCGGCGACGCTCGTCGATCGCCAGGTGAACACCCACGACGGCGAGCCATGCCCGGACATCGGAGCCGTCGGGGAGCTGCCAGTGCTCCGCACGCAGGAGCGTCTGTTGGGCCAGATCCTCGGCCTCGGTCGCATCGCCCACGACGAGGGCAAGCCGGCGCACGAGCCACGCGCGATGCTCGGACGCCACCGCGGCCAGCCCGTGAACCTGCTCCAGTCGAGCGACCTCAGCTTCCAACCGGCTCCCTTCTAGAAGTAAGTGGCAGATAAGTGGCGTCACTAGACTTACGACGAACGGGGCAGATGTCCCCCGGTGGTCAGCAATCGAGGGGGCGCCGTGCGCACTCGTAGCTCTCGTTGGTACGGCCAAACACGGTTGGCCATAGCCGTGGCGGCAATATCGATTCTCGGGTCAGCGTCCGGAGTCGCTGCGACCCCACCTGACGAGCACGACGGTCCGTCGCGCGCCAGTCAGGTAGCCCAGTGGGTCAGTATCCGCCGCGCCTACGGGCTCTCGGACGATCCGATCCGGGTCGATGCACTAGCCGGCTCTACCGAGGACGTGGGCAGCGCCGACTGGGGTATCCCGATGACGGCGGAAGAAGCAGAGGCGGTCGATATCAACGGCCGGAACCTTTTCGTCCGCGCGGCGCATGAGCAGCTCGTTCCCTACGCTCGCTCACTGAAGTCGTTTGCCGGGCTGTACGTAGACCAGCTCGCCGGCGGCGACATCGTCGTCCAGCTCACCGACATCAACCCGGAGGCGGTTGCGGCGATCCAGGCGCGTGCGCCCAAAGACACCCGAAAGGTGCGCGTGGTAGCAGCGCGCTACCCGAACGCCCTCCTCGAGTCAACGGCGCGGTCGATCGCGAAGTCTCGCAATTCGCTGCTTGCCGGGCTGTCGTTCACCGGCGTGGCCCTCGACACTGTTGGGAACCGGGTGCGGGTCGAGATCGCGCCAGGAAGTGGCCATGACCTTCGCGCGCTAGGCGAGCGACTCTCCGCAACGTTCGGCGTCGACGTCGTCATTGCCGAAGTCGCGCGCTCGGCTGACGTCGTGGGTTGCACCACGAGCCGGGACACGTGCTACGACCCGATGAGAGCTGGCAATCGGATACGTGACGGCTCGGTCAACGGCGAGAACTGGTGCACCCAAGGGTTCCCGGTCAAGGAGAACGGGACGACGAACGTTCAGATCCTCACTGCGGGCCATTGCTACAAACTTGGCGTCTCGAACACGTGGTATCACAAAGCCTACGGAAAGCTGGGGGCCGAGGATGGCACCGCGTACGGTGAGGACGGGTACGACGTCATGAAGGTCGAATTCCCGAACGCTCAGGTGAGCGAACGGATCTTCGACGTTTCGGGTACCCAGCAGAACACTGCGGCGCGGGACCCGATTACGGGCGAGGGCATCTGCTTCTCGGGTGCGAGGACAGATGCGATCGTGTGTGGCACCGTGCAGGACAACCTGCGGAGCTGGGTCAGCGAGACCTGCAGCTGCAATGTGTGGGGCGGTGACGCGAGCTACACACCGATCAAGGGCGACAGTGGCGCGCCCGTGTACGCTCGGGTGTACATCACGAGCACCGGGTCACCGTACTGGAGCCATACCCCGATTGGGGTGAACGACCATGAGAACGGTGGGTTTGCCTATGTCACCGCGGCCCAATGGGTCCTGGGGGTGACCGTCTACCGCTAACTACAACAAAGGGAACTGCCCACCCCAACCCAGCGGCCATTACGGGAATTCCGCGTGGTGGCCGCTGGAACATTCCACCATCGGAGCTGCCAACTTGCGCCTCGCCAGCGCCCTCATCCTTGCACTGCTTGTCGCACTTGGATGCGCAAGTCCATCGCCGACGCCTCGGTCCCCCACCGCGCCCTTGGGAAGCGCCGACGCACCCTCCAACGGCGTTCCCGAAGAGTCACGCGAACCCCAGCCGACACTCACACCCGTGCCCACCGAGGCAGGCCTGATCACGATCGACTACCCCACCCGAAGCGGCAAGGTCATCCCGTTGTCCGTGGTAGACGCCGAGGCGCTTGGACTTGGCGTCAGGCTGGCCACGCCGGCGGAGGAGAAGATCGGCGAGCGATCGCTCGATGACGTGACGGACACCGGGATGGTTCAAGTCAGCCCAAGGGAGATGCTGCTGACCTGGGTCGGCGGCCCATGCGAGCGCGGCTACACCCTCTCGCTCGCTGATCAGACACGCATCTCGATCACGGGCGCGCCGCGGCCGGCATGCGACACCGCACGGGTCATCTACTTCGCAGTTCTCTCGCTTCCGGGCGACATCGAAACGACGAGCCCGACGCTGAGCCTGGAGCCGCCGGTCATCTTCGGCGGATAAGACAAGCCAAACCGGAGAACGACCGAGGCGGTCGAATTGTTGCAGATGATCGCAGTCCGAACGGTAGCCAGGCGTCGCTCAGCCGGGCTCCAGGCTCGCCACGACCAGCCAGCCCTCCGCCCGCCCGCGGTAGATCAGCTGCTC
>JADLFH010000183.1 GCA_020845705.1 Microthrixaceae bacterium | reverse complement strand
CCTCTCAACTCATGCACCAATACATTGAATGATTCGGGAATACCTGCTCTTGGAATATTATCGCCTTTTACAATAGACTCGTAAGTTTTTGCACGGCCGATAATATCATCCGATTTCAATGTCAGCAATTCCTGCAGAATGTTTGAGGCGCCATAAGCTTCTAACGCCCATACCTCCATTTCACCAAAACGCTGACCACCGAACTGCGCTTTACCACCCAGCGGCTGCTGTGTAATTAAGCTGTACGGGCCGATGGAACGGGCATGCATCTTATCATCCACCATGTGATGCAGTTTGATCACATAAATAATACCTACTGTTGCTTTTTGGTGGAAACGTTCACCGGTTTCACCATCATATAGGTAGGTGTGGCCGAATTTTGGAATACCTGCATCGGCACAGTATTTTTCTATTTCTTCTGTTGTAGCTCCATCAAAGATTGGGGTAGCGAATTTCACTCCTAATTTTTCACCAGCCCAACCCAGTACAGTTTCATAAATCTGACCGAGATTCATACGGCTCGGCACTCCTAATGGGTTGAGCACAATGTCAACAGGTGTTCCGTCTTCAAGGAAAGGCATATCTTCCTGGCGTACGATTTTTGCCACTATTCCTTTGTTACCATGGCGACCCGCCATCTTATCACCAACCTTTAGTTTGCGTTTAACAGCGATATACACTTTAGCAAGTTTCAACACACCTGCGGGTAATTCGTCACCGATAGAAATGTTGAATTTATCTCTTTTATAGCGGCCCAGTTCTTCATTAAA
The DNA here is from genome assembly GCA_020845705.1 of Microthrixaceae bacterium. Taxonomy (GTDB): domain Bacteria; phylum Actinomycetota; class Acidimicrobiia; order Acidimicrobiales; family Microtrichaceae; genus JADLFH01. The sequence continues at coordinate 572 of JADLFH010000183.1, read as the reverse complement.
CTTGATACTATAGTTGTGCAGAAGAATATTTACCTGGTCATCTACTTTTTTATCGCCTGTCCAGCCTAACGGATTAATATTTGCATAATCAAGCCCGGAAAGATTTTTTACGGTAAACTTTGCTCCTTTACCAATCTGCACTTCGCCGAAGTTGTTGCTTACACCGGTTGAAGTATGATCTTTCAGTAAGGTATTCAGCTTATCCAGCAATACTTCCATCAAATCCGCTTCATTCTTTTCATGTAGTTTTTCCAGTTTTTCAATCGCCGCCTTTTCTCTCACTTTAGCATTCTTATCTTTCTTTGCCCGCTGGAAAAGTTTTTTATCAATCACGATACCTTCCACACCATTCGGTGCTTTTAAGGAAGCGTCTTTGGCATCGCCAGCTTTATCGCCGAAGATGGCCCGGAGCAGTTTTTCTTCCGGTGTTGGATCACTTTCTCCTTTTGGAGTAATCTTTCCTATTAATATATCGCCTTCTTTTATTTGAGCACCAACACGGATAATACCATTTTCATCCAAGTCTTTTGTTGCTTCTTCCGAAACATTTGGAATATCCGGAGTCAATTCTT
>JADLFH010000092.1 GCA_020845705.1 Microthrixaceae bacterium | reverse complement strand
CTGGAGTTCCGACTCCCGGCCGCGCGATCGCGGGCGACGAGGTGGGCCCGGGCCGAAGGATCGGCCCGGGCCCACCTCGCGTCGTGCAGGTCACGTCAGAGCGTGCCGACCTCGAAGCTCAGGCTGTAGGAGTTCACCGGTCCGCCGAGGAGCTGGCCGATGATGCCGCCGAGACCACCGCAGTCGCTCTCTGCCGGCGGCGTCACCGAGAAGCCGTCCTGGCTCACCTCGAGCATGCCGGTGCCCAGGTCGATCGCTCCTTGGAGATCGAGACCCAAGGTGAGCACGCAGGGCTGCGCCATCGGGTCCGGACCACCGCCGAGGTCGACGCTGGTCACCGTGAGGAGGACGTCGGCGGAGAACCCGCCCTGTCCCGTTGCGGGGTCGAAGCTGCCGACCGCAGGGCCCGACTGCGCAGCGCTGTAGCCGATCGGGATGGAGATGTCACCGGCCACCACGTCGATGATGCCGTCGTCGAAGGTCAGGTTGGCGGTGAACGCACCGGTCGGCGGGCTCCACCACGCGCCGGCGGCGTTGCCCGGCAGGCTCGGCGTCAGCACGATCGGAGGCCCCTCCGGGTTGTTCGGATCGGGGATCTCGAAGGTCACGTTCGACACCGCAGGCGAGTCGAAGTTGACCTGGTACGTCGGGTCGGCCGGTGGCTCCGCCGGCGGAGGCGCACACGCCCCGACCACCAGCGCCAGCAGCGTCCCCACCAGCGCGAGCCCTGTCGGACGCACGCGTGAACTCCCAGTTGTTCGCATAGTTGTTCCCTCCCAAGGCGCCGACCGGTGCCCGAACGTCTCTCGCCCGGTGCATCCCCCCGCCAGCGTTGAGATGACCATACGCAACGTGTCAAGTCGGATGGTCTGAAGAAAGTTCCTGGCCCGGCACGGTCCTAAGGTGGTGCCGTGGCTGTTCGATCACCCTCGGGGGCAGCGGGGGCACTCGACGAGTCCGGCGCGCCATGAGAACCCACGGTTGGCGCGGCGAGCCGCCCGACAGCGACGACGAGGCCCGGGCCCGGATCATCGAGGCGACGACGCGCTGCGTCGAGCGCTTCGGAGCCGTCAAGCTGACCCTGACCGATGTCGCCGCGGAGGTCGGCGTCACACGACAGACGATCTACCGCTATTTCGGAGGGGCCGACGAGCTCCTGGTCGCCGCCGCCATCGATTCGGCTCAGCCCTTCCTGGAAGGGCTGAGAGAGCACTGCGTCGGCATCCAGGACCCCACCGATCTCGTCGTGGAGACCATCGCGTGGGCCGTCGAGCACCTCCCCCAACAACAGGTGCTGTGGATGTGGCTGACCTCGGGACGCTCCGACCTGTTCTCCCGGGCGATGACGAACGGCACCGCAGTGGCGTTCGCGCGCGGCCTCGTCGAGAACTCCTCGGTCGACTGGTCCACGATCGGGTACTCCGACCGGGACGTCGATGAGCTCATGGAGGTCATGCTGCGGACGCTGCGGTCACTGGCGCTCGACCCTGGCGATCCCCCACGCGACGCTCAGCAGCTCCGAGCGTTCCTGCGCCGCTGGATCGGGATCGCAGTCGTCCCGCAGGACCGAGAGCGAAACCCCTGACGACTCGCCCGAAGGTGAAGGGGGACCATCGGACCCGGGCCCGGCGACGCCATCGTTCTCCTGCGCGTTCTCTCGAGGGTTATCGTCCAGACCCGGGGCCTCTGGGGGATCCGCGAAACCCTTGGTTCCGGGCATGCCGACCACCCCCGTGACGGGGTTCTTCTGCCGATCTGGAACGGCTCGGGGTGAGGGTTCTCTTCCGACGGTCCCCAGTCATTCCGCAGCGTCAAGCAGTTCGAGGCGAAGCAAACTCTGGTCGGGCGGAGCGTGGCTCCAGCATCGAGGATCGGGTGTTTGCTCTCCGGAACGGCCGAGCTCGGCTACCCCAGCCCTTGCGTCGCCGTAACCGGCCCTCCCGAGCACGGCCCGCGGCCGATCCCGGGTGCCGTATCGTGCCGCTCATGGGTGGAGAGGACAACAACCACAACCGTTACCGTGACTCGATGTTCGCCGCGTTTCCGGTCGCAGCGAAGCTCGAGGCGGCTCTGAGATCGGAGACCAACCGGACTCCGCTCTTCTACATGGACCGCGCCAACCATGACGACCTCCGAGGATGCTGGTGGGCTCTCGGTCGCTTGGGTCCAGAGATGGAGCGACAGTTCTCGCTCACAGGCGAGGTCGTGTTCCTGTTCACCCCCTACGAGGACCTCCAAACGCGGACCTTCAACGTTATGGACACGAGGCTCAGGGAGGAGATCACCGAACACCAGATCCGCGTGGCGGGCTACGAGCCTAGTCATGCAGCGAGGTAGCGACCTCGCCCCTGACGGATCACCCGGCTACTCCTCATGAGATGGGTCAGCGTGGCCGTCACCGACCTCAACTCGTCGGTGCGCCCCGCGTAGTTCAACGCCGCGGTCACCTCTGCCGGCGACATCGGGCCGGAAGCACGGCTGAGAACCGCGACGATCGCATCGGTGCGACTGACGGGAAGTCCGCTGCGCCGCTCCGCGGCGATCGACTCCTGCAGCCGAGCGACTTCGGCCCGCTTGCCCGCGACACGCGCCGACAGCCGGGCATGTTGCCTTTCCAGTGCAGCCAGCTCATCCTTCGCCCGATCGAGGTCCTCGGTGAGTTCGTCCATCACAGAAGCGTAGACAAACAAAGAGACAAACAATTCTTTGCTGCATTGTTGGCCTACCGGACCCGATCCCTGCGGGAAGGCGGCGGCCAGGCACAGTCGGTGTGGGAGGATCTACCCCCCAGAGTTCCGCTGAGCCTTCCGCGGACCTCCCGGGCCGCTAGCTCATCGGGTTAGAGCAGGGGACTTTTAATCCCAAGGTGCCGGGTTCGAGACCCGGGCGGCCCACGTAGCCTGCCGGCCATGACCGACGCCACCACCGTCACGTTCCCCGGCGCCGACGACTCGCCCTTCGCCCCCTGCGGCGTGGGCACCTGGGCGTGGGGTGACTCCTCCACCTGGGGGATGGGCACCACCGACCGCACCTACAGCGAGGCGACCATCGGCGAGGCCTTCGACGCGTCCCTCGAGGCCGGGATCACCCTCTTCGACACCGCCGAGGTCTACGGCAAGGGCGAGAGCGAGCGGATCATCGGCCGGCTCCTCGCGGCGCGCCCCG
>JADLFH010000091.1 GCA_020845705.1 Microthrixaceae bacterium | reverse complement strand
CGTGGGCATGGTCCAACTTCTCCAGCGCCCTGAGCGACAACTCCTCGGTCCTGATCCGGTCGTTCGTCTACGCGGGTGCCGCCACCGTCGCGTGCATCCTCATCGGCTACCCGCTCGCCTACTTCGTCGCCTTCAGGGGCGGGAAGTACCGCAACCTCGTCCTCGGCCTGATCGTCCTGCCCTTCTACACGTCGTTCCTCATCCGGACCCTCGCGTGGAAGAGCCTCTTCGCAGATCACGGCCCCATCGTGGGGGCGTTGAGGGCGTTCCATCTCACGGGAGCTCTCGAGTGGGTGGGGCTGATGCCCGACGGCAGATTCCTCAACACGTCCGTCGCAGTGATCGGCGGCCTCACCTACAACTTCCTGGCCTTCATGATCCTGCCGATCTACGTCTCCCTCGAGAAGATCGACCCGCGGCTGCTGGACGCGGCGCAGGATCTCTACTCGACCCCGGCCGCCGCGTTCCGCAAGGTGGTGCTCCCGTTGTCGATGCCAGGCGTCTTCGCGGGCACCCTGCTCACGTTCATCCCCGCTGCGGGTGACTTCATCAACGCCGAGCTCCTCGGGGGGCCCAACAACGCCATGATCGGCAAGACGATCAAGGACCTCTTCCTGACGCAGAGCAACTACCCGACCGCCGCTGCGCTGAGCCTGGTGTTCATGGTGGTCATCACTGCCGGGGTGCTCCTGTACGCCAAGCTCCTCGGCACGGAGGACCTGGCGGGATGAAGCGCCACCTCCTCCCCGTGTACTCGGCGATGAAGCGATACCTCCTCCCGGCGTACTCGGTCCTCGTGCTGATCTACCTGTTCGTCCCCATCGCCTGGATCGTGGTGTACAGCTTCAACCGTCCCGCCGGCCGTCAGAACATCTCCTGGAACGAGTTCACCCTCGACTACTGGCGCAACCCGTTCGGTGACCGTCCACTCACCGACGCGTTCGTCCAGTCCTTGCAGATCGCCGCCGTCGCGTGCGTCATCGCCACGATCTTCGGGGCGATGATGGCCCTCGCCGCCTCGCGTTACGAGTTCCGTGGTTCGGGGTTCATCAACATCTTGGTGATCCTCCCGCTGACCTCACCCGAGATCGTGATGGGCTCGTCGCTGTTCACGCTGTTCTTCAACCGGCAGGTGACCCTCGGGTTCGCCACGGTTGCGATCGCCCACATCCTGTTCTGCATCTCCTTCGTGGCGCTCACCGTGAGAGCGCGCATCCGCGGCTTCGACTGGACGCTGGAGGACGCGGCGATGGATCTCGGCGCCGGGCCGTTGCGCACGTTCGCTCGAGTGACGTTCCCGCTGATCCTGCCCGGCATCCTCGCTGCCGGACTGCTGAGCTTCGCCCTCTCCATCGACGACTACATCATCACCTCCTTCGTCGCCGGCGACGCGCTGGTCACGTTCCCGATGAGGATCTTCAACCAGGCACGCACTCAGACGCCGCCGTACATCAACGTGCTCGCCACCATCATCCTGGTGGTCTGCGTGGGGCTGATGGTCGGCGGTGTGCTGAGGGGCGCTCGCCGACAGAAGGCCGTCCAGTAACAGCATTCCGTGAGCAGTTGATCGTCTCAGGCCCGTAGTCCTGCACACGGAAGCGAGTGGGTGTGGAGTGCGCCCGGCCGCAGCCGGTCGCCCCATCGTCGCCATGGAAGACGTCGACGAGGCTGACCGGCGCGGTCTCGGGTGGCCCCGCTGCCCGACTCCGGCTGTGTCGTCCCGGCCTTGCTCCTCGGCCGGATCCGCCGCCTACCCGCGGTCCTCCCGGCGCTCACCGCGGCGGCTGGTCACGAGGACACCGAGCCCCAGGAGCACGAATGCGAGGCCCACCAGGCCGAGTCCACCGGGGTTCGATCCGGTGTTCGCCAGGGTGACCGTCGGTCCAGGACGGTCCTGAACCTTCCGCTCGACCTCGATCGGGACTGTGGTGGTCGCCCCGCGGATGGTCGTGGTTCCGGCGACCACCGCGCCCGTGTACCCGGCGTCGATGCTGTGATCGTTGAACCCCGGGCCACCGGTGGTGACGTCGACGGAGCCCGTGGTGACGGTTCCGAGTGCGTCGGAGTCGGTGGTGTCACTACCGACGTTGGGCTTGGTCAGTGCGAGGTTCGCCGCGCCGAGGGCGGCGGTGTCGACCGTTGAGGCGTCGAAGGTGACGTTGTAGCGGGTGGCGGGTTGGATCCCGCCGGCCACGATGCCGTACTCGGGGCCAGGGGAGGTGGGAAGGTTGGGTGCGCCGGGGGAGACGAACCAGTACCTGCCGGCGCTGTCGGTGCGAGCCGTCGCCAGCGTCGCACCGGCGGCGTTGCGGAGCGTGACCGTTGCTCCGGGGATCGGGCGCTCGTTCGGGTTCTGGACACCGTCGGCGTTCTCGTCGAGCCACACGTAGTTGCCGACTTCGAGAGGTGCCGACTGGCAGAGTGCCTCGAGGTCGCCGAGGCCGTTGGCCTTCCCGAACGGGGTGGCCACAGGTACTCCTTCGTACAGCGAGTACGCCCGCACGTTGAGGTCGGTGGAGTCGCGGCCGGCGGGAGCGTCCTTGCCCGAGTCGGTGAGCCACCGGACACCGAGGTGGTCCCAGCGTCCGAAGACGTCGTACGCGGTGGTGGCCACCTCGTTGGTTCCGGGCTGATGGTGCAGACCCCCCATCGTCACCCGCTCGTGACCCTGGAGGGTGACCACTCCGCCGTCCTCGACGTCGTAGAGCGACATCGTGGCGCCGTAGAACGCGCCGCCTCCGGGCCCGCTGCCTGAGTTGGCGGTGCCGGTGATGCCGTGGGATGTGCCGTTGTTCTCGAGCTTCCAGGAGACCGGCCCGGTCCGCTCGGCCCGGAGGGTGTCGCCGAAGGAGTAGGTGTTGAGCTCGAGGGGCACCTGGCCGAGAGCTGGGAGGATCGGGTTGGGGATCGTGCCGGCGAGAATGAAGCGCCCGCTCTGGTCGCCCCAACGGTCACGGACGCCGATGGTCATGTCGCCGTTGTCGGCGAAGGCGATGTCGCTGAGGATCGGCTGGGGCGCGACCTGGGTCCGGGAGACCTTCGTCACCGCGAGGTTCGCGTCGAAGTTGGTCACGTCGCCGTCGCTGGTCGCCGCACCCCAGCGGCGCCAGCCCAACTCGATGGTCCCGGGCGTGCAGCGCCCGAAGATGGAGCGGGCTACGTACGCGCAGCCCATGTTGTAGTCGAAGGGGAACTGCAGGACGGCTGTGCCGAAGGTGAGGCTGGCGGGATCGAAGGTCTGCACCCATCCGGAGGGGGTGCCTCCCGCCGTCTCGCGGGAGTCGACGCCACCCACGTACACCACCCCGTCGCGGACGCCGAGTGCGAACGGCCGGCTGTCGGCTGCGCTCCCTCCCACAGCTGGGATCGGGACCGCGGCGGCAGGCCCGCTGCCCACCAGCGCGCCAGTGGTCTGATCGACGTCGAAGGCGTACAGCTTTCGGTCTTCGAGGTTGACTGCGAACAACCGGTTGCCCGAGACGTCGAGGTCGCCCCAGCCCGCCTTGGTGATCTCAGAGGTCCAGGGGTCCAGGAACCAGTTGCCGCCGGGAGCGGTCCGGTTGGTGGCGGACCCGGTGGACCAGAACAGGGTCGGGGCGGCAGTGCCCTTCTGGAGGTAGATGGCGCCGCTGCCGCCAGGGCCGAACGGCACGTACTTCTTGGCGAACGCCCCCAGGTAGAGAGTCTGGCTCGCCGGGTGCCAACCCTCGCCGTAGACCGATCCGGTCTGCGTCGCCGACGCGAGCTGGGTCTCGGCGGGCTGGTCGTACCCAGCGGGGCCCGGGACGCCGGAGAGGTGCGCCGAGACCTCCTTCGTGCCCGCCGAGTAGGGGAAGGTGGCCAGTGTCTGGAGGTTTCCTGCGCCCGTCCCCGCGACGAAGCAGGTGACGGCCATCGTCGGGTTCGCCTGGCAGAACTCATCGGGGCGTTCCACCCCGAAATCGACCCTCGCCCCACCGGCCGCCACCGACACCGACGTGGGGTTGCCCGCTCCATGAGGAGCGGAGGTGAAGCCCGTAGGGAATCCCGAGAACTCGATGCGGAACGGGCCCGCCCCGAGGCCGGCCACGTTGAGCGAGTAGCTGCCGTCGGGGGCGGAGGTGGCGGCGATCGAGGCCCCCGCTGTGTCCGTGGCGGTGACGCTCACCCCGCCCACGCCCGGCTCGGATGCGTCACGGTGACCGTTGGCGTTGGCGTCTCGGTACACGGTGCCGGTGACGGGGCCGTCTCCGGCAGCCGCTCCGCCCGGCGCCGACATCAGGACGACTCCGACTGCTGCGAGACCGCAGGCCAGCGCGACCCTCGGTCGGGACGGTCGTCTGAAGCCCGGCGTGTGCCGACGCGAAGGAGGAGTGCTCGATCTGCGCGGTGTTGGTTGCACTCCTCGACTCCTTGACTTCCTGTCCCGGACGGACGATGTGTCCGCGCCTCACGTGGGTGCGCCCGGGAAGTGTCACACGGACGGTCCGTGTGCGAGCTGGGCAATGGTACCCAGACCATCCCTCACAGCGCACCTCGGATCGTGTAGGCACCGTCTGGGAGAAGTGCGCGAAAGCCGTGTGACGTCACGGAGCCGGAGCTAGCTTGCCCACCACACCGGGGAACAACAGGGAGGGACGTCCATGCGTCGAACTCGACACATAATCGGATTGCTCGCAGTGCTCGCCAGCTTCGCGCTGGTGGCAGCGGCGTGCGGTGGCAACGACGACGAAGGGTCGTCGGCGTCGACCACGTCCGCGGCCAGCGAGGCCGTCCCCACGGGCGGGACCCTCACCCTCGGTTGGGAGCAGGAGCCCGACTGCACCGACTGGATCAACTCCTGTGGCGGGTCGAGCTACGGCTACTGGGCGATGGGCGTGACCACGATGCCCCGTTCCTTCGACATCACCTGGGACGGCGAGAACGCCGAGTACAAGGCCAGCTCGCTGCTCACCGGCGAGCCCAAGCTCGAGACCGAGCCCAAGCAGGTCGTGACCTACGAGATCAACCCCAAGGCGGTCTGGAGCGACGGCCAGCCCATCACCTCGGCCGACTGGAAGTACACATGGACCCAGATCGCGGGTCCCGACGCCGCCGACATCTACGACGCCACCGGCTACGACAAGATCGAGTCCGTCGACGACAGCGACCCGGCCAAGGCGGTCGTCACCTTCAAGGAGCCCTACGCCGGTTGGAAGGCGCTCTTCGGCGGCGGCTACGGCGTCATGCCCTCCCACCTCCTCGAGGGCAAGGACCGCAACGCCGAGATGAAGGACGGCTACACGTGGTCTGGTGGCCCGTGGAAGATCGAGAAGTGGGAGAAGGGCGTCGGCATCACCCTCATCCCCAACGACAAGTACTGGGGCACCAAGCCCAAGCTCGACAAGGTCGAGTTCAAGTTCGTCACCGACACCGCTTCGGAGTTCAAGGCGCTCACCGGCGGCGAGGTCGACGCGATCTACCCCCAGCCCCAGCTCGACGTGGTCGCCCAGATGAAGGCCGGCCTCACCGGCATCAAGTCCAAGGTGACCACCGGTGCCAGCCTCGAGGCCTTCTGGATCAACAACTCGAAGGCACCCTTCGACACCATTCCGTTCCGTCAGGCGTTCGCCTACGCGCTCGACCGTGACGCCATCGTGAAGCGCCTCTTCGGCGACATCGGCGTCGAGAAGGCCTCCCAGAGCCTCGAGCCGCAGCTGGTGGCGGCGTACACCGACATCGATGCGTTCTCGATGTACAAGCGGGACCTCAAGAAGGTCGACGAGATCATGACCAAGGACGGCTGGGCGAAGGGCTCCGACGGGATCTGGGCCAAGGGCGGCCAGAAGGCCACCTTCACCGTCAAGACAACCTCCGGGAACGCGCGCCGCGAGCTCACCCAGCAGGTGGCGCAGACCCAGCTCAAGGAGGCCGGCTTCGACATGGTCATCGCCAACGAGAAGGCGGGCGACCTGTTCGGCAAGAGCCTCCCCGACGGCGACTACCAGGTCGGCCTCTACGCGCAGGTGCTCACCAGCCTCGAGCCGGGGGCCTGCACGTTGTTCTGCGCCAAGAACAACCCCGACAAGAACAACGGGACCGGCCAGAACTGGCAGCGTGTCGACGTTCCCAGGGTCGACGCGGACCTCATGAGCCTCGACACCGAGCTCGATCCCGCAAAGCGCGGTGAAGCCGGGAAGCGGGCGATGAAGGGCCTCGCCGAGGACATGGTCTCGCTGCCCCTCGACCCGCTGCCCACCATCCTCCTCTGGCACGACAAGGTCGTCGGGCCCGTCGGCGACAACCCCGTCCTCGGCCCGCTCGCCAACATGAACGAGTGGGGGATCAAGAAGTAGCTCCCGAGGTTCTCGGGAGGTGCTGGTCCTGACGGACCGGACCCGATCTGCGGGCGAGGCGACGGCGCGGTGTTGAACTAAACCGTCCGTCGCCTCGCCGCGTCGGTCCCAGTGCTGATCCTCGCGTCGTTCGTGGCGTTCTGGGCCGTGCGCGAAACGTTCGATCCCACCGCCAAGCTCCGCGCGAGCAAGCAGTCTGCGAAGGCCGTCGCCGAGATGCGCAAGAAGCTCGGTTTGGACGACTCGATCTTCGTGCAGTGGGGCCGCTGGTTCGGGCGCTTCGTCCGTGGCGACCTCGGTACCAGCTCACGATCCGGTGACAAGGTCTCCACGATGATGGCCGCCGCGTTCCCCAACACGTTGCGGCTGATCGTGTGGGGGTTCCTCATCTCTGCCGTGATCGCCGTCGCCATCGGGGTGTACTCGGCGGTCAAGCAGTACTCCGTGTTCGACTACACCTTCACCGGGCTCTCCTACCTCGGCATCGCGATGCCGCCGTTCTGGTTCGCCCTGGTCGCCATCCAGGTGCTGGCCATCACCCCGAAGGAGATCTTCGGCCTCGACCGGGCACCCCTGGGCTTCGTCGGCCTCGGCGACGGGTTCTTCGGCTCGCCCAGCCACCTCGTGCTGCCCGTGCTGACCTTGACGGTGCAGATCATCGCCAGTTGGAGCCGCTACCAGCGCGCCGCCATGTTGGACGTGCTCGAGAGCGACTACGTGCGCACCGCCCGAGCCAAGGGCCTCCCACAGCGCACCGTGATCCGTCGTCACGCCTTCCGAAATGCGCTCATCCCGCTGGTGACGGTGATGGCCATCGACGCCGGGGCGCTCTTCGGGGGACTCATCATCACCGAGACGATCTTCTCGATCCCCGGCATGGGACGTCTTTTCATCGACGGGCTCGTCGCAGGTGACGCCGACGTGGTCGTTGGATGGCTCATGGTCTCGGCGGTCTTCATCATCGGGTTCAACCTGCTCGCCGACATCCTCTACGGCGTGCTCGACCCACGAATCCGGCTCTCGTGAGCGAGGTCGTCGCCGAGCCCGCTGCCGAGGAGGCCGACTGGTCCTCGGCGACCGACAGCGACCTCCTCGAGGGCGTCGCGCCCGAGGCGCGCACGCAGTGGCAGCTCTTCCGGCGCCGGTTCTTCCGTCACAAGGCGGCGATGTTCGGGCTCTTCATGCTCCTGGTCCTCGTTGTGTGCTGCTACGGCGCTCGGTGGATCGCTCCCGACGCCAAGAACGCGCAGGACCTGCTCCGCACGCCGGAAGGCCCCAGTTGGAGCCACCCCTTCGGGATCGATCAGTTGGGCCGCGACTACCTCACCGAGGTGCTCTATGCAGGGCAGATCTCGCTGTCGATCGGCCTCGGCGTCGGCGCGTTGTCCGCCATCCTCGGGTCGATCATCGGCGCGGTCGCGGGCTACTTCGGGTCCTGGCGCGACGTGACCCTCATGCGGGTGACCGACTTCTTCCTCGTGGTGCCCCAGATCGCGATCCTGGCGGTCGCGCTCCAGTTCTTCGGCAGCTCGCCCCTGGTCATCATCGTGGTCCTCAGCGGACTGTTCTGGATGGCGATCGCCAGGGTGGTCCGCGGCCAGGTGCTGGCCCTCAAGGAGAAGGAGTTCGTCGAGGCGGCCAGGGCGTCGGGGGCGTCGGACGCACGCATCATCATCAGGACGATCCTGCCCAACCTCGTCGGCATCATCAGCGTCGCGACCACCATCGCGATGGCCGGTGCCATCATCGCCGAGTCCACGTTGTCGTTCCTCGGCTTCGGGGTGCAGCGGCCCGACACCTCCTGGGGCAACATGCTCTCCGACGCACGCGGGCTCGTCGGGACCGACCAGTCCTTCCTCATCTACTTCCCGGGGCTGATGCTGCTGGCGGTGGTGCTCTCGGTGAACTTCATCGGCGACGGTCTGCGCGACGCGCTCGATCCCCAGGGGCAGAGCGGATGACCCTCCTCGACGTCGTCGACCTCACCGTCACCTTCCCCACCCCCGACGGGCCGGTGACGCCCGTCAGCGGGCTGAGCTTCTCGCTCGGCGCGGGGGAGAGCCTCGGTGTGGTGGGCGAATCGGGGTCGGGCAAGAGCGTCACGTCGATGGCGATCATGGGGCTGCTCCCCAAGAAGGCGGTGGTCAGCGGGTCGATCACCTTCGACGGCATCGACCTCCTCGCCGCCCGCGAGAAGGACCTGTGCTCCATCCGTGGGATGCGCATCGCGATGATCTTCCAGGACGCTCTCACCTCGCTCAACCCCGTGTACACCGTCGGCTACCAGATCTCCGAGATGATCCGCTGCCACCAGCCCGAGGTCGGCAAGGCGGAGCTGCGTGACCGTGCCACCGACCTGCTCGACGCGGTCGGGATCCCCAACCCGGCCCAGCGGGTCGACCAGTACCCCCACGAGTTCTCCGGGGGGATGCGGCAGCGGGCCATGATCGCCATGGCCATCGCCAACGAACCCGATCTGCTCATCGCGGACGAGCCGACCACCGCGCTCGACGTGACCGTTCAGGCGCAGGTCATGGAGGTGATGGAACGCATCCAGGAGCGGACCTCGTCCTCGCTGCTGCTCATCACCCACGACCTCGGGGTAGTGGCGGGCGTCGCCGACCGGATCATGGTCATGTACGCGGGCCGCGACGCCGAGCAGGGGTCGGTGGAGGAGATCTTCTACGACCCCCGCCATCCCTACACCAGAGGCCTGCTGGGCTCGCTGCCCCGGGTCGATCGTCGGGAGGGAGGGGCGGCCCTCAATCGGATCAGGGGCAACCCGCCGTCGTTGCTCCACCTCCCCCCCGGGTGTCCGTTCTGGCCGCGGTGTCCCTACACCGTGCGTGGACGGTGCG
>JADLFH010000182.1 GCA_020845705.1 Microthrixaceae bacterium | reverse complement strand
TCGAAACGGTGCTGGCGATCAGTCTCTTTGTCGCTGGTCTCTATGCGGGGATACGACGGCCCGACATCGGGTTGGCGCTGATGGCGCTCAGCGTGCCGGTGCAGCGGAGTCTCCTCGTCGGATTTGGTGAAACCGCGGTGACGACCACCAAAGTCCTGCTCTGGTCGACGCTCGCCGGCTGGGTCTGGTCGATGATGGTGAGTCGCAGGTCGGTCATCTTCGATAAGGTCACCTTCGGCGCCGCACTGGCGGCAGGTGGTGTGGCGTTGTCGGGCTGGAATGCCCGGGATGGCGGTCTCTGGATGGGCGAGTCCTATCGCTGGTTCGCCATGGTGCCCGTCGCCTGCATGGCGTTCAACGTCTACCGGCGAGGTGGGTCGCCGATTCCGTTTCTCGTTGCGACGGCGGCGGGGGCGATCGGCAGCTGCGGGCTGTCTGTCTGGCAGGTGGCGCGGAGCATCGGTCCCGATTCGTTCGAAACGCGGGGACTCATGCGCGCTACCGGGTCATTCGGCCATCCAAATCAGCTGGCGATCTACTTCGAGCTGACCACGCCGCTGATGGCTGCGCTGGTGGTTTTTCTCTGGAAACGACAGCCCGATTCTCCCCTGGGGAGACAGCTCCATCAACTGCGCGCTCTCTGGATCATCGCCGCCGCCTGCGGATTCGCTGGGCTCTTTTTCACCCAGTCCCGTGGTGGAAGCATCGGGATGGTTGCAGGGTTGATGACCATATTGCTGCTGACCTGGCCGGTTCTGAGGGTGCGGTCGCATGTGCTGATGGCTGTCGCTGGTTCGGCCATGATTCTCGGATCGATCGTGCTCGTTCTGCTGCTGAGCGAGGGAGAGTTCACCAACGACAAGCGTTCTGTACAGGTCACACCTGGCAACTTCGCGGTGGAGGAACGGGTCGCGCACTGGATCGCCGGTGTGGAGATGGTCAAAGACAACCCGTTTCTGGGCATTGGGGCGGGGAACTACGATCTCAATTTTCGTGATGAGACGACGAACTGGCGTTTCCGGATCGGGCGCGGACATGCGCACAACAGTTATATTCAGATGCTGGCGCAAAGCGGCGTGGTTGGATTCGCCGGGTATGCGCTGCTCATTGCGATGGTGGGGCTGACAATCGCCCAGGCGCTCGACCGGGCGCCAACACTGATGACGCGATCGATCACGATCGGCGTGGCGGGGATGTCAGCAGCATTGCTCGTGCACGCCGTGTTCGAGTATGTCCACGTGTTGAGTCTCAATCTCCACATGGCGAT
>JADLFH010000181.1 GCA_020845705.1 Microthrixaceae bacterium | reverse complement strand
GTCTGCCCTTCAAACTGAGGCTCGGCCAGCTTGATTGAAACCACGGCGGTGAGTCCTTCACGGATGTCATCTCCGGTCAGATTCTCATCCTTGTCTTTGAGCAGCGCCTTCTCTCTCGCGTACTTGTTGACGAGAGTGGTCAGAGCTGCTCTGAAGCCCTCTTCATGGGTGCCGCCTTCGTGAGTGTTGATGGTGTTCGCGTAGGTGTGAACGCTTTCCTGGTAGGCGTTCGTCCACTGCATTGCGATCTCGACCGAAATCACTCGCTCGGTGTCCTCGGATTCGAAAGAGATTATCTCTTCGTGCAGCGGCTCGATCTTCTTGGCTGAGTTCAGGTACTCGACGTAATCAACCAGGCCCTTCTCGTAGTGATAGGTGACCGAGGTGGCCTCACCCTGGGTGGCAATGTCACGCTCATCGACGAGCGTTATCGACAGCCCCTTGTTTAGGAATGCGACTTGCTGGAATCTGATCCGCAGCGTCTCGTAGTCGAAATCAACCGTTTCGAAAGTCTCCGGGCTCGGCCAGAAAGTGATGATGGTTCCGGTGCCTTCGACCTCTTCTTCTTGCTTGAGAGGAGCCTGAGGTACACCGTGCCGATACTCCTGACGCCAGGCGTGACCCTTGCGGTGGACCTCAACATCGAGTCGACTCGAAAGCGCATTGACGACCGAAACCCCGACGCCGTGCAGTCCGCCTGAGACTGCATAGCCTCCGCCGCCGAACTTGCCACCGGCGTGCAGGATGGTCAGGACCACTTCAACGGTCGACTTCTTTTCCTGCTTGTTTTGAGCCACCGGAATACCGCGCCCGTTGTCGACGACTCGCACGCCGCCGTCGGCGAGAATCGTCACTGTGATCTGATCGCAGAAGCCGGCCAGAGCCTCATCCACCGAGTTGTCGACTACTTCGTAAACGAGGTGGTGCAGCCCCCTCGGACCCGTAGAACCGATATACATTCCGGGCCGCTTGCGCACCGCTTCGAGTCCCTCAAGGACCTGAATCTGATCAGCACCGTAGCTTTCTTCCGACTCACTGGATGCTGAATTCAAAGACATTGCCTTATGGGCTCCTGACTGGGTTGATTCGGGCCATTGCCCCGGGCTATTACTCCGGTCAGCAGTTGCCGCGACGACCTGTCAATTCTATCAAGTGCTGGAGACCGCGAAGTCGAATTCGCCGATCTGGGGACCTAGCGATTCGAATTTGACTGGATTTGTCGATTTAGCCGTAGGTATCGCGCGGACCACGGCCTGGAGTCGATCTCAGACCCCTTTTCCATGAGGGAACGTCCGGTCCGTGGAATCTCAACTGGGTGATTCCCGATTCCGGCTGACTTTCGAGGATTCTGGAAAGCAGTTCTTCGCGAAGGAGTCTGAGCTGAGTCGCCCAGGCCGTCGAATCACATCCTACTGTCAGCAAGCCATCCTGGATGTTGATCGGGCTCGAGTGAGCGGCAAGCTCGGGTCCCACTACTTCCGGCCATGAGTCGAGAATTTCCGATTGAGCAAGGGTTTGGTTCCAGCCCAGTTCGGTCGCAAGTCCGGTGAGAACCTCCGCCACTCCTTTGGGTTCCCTGCCCAACCCGTACGGTTCGCTGGATTCAGAATCCCGCTTTGCTTTTCTTGACGTACGGCTGGCTCCGAACAGCTTCTTTAGTCTCAAATAGACGCGGGAGGATTCGCTCTGGGTTTCCATCTCAATCACCCGCTTCCGTAGCCGGTGGATTCAGAATCGTTCCGGCTTCAATCGAGATCTTCCGTGCCGCGAGGCTCTTTGGCACGTCTCTTGCTACCGCCGCTGTAACAAGTATCTGCTCGAAATCAGAGATCGATTCTGAAAGTCTCTCTCTTCGCCTTTCATCAAGCTCCGCGAAGACGTCATCGAGAATCAATATCGGATCTCCGATTCTTGATTCAGTCTTGAGCAGTCTTGCGGAAGAGAGCCTGAGCGAAAGAGCCAGAGACCAGGACTCTCCGTG
>JADLFH010000180.1 GCA_020845705.1 Microthrixaceae bacterium | reverse complement strand
GCTTCCTCTTCGCCTACGGTCTCGCGGGCTGGCGGCCCGGGATGGCGCTCGCCGGCTCCGGTCCGCTCTACGTCCAGGCGACGACGATGACCCAGACCGGCATCGTGATGGGCCAGGTCGGAGCCGGCCTCGCCATGCGCACGAACCGCTACTCCGTCTTCTCCGTCGGTCTCCTCTCGAACCGGTTCCTCCTCGCCGGGATCGGCTTCGAGCTCACGCTCGCCATCCTGCTCATCTACGTGCCGGGCCTCAACAGGCTCTTCCACCAGTCGCCGATCGGCCCCTGGCACTGGCTCTTCCTGCTCATCTGGCCGCCGCTCGTGCTCTTCGCGGAGGAGGGCCGCAAGGCGCTGTTCCGCCGCTTCGTCTGGGCGCGCGGCTAGACCGTCCCGTCAGCGAGGAAGCCGGCGAGCGCGTCGTGGACGTTCTCGGTTTGACCGAGCAGGAGATGACCGCCGGACTCGAGGCTGAGAAACCGAGCGCCGGGAATGCGTTCCGCGGCGCGCCGACTCGCCTCGTGGGAAGCGAGCGGGTCGTCCCGGGTGTGGGTAACGGGCGGCCCTGAGGTCCCTGCGATACCGGACGACGAGCAGGACCGAGGCGATCGTCGGCCCGCCGGCGAGCGCCGCGCCGAGCAGCCGTCTCAGGTCGCCCCTCTTACGAATGGTCCCGCGTCCGGAATCGTCGATGGCCGCACGGTCCCGGAAGACGAGCGATGCTGTCTCGGCCATGCCGCCGATTCTGGCCTCCGGAGGGCGTTCCGGCATCCGGGCCGTCACTGACGTGGCTGCACGAAAGCCGCAGGTTGTGCTTCGGCTCTGGCTCCCGATCGGCGATCGGGCTCATGGCTGAGCAGGCGTCGCACGATCGCGTCGCCGCAGTCACGGGCGCGTTCAGCTACTCGGGCCGAGCCGTTGCTCGGCAGCTACTCGATCGGGGCTGGTCCGTGCGGACGCTGACGAACCGGCGGCCTGACGCGGCAGCGCCGGCCGTCCCCGCGTATCCGCTTCAGTTCGAGGATCGCGAGCTGCTCGTCCACAGCCTGCGCGGCACGACGACGCTCTTCAACACGTACTGGGTTCGCTTCCCGCACCGGGGACTCACGTTCGAGC
>JADLFH010000179.1 GCA_020845705.1 Microthrixaceae bacterium | reverse complement strand
TACCACGACCTGGAATCGGGCCTTAAGGAGCGCCTCCGGGACTGGCTCGACCGTGAAGGCCGGCGCGAGTACGAGGCCTTGGCCAAGCACGAGGTGTACCAGGCTGGCGTGTATGGCTGGAATATCGCGGGCGATCAGTTCCACAACATCGCCGCCGCCGGCTTCGCGCTCTACGGCGAGGTGCCCAAGGTGGCTCCCTGGCTGCGCTACGTCACCGAGCGGGCCCGCGTGGTGACCCAGGCGCTGGGTGCCGACGGCGTGTCACCTGAAGGCATCTGTTACGGCGGCTTCTTCACCGACACCTATGTCAAGACACTGGACCTGGTGCACCGCCTGATGGGTGTCGACCTGTTCGCCGGCAATGCTTACCTGCAGCAGATGGCCTGGTTCTTCGCGTTCAGTTCACTGCCGCGCCGGCGCCTGCAGCAGCACGACTCGCTGCTCTGCCTCGGCGACGGGCACCCCTACCACTGGGTCGGCCCCGCCAGCTACCTTCACAAAGCGGCGGCCTGCTATCGCGATCCGCTGGCGCAGTGGACCGCCGCCCTGTATCGCGCCGCGGGCGCCTCCACCAAGCCGTCGTCGCTCTGCAGCCTGCTGTGGTATGACCCCGCGGTGCCTGACACGCGGCCTCCGACGCTGCCACTGGCCCACCACTTCACGGACAAGGATGTGGTCACCATGCGTTCCGACTGGGAGGGGGACGAGACAGTACTGGTGTTCAAGTGCGGACCGCACGCCGGGCACCACGCGCTGAAGCACTACCCGCAGTGCATCGGCGGCGGGCACATGGCAGCCGACGCCGGTACCATCCTCTTTTACTCCCATGGCGAACGCATGATCAGTGACGGCGGTTACGCGCGGAAGTATACGTCCTACCGCAACACCGTGCTGATCAACGGCGTCGGGCAGACGGGAGAGTGCGACGGCAGCAGCGACTGGTTCGAGTGCAGCCAGTTGCGGGCCGAGAAGCGCGGCCCCTCCATTCTCCATGTGAGTCTGCGGCGGGACCGCGACTACGTCCTCGCCGATGTTGCCCCCGCCTACGGGGCGGAAGCACGGCTGGCGCGCTTCCTCCGCCACGTGCTGTACCTGCGGCCGGACACGGTGGTCATCGTTGACGAACTGGTGGCCACCGCCCCGGTCACCTGCGAGCTCTGGTTCCACGCGCACAACGCGCCGCATGGCAAGGCCGAGCATCCGTTCGTGGCGGCAGGGCCGGGCGTATGGGAATCGGCCTCACCCCAGGGGCGCTGCCGCGTCAGCGCCCTGCTGCCGGTGCCCGTGGTTGCCGAGCCCGGCCTGCAGCGGGTGCTTGGCATCGGGGCGCACGTGGACCGCGACATGGACGTGCTGCGGTTGCGCAACGCGGAGCCCGTCGCCAGCGCCCTGTTCATCACCGTTATCGAGGCGCTCGGACCGGCCGAGGCTCGCCCGGTGCCGATGCTGCAGGCGCGCAGCCCCGGACTGGCGCTGCGTCTGCATCAGTCCGACGCGACCTGGTCCTGCATACTCAGCCCGGGGCAGGCGCAGCCGGCCACGCCCATCGTCTCCGGTTGCCGGCGCCGCAGGGCGCAGCGTCCCTGACCGCTGCTGCCGGCCGCCGCCGACAGTCGTGCCGCTATTTCCCGAACAACGACCGGAACAGGCCCATCAGCGTCGAGTTCTTCTCGCGCTCCGCCTTGGTGCGCAGGAAGGCGATCAGCACCTTGTCCTCGCGATGGATGTGGAGGGTGAGCCAGTCAACGAAATGGTAGTTGAGCTGCATGGCGAGCTGGGGCTGCGGCTCGCGGTTCTGCAGGCTGGTCGCCATGTTCTGCACCCAGGCACGACGTTCGACGTGCGCCTGCCGGTGCCGCTGCACGTGCGGGTAC
>JADLFH010000178.1 GCA_020845705.1 Microthrixaceae bacterium | reverse complement strand
ATACTGCACCACCCGTGCAGCGCCCGGCGCGCGCGGTCCTCGGTCGGGGCGTGGCGCAGTTTGGCTAGCGCGCAGCGTTCGGGACGCTGAGGTCGGAGGTTCAAATCCTCTCGCCCCGACCAAACTCACCGATCTGCGCACCTACCTCGAGGATCGCGGGCAGTGCCCCGCTGAGCCCGAGCTCGGTGGCTTCCGGTGTCAGCGTGTACTCCATCCTCTGGTACCCCTCCACATCGATGGTGGCGAACAGCGCCGTGGCGAGCGCCCGGCGTCCCTCTGGTCCTGAATCGGCCCACATGGCAGGCAGCGAGCGCAGGTAGGCGACGACCTCCGCGGGCGCCATCCTGCGGTCGTCCCTTGGCGACCTCGCGACCTCCGCCTCGGCGTCCAAGCGCAGCATCGTGGCCTGCCAGGTGCCGATATCACGGGTCTTGGCAAGCCGCTGCGCTGCCTCCTCCCGCTGTCGCTCGATGCGCGCCAAGGCGAACTCGTCGGCCCGCCCGGGGTCCTCGCCATACAGGCGGACGGCCTCTGTGATGGTCAGATCGTCGAGGCTTCCGACCTCCCCGAGCAGTGTCCCCACCGCGTCCTCGTACCAGGCTTGGGGGTAGCTGTGGCCCTGGATCCGCCGGTCATGCTCATCCCGGCACCCGCGCCGCCGCCGGCGCATGTCGGGCCTGGCCGCCAGGAATCCCTCGCACGTCGGGGCCGGGTGCCGATACCGGCCGATGTCGCCGTAGAGGTACTTGCTGCAGCAGGCGCATCGAAGGCGCAAGGCGTAGGCGCGCTTGACGATCCGGCCAGGCGCCCGGGTCCGCCGTCGCTCGCGCATCGTCTGGACCGTCGACCACAGCGCGGGGTCGACGATCGGCGCGATGCCGGCTGCTTCCCCCGTCCGGAGCCGCCCGGCGTAGATCGGGTTCGTGAGCAGCTCCCCGACGTGCGTCTTGGCGAGGCCCGTCTGCGTCGCGACTTCCCAGTCGGTCGACCCGGCTGCGGCGAGGGTGTAGGCCTGGATGACGACCGCGGCCCGCTCCTCGTCGACGCGCAGGACGGACGGCTTGCCCTCCCGGATGATCCCGTACGGGGCGCGGTTACCGCCCGGCACCCCGAGCCGTCGGCGCTTCGCGGCGTAGCCCTCGCCGACCCGCTTGGAGAGCTTCCGGCTGTAGGCCTCGGCCTCGTGCGCCTCCCGGATGAACTGGTCCCAACTGCCGGGGTCCGATGACAGCAGGCGCTCGTCCGCGAACAGGACGACCACGCCGGCGGCGTGGAGGTGGTCCTCGACGGCGATGAGGGTCTGCTTGAGGTTGCGCAGGAAGCGACTGACGTAGCCGACCACCAGAACGTCGAAAGCACCGGCCTTCGCGGCGCCGACCATCGCCTCCCAGGTCGCGGTCCGCCACGCCGAGGTCCAGCCCGACGACGCCACCGACCACTCGAGACCGGCATCGACGAGGCCATACCTCCCGATGGCCCGGTCCTGCTGCTCGCGCTGGGCGTCGGGCCCGAAGTTGTCCCACTGACCGGCCGTGGATTCCCGGAACCAGCGAGCCGCCCGCATCCCGCCGACGTCGTCGAGCGAGCGGGGCAGGGAACGCTTCATGCGGCGGGCCTCCGGGTGGTGGGAGGGAGTCCGACCTTACCTCGACTCCGCCGCTCCTCGATGTCTCGAAGCGCCACCACCAGCGCCAGGACGACGGGGTTCACGGACCTTGGTGGCGCGGCGCCGCAACGGTCGAGGACGACCGGGGACGGGAGGACGCGCAGGCGGACCGGGTT
>JADLFH010000090.1 GCA_020845705.1 Microthrixaceae bacterium | reverse complement strand
TCAGGCCCCACTCGTTCGCGATGATCTCCGCGGAGACACCCTGGCCCACCAGGCCCTTGTGGCCGGGGATGTACTCGTCGTTCGCGTAGCGGGCCATCGCCTTCTCACCGAAGGGGAAGCCGACGCCTGAGCCGATCGAGGCGCCCATCGGCACCAGGCTCATCACCTCGACGCCCGCGGCGATGACGACGTCGTAGGCGCCGGCCATCACGCCCTGGGCCGCGAAGTGGGCGGACTGCTGGGATGACCCGCACTGGCGGTCGATGGTGGTGGCCGGCACGGTGTCGGGGAAGCCCGCACCCAACACGGCGTTGCGGCCCACGTTGAGGGCCTGGGCGCCCGCCTGCATGACGCATCCCATGATCACGTCATCGACGAGGCCGGGGTCCAGGTCGTTGCGCTTCACGAGCGCGGCGAGCACCTCGGCAGCGAGGTCTGCGGGGTGCCAGCCGGAGAGGGCGCCGTTGCGCTTGCCGCCGGCGGAACGGACGGCATCGACGATGACAGCAGTGGGCATGACGTGCTCCTTGTGATGGGTGCCTGGCCTGTTCCCGACGAACTAGACCGGTCGGTCAAGATTCTAGGTTGCCGCCCTCGGAATCAGTCAACCGGCCCTAGACGGTTGGTTCCAAGGGAATGCCAGTGCTCGGAGCGGGTGAGGTGAGCTGCCCGAGCAGGCCACCGCCGGCATTTCACTCCTCACAGGTGGCCGCCAGGCCCTATGGACTTGCGTATGTTTCCGTCGCCGGATGACGGATCCGTACGCAAGTTCGCTTTGGAACCACTCGTCTACGGTGGCGGAGGTGCGGGCACGGGCGGCGATGCGGAACCTCCTCCCTCTGGGGGGAGTGCTGGTGGTGGCCTCCGCGTTCCTGCCCTGGGTCGACCGCGGCCTCGGTGCGAGCCTGGCGTTGTACGACCTGGGGGACTTGCTGCTGGGCGGCGACGTGGCCGCGGTGGCGCCCCGATGGGCGGGCGTGGTGCCCTATCTCATCCCCGGATCGGGAGCGCTGCTCGTCCTGTTGGCCGGCATCGACGGCTCCCTCTGGTTGCAGCGAGGTCGCTTGGTTGTGACCGTCCTGCTGGTGGCTTTGGTCATGAGCGCCACAGTCCTGCCGCTGCTGCGGCATGTGCGGCCCTCGGGTGGGCAACTTGTTGCCGGGATCGGCGCCGTGCTTGTTGTGGTCGGCTCCCTGTCGACGTTCCTGCCCGGCGAGGGTCATGGCGGGCAGAGGGACTCGGTGTGATCGAGGGAGTCCACCTCTAGCCTTCAGCGGGTGGACCCGTTCGAACCGACCGACACACCGACCGAGCCCCCCACGGCATGGCCCGCGCCGGCGGGGCCGGGCGGGGCGGGAACCGCCGTCGTCGAGGAGGCCACCGCCGAATCGTCGAAGCGCAAGGTCCGCGTACCCACCTTCGTGATCGGTCTGGTAGCCGTCGCGCTCGTCGGAGTCCTGGCGGGCCGCGGCCTGCTGTCGGGCTCCGGTGGTGCCTCCTCCCCGGAGGAGGCGGTGCGACAACTGGGCGACGCCATAGCCCGCGAAGACCTGGTGGGCGCGCTCGCGATCCTGGCCCCCGACGAGGTGAGAGACGCGGCCGAGCTCTACACCAGTGCAGCCGACAAGCTCAAGAGCCTGGGGGTCACCCCGAAGGAGGGAACCTTCGGTGGCATCGACCTCGACGTGAGCGGCCTCGAGCTGCGAACCAGGGAACTCGCCCCCGGCGTCGCTCGGGTCGACATCATCGGTGGTCGGCTTGCCGGCAGGATCGATCCGTCGAAGCTGGGTTCCCGTGTGCAGGAGTTCATCTCGGGCATGGGTGGCGGCTGCGTCATCGTCGCTGACGAGGAACGGGAGGAGTGCGACCCCGATTCCGAGGACATGGAGCCGAAATCCGGGTCGCTGGATTTCGATGAGGTGGAGGACGGGCCTCTGTTCCTGGTCGCGGTGCAACGTGACGGCGGGTGGTACGTCAGCCCGCTCACCACCATCGCGGAGGCGCTCGTGAGGGCGTCTGAGTCGCCAGAGGGCGACTTCGACGCCATCGAGGACACTCCTGCGGCCACCAGCCCGAAGGCCGCTGCTGAGCGGCTCATCAAGGCAGCGAACCAGAAGTCGGTCGACGATGCGTTCGCCGCGCTTCCCTCCGACGAGTGGTCAGTGCTGCGCATCTACCGCAAGGCGATCGAGGAGGCGATGGACGGCGCCATGGAAGGAGGCGCCGGGGAGTTCTCGATCGACGAGTGGAAGCTGACCGAGAAGTCGATCGACGACGATCAGGCCAAGGTGGAGATCGTGGAGATGTCGGGCCGGGTGACCGTCGATGTCGTCTCCGAGGAGGACCGTGAGGCTTGGGAGGCGTCCCAGGAAGCAGAGTACGAAGACCTCGGGATCGACGAGTCGGACGGCTTCGATGTCGAGGACATCGACATCGACGACATCGAGGACCTCGCGCTCGAGGGAACCGATGGTCCCGAAGGCACCCCGACGAAGGTGACGTGGAGCTTCACGGGCGGCTGCCTGCGCGTGGAGATCCCCGACGAACCGTTCGACAGTTGCAAACCGCTCCCGGAGGACCTGGGCGGCTCGCTCCTCGGTGGCGGGTTCTGGTTCACGCCGGCGGGCCTGGTCGAATCAGGCTCGGCGATCTCGGAGATGGGTGGCACCCAGCTCCAACACCTCTACGTGATCGCTGTCCGGGACCGCGACGGCTGGGCCGTCAGCCCGATCGCCACGATCCAGTCGTACCTGCGAGACGGGCTCGAGATGTTGGACGAGAACATGGTGACGCGCCTGAGTGGCGGTGCACTCGACACGAAGCCGACGGCGGAGCTGACCATGGATCAACCCGAGGAGGTCAAGTTGAACTCGGGTGGCTTCGCCGTGGTCACCTACGACCACGACGGAGCCGCACCCTTCGGAGTCCAAGCCGAGCGCGGCGCGGTGGACTACGAGTATCGAGGCCCTGGCGATGATTCGGGGCAGTGGTCCTCCACGTTCCTCGCAGGCGAAGAGGGCACCTATCGATTCGTGGTCACGGGCCGGCCCGCTTCGAAGGTCACGGTGCGGGTGGTGTCGTTCGCCGATGCGCCGACTCTGGGCATGGGTGAGACCCTCACGGTCGAACTGGACGAGTCGGACCGCCCGCAGGTGTTCCGCGTCCCCCTCGCCGCGGGCCAGGCTCTGTCGATCCACGGCCTCGACGGTCCCCTCCTCGGTGGCTGGTATCAGCTCATCGGCCCAGACGGCGAGGAGATCTACGACGGGAACACGGTGGTCAACGACGGCGACGAGCAGGCTGACGGGTGGCTGTTGCTCGGCGGTTTCGAGCCGACCTCGGTCGAGCTGCGCGTGGTCGACGAGTTCACCACGCTGCACTTCGAGGACGGCGGCGATGCCGTTTCGCTGGACGACGACGACGATCAGGGGGACGGGATGATCGGGCAGTTCGCGGTCCCCGCCGGCCAAGGCGCGTCTCTGACGGTCACGCCGAGCCAGCCGGTTTTCGTAGAGGTGGCACTCAACTGCGGTGACCCGACCGAGAAGTCGGAGCTGGAGTGGGACCTCTACGACGACCCACAGAGCGCGGCGATGGAAGGCCGGCCTGTGACGGTGACGGTGCCGGCTACGGATGGCCCCCAGTGGTGCGTGGCGCAGGTGAACTTGAAGCCGCAGCGACTCGACGGGGCAGTCAGTCTCCATCTCGCCCCCGCCTGAGGTTCCTCCCGCGGACGCGAGGCCGGGAAAGTGGTGGTTGAATAGCAGGTCCCACAAGCCGACCGGGGGTGATGGCCGTGACCTCGACCGACCAGGAGATCCGCGAACGCAGTGCAGGGCGGACAGTCGCGACCGAGTTCCTATCGGTGCTCCGTCGGCGCGGGCCCGAACGCGCCATCCGGTGGATGGACGCGGACGATTCCTGGGGGGAAGTGACCTTCTCCGAGGTGGGCGAACGGGTGGCCCGGGTGGCCGGGGGGCTGAAGGCGCTCGGGGTCGAACACGGCGACCGGGTCGTGATCATGATGCGGAACATTCCCGAGTTCCACTGGACCGATATCGGCGCGATATTCGCCGGAGCCACGCCGATCTCCATCTACAACTCGTCCTCACCCGAACAGATCGCCTACCTGGCCGGCCACGCGGGCGCAAAGGTGGCCATCGTCGAGGACGACGGGTTCGTCGAACGGTTCGACAAGGTGCGCGATCAGCTCCCGGCGCTGCAACACATCGTCGTCCTGCGCGGCGAGCGGGCGGGAACCCTGCCCTGGTCCACCCTCGCGGAGGCCGAGCCGATCGACCTCGAAGTGGCTGGGGCCGAGGTCCGCCCCGAAGACCTCGCAACGGTCATCTACACCTCTGGTACCACTGGAAACCCCAAAGGCGTGATGCTCGATCACCTCAACCTGGTGTGGTCGGGCGAGTCGCTGTTGGAGTGCTTCGGGTGGACCCGCGACGAGGCGTTCGGAACGAAGCTCGTCTCCTACCTGCCCATGGCCCACATCGCCGAGCGCATGGTCTCGCACTACGGGCTGGTCTTCTTCGGCTACGAGATCAGCACCTGCCCCGAGCCGTCGCAGATCGCCGCTTACGCACGGGAGGTGCGGCCGCACCTGATGTTCGGCGTGCCACGGGTGTGGGAGAAGATCTACGCCGGGGTGAACGCCGCTCTGGCTGCCGATCCCGAGAAGTCCCAGAAGTTCAACGAGGCCGTCGAGGCGGCCATCCCCATCGTCGACCGCATCACCTGGGGCACGGCCACCGACGAGGATCGGGCCACCTACGAGTTCCTCGACGCGGTGGCCTTCT
>JADLFH010000177.1 GCA_020845705.1 Microthrixaceae bacterium | reverse complement strand
CTCCTCGTTAATCCGCGCGCGGGCCTCGGGCGGCAGCTCGACATCCTTGACACGCCCCGCCAGTTTGTCCAGCTCCTCCTGCTTGTCATCCTTCTCCATCCCCAATTCCTGCTTGATGGCCTTAAGCTGCTCGCGCAGGAAGAACTCACGCTGCTGCTGGGTGATCTTCTCCTCGATCTGGTGGGTGATCTTCTCTTTCAGCTGGTTGATGTCGAGTTCCTTGCGCAACAGGAAGAGCACCTTCTCGAGGCGTTTCCGCACGTCGAGGCATTCCAGCACGTCCTGGAGTTCGGCACACGACGATGACGTCATGGTCACGGCGAAATCCGCGAGGCGACCCGTGTCACCCCAGTCCGTGCGGGACAGGAACATCTTGATCTCTTCGGAGAACAACGGGTTGTTCTTGATCAGATCGCGCATGCTGTTGATGATGGCCAGCCCCAGAGCCTTGATGTCGTCGCCGGCGGACTTGGTGTCCTCGAGGTAGAGGACCTGGGCCATGATGCGCTTGTCGCGCTCGATGGTCTTGAGGACCTCGAAGCGCTTCTCGCCCTGAAACAGCGCCTGGACGGCGCCCTGTTCCGATTCCTGCAGTTTCAGGATGCGTGCTGCGGTGCCAATCTTGTGGAAACGCCGCGCGCCGTCGGCGGGGGCTCCCTCGGTGGCCTCGCGGGTCATGACGAACCCTACCATGTGTCCGGGCACGTCGCGGGCCACGGACTTGAGCAGTTCGGCACCCGGCCCGGCCGCCACCAGCAACGGGAACAGCATGCCGGGAAACACCGGTTTGGGACCGGCGGGAAGCAGGAAGATGCGGTCTGGCAGATCCTTTGAGACAAGCACCAGCTGCGTATCGTCCTGGGAGAGACCGCCGTCGTCCTTGTCCGCACCGTCGTTCTCGCCCTCGTTCGGGCTGATCTTCGGGATATCGTTGTCGCTCTCAACCATGTCTGCATCTCCGCTGCGCGGCACGGGGCCGCGTTCCGCTGACAATATGTAAACGCCGTGGGCGCTTTGCAAGCCTGCGCGCTGGGACACGGCTACATTATCGCCATGCAGGCCTCGCTTCCCGAACCGTTACTCGCCTGCTGGAACGCCCGGTGGGCGACACGCCTGGCGCTGCTCCAGCAACGGGTGCCGCCTCCCGCCTGGCAGCCAGGGCTGGCGGTGGTTCCGGCCCGGCGCGAGGCGTTCGAGCAGTACCTGCCGCTGCACGAATGGCTGCGCGATATGCGCTGCCTTGCCCTCAGGTGCCTGCCCTCGCCCGCCTGGCTGCCGGCCCCCCTGGCCGCTGTCCGTGGCCGCGACCTGCACGCGCCCGCCACGGACGGCCTGCCGTATGCGGCACTGCCCGACCTGTGGAACGCACTGCCGCCCCGCTTCGCCGGCCGCGTTACCTTCAGCGAAGCCGAGTTCCTTCCTCTGCTCTGTGCGCTCGCCGATCCGCCGCGCTTCGGTACCGACTTCGGCCGCTATCCGGAGCAGTTGACCTGGCTGCGCGAGCATGCGGCGCGGCACCGCGCCCCGGCGCCCCTGCGTCTGGTTGACCTCGGATGCGGCACCGGCCAGGGCACCTGGGAAGCCGCGGCGGTCGTCGCCGCGGCCGCCGACACGACCGTTGTCGCCTCCGGCCTGACCCGCGAACCACTGGAAGCCTGGATGGCGGCACAGCGCTGCCTGCCGCACGATCCGGAGCGCAGCGCGCGCTACCGGGACTGGCCTGGCGCCAACGACCGTCGGCTGCATGTGCAGTTCGCCGTGGGCGATGCCGGTGCTGTGCCGCTGGCGGCGGGTGCCGATGTCCTGCTGGCCAATGGGCTGGTCGGCGGCGCGTTCCTCAACCGTCCTGCCGCGTTCAGGAGCTTCCTCGCGGAGGTGCAACGCCTGGCGGCACCGGACGCCGTGCTGCTGTGTGCCAACCGTTTCCACGACGGCCGCCGCGCGGCACTGGACATGTTCTGTGCCTGCGCCCGGGACTGCGGGTGGCGGGTGGCGGGCTCCCCTGGGAGCCTGGTGCTGCGGACGACTGCACACGGCGGGTAACGCGGTCTGCGCGGGGCAGTTCGTACGGATGGCGGCCGCGGCAAACGGAGACACACGGCCGGAGGAAGTGCCTGCCGTCGTTCCCGCGTCGCACCACCCGTGCAGCTGTTCAGCCGCTGATAACTTCCTCCAGGGCTTCCTTGGAGATCAGCTTCTCGAACTCGGCTTTGTTGGAGGCCTTCATGTAGGCCTCCAGAGGGCTGATGGTGTTCGCCTGCAGGAGCGCCATCAGGTCGCTGTCCATGGTCTTCATGCCCATGGCGCCG
>JADLFH010000176.1 GCA_020845705.1 Microthrixaceae bacterium | reverse complement strand
TTCCGACCATCCGGAGGAAATCTGGCTGCGCGCCGGCGCCACCCTCACGAAATACGCCACCTGGAAGACCGACATTCCGCTGCAGAAGCTGCCGACGGACTTCCTCGGCCGCGGCGCCCCCACGACGCCCGGCGCCATCGTGCACGCCATCCGCGGTGAAAAGGTGGATTATCCCACGTTCGCCGACGGCCTGCGCGCCCAGCGCGTCCTCGCCGCAATTCTCGATTCAATGAAAACGGGCGCCTGGCAGAAGATCGGGTGAACGTAGGGCAGGTCTGTGACCTGCCATTTTAACGTTTACCTGCGAATGTCGCGTCCGAAGGCAGGTCACAGACCTGCCCTACTAAAAACCAGCCCGCGCTCGCCAGCGGACGCGTTTCAGCATAGGTTTCCCTCATGATCACCGTCGCCCACTGCAGCTCGATCGACGAGGCGCTGATGCTCAAGTCGGTCCTGGAGGGCAACGGCATCACCGCCTACGTGCCCGACGAACTGACCGCCCAGACGGCCCCGCCGTACATGTTCGCCGGCAGCGGCGTGCGCGTGCAGGTGGAGGACGAGCAGGCAGAAACTGCCCTGGCCCTGATCGCCTCCGCCGGCCACGATGCGGGGAGTGCCGAACCGCCGGTGCTTTGAAATTAATCTCGCGGCAGGGGGTGCGCCAAGGTGTCGGCCAGCGCCAACGGCGCGTAACCATAACAGCCTGGGGCAGCGCCCCAGGAATTGATTGTCACAAAATTGCCGAGGGCTGAAGGCCCGATCCATGGTCCGGGCTTTCAGCTCTCGATAATAAGGGGAATCCACGAAACCCAGGGCGTTGCCCTGGGCTGTTATGGCGTGGACCCTCGGTCCGATCCCCAACTGTAGGAGCGGCTTTATGCCGCGATGGGTTGCGCCCAATCGTGGCATATAGCCGCTCCTGCAGTTTTCTTCGCGACCCGGAGCATTTGCATGCGTTCAACACCCCCTTCTTCCTTCTTCCTTCTCACTCATTCCCGCGCCAATCTGACCGCATGAAACGCCGCCGCCTCTTTCTTTTGCCGCCGGTTCTTTTTCTGCTGCTCCTCGCCGCCTGTTC
>JADLFH010000089.1 GCA_020845705.1 Microthrixaceae bacterium | reverse complement strand
AGGTCATAGATGAGCTGCCCGAGCGCGAGGTCCTGCTCGACACCCACCCGGGTCTCGGCGTCAGGGCCGGGACGCTTCTTCTTGACGTCGTCCCAGCGGGAGTAGTTGGCCATGGTCGTCTCCTTCATGGGTTCCGCTCGGCGCAGCTCTCGGCGACCTTGCGGGCTCTGGCGATCTCGGTGCGTTCGTTGTTGCGTTGCTTTCGGAACGTGGTCAGCAGGATGATGCGCCCGTCCTTGGTGAACCTGTAGGTGATCCGCCGAGCGGTCGGCCCGAGGCTGAATCGCAGTTCGAACAGCCCATCGCCGAGACTCCTCGACAACGGCATCCGTGCCGAGGACCCGAGCCCCACGAGTCGGTCGATCACCACCACGGTCCGGTCCCACTCGACGTCGTCGAGTGAGTCCATCCATGCGACGACCTCGTCGTGCAGCTCGAGTTCAGCCACATCGACCACCATCGCATGCTTGCGATGATCGCACAAGAGCGATCATGACAGGGGTGACGCTGGGTCGACGTCCGGAGAGACTGCTCCAGATCGGGTGTGGAGCCAGGGCTCGAGCGCGCTCCGGACGCTGGAGAAGCGGATGCGCTCTTGTTCGAGTCGCACCGCAGGGCCGTAGCGATCCTCGATCAAGTCGCGGTACAGCTCGGCTTCGTCCCGGGTGAGAGCTTCCAGCTCGACTTCGGTCGGGTTGGGTTCGACGTCGAACTGCTCACGGTGTGCCAGCAACGTCGAGCGGTCCATGAGGATGGAGCGGACTGTCGGCACCCGCTCTCGCAGCCGGGACAGGATGGCGAATCCGTGGGTGTCGAGATCGCCCCAGTAGACGACGTCTCGCTGGGCCAGCCATGGCACTCCCTCCAACACGGTGACGCCGAACCCTCCCCCGAAGACGACAATGGCGTCGGGCACTTCGGGGAACGCCAGGTAGGTGGCCTGGTTCTCGACGATGAACACGGTGGTGATCGGCAGTTCGAGTCGGGCCAGTTCGTCGACTCGCAGTTCGAGTTCGGTGACGACCTCGGGCAGTTGGGGCACGGGTGTCAGGAGGCGGAATCGCACGTAGGTGGGTCGCGCCCGGAACCCGTAGCGGCCGGCGAAGTTGGCGCTCGTCGGGTCGATCTGGTCCGCCGGCAGGAGCCGATCGAGCAGCTGGCGCAGGAGCTTTCGGTGTCGTTCGACAAACTTGGTGTCGATACCGGGGGCGTCGAGGTGTCGCAGGTCGAGATCGGAGAGATCGTGGTCGACGATCCACCGTGTGGTCGTCAGGACCCGTTCCCACACCCCATCGTGTGCGATCGCATCGATCGGAGGGTTGGACACCCAGTCGACGAGTTCGGGTTCGGCGTTTCGGGTGTACTCGAGGATCCGGTCGAGCTGTTGGACGTCGGGCGTGGTGCCGAGAACGGCGCAGAGCTGGTCGAGCGTGTCGATCTGCGCTCGGACGGGGACGGGGTTGTCGCCGAGGGCGCGGCTGCGCCGGACCTGACGTTCGACGACGAAGAGTTGGCGGTTCGTCGCGGTCCGGTTGGCCTGATCGAAGCGTTCGATCCAGCGAAGTGACTCGTCAAGGTGATCGACGAGGTCTGCGGCGCTCGGGGATCGAACCAGGAGTCGGATCGGGGTGAAGGGTTCGCTGTGTGCGTGTGCGCGGAGGTAGACCCCGCGAGCCCATCGAGCGCGGAGTTTGGCGATGAGTTCGTCGACCGTGGTCCAGCTGGTGGTCGTCACGACGGTCAGCTGTCGGGAGGGTCGGCGAGGCGCCCGGCCGCGCTGCCCGATGGCCGAGCGCGTCGCAGCGCGTCGACTCGACCTCGGCGGTGCTCTTCGATGGTGAGGCGCTGGAGCATCGAGCGGTCGCCGTTCGGGTTCTGCACGAAGCCCACGCACGACACGTGCGGTTCGATGACGTGGATCTTCTGGAGCGGAGTGACGATGAGGAGCTGCAGCCCGAGCGCGGTGAACAGGCCGAGTGCGTAGCGGGTGGAGTCGTCGGACCCACGACCGAAGGCTTCGTCGATGACCACGAACCGGAACGAGCGTCCTGCGTCGTCGGGGCGGTCGAGCTTGAACTGGTATGCGAGTGACGCGGCAAGGATCGTGTAGGCGAGTTTCTCCTTCTGCCCACCCGACTTGCCTGATGAATCCGAGTAGCTCTCGTGCTCGACATCGGTGTCGCGCCAGCGTTCCGATGCCGAGAACACGAACCACTGGCGAACGTCGGTGACCCGCCGGGTCCAGGCGCGGTCCTGGTCGGTGCTGCCCTCTCGCCCCTTAAAGCGGTCGATGATCGCCTTGACCTGGGTGAACCGGTGCTCGGAGTACTGGTCGTCGTCAGCGCCCTGAGTGATGTTGCTGGTGCAGGCCCGGAGGTCGTCCTGGAAGTGACGAACCTCGGTGTTGTTGGTCGCTTCGGGGACGAGGAGGATGTAGCGACCAGGGTTGTAATCGATGGCCTGGAGAGAGTCGTTGATGCGTTGAACCCGTTGACGGATCGTGTTGGCTTGGCTCTGGAGGCTGGCCGACAGCCCAGCGATCTCGTTGATCGTGTTCTCCTTGAGGGATCGCCGGAACTCCTGCTCGAAGCGGGGGAGGTCATCGGTGGCGACCCGGTCGCGCAGCTGTCGGTACTCAGCGCCCGATGCGATGTTGTCGTCGAGCTCAGCGGCTTCTCGGGCGAAGCTCAGGCGGAACTCGCGCATCGCCTTCACGGCGCGCAACGCCGCCGCCTGTTGGCGGTCGGCGAGGGTTGTGCGCTGCGAGGTGAGTGCCTCTCGGGTGGCGTCCTGCGCTTGAGCGATCCGTGTGAGATCAGTGAGGTCGGGCTGCGCATCCGTGGGGATCGAGCGCTCGATGTCGTCATACATCTCGCGCGCAGCGACGAGCTTGTCGACGTCGGCGAGAAGGTGTCCGACGGCTTCCTGCTGGCGCCGCACCTCCTCACGCCGGCTGTCGGTTCCGCCGAGCCGCTTGTGCAGTCGAGTGCGTCGCTCCTCGACTTCGTCGCATGCGCCGGTGGTCTTGTCGAGCTCGGCGGTGAGCGCTAGCAAGGCATCCGATGACGAGCGCAGGTGCTGCGCCTCGTCTTCGAGCTGGCGAATACGCCCGGTGGT
>JADLFH010000088.1 GCA_020845705.1 Microthrixaceae bacterium | reverse complement strand
GGTGGTATCCCGTTGCCGTCGGGTCCTGGCCCATCAGGTGGTGAGGTCGAGCAGATGATCCGCGACATCTGGCCCGACGATCTCGAGGAGCAGGCACTGCGCATCGCCTGGCGCGAGAGCGGGTTCCGGCCGGACGTGACGTCGCCCACCGGCTGCTGCCACGGCGTGTTCCAGCTCCACTGGTTCGCCCACGGCAGCTGGTTGAGCGATCTCGGGATCACGTCACGCGACCAGTTGTTCGACGCCCGCACCAACATCCAGGCCGCCTACGCGCTGTACCAGCGCAGCGGCTGGGGCCCCTGGCAGTAGCCGGCCGCCGCCGGCGCCTCCCACGCCGACACTCCGGGCCGAGCCGTGGCCGTTCGACCAGCCCGCGCCCTAGACTGCCTCTCCGCCACAACTGCGCTCGTAGCTCAATGGATAGAGCATCTGACTACGGATCAGAAGGTTGGGGGTTCGACTCCCTCCGAGCGCGCTGAGACGTCTTCACCGAAGTTCCGTTGGTTGGTTCACCGAAGTGACTGGCCGGGGGAGTCGGTGGTGGCGTGATGTGGTGTGGGGTTGAGGTGGTGTTGACGTTGGTGAGGGGTGTTTCGGTCGTTGGTTGTCGTGGCGGGTCTTGTCGCGGTCGATGGGTGTCGGGGTCGTGATCGTCGGTGTCGGTGACACGGGGGCTGACGGTTAGGGCAGTGGTGCTGTTTCGGTTCGTCGTCGTGCTCGGCGGCGGGGTGGGGTGTGGCCGGTGTGGCGGCGTTGGAAGCTGGCGAGGATGCGTAGGTTGCGAATGATGGCGGCGCAGGCGTAGACGATGAGGTTCTTGGTGGTGCCGAGGAGTCGGCACCAGCCGCGGCGGATGTCGGTGGTGGCGGGGTCTTTGAGTGTGGAGAAGCTGCGTTCGGCGCTGCTGCGCCGGTTGTAGGACTGGCGCCAGGCGGGGCTGGGGTAGTCATGTTTCTGGCGGGTTTTCGCGTTGATCGATGGTGGCACGGTGATGCTGGTCTGGGCGCAGCACGGGGCGGTGCCGGGGGGTGGGTGGAGGATCTCGGGGTGGTCGTAGCCGAGGGTCATCGAGGTGGGCTTGAGTGGGCAGCGCAGCTTGCCGGCGGACGCCGGGCAGCCGACGCGGTGGTAGCCGTCGGCGTCGTCGGCGCTGAGCCGTCCGAGTTTGTAGCGGGCGGCTTCGCTGGTGCGGGTGTCGTGGGCGGCGATGTCGTCGTTGGTGGCGCTGCGGGCGAGCGGTGCGAGTTGCAGCAGGGCGGTGGGGGTGGCGGGGCAGTAGAGGTTTCCGTTGCAGCAGATCGCGCCTTGGTGGGTGCCTTTGGGTCCTCGGTCGTGGGGGTGGAGGTCCTGCACGAGGCGGGCGCCGAGTCGGCGTAGCGGGGTGGCCCAGTGGTCGGCGACGCGGTGGGCGTAGCCGGAATCGGCGAGCACGTCACCGATCGTGATACCGGAGGCGGCGAGGCGTTGCAGGACCGGCACGAGTGCGGTGGGCGGGTCGATGTTGCAGGGGTGCAGGATGACTCGTCGGATGAGTTCGGGTATCGGGGGTCCGTGTTCGTCGGCGACGGTGGTGACGGCTTGTCCGTAGTAGCCGAAGAACAGGCCGTCTTTGGTGCCGGGGGTGTTGGTGTTGCGGTGTCCCCATGAGGCGTCGGGATCGGCGGCGACGGCGTCGGCGCTGGCGGGGCGGGCCCAGGTGGCGTGATCGGTCCAGTCCACGGCGACCGAGGTGGACGTGTGCTTGTGGGTGTCGGGGATGCTCGCTTCGACCAGCGCGTCGATGAATGTGGTGAGGCGCGATTCGAGGCGGTGGGTGTCGATGCCGGCGCGGTGGTGGGCGAGGTGGGTGGCGCGGTGGTCGTCGTCGATGTTGCGGAACGACGGCACCGGGGTCGGGTCGATCGTGGCGGTCATCGACGCGAAGGTGCGTTCGACTTGGCGGTAGGTGAGGAGGTGGTCGCCGTGGCGAGTGATGGTGAGCACGCCGAGACGCCGCTGGTCGTCGTCGCCGAGGGCAACGAGTGCTTGGTGGACGCGGGTGAGTTGGGCGGGGCGGTCATCGGCGATCGCCAGCAGGATCCCGACGAGCAGGGTGCGCACCGGGAGTTGGCGGGGTCGTCCCCCTGTCGGCATGTGTTGTTCGATCAGCTCGGCGACGCCGGAGGTGTCGACGATCGCTTCGAGCTCGTTCAGGCTGGCGGGCATCTCCCGCCGCCGAGGATCTTCACGAGGGTGGCCTCGTCGGGGGTGGGGAGGCGGGCGGCGAGATCACCGATGCGTTGCGAGCAGGTGACCCCCGCGGCCGAGAACAGGGCGGCGAGTCCGAGACGGTCGAGGTGCTCGACCAGCCACGTGGCGCGCAGCCGGCCGACGTCGAGCCGACCGAGATCGGCGCCGCCGGCGAGACGATCGACGAGGTTGGAAGTGACGTTCTTGCGAGTCGGTGACGCCCCGCCGCAGACGAACCCGGGACCAGCGAATCGGGCCGACGCGAGCAGCGGCTGGTGGTAGCGGGCGAGCACCGGGACATGGCGCGGGCGGCGTCCTTCGACGACCACGACAATGCCGCCGCTGCGGGATTGGACGTGACCGCCGGTGACACCGCGCAACTCGGCCCGTTCCAGCCCGGCGCCGAGACCCAGACACAACAGACCAGCGAGATGTTGACGGCGAACCTCGGTCGGCTGCGCGGCAGCCAACGCGAACCAGGCGTCGACCTCGGCGGGCGAGTACGGCGCCTTGGCGCGAGTGCGGGCCAGCGGCGCCGGTCGCGGCTCAACGACGATCCCGCAACCGGCGGCGACGAACCGCAAGTTCGTGCGCGCCGTGCGACGCAGCGCGTCGCTGCGGCCGGTGAGGCCGACCTGCACGAACCGCTCGATCACCGAGCGATGCAACAGCACCGTCTCGACCGGCTCGAGACCGACCGTCGCGCCCCACTGCGCCAACCGTGAGCACGCCCACAGCAACGAGCGGGCACGCATCACGCACGCCGGCGCGGCCGACGTCACCACCCGGCGGGCAAACCCGGCCGCAGCCGGCTCGATCCGGTGACCGGTGTAACCGGCGATCGTCGCCATCGTCACAGTATCCGTAAACGTAAGTCTTACAGATAGGATCGTCGCAATGGTGGACCCCACGCGCGACGCTTCTCACAACATGGCCACCACACCCCGCCAGCGAGCCACCGCCATCCGACGGATCACCGCCGAACTCGCCAACCTCGGCCCCACCCTGCCCGGAACGATCACTCGCCGCGAGACCCGCTGCGGACGATCAAACTGTCGCTGCCACGCCGACCCACCACAACTCCACGGCCCCTACTGGTGGTGGACCCGCAGCGTCAACGGCAAAACCATCACCCGCATGCTCTCCGACGGCCTCTACGACGACTACCGCCCAATGTTCGAAGCCCAACGCCGAGCACGCACCCTTCTCACCGAACTCGAAGCGCTCGGCCTGTCCGCCCTCGAAGCCGACCCCCGCTACGGCCAACACCGCACCCGCGGCCCCACCACCCCACGCCAACCTGTGGACAACCCGCGGTCACCGAACCGCTAACCCGCGATCACCCCAACAACCACACCCGCCTCACCCCAGGCCACACCCTTCGGTGAACACCTC
>JADLFH010000175.1 GCA_020845705.1 Microthrixaceae bacterium | reverse complement strand
GATCGTCGCTCCCTCCTCGACCGCGACGACGTAGTCCTGACTCGTCCCCATCGAGAGGACCCCGAACGAGTGCGTCCCTGCCCACCGCTCGGCACAGCGGGCGGCGAGCTCTCGCAGCTCCGCGAACACCGGCCGGGACTCCTCCGGGCGCTCCGTGAAGGGAGGCATCGTCATCAGGCCGCGCACGCGAACGTGCTCGAGCGCCGCCAGTCGTTCGAGGAAGTCGTCGAGCTCCTGCGGCGGGACGCCGTTCTTGCCGGGGTCGGCCGCGACGTTCACCTCCACGAGAACGTCCTGCGGCGCCTCGGCCCGCCGCTCGAGCTGAGCAGCCGTCGAGTCGGACTCCAGCGAGTGCACGAGCGACACCCTGCCGACAACGTCACGCGCCTTGCGGCTCTGGAGATGACCGATGAAGTCCCACGTGAAGAACTCCCCGGCGGCAGCCTGCTTCGCGAGCAGCGCGTCGGCCTTGTTCTCGCCGACGCGCGTGATCCCGGCCGCGTGCAGCACCGGCAGGTCGCCGACAGGCAGGTACTTGATCGCGGCGAGGATCTCGATCGCCGCGGGATCGCGCCCCGTGCGACGCGCCGCGTCGGCCACGGCCCGGCGAGCTGCGTCGACCCCGGCCGTCACAACCTCGAGGTCGAGAGGCACGCTAGGCCGCGCCGTCCATGTACGAGTCCCAGTTCCCCCACGGGGAGCTCCAGTCGGTCTCGCCCGGCTGCTTGATCGAGATGTGGCACATGTGCGAGTCGGGTGTCGCCCCGTGCCAGTGCCAGGCACCCGCTGGTACCACGACCCAGTCGCCGGGTCGGATGATCGTCTTCTCGGTCTCCGTCGCGACGACACCCTCGCCCTCGATCACGTGGAGCACCTGATCGACCGGATGAACGTGCGGCCTCGTACGCGAGCCCGCGTCGAACCAGACGGCGATCAGCTCGATCCCGACGTCGCTGTCCGGATCGTTCACGAGCTGCTGGTGCACCGTCCCGGGGAACCAGTCCGGATTCGTCGGCGGCCGGGCCTGCGCACGATCGGTGCGGACGATCCGCATGCTCCCTCCCTGGTCGGGGATCTTCTGTGCCCGCAGTATGCGCAGACCCGGCGTCCCGGTCAGGTTTGTATCGTCCCAGCCGGGCTTCGCCCGGCCGGGACACGGCGCGAGCAACGCGTGAAGAGTCAAGGAGGTGATCCGTGGGGGAACCATGGGTTCCCCCACGCGGACTAGCATCGGCGGCGTGCGTCGTCTCGTCACGTTCTCGAGCACCGTCATCCTCGTCGAGACGATCTTCTTCTCCGCGCTGGCGCCGCTGCTCCCCGACTTCGAGGTGGAGTTCGGGCTCTCGAAGGCCGAGGCCGGACTGCTCGTGGCCATGTACGCGATCGGGGGCGTCT
>JADLFH010000087.1 GCA_020845705.1 Microthrixaceae bacterium | reverse complement strand
TCGGCCTGGGAGATCTGGCCGGTGAGCATCCGCACCCACAGGTCGTACTTCTGCTCGGCTGTCAACACCCGCTTCGGTTTCCGCGGTGACGACGACATGGACTGCCTCCTTCAAGAAGGCCAGCCTCCCACCCAGATGCGGTCTGAAAGATCCCCGGAACCGTCGAGCGAAGTCAGATGCAACACAAAAGCCTCGCCGACGTGTTCCTGATCGTGAAGGACCGTGGACCGCACAGGTCGCACGCGACCTGCTCATGAAATGGAACGGCGATCACAGGTTCCGGCCCCTGATCCGCGACGGCGCCGGACAATTCACCACCGCGTTACGTCAACGGCTCCTCGACCTGTACTACGAGGACAAGATCACCCCTGACGCCTTCGAGGAGGAGGAACGACGCCTCACCACCCTGATCGGCACCCTCCAGACCGCCCATGACGAACACGCCGAACAGGCCCAAGCCCGCAGCGAACTCGCCCAACGATTCGAGCAGGTCGCCGAACTCCTCGCCAGCATCGATATCGACACCATCTGGAACGAAGCCGACGAGAAGGAGCGACGGGTGCTCGTCGAAGACCTGGTCGACGCCGTCTACATCCACGCCGACCACCTCCAGGTCGTCGCATGCGGCGCACCACCGCTACGGGTCAACCTCGACGAGATCGGGCTACGTCCCCCCGCCGGTATGGGACCGTTCGTGTCGGAGGGGGGACTTGAACCCCCACGCCCTTATCGGGCACTAGGCCCTCAACCTAGCGCGTCTGCCAATTCCGCCACTCCGACGTAGCGGCCGCTGACGATAGCGCGCCCGGACTCACCTAGTGGAACCGGATGCAGACGAAGTCGACCCGAAACGCACGTAAACCTCTCGATTGGAGTGAAGTTCACGGCGACGGAGGGAGATACGGCAGTCGCACCTACGCGTCACCGTGGCAGTTCGCACTGCACAGCGGCGCGGCCCGCCAGGATCGGGGCGATCCGCTCGGCGATCAGCGCCTGGTGTGCGGGATGGTCCCGGTAAACCAGGTAGTCCTCCACCGAACCGAAGTCGGCCACGATCGCCAAGTCGAAGTTCCCTTCGTTCACCCCGGCGTCGGGCCCGAACACGTAGGACCGCAACTCCGGGATCGCCGCCGGCAACCCAGCGAGGCCCTCCAAGACCGCATCCACCGCCTCAGGCGCAGCACCATCCACCCAACGCAGCAACACCACGTGGCGGAACATCAGAACCTCTACTTGTCGATCAGGAAGCCCAGGATCACCGAGTTGAAGGCGAACATCAACGCCACCAACAGGGTGAGCCGGTCGAGGTTCTTCTCCATCACCGTGGACCCCGCCGCCGACGCGCCGAGCCCGCCGCCGAACATGTCGGACAGACCACCGCCACGTCCGCTGTGGATCAACACCAGAAAGATCAGCCCGATCGCAAGTAGGAACTGGATGATCAACGAGGCGACGTACACCGGAACTCCTCCGTCAGGGCCGAAACACGATACCAGCGGCGCCGATCAGACCGACGCAACCACGATCTGGGCGAAGTCGTCCGCGTCGAGCGACGCCCCGCCGACGAGCGCTCCGTCGATGTCGGCCTGTGACATGAGATCCGCCGCGTTGCCCGGCTTCACCGACCCGCCGTACTGGACCCGTACTCCCGCCGCCGCGTCAGCGCCGTGGACCTCGGCCACGACCCGCCTCACCACGGCACACATCTCCTGTGCGTCCTCCGGCGTGGCGGTCTTGCCGGTGCCGATCGCCCAGATGGGCTCGTAGGCCACCACCAGCCCCGCGGCCTGCTCGGCGGTGATCCCGGCCAACCCCGCACGGATCTGGCCCTCCACCTTCGACTGGGCCTCCCCCGCCTCACGCTCGGCGTCGGTCTCCCCGCAGCACATGATCGGCGTCATCCCGTGCTTGAGGATGGCCTTCACCTTGCGGTTCACGTCGTCGTCGGTCTCGCCGAACAGCTCACGTCGCTCCGAGTGCCCGCAGATCACATAGGCAAGGTTCAGCTTCGCGAGGAACACCGGCGACACCTCACCGGTGAACGCGCCTTTCTCCTCCCAGTGGCAGTGCTGGGCTCCGAGCGCGAACTTCATCCGATCCGACTCCATCGCCGTCTGCACGGTCCGCAGATCGGTGAACGGCGGATGCACCGACACCGCGACCTTGGCGTAGTCGTGGTCGGCAAGGTTGTAGGACAGCTTCTGCACCGTCCGCAGCGCCTCGAAGTGGTCGTGGTGCATCTTCCAGTTGCCGCTGATGAGCGGTTGGCGACGCTCAGCCATGTGTTCCTCGCAGTGTCAGGCCGCGCCCGAGCGCAGCGCTTCCAAGCCGGGCAGGTCGCCCTCTTCGATCAACTCCAAGCTGGCCCCGCCGCCGGTGGAGATGTGCCCCACCCGGTCCGACAGCCCGAACTGCGCAACCGCGGCAGCGCTGTCGCCACCGCCGATGACCGAGAACCCTCGACTGTCCGCCACGGCTTCGCCCACGGCTCGGGTGCCGGCTTCGAAACGTGGGTCCTCGAACACGCCCATCGGTCCGTTCCACAGGATCGTGGCCGAGTCACGGATGATGTCGCCGAATGCGGCTGCGGTCCCGGGGCCGATGTCGACGCCCATCCAGCCGTCGGGAAGCGACTGGCCGAAGTGGCGTACCTCTCCCCCGGCCTCCGGTTCGAACAGCTTGCCGCCCGGCCCCAGCCCCACGATGTCGGTGGGCAGATGCAGCCGGTCGCCGTGCTCGTCGAGCAGCGCCTTGCAGTTGTCCACCTGGTCCGGCTCGAACAGCGACGATCCCACCCCGTGCCCCATCGCACCGAGGAACGTGAAGCACATACCTCCACCGATGATCAGCTGGTCCGCCACATCCAACAGCGCACGGATCACGCCTAGCTTGTCCGACACCTTCGACCCGCCGGTGATCGCCACGAACGGCCGGGTGGGGTCGTTGCGCAGCCCCAACAGCACCTCGACCTCCTTCGCCAGCAACCGCCCCGCGGCCGAAGGCAACGTCTGGGGCGGACCCACGATCGAGGCGTGCGCACGGTGCGACGCACCGAAAGCATCGTTCACGTAGATGTCGTGGCCGGCGACCAACTCGGCGACGAACGCCGCGTCGTTGGCCTCCTCCCCCGGGCTGTACCGCAGGTTCTCCAACAGCTCCACCCCCGGCGCCAACTCGGCGAGTCGGGCGCGCACCGGAGCGACCGAATATGCGGGATCGGGTTTGCCCTTGGGTCGACCCAGATGGGTGCATGCGGTGACCCGCGCGCCCCGATCCTGGAGCCAGCTCAAAGTGGGCAGCGCTGCGCGGATCCGCAGGTCGTCAGCGATGACGCCATCTCGGATCGGCACGTTGAAATCGACCCGCACCAACACCGACTTGCCGTCGACATCTGGCAGATCCTCGAGTTCCGGAACTCCGAACTGCATTGGTTCGCGCGGGCTACTGGTTCGCGGCGCCGACCTTGAGCGCCAGGTCCACGAGCCGGTTCGAATAGCCCGACTCGTTGTCGTACCAGGAGAACACCTTCACCATGTCGCCCATGGTCATGGTCATGCCGGCGTCGAAGATCGAGCTGTAGGTGGACCCGACGATGTCGGAGCTGACGATGGGCTCCTCGGTGTACTGGAGGATGCCCGCCAGCGGACCGTCCGCAGCCGCCTTGACCGCGGCGTTGACCTCATCGACGGAAACGTCACGCCCCACGATGCCCGTGAAGTCGGTGATCGAGCCGGTGGGGATCGGCACCCGCAGCGACGTGCCGTCGAGCTTGCCCTTCATCGCCTCCAACACGAGCCCGGTGGCACGGGCCGCGCCGGTGGAGGTGGGCACGATGTTGATGGCGGCGGCACGTGCGCGGCGCAGGTCGCTGTGGGGGCCGTCAACCAGGCTCTGGTCGCCGGTGTAGGCGTGGGTGGTGGTCATGAGTCCACGCTGCACACCGAAGGCGTCGTCGAGGGCCTTGATGAGCGGAACGAAGCAGTTCGTGGTGCACGAGGCGTTGGAGACGATCACATGGCTCGCCGGGTCGAACGTGTCGTCGTTGACGCCGACCACGAAGGTGGCGTCCACACCGCTTGCCGGAGCCGAGATGATCACGCGGGGAGCGCCACCGGCGATGTGCGCTGCAGCCTTGTCACGGTCGGTGAAGAACCCGGTGGACTCGATCACGACGTCGACACCGAGCTCGCCCCAGGGGATCTCCGCGGGGTCACGGTGCGACACGACCTTCAGCACATCGCCGCCCACCTCGATGCCGTCGGCGTGCACCGCGACGGGGTCGGGATAGATGCCTGCCACCGAGTCGTACTTCAGCAGGTGTGCCATGGTGGCAACGTTGCCCAAGTCGTTGACTGCGACGAAGTCGATGTCCGCTCCGCGTGACTTGGCGGCCCGGAAGAAGTTCCGGCCGATGCGTCCGAAACCGTTGATGCCGACGCGAATGCTCATGAAATCCTGTTCTCCTGATGTCGTCGTTGACGTGGGCCCACCTATGCGACCAGATCCGGCCGCTCACCGCCAATCAGGCGGATCCCGCCCCGGGCCAACACCGAAGCGAGGCGAGCGCCGTGGCCAGCGCTCGGGGTTCGTGGGCGAGGCCACTTCGCCTCGCGAGCGACGCCGCGACGCCGATGGATCCGAGACCCTCTCCACAGATGGTGTCGGGGTCGAAGATCACCACGTCGGGTTCGATCCCATGCCGGCGGACCACCTCGAGATGACCGGCCGCGTCGATCCCTTCGGTCTCGGGAACCTGGGGTCGCAGGTTGCAGATGTAGATCAACGGTGAGTCGCGATCCGCCAGCGCCTTGACGACGGCAGGGGTCGCTGCGGCTGCGAGGACGCTCGTGTACAGCGACCCCGGACCCAATACGGTTGCGTCGCTCGCGGCGATGGCGTCGAGCGCCTCCCTCGGTACCTCCGGGTCCTCCGGAACCGTCGTCACCCGACACAGGCCACTGGTTCCCATCACGGCAACCTGGCCCTCCACCACACCCCCCGCTTCGGTCTCCCCCCGAAGCGTCACCGCGGAGGCTGTTGCGGGAACCACCTGGCCGACCGCACCCACCAGCCGCATCACCTCTTCGATCGCTCGGACCAAGTCGCCCTCGAGGCCGGCCATCGCCGCTATCAGCAGGTTCCCGAACGCGTGACCATCCATGGCGCCGCCCTCGAAGCGTTCGACCAGAGCGCGGGCCAACACCGATGCGGGGTCCGACAGCGCCACGATGGCCTTGCGGAGATCGCCCGGCGGAGCGATCCCCAGTTCGGACCGCAGCCGCCCCGAGGACCCGCCGTCGTCGGCGATCGACACGATTGCGGTGACTTCGGGGGTCAGCAGGCGCAGCGCGCCCAGGGTGGCGGCCAAGCCGTGTCCACCGCCGATCGCCGTGATGGAGGGCCCCGCCACGGAGTTCACTTGTCGATGTCCCGGTGGATGACCCGGGGCCGCACGCCCAGTCGGTGCAGACGCTGGCCCAGCTCCTCGGCGATGACCACCGAGCGGTGGTGGCCTCCCGTGCATCCCACCGCGATGGTGAGATACGCCTTGCCTTCGTCGCGGTACGCGGGCACCAACAGCTCCAACAGGCCGTCGACCCGCTCAAGGAACGGTTCGGTCAGGCTGTTCTCCAGCACATAGGTCCTCACGGGCTCGTCCTTGCCCGAGTGCGGCCGGAGCTCCTCCACCCAGTGCGGGTTGGGCAGGAACCGGCAGTCGAGCACGAGGTCGACATCCGGAGGCAGGCCGTGCTTGTAGCCGAAGGACAACACAGTGGTCTGCATGGGGTCGTCGTCGGGGTCGTCGCCACCGAAGAGGTCCCTCACCCGGGCACGACAGTCGTAGATGGTGAAGTTCGAGGTGTCGATCACCAGGTCTGCCGCTGCGCGGGTGGGCTGAAGCGCGCCACGTTCCGCCTCGATCGCCTCGCCGATGGAACGGTCGACGGCGAAGGGATGACGGCGCTTTGTGGATTCGTAGCGGCGGATCAGAACATCGGTCGATGCGTCGAAGAACAGGACGCGCACCGTTTCGCCGCGGGATTCGAGCTGATCCCGTGCGGCGTCGAGCTCGTCGATCGTGAGGCCCGCTCCCGCCACGAACGCCACCTTCTGGCCCCGGCTCGACGGGCCCTGGGCGAGCTCGGCCACCTGGGGCATCAGCGCCGGCGGCAGGTTGTCGATGACGTACCAGCCGAGGTCCTCAAGGGCATCGCCGGCCTGGCTTCGCCCCGCACCCGACATGCCCGAGAGGATCACGAACTCGCTCACGTACTCACCGTACCGACCCTGAAGCAAGGATCGAAGGCCGAAGAAACCTGAGAATACCCACAAGATTCTCGGCAGAACATAATCATGTAATGAGCGAACTGGCTGTTTACCCCTTGCCAACGTGTTAAGAATGATGTTGTGCCAGGCTCACCCAGCCGGCACATCCCCCCACCCAGGCGCACAGAGAGGGCCGGTTCCCCACCAACCGCCCCTCTCTGTCGCCGTTTTCGGCCCTACTGCTCGTAGGGAAGTCGAGGGTTTCGGGACTTCCGTAGGTCCAGCAGCAACAGCCGCGGGATGGACTGCGCCGCCTCGTACTCCTCCGCTCGCGCCAGGAACGACGAGGGCGGCGCCGGCTCAACGAACTCCTCCAGAACCAGGCCCGCGCGCCGCAACGAGTTGAGATAGCGGCCAAGGGGACGGTGAAGGAACCGCACGTACACACCGGCGGTCACCTCCTCCATCGTCACCGCCTCGTTGAGGTACTCCCCCACCCTCCAGTACTGCTCGGGCGGATCGAGGATCTGATCGTCGATCCAACCCGAGTTCGGGGTCTGCAACAGCGGGTGGTTCAACAGGAACAGGAACCGTCCCCCAGGCACCAGGACCCTGGCCACCTCGTCGATCGCAGCGTCGAGGTCGTCGATGTGCTCGAAGACGAGGCATGCCACCGCTGCCTCCGCGATCCCCTCCCGCAGAGCCAGCCCGGCTGCCGACCCGCGCAGATATCGGGGACCTCCACCGCGGCGCTGCGCCTCGCCCACCTGGAGTCCCGACGGGTCGACGCCGATCACATCGAGCCCCGACGCCGCGGCGAGCCGTGCCACCTGGCCCTCCCCGCAGCCCACGTCGACCACCAGCCCCCTCGATGGCAACCGCTCGGCGATCAGCGGCAGGATCTGGTCGCTGTATTCCGGGTCGGCACCGTCGGTGAACTCCGCCTGCCACCACGCGGCGTGCTCGTCCCACGGGTGATGATGCTCTGGGGTCAGGTGGCTCACAGGCCGTTCATGATGGTCCGTGGATCTTGTGGTGGATCGCATCGGCCACTGTGTCGGGCAGCCAGGAGAGCTCACGGAGTTGCTCCAGGCTCGCCGCCTTGAGGGCCTTGACCCCGCCGAGCTCCTTCACCAGGCGCTTGCGGCGCACCTCACCCAAGCCCGGGATCCCGTC
The DNA here is from genome assembly GCA_020845705.1 of Microthrixaceae bacterium. Lineage (GTDB taxonomy): Bacteria > Actinomycetota > Acidimicrobiia > Acidimicrobiales > Microtrichaceae > JADLFH01. The sequence continues at coordinate 14,343 of JADLFH010000087.1, read as the reverse complement.
GAGCACCGAGGTTGTCATCCGTTTGTTGCGCAGCTCCCGATGGAAGGTGATGGCGAAGCGGTGCGACTCGTCGCGGATCCGCTGGAGGAGGAACAGCGCCTCGGACTGACGAGGCACACGGACGGGGTCGGGACCACCGGGCAGGAACACCTCCTCGAACTGCTTGGCGAGCGAGCACACGGGGATCTCCTCTTCGAGCCCCAACGACTCCAGCACCCTCACAGCCACGTTGAGCTGGCCCTTGCCACCATCGACAACCAGCAGTTGCGGCGGGTACTGGAACTTGCCCCGCTCGGCGATCGGCTTCGAGCGGTCCTCGAGGTAGTTGGAGAAGCGGCGCGTCAGCACTTCCTCCATGGCCGCGAAGTCGTCGGAATCACCGATGTGTTCACCGCCCACCGTCTTCACCTTGAACCGCCGGTACTCCCGCTTGTCGGGCAGGCCGTCGGTCATCACCACCATGGAGCCCACGTAGTCGGTGCCCTGGATGTGGCTCATGTCGAAGCACTCGATGCGCAGCGGCGCCTCCGCCAGACCCAGGTGGTCCTGAAGTTCGTTGAGAGCCTTCGCACGACTGTTGTGGTCCGACGCCCGCCGCAGCCTGTGTCGGCTGAACACCTCGGTGGCGTTGTGCGTGACCGTCTCCTGAAGCTGCCGCTTCCCACCGCGCTGGGGCACCCGGATCTCCACCCGACTCCCGCGGTGCTCCGACAGCCACTGCTCGTAGAGGGCTGCGTCGTCGGGCAGGGTGGGCACCAACACCTGCTTGGGCATCCCCATGGCCGGCTCGTCGTAGTACAGCTCCTCGAGCGTGCGGGCGACGACCTCGCCGTCGTCGAGCGCCAGCACCTTGTCCATCACGAACCCGCTGCGGCCCACCACCCGACCGCGCCGCACGATGAACACCTGCACCGACGCCTCGAGTTCGTCGCCGGCGATGCCGATCACGTCGAGGTCCTCGTTGCGCTCGGCGACCATCTGCTGTTTCTCACCGGCGCGCCGCACGCTCGCGGCGCGGTCGCGGAGGCGGGCTGCGAGCTCGAACTCGAGGTCGGCGGCGGCGGCGGCCATGTCCGCTTCGAGCTGCGCGACGACCGGCTCGGAGTTGCCCTCGAGGAACTCGACGAGCCCCGCGAGGTGCCGGTCGTAGGTTTCGTGGTCGACGGCGCCGATGCAGGGCCCTGAGCACTTCTCGATGTGGTACAGCAGACAGGGCCGGCCCTGCTTGGTGTGCCGTTCCAGCTTGGCGTCGGAGCAGGTGCGGACGGGGAAGGTGCGCAGCACCAGGTCGAGCGTCTCGCGGATCGCATACGCGTGGCCGTAGGGGCCGAAGTAGCGGACGCCCTTTCGTCGCTTGCCGCGCATGACCATGGGACGGGGCCACTCGTGGGTCATGGTGATGGCGAGGAACGGGTAGCTCTTGTCGTCGACGAGCCGCACGTTGAAGCGGGGTTTGAAGCGTTGGAGGAGCGAGTACTCCAACATGAGGGCCTCGACCTCGTTGCGCACCTGGATCCATTCGACGGTCGCGGCGGTCGCGACCATCTGGGCGGTGCGCGGGTGGAGGGTGGCGGGTTCGGCGAAGTAGTTGGACAGGCGGGACCGGAGTGACTTCGCCTTGCCGACGTAGATGACGCGGCCCTCGGCGTCCTTGAACTGGTAGGAGCCGGGTGCGTCGGGGATCGTGCCGGCGGGAGGGCGCTGCAACACGGGTCGCAACCTACCGCCGGGGCGGGCCAACCCCTCCCGAACCTGCGTACCGAACCGACCCCCACCGACGGATTCCTACGCAAGTTCGTGGAGCGGGCCCACCCCTCCCGAACCTGCGTACCGAACCGACCCCTACCGACGGATTCCTACGCAAGTTCGTGAGTGGGCCGACCGCCGACCGCCGACCACCGACCGCCGTCAGCGCAGCAGCGCGGCGAGTTCGCCAGCCGGGATGAGGACGTAGTGGCCGTTCGTCCTCGCCGACGTCCCCGCCCAGAACACCGGCGGCCGGACATGACCCTGCTTCGCGAGGACGAGGCGGTCCGGATCCAGCCGATCGAGGTCGGCCACCTCCACCTGTTCGTTGGTTCCCCCGGTCGCCCACCGAAGCCACGGTTTGGATGGGTCCCCGCCGATCGTCGCCACGAGCACCTCGTCGTGATCGACAGTGGTGGGCAGGTTGTCGAGTAGGGGCAGCACCTCCAGGCCAGTTTGGATCTCGTGGTCCGCGGTGCTGCGGTACGCCACCCCGAAGGCTGCGACGAGGAACACACCGGCGAGCGAGGCGGCCTTCGCGACTCGGCGATAGGGAACACGAAGCCGGGCGAGGGGCCCGTCCAGGGAATGAAGGATCACGGCTGCGGCGATGCCGACCAACGCGACGCCGTAGAAGTTCCAGTAGCTGTGGATGTAGGAGCCGTGTCGGAACAGGACGGCGTAGCCCACCACGACGGCGACCCACACACCCAGGAGGAGGGGGCCGAAGAGGTCCCACGCGAACTCGGCCTGGTGTTCGAGCCAGTGGGCGGTGTTCATCTGTGTGCGTGTCCCGCCAACCTCGAGGAGGTCGGCAAGTCCGCCCATCACCCACCAGATCCACAGGAGGTCCACGGCGACGCCCGCCACGACCCCACTCGCCAAGGGAAGCATCTCACCACGCCGGCCGGCGCCCACGCGCACTGCCCCCACCGCGGCCGCGATCGCCGCGGCCAACAGCGCCTGCCATCCGGCCAGCGCCGCGCCCACCCCGACCAGGACCGCAACCGGAGCCGGCGGTGGTCGGCGCTGCCAGGCGCGTTGGGCCGCCCACACCGCGCCCAAGGCGAAGGGCAGTCCGAACACGGGAGTGTCCACGAGGGCTCCGTAGGTGAGCAGCATCGGCGAGGTGCCCGCGAGGAGGACACCGCCCACGACCGCCCGGCGACCGAGGCCGCTGTCGCGCAGGAGGGCAGCGAGGATCGCCACCGCGACGAGGCTCGCTACGAGGGGGACGAGACGGAGAGCGAAGGCGGAGTCGCCGGCGAGCGCGGTGACCGGAATGAGGGTCCACACGAGCAGTGGCGGATGGTGGGCGTAGGGGGTGCCGTCGGCACGGATGCCACCGAGACGGCCGGCTATGGGGTCGTCCGCTCCCCCGCGTGCGCCGAAGCTCCAGACCGCCGCGTTGTAGCCGTCGTGGGAGTCGCCCAGGCCGGCCCCCAGCCAGGGGTCGACGTGCACGAGCAGGACCATGGCGACCACGACGAGAGCCGCGATGACCGCGAGTCGGCCCGGGGCATTCGTTGTCGACACAGGTCTCATTCGTCCGGAGCGATCCCCCATCAAGGGTCTCGGGGCGGATTCCGACCCCCTACGCGGAACTTGCGTACGAGCCCGACCGCAGTGGTCGGATCCGTACGCAAGTTCCGGGTGAGGGAGAGGTTTGGGGAGGTGAAAGCTCTCGGAAGCCGAGGGGTCGGGAGGGTTCGAGGGGAAGTCCGACCCCCCGACGTCCGAGGGGTTTGGGGTTGGGTACTCAGTTCTTCGGCCGCCCGGCGCCGGGCCTTGAGCGATTCTTCGGAGAACTGCCCCGAGTCGGGCTCAGCGGCCGCTGCCCCGCCCGCCGATGGTTGCCCGCAGGGTGCGCAACACGATCCGCGAGTCGAACGTGAGGTCCTGGTGGCGGAGGTAGAAGAACTCGTACTGGAGCTTCTCCAGGGCGTCGCGTTCGTCGCCCGCGTAGCCGTACTTCACCTGCGCCCAGCCGGTGAGGCCGGGGCGCACGAGGTGCCGCAGGTCGTAGAACGCGAGCTTCGCGGCGAGCTCGTCGACGTAGCGGGGTTGTTCGGGGCGGGGGCCGACGATGGAGAGGTCGCCACGCAGGATGTTCCACACCTGGGGGAGCTCGTCGAGGTGGGTCCGGCGCAGGATGCGGCCGAAGGGGGTGATGCGGGGGTCGTCCTTCTCCGTCCAGTTGCCGTCCGCCTGGTCGCCGGATGCGCCGGGTGGTGTGGCGCGCATGGTGCGGAACTTGAGGATGGTGAAGTGCTTTCCGCCCTTGCCCACGCGCACCTGGCGGTACAGCAGGGGGCCGCGGTTGGCGACGATGTTGCCGGCGAGAGTGACGATCCCCACGAGGAGAAGCGGGATCAGGCCGAGCAGGGCGAGGCCGAGGTCCATGACGCGTTTGGTGCGGCCGTAACGGGCGCGGTGCACCTCGCCGATGTCGAAGAACAGCGAGGCGCGCTCCAGCTCGGAGATCGGCAGCTTGCCCAGCCACTCCTCGTAGAACCCCTGGAGGGTGCGCACCCGGACGCCCGACTCGTGGAGCTTGGCGGCCTGGGCGATGATGCGGTCCTCGGCTTGGGCGTAGCGGTCGATCACCACGACGGTGGCCAACACGCGGGCCTGTTCGTCGAGGAGTGGGGTGAGGCCGGGTTCGGTGCCGGCGGCATCGGCGGCGCTCATCGTGGCCACCAGGGACGCCGCGTGTTCGGGTTCGAGGCGGAGGTCGTCGATGAGGCGTTCGCGCTCTGCCGGTTCAGCCACGAGCAGGACGCGGTCGCGTTCCTCGTCGCGTTGCTGGCCGCTGCGGGACAGCAGGTTGAGGGCCACCTGCCAGGGGATGAGGACGAGCGCGGCGCCGAAGACGACGAACCGGGGAAGGAGCGCGTCGCCGGTGGCGAGCTGGGGGATCGAGATCCCCAGCGACGCCAGCACGACCGCGACGAAGGACAGCCAGGTGGCCTGACGGATGCTGGTGGGCTGGTCGGGAAGGCCCACCGCGTAGGTGGCGACGCCGAGGAGGAGGCTGTAGCCGATCGCCCAGCTGAAGCGGAAGGTGCCGGTGAAGGAGTAGGGAGGGGACGAGATCTCCGACGCGTGGTAGAGGCTGAGGGCGCCGACCGCCATGACGCCGCCGAGGTAGCTCAACAGGCGCGCAAGCCTTCTCATGGACAAAAGGCTACGAGGCGAGAGCGTCGAAGGGAACGGCAACTTCCGGGGGTGGGAAGTCGGGGGGTGCGTGGGGCGTTACAGTCATGTGCAACGCCGGCCGGGAATCCGGCGCACATATCAAGACCCCGAGACCAACATCCCCGTGGGAGAGGCGACCCGGCTGTCCCCACTGGTCACTAATCGAGGTCACCCCCGAGGAGGACCCCTCACATGCTCAGACTGCAAACCCCACTGGAGGAGCGCTACACCGCAGCGGCTCCCGAAGAGCTGGCCGAACGCATCGCCGCCGCCAAGGCGACGTTGGGTGACCGCCTGTTCATCCTCGGCCACCACTACCAGCGAGACGAGGTGATCCGTTGGGCCGACGCCCGCGGCGACTCGTTCAAGCTGGCGAAGCTGGCCGCCGCGACGCCCGAGGCCGACTACATCGTGTTCTGCGGTGTGCACTTCATGGCCGAGGCCGCCGACATCCTCACGGGCGACCACCAGCAGGTGATCCTCCCCGACCTCAACGCCGGTTGTTCGATGGCCGACATGGCCGAGCTGTGGGCGGTCACCGAAGCGTGGGAGTCGCTGGAGGACGTGGTCGACATCGACCGGGTCGTGCCGATCACCTACATGAACTCGTCCGCCGCGCTGAAGGCGTTCGTGGGCCGCAACGGCGGCGCCGTCTGCACGTCGTCGAACGCCCGGGCCATCCTGAAGTGGGCGTTCGAGCGGGGCGATCAGGTGCTGTTCTTCCCCGACCAGCACCTGGGGCGCAACACCGGCTACCAGATGGGCTACGACGAGTCGCACATGGCGGTGTGGAACCCCCGGAAGGACCTGGGCGGGCTCACCGAGGCGCAGTGCAAGGACGCCAGGTTCCTGCTGTGGAAGGGCCACTGCTCGGTGCACCAGCGGTTCTCCGTCGAGCAGATCGCCGACTTCCGGGCGAAGTATCCCGAGGGGATCGTGGTGGTGCACCCCGAGTGCAGCCACGAGGTGTGCGAGCTCGCCGATCAGGTGGGCTCCACCGAGTACATCCTGCGGGCGGTCGCCGACGCACCCGCGGGGTCGGTCATCGGGGTGGGCACCGAGATCCACATGGTGAACCGCCTCGCCAACGAGACGCCCGACAAGACGGTGATGTCACTCGACCCGCTGGTGTGCCCGTGCTCCACGATGTTCCGCATCGACGGCCCTCATCTGTGCTGGGTGCTAGAGGAGCTGGTCGAGGGGCGGGTGCCGAATCGCATCGAGGTAGACCCGGAGGTCGCAGAGTGGGCGAAGGTCGCGCTGGACCGGATGCTGTCGATCACGTGAGGGATGCCGGCTGGGGTGTTCCGCGGCGAGACACCCTTGTTGTGATCCAGGCTCGGACGGGTTCGACACGGCTTCCGGGCAAGGTCCTGAAGGAGGTCGCGGGGCGGCCGATGCTGCGCTTCCAGATCGAGCGTCTCCGCTCGCTGTCGTCGCCGATCGTGGTCGCGACGAGCACCCTCGCGCAGGACGATGCGATCGTGGAGCTGGCGGTCGACGCAGGTGTGGGTGTGGTCCGGGGGTCTCCTGAGGACGTGTTGGACCGTTTCGTGACGGCGCTCGACGAGTTCCAGCCCGAGGTTGTCGTGCGGCTCACTGGCGATTGCCCGTTGTCGGATCCGCGGATCGTCGCTGATGCCGTCGCCCTTCACTCCGATGATGCTGTCGAGTACGCATCGAACCTGTTCCCACGCTCATTCCCCAAGGGCCTCGACGTCGAGGCGGTTTCGGCCTCAGCGCTGCGCGCGGCGGCAGCCGACGCCAACCGGAAGGACGAACGGGAGCATGTGACACCGTTCGTGTACCGCCATCCGGAACGGTTCCGCATGGCGAACCTGATGTCGGGCCGCGATCTGGGCAGGGAGTGGTGGACGGTCGATCGGCCTGAGGACTTGCAGCGGATTCGCGAGATCGTGGCGGAACTGGATGACCCGATCGGCGCGGGATGGCTCGACATCCTCGAGGTGGCCGGCGAGCGAGAATGCCCGTCTCCAGGTGCCGTGCGACTCGTGGCGGAAGCCCATTCCCCCGCGGGCGAGTCGCCCTGGTCGCGTACCTGGCGTGCGGAGCGGGGCGGCGTCGTCGTCGGTCGTGCGACGCTGTCGGTTGCCGATGGGGTCGGGCACCGTACGCTCGACGTACCCGCATCGGAGGAGTCGCAGGTCCGGGCGGCATTGGAGGAGTTGTTGGTGCTCGATCTTCAGGAAGTCCGATAGCAGTGGACGCACCGACTGCCCGGATCGGCACGCGTCTCGTGGGTGGTGGGGCGGCGCCGTATGTGATCGGGGAGGTGTCGGGGAACCACAACGGAGATCTGGACCGCGCCCTCGCGATCATCGATGCGGTCGCGGAAGCGGGCGCGGACGCGGTGAAGCTGCAGACCTACACGGCGGACACGATGACGCTCCCATGTGATGAGCCGCCGTTCATCGTGGGCGGCGGTACCCCGTGGGACGGGCAACGGCTCTACGACCTGTATGAGCAGGCGGCAACGCCGTGGGAGTGGATGGAACCCCTCTTCGAGCATGCGCGTTCTTTGGGTCTGGATGTGTTCTCGACCCCTTTCGACGAGACGGCCATCGAGTTCCTCGAGACCCTTGATCCGCCCGCGTACAAGGTCGCGTCGTTCGAACTCGTCGACCACGGGCTGTTGCGGTCCATCGCCGGCACCGGCCGAAGCGTCATCGTGTCCACGGGCATGGCCGACGAGTCCGAGATCAGCGAGGCGCTCGACGTGTTGCAGTCTGCTGGCGCCGGCGACACGGTGCTGTTGCGCTGCAACAGCGCGTATCCGGCCTCACCCGAGGAGATGGACCTTCGCACCATCCCCGACATGCAGCAGCGCTGGAGGGTGCCGATCGGGCTCTCCGATCACACACTGACCACGACCGCCGCGGTGGCCGCTGTCGCGTTGGGTGCGTGCGTGATCGAGAAGCACGTCACCCTCGCCCGCAGCGACGGCGGACCCGACGCGGCGTTCTCGCTCGAGCCCGGGGAGCTGGCAGCGCTGGTCACGTCCGTTCGCGAGGCCCACGGCGCGTTGGGTACGGTCCGATACGGCCCGTCGGCAAGTGAGGCGCCCAGCACGGTGTTTCGTCGCTCGCTGTTCGTCGTCAAGGACGTCGCCGAGGGTGACAGGTTTTCCCGGGACAACGTCCGATCCATCCGACCGGGTAACGGACTGCCGCCGAAGGAGTTCGCCCGCGTCCTGGGTCGAACGGCGACCCGCTCGCTGCAGCGAGGTACCCCCCTCGCGTGGGAGTTCATCGCGTCGCCCGATGCGCCCGAGCGACGATGAGGACCGTGCTCTTTACCAACGGAGCTCTCGGCGTTCGTGTGGCCGGTTGGCTCCACGAGCGTGGAGAGTTGGCGGCGGTGGTACTCCACCCAGCAAGCCGGCAACGTGACACGACGCCACTTCGGTCTCTTGAGGTTCCGCGACTTGAGTGGCCCGTGGGGGTGGATGAGATTGACCGATTCGGACCGGACTGTGTCCTGTCCGTCCTCTTCGGCTATCGCATCGGGGACAAGTTGCTGTCGGCTGCAGCGTGGGCAGCCGTGAATCTGCACCCCGGCCTGCTCCCCTACAACGCTGGCGCGAATCCGAACGTATGGCCGCTCGTCGATGGAACCCCTGCCGGAACGACCCTTCACCTCATGACCTCGTCTCTCGATGCCGGTGACATCCTCGCCCAAGCGCGGGTGGCTCACTCACCCGACGACACCGGGTTGACGCTCTACCGCCGACTCATGGAGGCGAGCTTCGACCTCTTCACCGACACCTGGCCCTCCATCCGCACGATCGTTCCGACGCCTCAGGTCGGACCAGGCACGTTCCATCGGAGCGATGAACTCAAGTCGCTCGACCTAAGTGAGGATGATCTCGCGATCGTCGATCGGCTACGAGCCCGAACCTTCCCGCCCTACGGCGCGGAATTCGAGCGCGACGGCCGCCGCTGGAAGATCCAGGTCACAATCACTCCGATTGACTAGTGTCCTGCGTCAGAAATTCACTAGGTATGTCTTGAGGCTGTCGAGGATCTGGTCGGCGGTCTTGTGCCAGACGAAGGGCTTGGGGTTCTCGTTCCAGGCCGCGATCCACGACTCGATGTCGGCAGTCAGTTCCTTGATGCTGCGGTGAGCGGACCGCTGGAGCTTCTTGCGGGTGAGCTCGGCGAACCAGCGCTCGACGAGGTTCAGCCACGACGAGCTCGTCGGGGTGAAGTGGAACGTGAAGCGGGGGTGCTGGAGGAGCCACTTGTGGATGGCGGGAGTCTTGTGGGTGCTGGCGTTGTCCAGCACGACGTGCACGGCGAGATCGTCGGGGACGTTGGCATCGATGAGGTCGAGGAACTTGCGGAACTCGATCGCGCGGTGCTGCGGGCGGGTCTGGTGGATGACTTGGCCGGTGGCGACGTTCAACGCGGCGAACAGGTCGGTGACACCGTGACGCTTGTAGTCGTGGGTGCGCCGCTCGACTTGTCCTGGTCGCATCGGCAGCGATGGTTGGGTGCGGTCCAACGCTTGGATGCTGGTCTTCTCATCCACGCAGAGCACGACGGCGTTGTCCGGTGGGTTCATGTAGATCCCGACGACGTCGCGGACCTTGTCGACGAATTGGGGGTCCGACGAGAGCTTGAAGCTGTCGGTGAGCCAGGGCTTGAGACCGAACGCCTGCCAGATCCGACCGACCGACGACGGCGACATGCCAACCTTCTTGGCCAGGTCCCGTGTCGACCAGTGGGTCGCGTCGGCCGGGGTCTCATCGAGAGTGCGAACCACGACGGCCTCGACCTCGTCATCGCCGATCGATCGTGGTGCCCCCGGGCGGGGTTCATCGATCAACCCGTCGAGGCGGCGTTCGAGGAACCGCTTGCGCCACTTGAGGACCGTGGCCGGGTTCACGCCGACCTTCTCGGCCACGTCCTTGTTCGACATGTCGTCGGCGGCGAGCAACACGATCCGGGCTCGCTGAGCGATCGAGTGAGGTGACTTCGGTCGGCGCGACCACCGCTCGAGCACCTCGCGCTCTTCATCGGTGACGCTCAGGGGCTGGCGCGGACGACCTCGTGATGCCATCTGTCCACTATGACCCATCCCGCCCAATAACGCGAGCTATTTCTGACGCAAGACACTGGCCAGCGCTAGCCCAGCATGCAGTCCACTACGCGTGATGCCCCTCGGCCGTCGATCAGTTCCCGGGCCCTCGACCCCATGGCCGCCCGCGTGCTCACATCATGGAGCAGGCCCGCCAGACGCCCGGCTGCAACGTCAGCGGGACAATTCCGATCGACCATTTCTGCTGCGCCGCAAGTGATCAGTGAGGCTGCGATTCGTTCCTGATGCGCGTTCAGCGGACGGAGCAGCATCGGCACGCCATGGTAGGAGAGCTCCCAACAGATCGACCCTGCGGTTGAGAAAGCAAGATCGGAACCCGCCAGAGCTCCCTCTATGTGATCGCTGCCCCTGGCGAACCACACCTCTGCGTCAGCGAGTCTCGGGTCACTCGCCAGCGCCTCACCGAAGTCGATGAGGTCATCATCCGGAGCGCCCCCCAAGGCCACCAGTACGCGCGAGCTGCTGCCGACTCGTGCTGGCGCCTTCGCTGATCTGACCTCGTCGCGGAGCAATGCGTACCTTGCGCCGCACAGAACTCGACTCGCCGCTGGGTAGGCCGCTGCCGTTGCGTCCAGATTCTGATCCACCACGAGATCTGCCCCGTCACCTCGCGTCCCTGCAGTGTCGAAGTCGTCGATGATAAGCGTTCTGGAGTGCCCCTGATGGTGGTCTCGAGTTGGAAGGTCGTATCCGTCCATGGCCCACCACGTCGCCTCGACATCTGTTGCTGCCGATTTCAGCACTCGACAACCCGAAGCCTCGTAGCGAGCGATCCACGCCGCCGGAGCCATCGACGCGACAAGGGTCACGGGTCCCCCACGCCGGCGCCATTCCTGCGCTAGCGCCAGGCACCGCGAGAGGTGTCCGACTCCTAGCCCGGGGCCACCATTGGCCCGGATCACCAACTCTCCAACCTCGCCCACAACCATGCCACCATCCCTCGCCGCCCTCCGGTTCGAGCGTCTGAGGAACCTAGAGTGCCATCGCTGAGGACGGTACTCACCCGACCGGTCAGAGTCGAGTGAGCCGATCACGTCCCACGTCGTGGTGGAAGTGAGGGAGTGACCCTCTGCGGGTCAGCCGCCGATGAGCACTCGAGCCTCGACGTCGAAACCGCGACCTCGAGCGCCCTGCTCCCCACGGATGAGGATGCGAGAGAGCCCGAGGAACGAGACACGTGGCGCCCTCCCTCCACCGGCGTGCCGAGAGTTCCCCCTTGGGAAATCCCTTCTTGGGGAAGGTCGCGAAGGGAAGGGTAGAACGTCGACACTCCGGGGGATCTCGATCGCGTTCGAGCGGTGGCCGAGAACCGGGATGATCACGTGGGCGCCACCGGGGAGGAGATCTCCCTCGGTCGCCGGGTGCGGACCTGAAGCAGCCCCTGGCCCGATCGATCTCGAGGTTTCGGGGCGCACGTCGACGCGCAGGCGACGTCGGCGAGGACACCCGACCGATTTGTGGAGGGAGCCTCCCCAAATCGGAGGCCCTATCGCCTACCTCGTCGCCACGCGCTTCCTAGAATCGCCGCTGGCAGAACGAGGTAGGTGTGGACGAGAACCAACAATCGATCGCCGAAGCGAAGCGGCTGGAGAATCTGTGGGGCTCCGAGTTCGGCGATCAGTACGTAGAGCGGAATGCGGATGTGTCCGCGCACCGTGGAACCTTCTGGACCCCCTTCTGCGCTCGGCATGACATCGGCTCGGCGCTGGAGGTCGGATGCAACATCGGGGCGAACCTCCGGTGGATCTCCGACTCCCTCCCCGCAGGCCGGACGTACGGGATCGACATCAACCGGGAGGCGATCGCTCGCGCGCATGTCGAGGTGCCCCTCGCGAACGTCGTCTGGGCTCCCGCCCGCGAGATCCCGTTCAGGGAGCGCCATTTCGACCTCGTGTTCACGATGGGCGTCTTGATTCACCAACCCGATGCCACGCTTCCGCTCGTCTTGTCCGAGATGGTTCGCTGCTCGCGTCGCCTCGTCTTCTTCGGCGAGTACTTCAGCGAAGATCAGGAGGAGGTTCCCTATCGTGGGGAGAATGGTGCGCTCTTCCGCCGGAACTACGGGAGGATCTTCGCCGACATGTTCCCCGATTGGTCGCTCCTTGAGCGTGGCTTCCTCCCTCGGAGTGAGGGCTGGGACGACGTGACCTGGTGGCTCTTCCAACGCCCATGATCAGATACTGCCGCCGGTGCGTCATGCCGGAGACGAAGCCGGACATCCTCTTCGACGCGGATGGGGTCTGCAGCGCATGCAACCATTACGCAGCTCGCGCGGAGGTTGATTGGGACGCCCGGCGCAGCGAACTCCTCGAGATCGTGACGAGATACCGCTCCTCCTCGCCATCGAACTACGACTGTGTTGTCCCCGTCAGTGGCGGAAAGGACAGCACATTTCAGGTGGTCAGGGTCCTGGAACTCGGCTTGACCCCCATCTGCGTCACCTCGACCACGTGCCGGCTCACCGACCTCGGGCGACGCAACCTGGACAACCTCCACCGTCTCGGCGTCGACTCCATCGAGATGACCCCGAACCCACGGGTTCGGCGGAAGCTCAACCGCATCGGGCTACGCGAGGTGGGCGACATCTCGTGGCCGGAGCACGTGGGGATCTTCACGACCCCCGTGCGTACTGCGGTACAGATGCGAGTGCCGCTCATCGTGTGGGGCGAGAACTCCCAGAACGAGTACGGCGGGCCGGCCGCCGCAGCAGCCGACAACACGCTGACCCGTCGTTGGCTCGAGGAGTTCGGAGGGCTTCTCGGTCTCCGGGTGAGCGACATGGACGGCGTTGACGGCCTCACCGAGCGAGATCTGATTCCCTACTCCTACCCCACCGACGAAGAACTCGCGGAGGTTGGCGTCACCGGGATCTTTCTCGGCCACTATCTGCCGTGGGACGGGTGGGCGAATCAGGTCATCGCTCAAGCACACGGGTTCGAGACATATCCAACCTTCGTCGAGGGGTCCCTGGTCAATTACGAGAACCTGGACAATGCCTTCAATGGGATCCACGACTACTTCAAGTTCCTCAAGTTCGGGTTCGGGCGTGCCACCGATCTGGCGTGCATGATGATTCGCCGAGGGCGGCTCGCACGCGCCGACGCGATCGAACTCGTGCGTCGACACGATGGCGTCTTTCCAGCGACCCACCTCGGGATTTCCTTGGAGGAGATCCTGGAGGACCTCGATATCTCGATTGACGAGTTCGTCGCCATCTGTGATCGGTTCACCAACAGGCGCCTCTTCGAGACGGACCGTCAGGGCGAACTCATCAAGGATCGACATGGGAACCTCACGAAGGTCAACTTCGACAACGTGCCCGCGACGTGAAGATCCAGCATGTTGCGATCATCAGTTACGGGATGGGGAACCTTGACTCGGTCCGCCGGGCCCTCGAAGTAGCCGGGGCATCCCCACGCGTCACCGCGGACCCGCGCGACATTGCGGCCGCCGACGCCATCGTGCTGCCCGGGGTTGGCGCATTCGGGGTCGCAATGGCGAATCTTGGGGACCTCGGACTCGTCGAGCCGCTCACCGGTGCCGTACTCGATGACCGCGTGCCCTTTCTCGGGATCTGCCTCGGCATGCAGCTGCTCGCTGAGGTGGGAACCGAGTTTGGTCAGCACGACGGCCTGGGATACATCGCCGGAAGCGTCGACCTGCTCACACCAGACACCCCGGGGACGCGGATACCGCATGTCGGCTGGAACGAGGTGGATCCGACCGCTCCGCACCCGCTGTTTGCCGGGATCGAGGACCGCTCTGACTTCTACTTCGTCCACAGCTACCGCTTCTCGTGCGCGAATTCTTCTGATGCCCTCGCTACGACGCCGTACTGCGGTGGCTTCGCGTCAGTTGTTGCTCGGGACAACATCATCGGCGTCCAGTTTCACCCGGAGAAGAGCCAGAGCGTCGGGCTTCAGCTCCTTCGCAACTTCCTCGGGATGTGGGGAGGCTCAGCCCCATGCTGAAGACCCGGATCATCCCGACCCTGCTGTACAAGGATTTCGGCCTCGTCAAGGGCAAGGGCTTCGATTCACGTCGCGCCATCGGGAGCGCGATTCAGGCGATCAAGGTCTTCAATCTCCGAGCCGTGGATGAGCTGGTGTTCCTCGACGTCACGGCAACCCTGCAGGAACGGGAGCCAGACTATGAGCTGATCGATGAGCTTGCCGACGACTGCTTCATGCCCTTCACCGTGGGAGGTGGGATCCGGTCAGTGAGCCATGTGGGGCGATTGCTCGAGGTGGGTGCCGACAAGGTGGCGATCGGCACCGC
>JADLFH010000174.1 GCA_020845705.1 Microthrixaceae bacterium | reverse complement strand
GGGGGCGCATCTGCCGCATTGAATCCAGGCGAGGGCCGCACCACGCTCCGGGTGCGGCCCTCCGCTTTCTACCCTCCGCACCCCGCCTGACCATGCGCCACTTCCTCCCGGCCTTCCCTCGGCCCGTTCGCCGTCACCTTTCCCTCGCGGTACTTCTGATTGGAGCGGTTTCCGCCCTCGCGGGAGAACCGGCGACCGACGCCGGCTGGCGTCCGCTGCCGCTGACCTCCGGCGGCAAGGTTCATCCCGACTGGGTGCAGATCGGCTGGGGCGGCTTCGCGGTCGACGACGGCGCCCTGCGCACCGAGTGCGACCCGCGGGGCCTCGGCTTGCTGGTCTACCGCCGCGAGCGCCTCGGCGACTGCCAGGTGCGCGTCGTCTTCCGGACCAAGGAGGCGAAGTCCAACGCAGGAATCTACGTCCGCCTCGCGGATGGCATCCTCGATCAGGTCGGCCGCCCCGGCGCCCAGTTCGATCGCAACACCGCCGGCAAGATCTCACCCGCTTCGATGGAGCGGATGAAGGCCTCCGGCGAGCGCGACGAGGGCCCGTGGTACGCCGTCCACCACGGTTACGAGGTGCAGATCATGGACCGCGGCGACACGCTCCACCGGACCGGCGCGATCTACTCCCTCGCCGGGTCCTCCGCCGACCAGCCGCGACCCGGCGTCTGGCGCACGATGGTGATCACCCTCGCCGGCCAACGCATTCGCGTCGAACTCGACGGCGTGGAGGTGTCGTCCTTCGACCCCACCGCTCCCGGTCTGCCCCCGCGCCAGATCTGGCACGAACCCAAGCGAGAGCCGGTGCGCCCGACCCGCGGTTATCTCGGCCTGCAGAACCACGATCCCGGCGATGTGGTCTGGTTCCGCGAGGTCAGCGTCCGCCCGCTGCCTCCGTCCGCCGCCCGCTGACGCGCTTGCGCGCCGATGGCGAATGCCGCGGGTGCGGCGCGAGGCCGCGACCGGGCTTTTCGCCCCGCCCGGTCGCGGGCGAAACCCACTCCCGCGGACCGGGGCCGCGACCGGCCGGTTTGCACTTGCCCCGCCGACCGCGGGCGACCTCCCTTCCGCGACCGCCACGGCACCCCGCACTGGCGCCGTCGTCCGCGCTTCCCGATGCCCAAACCCGCCCTTCGTCTTCGTTTGCTTTGCGTTGCGGCCGCCTTGGGCGGTCTGCCCGCGACCGCCGCCGCCCCGGCCGCGCCGGCGTTCCGGCCTCCCGTCTACACCGTGCTGCGGGCGGTCGTCCCGCCGGTCATCGACGGCCGGTTCGACGACGCGGCGTGGTTTGCCGCCCCCGACGTGGGGGAGTTCTCCTTTCCCTGGTGGAAATCCGGCCGCCGCGAACAGACACGCGTCAAGCTGCTCTGGGACGACGAATACCTCTATCTCGCCGCCCTCTGTCAGGACGAACACATCACCGCCCGCCATACCGAGCGCGACGGACGGATCCCGGAGGATGACTGCCTCGAGGTGATGCTCGCCCCCAACGCCGCCACGCCGCACGTCTACTTCAACATCGAGTTCAACCTGCTTGGCGGGATCCTCGACAACTTCCGCCCCGACGGCCCGGCGCGGCCGCGTGCCCCCAAGTGGGACGCCGAGGGTGTGCGGATCGCCGGTTCCTTCGCCGGGACGCCCAACGACGACACCGACGCCGACCAGTCCTGGCAGGTGGAGGTGGCAATTCCCTGGCGGAACTTCGCCCGCGTCATGGCGGCGACACCACCGGCGGCCGGCACCGTGATGCACCTCAACCTCAACCGCCACGGCGGCCGGACCAATCCGCAGTACAGCCAGTGGTCGCCGGCCGACACACCCAAGCCCTCCTTCCACACACCGGATCGCTTCGGACACATCACGCTCTCCGACCGTCCGAGCCCGTTTCCCACTCCCGCCCGAGCCCCGTGAACCCGCCCGCACCGCCGGCCTTGTGCCGCATCACGTCTTTCCCGTCTGAGGCAGCCCCGCAGGCTCGGAGCCGATGGCGCGGACCACTCCTTCGGATCGCCGGTCTCGCGCTCCTGTCCCTGGCCGCGGCGCTCGTGCTGCCGGCCGCCGTGCCCGCCTGGCGCCTCGGGGTGCTCGCCGGCGATGAAGACGCCGCTGCCGCCAGCGGCCCGCTCACCGCGGCGGTGGCCGCCGCGACCGGCGCACGTCTCGAGGTGATCACAACCTCCGGCGGCGCGGCCGGCGAACGCCTGCAGTCGCTGCGCGCCGCCGACTGCCTCCTTGTGCTCCGCGGCCGCGGGGCGTTGCCCGCCTGACAGCGCACGCAACTTCGCGAAATTCTCACGGCGGCCCCGGCCCTGGTGCTCCTCCGGGCCGGCCGCGAACACTGGCCGGAAAACGGCGACATCCTGGCGGAGCTCCTCGGTGGCGAACCCGGGCCGCCCCTGGCCGGAGGCGCCGCGCTGACCGTGATCAACCTGGTCCCCCATCCGATCACCAGCGGCCTCGACCGCTTC
>JADLFH010000173.1 GCA_020845705.1 Microthrixaceae bacterium | reverse complement strand
GGAGGCGCGGCCGGCCGGGCTGCCGTGCTTGGAGCGCGTCTACGGCGGCAAGGGCGAGCGGCGCGGCAACGAGTGGGTGCTGGTGTTGCCGACGGGGGAAGCGCTGCCGTGGGACGATCGCAAAGTCAAGACACTTGACCAAGCGATGGACGCGCCGGATCTGCAGGACATGTTCTGGATCCGCTACCCGACCGGCAAGCTGTCGCCGATCACCGACGAGAATCACGACCCGGGGCGGATCCGCGTCGAGGCTCTGTTCGAGCTGGCGTACCCGAAGCGCGACCTCGTCACCGTCGAGTTCCTCGGCAAGAAGGTCAAGTTCGCCAAGCGCGCCGCGGCGGCGCTCGGGCGCGTCGGCGAGCGGCTCGTCGCGCTGCGCGCCAAGGACGCGACGATGGCGCCGTTCCTCGAGGCGCTCGGCGGCACCTTCAACGAGCGCGTCATCGCCGGCACGACCCGCAAGAGCGCGCACTCCTTCGCCGTCGCCATCGACCTCAATCCCAAGCTGTCGCACTACTGGCGCTGGTCCAAGGAGGGGCCGGGCGGACGGCCGGTCTGGCGCAATCGCTTTCCGCAGAGCATCGTCGACGCCTTCGAAGCCGAGGGCTTCATCTGGGGCGGCCGCTGGTTCCACTACGACACGATGCACTTCGAGTACCGCCCCGAGCTGCTCGACGCTAGCTGCTACGAAGCGGCCGGCAAATAGTGTAGGGTTTCGGCCATGGATCGACTCAACGCGATTGCTGACATTTTGATGGGAGCGGCACACGCCGACGGACGCTTCAACGGCAAGGAGGAGGCGGTCATCCGCAAGGTCCTCGGAGATCTGCTCGGACAGGGCGGCGTCCTGCCGGCGGAGCTCGACGCTCGCCTGCGCGCGTTCAAGAGCGACTCGCTCGACCTGCCCGCCTGCGCGGCGATCTTTCACACCGACGAGCTGCCGGTGCGCCGCATGCTGCTCGAGGTGATCGCCTCGATCAACGAAGCGGACGAAGAGATCGACCTCGACGAGGACAGCTACCTGAAGCGCGTCGCCGAGGCTCTCCAGATGCCGGCCGACAGCTACGGCGACCTGGCGCTCAAGATCGAGATCAGCGACGCCAAAGACGCGCTCCTGCCGCCGACGCCGCCCAAGGCCTGACTCCCCTCTCACCTGCTGCCTCGCACCAGCTCCGCAGCGCCTCAGCGACGGCAGACGCAACTTCGACACGGCGTCGCTT
>JADLFH010000172.1 GCA_020845705.1 Microthrixaceae bacterium | reverse complement strand
GGCACAAGGTTCGCGCCGGGCATGCGCACTTCGGACTGCCCTTCAACTTGCGTCCCATCCCGCCGGAGGATCACATGCTTCCGGTGATCAACGGCCGGTTCACCCCGACGTTTGAGAACTATACCGATGGAGCGATGGGCGGCTGTTTTGCGATGTACTACCTGCGCGCCCTCGATCGGCACGGACTCTCCACGGAGTCCTCGCAGATCGTGGCCGACCTCGAGGTGGGATACGAGAGGGGCCATTTCAACGGCGGCGTGGGCAGCGGTGTGGAATTCTACCGCTGGGACGGCGTGCCCACAGGCTACGAAGGCAGCTTCGTGGCCAACTGGGTCCCGCTCTACGCCATGGCCATTCATCGCGGGTTGTTCGAGCCCACCAGTCCGGAGTGGTGGCCTGGCGACGGCGATCGGTGACGGCTTGCCTCACCGCCGACTGGATACAGGCCGGGCACACCGGCGGAGTGTCCTCCACCATTTGGGTGGAACGCGACCTCCGGGCGCGTTGAGCACGAACTCAGAAGCGTGCGCGGAGCGCCCGCTCCACCATATTTCACTGGTGATCTAGATGCGTATGCCCTGGGAGAGACGGGACCGTGGGACTTGACCCGCTGTGGATCCATGTGATCATCTCAACGCCATGAGCCATCAACGTGTGCTAGTGACGGGTGCGGGCACGGGAATCGGGCGGGGGATTGCCCTGGCGTTTGCGCGCGCAGGCGCCACCGTCGCCGTTCACTACTCGCACAGCGCGACAGGCGCCGAGCGCACGGTGCGGGAGATTGTGGCCGGCGGCGGCAAGGCGGCCTCTTTCGCCGCGGATTTCGACGAGGTTGCGCCCCTGCAGCGCATGGCGACGCAGGCGCTGGCGTTCTTGGGCGGGATCGATGTTCTCGTGAATAGCGCCGGTATCACCATGAACCGTCCGTTCGGCCTCGTCACGCCGGAGCAGTTCGACCGGCTGTACCACGTCAATGTTCGCGCGCCCTTCGTCCTCGCCCAAGCCGTGCTCCCGGAACTGGAGAAGAGCCGCGGCGTG
>JADLFH010000086.1 GCA_020845705.1 Microthrixaceae bacterium | reverse complement strand
GGTGAGCTCCCCGAGATCGACACCTCCGGGTTCGGGATGCCCGAGTCTGCGATCACCCACGCGATCGACGTGGTGGCCTTCACAGGGCTCAAGCGCGAGGCCATGCGGGCGCACGCCAGCCAGATCACCGACGAGGACTTCTTCATGAAGATGCCCGAGGAGATCTTCGCCAGGAGCTTCGGGACCGAGTGGTTCATCGCCCACGGCCGCAACCGCGCCGAGGGTGCGCCCATGGAGACCGACCTCTTCACCTGATCTCGTCGCCTGACCTCCGATTCGGACCGGTCCGCGACCAGAACCCCTCCCATTCCGTGAGCACTTGTGCGTCTCCTGGGCGTAGAACTGCTCACGGTTTGCGGGGATGGGCGGGTCGGTTGGTTACCCTTGCCCCGCCGTGTTCGCCACCCTCCGCGACATCCACATCCAATGGGCGTGGGTCGTCATCTTCGCCAACGCTCTCGCCGGCCTGTGGGCGCTCGGTGCGCACTGGCTGGCGCCGCTTCGCCTGCGGGCGCTGTGGTGGTTCGTCATCGCGGCGGAGCTCACGGTGTTCGTCCAGGTCGCCTTCGGCGTCGGTCTCGTGGCCGGCCAGGGCTTCAAGGCCCAGCAGTTCCACATGTTCTACGGCTTCGTGGCCATCATCGCCGTGGCGTTGCTGTACTCGTACCGCAACCAGCTCCGTCCGAAGATGTACCTGCTCTACGGCCTGGGGAGCCTCTTCATCATGGGGCTCGCCATCCGTGCGGTCATCGTGGGCACGGGCTGACCACAGCTCGATGTAGCACCCCGCTCTGCAGCGCGGGGTGCTACCGGTTCCCGCAGGTTCTGGCAGGCGCAGGGGCGATAGGGATTGCCTCTTGACGGCTAACAACGTTCGCCTTATGGTGGAGGCTAACGACGTTAGCCAGCAGAGGCTGAACTCGAGGAGACTGATGATGAACAGCAGCATCCGCAACAACGAGATGACGGAACGCCACTACCGGAGGCCGGGGTGGTTCACCCGCAACGTGATGAACCGGACCGTCGCGTGGCTCACGCGTCGTGGCGTCAGCGTCTGGGGGAGCCGGGTGCTGGAGGTCGAGGGGCGCCGCACCGGCGAGCCGCGCCGGGTCCCGGTCAACCTGCTGACCGTCGGCGACCAGGAGTTCCTCGTGGCGCCGAGGGGTGATGCCGAGTGGACCCGCAACGTCCGCGCTGCTGACGGTCACCTCGATCTGCTCCTCGGAGGGAGAAGGGAGCATCGGATCGCCGAGGAGCTGGCCGACGTGGAGAAGGTCCAGGTGCTCCGCGAGTACCTCCGCAGGTGGAAGGCCGAGGTCGGCGTGTTCTTCGACGGTTGCAGCGCCGAGTCGGCCGACGAGGAGCTCGCGTCCATAGCGCCCCGGCACCCGGTCTTCCGCCTGGAAGCGGCGTGACTCCGGTGTCCGCACCTGTCGGTCGCTCGCCGCGGGCCGCCCAGATCGTCGCCACTGCCCGGAGGATCCTCGAATCCGACGACAGGGATGCTCTGACGATGCGACGGTTGGGTGACGACGTCGGCATTCGTGCCCCGTCGCTCTACAAGCACTTCCCCAACAAGCGTGCTGTCGAGGCTGCGCTGATCGAGGAGGCCTTCGGTGAGATGGGCGCAGCGCTGCATGCCGCAGTCGAACGTCCGGGCCGGCGGGGGCCGGTAGCCGCTGTCCTCGGCGCCTACCGGCGGACGGCGTTGAGCTCGCCGAACCTCTACAAGCTCGCCACCGGACCGGATGTCCCCCGCGAGATGCTCGCCCCGGATCTCGAGGCCTGGTCGGGTGAACCCTTCTACTTGGCCACCGGGGAGCCACACCTCGCCCAAGCCCTGTGGGCTCTCGCTCACGGAATGACGATCCTCGAGATCGAGGGTCGCTTCTGGGAGGACTCGGATCTGGACCGGACGTGGAGGATCGCCGCAACGACCTTCGCATCCACGGCGGGACGGGTGTAGACCGAGGTGACGTGACCGCTCCCGTCCAGGACGACCTGCGCTCGCAGCTCACCCACGGTGAGGAGGTGGTCGACACCGAGACCTGGGCGGGATCGCTCCCGCACACCACCGGCGTGGCACCGCGTGTGCGCATCGGTCGTGATCGGTGGTTCAACCTGCTGTGGCTGCTCCCGATCACCGTGGTCGGGTTGATGGTCGGGGTCGCCGCCGCCAAGGGGCTCCGGGGGATGCCGGCGGTCAAGGACTTCATCGCGACCCACCCCGGTACCCGCATCACCCCCGAGGCGGAGGGGAACGCCGGGTTCCCGATCTGGCTGAACGCCCAGCACTTCTTCAACCTGTTCCTGATCACGTTCATCATCCGGTCGGGCTGGCAGATCCTCGCCGACCACCCGCGCCTGTACTGGACCCGTCACAGCACGCCGGGCAAGGAGTGGTTCCGCATCCAGAAGCCGGTCCCCACCGATCCGCTGTGGACCGCCAAGGCCGACTCGGTGGGCCTGCCCCGTCACGTCGGGCTGCCGGGCATCCGGCACTCGATCGGGCTCGCCCGCTGGTGGCACCTCGGAACCGATGTCCTGTTCGTCCTCAACGGGCTGGTCTTCTACGTCCTGCTGTTCGCCACCGGGCAGTGGCGTCACCTCGTCCCCTCGTCGTGGGAGGTCTTCCCCGACGCCGCGTCCACCCTCATCCAGTACCTGTCCCTCGACTGGCCCGCCAACCACGGCTGGGTCGCGTTCAACGGACTCCAGCTCATCGCGTACTTCGTGACCGTGTTCATCGCCGGCCCGCTCGCCCTGCTCAGCGGCCTGGGGATGTCGCCGGCGCTGTCGACGAAGTTCCGCTGGATCAGCAAGTACCTGAGCATCCAGCTCGCGCGGTCGATCCACTTCCTGGTCATGGTGTGGTTCGCGACGTTCATCGTGATGCACGTGCTGATGGTCTTCACCACGGGGCTGCTCGGGAACCTCAACCACATGTTCGCCGCACGCGAGTCCAACGGCTGGTTGGGGTTCGTCGTCTTCGCGGTGGCGATGACAGTGGTCGCCGTCGCCTGGTTTGCCGCCTCCCCGTTCACGCTTCGCCACCCACGGACTGTCCAACGTGCCGGTGCGACGCTCCTCCGTCCGGTCGAACGGCTCTTCGAGCACCTCGACTCGTCCCCCGGCGAGTACACCGCAGAGGATGTCTCGCCCTACTTCTGGCACAACGGCAGGTACCCCGATTCCGAGGAGTACAGGACGCTCCGCCGCGGAGGGTTCGAGGACTACCGCCTGGTGATCAGAGGCCTCGTGGAGAATCCCGTGGACCTCAGCCTCGCCGACCTGCGCGCCCTGCCACACCACGACCAGACCACCCAGCACTTCTGCATCCAGGGCTGGTCCGGTGTGGCGGAGTGGGGCGGGGTGTCGATGCAGACGATCCTCGACCTGGTCCACCCGTTGCCCGAGGCGAAGTGGGTGGTGTTCTACTCCTTCGGCGAGGGTGGCGACGGCGGCCCCTACTACGACGCGCATCCGATCGAGCAGATGGGCTACCAGCTCACGATGCTCGCCTACGACATGAACGGTTCGCCGTTGAGCTTCGGCCACGGCGCGCCGCTACGGCTGCGCAACGAGGTCCAACTCGGGTTCAAGCAGGTGAAGTGGATCCGGCAGATCGAGTTCGTCGAGGAAGTCGCGGAGCTCGGTTCTGGCTATGGCGGCTACAACGAGGACCACGAGTTCTTCGGGTACCGCCAGGCGATCTGAGCACGCCGAGGGTCGGATCGGCCGGCTCTGTTCTGCGGGAACCGACGAAAAGCAGTAGGACCTGCACAACAAAGCGGTCAGGGGTCGGGGGGTTTCTCGAGGCGTTCGACCCTGGGCCAGATGGTCCGCAGCGTCTCTCCGTACTCGGTGCCGGAGATGTCTTCTGCCTGCTCCATAGCGGCGATCACGGCGTCGACGAGGGCCGCGTAGAACTCGTCGCCCTCTTGGGGAGAGATGTCGAATCCGCGTCGGTCGGCAGCGATGGTCCATCGGTCGGCGAGGCGGAGAAAGGCGTGCACGAGGAACTCGGCCTCGTCGCGCGGGATGTCGAACTCCAAGAGGAGCGTCGGGCTCTGCCGCGCGCCCGCCTCCCAGGAGTCGAGGAGATCGGTCATCTGGGCTTCGACCTCAGGCGTGAGGACGCCGGCGCGTTCTGGATCCTCCAACGCGTCGGCGAGAGCCCCGCGGGCGAACTCGATCCAGACCAGGGCGCTCGAAGAGGGCACGGGAGCGACCTTCACGTGCACCGGAGGAAGGCTAGTTCTGTCGCCGGCTTCGTGGACGTGGTGTCGACGTGCCCGGCGTTCGGAGCTGGGGCCGGGCTTGGACCCAGAGGTCGGAACGGACGACGAGGGGCTGCGCGGGGGAGGCAGCGCAGCCCCTCGTCGGGGACCACCTCGCCGAGGCGGGGATCGGCGAGGTGGGTCGGATAGCGGCAGGGAGGGAGGGGGAACCTGCCGCCGGACCGGAGTCGCTCACGCGGCTCGAAGAGCCACCGTCAGTTGTCGGCTCCCTCAGTGGGGTCCGGCTCGGAGACCGCCGCCTCGATGGCGGGCGGGCCGGCGGCGACTGTCACCTTCTGTGGCTTGGACCGCTCGGAGACGGGGATCCGCAGCGTGAGCACACCGGCGTCGAGGTTGGCCTCGACGGCCGATCCGTCGAGGGAGTCGCCCAGCACGACACGCCGGGTGAAGGTGCCGAAGCGGCGCTCCTTGGAGACCACGTGGTCGCCTTCGACGTAGGGGGAAGGCCGCGTGGCGGTGACGGTGAGGACGTTGCGCTCGACGGTGAGGTCGACGTCCGCGAGGGCCACTCCGGGCAGATCGAAGGTGATCTCGACCTCGTGGTCACGTCGCACCGCGTCCATCGGCATCGTGGAGGAAATCGCGTCGCGGGCGAACCCGGAGGTGAACGGACGGGGCAGGTCGCGCTCGAACTGGCGGAACGGGTCCCACTGGTGGATCAGCATCTCATGACCTCCTCTGGTCTGAAACTCAGTTGAAGTAAGTGTGGGGCCGAGAACCCCGCTGAGGGGGACTCTAGCAGAAGACTTGAGCATGAACAACTCAACTTCCCCTCCCGGCCTGTTTTGTCACAGGAACCCGACCGGAATCCGGTCGCTTCGACGCGACAAAACGTTCGGGGGGCGGCGACCGTGCGGTCGCCGCCCCCCGCT
>JADLFH010000171.1 GCA_020845705.1 Microthrixaceae bacterium | reverse complement strand
TCGGCGTCGAGCAGGCGGTCTCCGGCAAGGTCCGCCACGCCATTCTCATGCCGCCGGGCAGGAAACCGCTACCCGAAACGGAGGTCTTCCCGGCCTTCTTTCGCAAACTCGGCACGCCGCCGAGCACCGCGTCGGTGCCGGCCGCGGCGGCCCGAAAACCGTAGCAGGAGGCATGGGCGACTGCGATCGACAGCAACCGACCGCTGTCGACACATCGAGTCCTGAGACCAACGCAGCAGGGGTACTGGCAGCGGCTCGTGGCGATCGGGGCCGGGGCCCTCGAAAGAAGAACAGTGTGCCCAACAGACTCTCAGACACGGCACGTGCGGCCGGCGACGGCTGGCGGCGCCCCACGGCGCGCGCCGGCGTGGTGCGGGCATGGCTCGGCCTCGGTCTGCTGCTGGGCGCGGGTGCTGTTGCGGAGAGCGCAACGCCAGCCCCCTCCGCACCAGCGGCGACGGCCGCGCCCAGGATCGCAGTGCTCGATTTCACGATGGCGGGGGAGACGGCGGGCGAAGACTGGGCCGTGGGCGCCGCCGAACTGCTGGAGGTAGAGCGCCAGCAGCGTGGGATCGAAGTCATCGAGCGCCGGCAGATCCGCCTGCTGCTGGGCGAACGCCGCTTGCTCCGTAACGGCCTGATCGCCCGGGACTCGCTCGCTGCAGAAGGGCTGCCGCACGCCACTTTCTTCATTGGCGGCAGCGTTGCGGTTGTCGCCGAAGCGCGTTTCCGCCTGGACGCCCAGTTGACGGACGTGCAGCACGGCACCGATCTGCAGACCTTCAGTGCGGAAGGGCGCTATCCCCAGGATTGGCCCGGGACATTGGCCGCGGTGGCCACACGCTTTGCGGTCGACCACGCAACCGGAGCCGGTACCGCACCCGACCCCGCCCTGGGACAGTGCAAGGTTCCGGAAGCCATGTCCAGCTTTTACCAGGGACTGGCCGCCTATGCACGGGGACAGTTGGAGGAGGCCTGGACCCTGTTCCACGCGGCGTTCATGTACGACCGCGATTTCCTGCTCGCCCGTGCCTGGGAACTGCGCACCATGGACGCGTATGGCGAACCGGGGTTCGCAGCCGCGCTGCGTGCCGACCTGCTTCATCGGCAGGGGGGTGCGTTGGTCACCGGCATGCTCGTGGGCAGCAAGCTGAAGGAGAAAGGACTGGTCGTCTGGATCCTGCAGAATGAGGCACAGTTACCCGGCACAGTGGTGCAGGCCCTGCAGGAAACACTCCAGAAGCAACGGGTCCGCTTCTTCTCCCCCCAGCGCGTGGCCGACCTCGCCCGTGAGGCGGACCTGCAGATCAGCGGTGACATGGTCGCCCAGGGCATACCTTCCGCCAAGGCCTGGATGAACGCCGACGCCTTGCTGCTCCT
>JADLFH010000170.1 GCA_020845705.1 Microthrixaceae bacterium | reverse complement strand
TAAAGCTCCTGAGGTAATCCTTCGTAATGAAAAAAGGATGTTACAGGAAGCCGTTGACTCCTTGTTTGATAACAGCCGTAAATCCAATGCCGTAAAAGCAGAAGGAGGAAGGGCATTGAAATCATTGAGCGATGTGCTGAAAGGAAAGCAGGGCCGTTTCCGCCAGAATCTTCTCGGTAAACGTGTTGACTACTCCGGCCGTTCAGTAATCGTAGTAGGCCCAGAGTTGAAATTGCATGAGTGTGGTTTGCCAAAAGATATGGCTGCTGAATTGTTTAAGCCTTTCATCATTCGCAAACTGATAGAAAGAGGAATTGTGAAGACGGTGAAATCCGCAAGAAAACTGGTAGATAAAAAAGAAGCAATAATCTGGGATATTCTTGAAAACATATTGAAAGGACACCCGGTAATGCTTAATCGTGCGCCAACGCTTCACCGCCTGTCCATCCAGGCATTTCAGCCAAAGCTGATAGAAGGTAAAGCGATACAATTACATCCATTGGTAACATCCGCATTCAACGCCGACTTCGATGGCGACCAAATGGCGGTTCATGTACCCCTGAGTAATGCGGCTGTTCTGGAAGCACAATTGCTGATGCTTGCTTCACATAACATTCTGAATCCGCAAAGCGGTCAGCCAATCACACTTCCTTCACAGGATATGGTGTTGGGCTTATACTATATTTCAAAAGCTAAAAAATCAGTTGGTGAGGAAAAAGTGAAAGGAGAGGAGATGATTTTTTACAATACGGAAGAAGTGATCATTGCTTACAATGAAGGCAAGATTGATCTTCATGCTTATATCAAAGTAAAAACAAATATCCGCAACCAGGATGGTTTACTGGAACATAAGCTGATTGAAACAACTGTGGGACGTGTCATCTTTAACCAATTTGTACCGGCCGAAGTTGGTTTTGTTAATGCTTTACTCACTAAGAAAAATCTTCGGGAAATTATTGGTGATATTATAGAGATCACAAACATTCCGAAGACGGTGAAATTTCTGGATGAAATAAAGCAATTGGGATTCCGCATGGCTTTCCAGGGAGGTTTATCGTTTAATATTAATGACCTCATTATTCCCGATAATAAGGAAGAATTATTGCAGAATGCAAAAGGCGAAGTGGATGAGGTATGGGATAATTATAATATGGGCCTGATAACGAATAACGAACGTTATAACCAGATAGTTGACATCTGGAGCCGCGTGGACACAAGAATAACAGAGACACTTATTCGTGAATTGAGTAACGATAAGCAAGGATTTAATTCAGTTTACATGATGCTTGATTCCGGCGCCCGTGGCTCCAAGCAGCAGATTAAACAGTTGGCCGGTATGAGAGGATTGATGGCGAAGCCAAGAAAATCAGGTTCTACCGGTTCTGAAATTATCGAAAACCCGATTCTTTCTAACTTCAAAGGGGGGTTGAATGTATTGGATTACTTTATTTCCACACACGGTGCCCGAAAAGGTTTGGCAGATACAGCTTTGAAAACGGCTGATGCGGGTTACCTGACCCGTCGTTTGGTTGACGTATCGCAAGACGTTGTGATTACGGAAGAAGATTGCGGTACGTTGCGCGGTATTGCTACTTCTGCATTAAAAGATAATGAAGACATTATTGAGCCCCTGGCTGACAGAATTGAAGGGCGCACCTCATTGCACGATGTGTACAATCCTCAAACCGAAGAGTTGCTTGTTGCAGGAGGTGATGAAATTACATCTGAACTGGCAAGAAAAATAGAAGAGGCCGGTGTAGAAACTGTAGAAATCCGCTCAGTT
>JADLFH010000169.1 GCA_020845705.1 Microthrixaceae bacterium | reverse complement strand
TCATCGACGGTCACATAGTGCTGACGGATATGCGTGGTGACGATCCCTCCCTCGGACAGATCGACCCGTTGCGGATCCCGCATGTAGCGATGGGCCAGCCGTTCGACGGGGGGCGGCATCGTCGCCGAGAGCAAGAGGGTTTGTCGTTCGGTGGGACAGCGGCGCAGGATCTTCTCGATGTCGGGTCGGAACCCGATGTCCAGCATGCGGTCGGCTTCGTCCAGGACCACATGGCGGACATCCTGCACGCGCAGTTCACCGGTGCGCAGGTGGTGCAGGACGCGTCCCGGCGTGCCGATGGCGATCTGGCAACCGTGTCGCAGGTCCTCAATCTGGTTCCGCATCGAGTGCCCGCCGCAGAGCGAGATCAGGCTGATGCCGCGACCGTCGGCCAGGCGCGAGCCTTCGGCCTGGATCTGCGCCGCAAGTTCCCGCGTCGGCGCCAGCACCAGCGCCTGCGGATCCGGTGGCTCGGACCGCAATTGTTCGAGGATCGGCAGCAGAAACGCCGCCGTCTTGCCGGTGCCGGTTTGCGCCTGCCCGATGACGTCCACGCCGGTGATGGCGACCGGGATGAACTGCGCTTGAATCGGAGTGGGGGTCACATAGCCGATCTGATCGAGGGACCAAAGAGTGCGGCGACCGAGCGGCAGGTCCTGAAAGGTCTGGGGGGCGGGTTCAGCGTGGTGCAAGCGATCCTCCGAGGAGGGGGCGGCGGGAAAAACGACCCCGAAATTGTAGAGGGATTGACAGGGGAGCGCCAGTGGAAAGCCACCTTTGGATCGGAGGTTTTCTGAATCGGGTCGACTCGGCGGCGAATCCGGCCCGGGGGGAAACACGGCGCGACCCGACGTTTTCGGGCCAGGACCGCGATCGTGCGCGTGCCGGATGGGGTGACGATCAGTCGCGCGAGGGGGGGGCGGCAGTGTCGCTGTCGCCGGTGAAGTCGGCGGCGCTGGCTTCGACCAGGTAGTACCAGCCGATGGTCTCGAGTCGGAAGTAGACAATCAATCGCTTCTCGCGGTCGCGGATCGCGTCCTGATGTCCTGAGCGTCCGGCGCGGATGCCGGCGACCACTTCCGGCACCGGATAGGGAACCAGGTCCAGGCCGCGGGCAAAGTCCGAGTTCTTGAAGCGCTTGTTCAACGTGCTGGAGTCGACGATGATATGGCCGTCCGGGTCCAGCAAAGCCATCGCGCGCACGCCGGGCACTTCGGTCAGCGCCATGCACTGCGAGATAATGCGGTTGAACATCATCTCGACGGCCGCGACGCCGAGGAACTTCCCCTGTTCGTCGTACATCGAGGTCGCGCACGGCAGGACCAGATCGTCACCGGTGACGTCCTCGGAAGAGTCGATGTACGGATTGCCCCAGAACTTGCCGTGTTTGTGGGCGGCCAACGGATAGAACGGCGCAACGCGCGGATCGTAGTCGTCGGGCGTGCACCCCATGCCGGGATAGAGATAGAGTACGCCTTCGGGCAGCACGAGGTAGGCATAGTCCATGGCGCCGCCGCCTTCCCGCAGCAGCCCGCGCTGTTGGTCGAGCGTGAGCGCGCGCGACGGGGGCGGTGCGCTGTCGATGAACATGCGCTGGAAATGATGCCGGAGCGGGCCCAGACGACGCAGCGTCGGCAGGATGGCCTCGTGTTCCAGACCCGCCACGCAGTAGGCGACCGGATAGTCGGTGCTGACGTCCCAGCGATAGAGTTCGGATCGGGTCAGGTCCGCCGGTGCGCGACCGGGGGCGTTGTAGTCTTCGTGGAAGTAGACGTTCTCCTCCGAGGGCGCGCCGCGCGTGAGCGCCCAAGTGGCCGCGGTGGCGAGGCCTTCGAGCGCCTCTTGCAGCACGAGGAACCGATTGTCGATTTGGTGGCTGCGACGCGCCACCACGGACAGAAAGGCGCCGATCTTCTGCTGCTGACGGACGCCGGCCAGTTCCTGCGACTTGCGCTGGACCACTTCCCAGCCGATCGCCAGCACGCTGAGCAGCAGCACCAGCAGGAACGCCAGCAGCGAGGCTTCGCGGTGCCGGGCGATCCAGCGCGTCATCCGCTGCAGCGCATTGTCCGGCCGGGCCCGGATCGCGTCGCCGCGAAGATAGCGTCGCACATCGTCGGCCAATTCGCCGACCGACGCGTAGCGCTGGTCGCGGCTGCGGCGGGTCGCCTTGTCGATGATGGCCACCAATTCCCGGGGGATCCGCTCGCGTGCGTCCGGCGGCACGATCGGCTCGCGGCGTCCGGCGAGCGCGTGCGCGAGCACTTCCACCGCCGTGGTTCCGGTGACCGCTCGGCGCAGCGTGACCAGTTCCTGCAGCATGATCCCGAGCGAGTACTCGTCGCTGCGACCGTCCAGGTCCTGGTTCTCGCCGGCCGCCTGCTCCG
>JADLFH010000168.1 GCA_020845705.1 Microthrixaceae bacterium | reverse complement strand
CGGAACGCATCTCATCTCACCCTTCGCGCCTTCGAGGCTTCGAGGCTTCGCGTGCCCCCCTCTCTCCGTATGACTTTCTACACGGAACCAAAGGTTGTCACCGAACGATAAAGCCCACCGACCCGGCACACTATGACTGACGATTGCAACGAGAATGTAGAGGCCGGGTTCGGTGCAGCCCCATTGTTAGGTGTCTCGGCCATCTCTTGAATGCGCTACTTCTTCGGTGCCTCCGACAATTCCTCTCCGCGAACCCACTGACCAAGCACCGACAAATACTCCTTCGGTAATTCGTGGCCGTAACCACGCATCACGATGGACGTGAAATCAACATGGTGCTCCTCAGCCAGATATTCCAAGGCGCGTGCAAGATGCATCTTTGGCTCCGGCTTCGCATCCGCTCGGTCGCCACGGAGGAGAAGCAAGCGGCACCTCTTCATCGCGGGCTCTTGGAGGACATGCGCCGCAAGTGGCCCGAAGCCACCCTCAACAAAAAAGAACGCCTGGAAATGCCGTAAAATGAACGTGTCATGGCCTGCGAGCAACACCGCGACGGTGTGTCCACCGTTGGAAAAGCCACCCAAGGCGCTCCGCTCTGGCGTGGTATTCGGCACCACATCGAAAAGCCGCTGGAGCATCAACCGGTAGGCATGGCTCGCAGTCTCGTAATCCTCCATCGTGACCAAGGCACTGTCATCCTTCTTGTACGCACGCTTGAACAAGGGGAGGGCGACACAAATGAAATCGCGCGGGACGACCATCCGGGCGGGTATCGGCAAACCATCGCCTCGGCCGCCTTTGTCTCCGTCGAGGAAAACGAAAACTGGAAACTTACCGTCCCGAGTATAATTGGCGGGCAGCGTGGCCGTTAGGCGAGCAGGCTGCCTCTCACCGCTGGCGAGCGTTTCCAGTGTGTCCTGTAAGTCCGGAAACTCCAACCGGAACGTCGCATCCGATTCGAGTTTGATTTCTGCTCCAGCCGCCAAGCGAGTGAGGCCGACGCAGAAAGCAATCACAAGTGAGATTGGCGTCTTCATCGTCCTGACGGAGTAGAGACACCTAACGATTCAGCGCACCGACCCGGCCCGACAGT
>JADLFH010000085.1 GCA_020845705.1 Microthrixaceae bacterium | reverse complement strand
TCAACCTCGCCCGCACCCTCCGCTGAGCGGAACGATCTCTTGGCGGAACCACACCTCCGGCAGCGGAACGATGTCCTGACGGCAACCCGACCTCCTACCGAGCGGAACGATGTCCTGGCGGGTGAGACTTACGCTCGAGTCCGTCGCGGGCCTCGGCCACACACGAGGCCCATGAGCGGTCCCCGAACTCGTACGCCGCGGTGACGCCGTCGAAGGCGCTCGACGCGACCACGTCGGGATCCAACTCGGCCAGCACGTCGAGCGTCCCGAAACATGGCATCGGAGTCGCTCTGGCCAAGCAGGACCACACGCCACCGCCCGTCCCGGTGGAAGATCGTGTCGCCGGTGAACAGGTACACCGCGTCGTCGGCTCCGGTGACCTGGAAGCACGTGCTGCCGGGGCTGTGCCCGGGGGCGGGGGTCACCTCGACGCCGTTCGTGTCGATGTGACGGTCGCGGAAGGTCACCTCAGGGGTCCGCACCCGGGCAACGTCGTCGGCTTCCAATTCCGGGGAATGGAGTTGGGTTCCGAACCGTGCGGCGTGGGCGACCAGCATCGGGCCGCTCACGTCGCGGTGGCTCAGGTACTGGTGTGCAATGCCACCGAGACGCTCGATCTCGTCGAGGTCGGCGTCGGTGCCGGTGTTGTGGAACATGATGTTGCCCGCGTCGGGGGCGATCCACAGATGCGCGTGGGTGACCAGTCGTTCCGAGTGGATGTCGGGCCGGGTCACCCACAGGTCGGCACGTACCTGCTGCACGGGCTGCCTCCGAAGGTCCGTCAGCCGCGGTAGACGTGGGGCTGAAGCGCCCCCGAGGGGATGACGCCCATGCGGCCGTGCTGGTAGTCGTCGATCGCCTGGGCGAGCTCCGCCTCGGTGTTCATGACGAACGGCCCGTACTGGAGGCGGGTTCGCCGATCGGTTCGCCGCCCAGCAGCATGACTTCGAGGGCATCGGTTCGGCTGTCCTGGGTGGCATCCGCTGTGAGGGTCAGGCGGTCGCCGCTGCCGAACACGACCATGTTGCCGCCGTGGATCGGTGCCGTCTCGCTCCCAGCGGTGCCCGAGCCGGCGAACACGTATGCCATCGCGTTGAAGCCGGGTTGCCACGGA
This sequence comes from Microthrixaceae bacterium, assembly GCA_020845705.1. GTDB lineage: Bacteria > Actinomycetota > Acidimicrobiia > Acidimicrobiales > Microtrichaceae > JADLFH01. The sequence continues at coordinate 9,171 of JADLFH010000085.1, read as the reverse complement.
AGCGACAGCCGCTCGCCGGCGTGGATCGTTTGCCCTGGTCAGGTCGTGTCGGAGGGAGGACTGGACCATCTCCCCACGCGAGCTCGGGCACGGCCGATTCGTTGCCGGCCGGTGACGTTCAGCCGAGGGACCGAAGCGTGGCCTCGATTTCGCTGGTCAGCAGGTACAGGTCGGGGTTGCCTGGATCTCCGGGATCGAACGGGTGGAAGCCAAGGCGCTCCCACCACGACCTCGCCGCCTGATCGATCGCGCTCACGACGACAGCTCGACACGCTGCCCGATCATTGAGATCGACAGCGGTGGCCAACACGTGGGCGACCAGGGCCGTCCCGACGCCGAGCCCGGCGTGGGACCGATCGACGGCGAGGCGGCCGATCAACAGGGCGGGCACTGGATCGGGGGCGTGCTTGGCCACCGGCGACTGCGCGTCTCCGCGGTCGATGCTGGTCATGGCGAGGCTCACGTAGGCGACGACCGCCGAGTCCACCGTGGTGATCACCCAGGTCGCAGCGGTGTTCCTCCGACGGTTCTGGGTCGAGTACCGCCTCAGCCACTCGTCGAGATCCGGCGCCCCGGAGTTGAACGCCGAGCGGTTGTGGACCTTGGGGTCGAGCAGCTCGGGGCGGCGCAGCTCAGTCAATCCACCGGAACTTCCGAGACCGCTCGATCGCCGACGCGAGACGCTGGTTGACCGTCGCGGGAGCGTCGAGTGCCTCGTTGAACGCAGCCGCGGCCTCGGGGCTGAGCTCGATGAGCTGACGCTCCGCGAGCACTTCGGCCGCCTGTGCGGCGGCGGACTGGAGCACGAACGCCGACACCGACACATGCGACGCCGCGGCGGCGCGCTCGAGCAGGCGCTTCTCGGCCGGATCCACCCGGATCTGGAGCCGCTCGTCCTTTGTGACCGTCATGGCATCACATTGGCAGTACGTTTGAGCCCTGTCAAGCGGCCGCTATGCATCCAACGAAAGCCCTCGAGATCGCCGTTGCGAACACCAACGAGCGACCGCGTCCCGTCCCCGAAGACTGAACCAGCTCCGTTCCACGTCGCCTAGCGGCCTTGACAGAAGCCTCACGTAGAGCCTTCCACTTCGGCGACCTCGGCTGATCCCACAGCTGCTCATCTGACCGCCCTCAATATTCGCCGAAGCGCGCGTCGTAGACCTCGGCCATGGTCGCGATGAACTCGCCCCAGCGCAGGCCGCTCCCAACAGGTGGCAGGTCAGGATCAACAGCGCCGCTTTCCCGGTCGAAAGCGACGACGGCGATCCCCTCCATCAAATGAGCAGCGTCGCCTTCGGTGACCCTGCCCCCCGCTCGGATGAACCGCCCGACCGCTTTCGTAACCAGATGCGTAGTGGACTTCCAGTGCTCGTCGTCACCGGACTTGATGCGCTCTGTGGTTGGGAGCGTGATGATCCCGCCGACGACAGCGAAGGGGAACTTGAGGTGGAGGTTGACGGCGAAGGTCCGCACGTCACCAAAGCGGTTCCAGATCGCTCGACCCACGGCGAGGTGCACCGGCTTGATCTCGATCCCGAGCGTAAGGCCGTCCCGTACGGTCATCTCGGATACGTCAGCCCTTACACTTCGGAGACCGCCGCCAACTTCGCGTTCGCCCGCGACGGCTGCGGGCAACGCGAGTCCGGCGTTGCGCAGATCGACGAGGGTGATGGCCGCCAGCGCGTTCGAGAGGCGGATCTGCGCCGCCTTCCCCTTGGCGGAGCCGAGCACTGAGGCCTGACGGATGTATTCCGCCGACGCGTTGCAGTAGTCCTCGATCGTTGGCGGTGACAGGAGTGTCAAGCCGTCGACGAGTGCGAGGCCGTCGGCTCCACCGGCTTGACCATCGCTACGCGCTGAGGTCCATGGTCGTCTGCCGGGCGACCTCAACCGCCTCCCGCACCCGGTCGACACAGTCCTCGAAGTACGACGGGTCGACCTCGCAACCGATGCTGTTCCGGCCCCACCCCGCGGCCGCGGTTGATGTTGTCCCGGTGCCGAGGAACGGGTCGAAAACCGTGTCACCAACGAACGAGAACATCCGGACGAGCCGCTCGGCAAGTGTCAGCGGGAAAGGTGCGGGGTGGTTCCGGGTCGACGCGCCGCCCATGCGCCACACCTGCTGAAACCACTCGGAGTGGTCTGCCGCGGGGATGACCGACATCAGTCGCGTAGCCAGTTCGGGCTTGCGATACCCGCCGGGCTTGCGCTGGAACAGGATGTACTCGATGTCGTTCTTGATGACGCCGTTCGGTTCGTAGGGCTTGCCGAAGAAGCCGCCGCCACCCCCGACTTCGTATTGGGCGTTGGCGATCTTGTACCAGATGATCGGGGCGAGGTTGTCGAAGCCAATCTGCCGGCATCGCTCCTGGATGCTCGCGTGGAGGGGGAAGACCAGGTGACGGCCGAACTCCTTGCGCGACACGTTGACATCGCCGACGACGATGACCATCCGACCACCGGGGACCAGTGCCTTGTAGGCGCGCCGCCAGACCTCATCGAGCTCATCGAGGAACTCCTCGTAGTCCTGTACCTCGCCGAGCTGGAGTTCATGCTCGTTGTACTTCTTGAGGGTCCAGTACGGGGGCGACGTAACGACGAGATCGACGCTCTCCGGTTGGAGCTCGATCGCTCGACTGTCGCCGTTGTGGATGCGATGCACCGTCTGAAGTCCCTGCACGGCGCTCTGAATGCGGGCACACGCATCGAGGTCCTTCGCAATAGCCGGGAACGCCTTTTGAGGCTCAGCCTGCACCATCTCCAAGAGCGACCGCGGTGCGGCCGCGCCAACCTGGTCAGCCCCCAGCGGAACCCCGAGCACCACTGGGTTATTCACCCGTGCCTTGCCTCGCTGCTCTCTCGCGGTCACGGGTACACCTCCTGATCGCACATGTGTTCGGGGAACATACTCCCAATCTGCGACCGCAGCGACCGCACGTTCGCCACCGTATCGGAGGCGCGACGTCGCCTTGGCGATCCTCTCGCGTAGCATCCCCGTGGCGCTCGGATGACGCGCCGTTCCTCATGGGGAGACCGCGGGCCATCGGGAACCGGAGCTCTCGCATATCACCTCGTTGCCGCGCGGTCGTAGGGTGCACCGAGAGCGCGGCGCGTCGCCTGGACAGCCGTCCCCCGCTCGAAGGCGGCCGAGGATCTCGTCAACCGCGGTAGACGTGGGGCTGCAGTGCGCCCGGGGGGATCACCCCCATCCGGCCGTGCTGGTAGTCGTCGATGGCCTGGGCGAGCTCCGCTTCGGTGTTCATGACGAAGGGCCCGTACTGGAACGCGGGTTCGCGGATCGGTTTGCCGCCCAACAGCATGACCTCGAGGGCGTCGGTCCGGCTGTCTTGAGTGGCATCCGCGGCGAGGGTGACGCGGTCGCCGTTGCCGAACACGACCATGTTGCCGCCGTGGATCGGCGCCGCCTCGATCCCAGCGGTGCCCGAGCCGGCGAACACGTACGCCATGGCGTTGAAGTCCGGTTGCCACGGCAACGACAGTCGCTCGCCGGCGGGGATCGACGCGTGGAGGATGGTGATGGGAGTGTGGGTCGAGCCGGGGCCGACGTGTCCGTCCACCTCCCCGGCGATCACCCGGATGATCGCCCCCGCGCCGGGGCTGGTGAGCAGCAGGATGTCCCGCTTGGTGATGCCCTGGTAGGCGGGAGGGGTCCACTTGGCCGACGCGGGGAGGTTCACCCAGATCTGCACCCCGTTGAACAGACCGCCGGACTCGACCATCGACGCCGGAGGGGTCTCGATGTGCAGGATCCCCGACCCGGCGGTCATCCACTGGGTGTCTCCCGGTTCGATCAGCCCGCCCCCACCGCTGGAGTCCTGGTGTTGGAACATGCCGTCCATCAGGTAGGTGACGGTCTCGAAGCCGCGATGGGGATGCCAGTCGGTGCCCTTCGGTTCGCCGACCTCGTAGTCGATCTCGCCGAGGTGGTCCATCATGATGAACGGGTCGGTCAGCTCGTAGGGCGCTCCAGCGAGGGCTCGACGGACCGGGAACCCCAGCCCTTCGAGACCGGTCGGCCCGGTCGAGATGTTCACGACCGGGCGTTCGACGTCGTCGAGGCCGGGCGGGTGGATGCGCGGGAGCGTGAGGGGGTCAGCGGTGGCTGCGGGCATGTGGGCTCCTTCCCTATCGGCCGTGGCCGGCTCGGCCGGCGGCGACCTGTTCTCGAACGGCGGGCACGACCTGGTCCATGAACGCGGCCATCTGGGCGGGGTCGTCGCCCTCGGCGCCGAAGACGAACGCGTTCATCCCGCCGTCGAGCACCAGAGCCGTCAACGTTTCGATCCACTGATCGACCGGGCCGTCGAACTCGCCGTTGGACTGCCCGTCGGTGATCGTGCCCCACACGTTGTAGATCCGCGAGATCTCCGACGGGTCACGGCCCGCCTCCGCGGCGGCGTCGTCGATGCGGCGGTGCATGTCGGGCAGCTTGTCTGGCGGGAAGTAGCCGTTGGAGGGCAGCCAGCCGTCCGCGGCGCGTCCCACCAACCCCAACATGCGGGGCCCGCCGACTCCCAGCCAGATCCCCATGTCGTGTGCCGGCTGGGGCCCGGGGTGCACCCCGTCGATCTGGTAGTGCGTGCCGGTGAATCGGACCGAGCGTTGAGCGGACCACATGAGACGCACTATCTCGACTGCCTCGGTGAGGGCCTCGGCGGCCTCGGCGCCACTGCGGTTGGGCCCGCCCATCGCGGCGATCGCCTCCCAGAACGCCCCAGCGCCCAATCCGAGCTCGAATCGACCGCCGGAGATCACATCCAGGCTGGCCGCCGCCTTGGCGAGCACCGCGGGTGGCCGCAACGGCAGGCTGGCGACGTCGGGGAACACGCTGATCCGCCCGGTGCGCGCCAGGACTGTCGCCATCAACGCCCAGGTGTCGAGGAACTGCTTCTGGTACGGATGGTCCTGGATCCCGATCAGCTCCAGACCGGATGCATCAGCGGCCTGCGCGGTCGCCAACGTCTGGTCGAGCTTCGCCGTGTCAGGCGACAGGAACAGTCCGAACTGGACTTCTCGGCCGTAGTCACCCATGGGTCACAACCTCCTCTTGGGCCACGGAGGGTCAGGCGTCCGCAGAGCGGATCGCGGAGACGTCGAACTCGAGGGTCACCTTCTCGCTGACCAGCACGCCGCCGGCCTCCAGCGCTGCGTTCCAGTTGACGCCCCAGTCCTTGCGGTTGACGGTGGTCCTGCCCTCAAGGCCAAGGCGTGTGTTGCCGTAGGGGTCGACGGCGGTGCCCGTGTAGTCGAACTCGACGGTTACGGGCTTGGTGACGCCCTTGATGGTCAGGTCGCCGGTCACTGCGTATGTGTCGTCGCCGGTCCTGGCGACGTTGGTCGAGGTGAAGGTGATCTCAGGGTAGGTCTCCATGTCGAAGAAGTCGTTGCTGCGCAGGTGTCCGTCGCGATCGGCGTTGCCGGTGTCGATGCTGTTCGCCTGGATGGTCAGCTCCAGATGCGAGTTGGCGGGGTCCGCTTCGTCGAAGGTGCCGCTGCCGGCGAACTCGGTGAAGGAGCCGCGGACCTTGGTGACCATGGCGTGACGGGCCACGAAGCCGATCCGGCTGTGGGTGGGGTCGATCGTGTAGGTGCCGGTCGCGGTGGCGGACTCGGTGGTGGACATGGCTGATTCCTCCGTGGCTGGTAGGTGATACATCCTCCAACATAGCGGACGTGTCAACTATTCCCGGGGTATGCTGGGAGATGTGAGTGAGGAACCGGCGTGGGCGGTCTGGGAGGCCGTCCAGTCGATGTACGAGCAGGTCGAGGCCGAGTTGGGCCGCCGTCTGGGCTCCGGCTCGCAACTGTCCTGCACCGACTACAAGGTCCTGGCCGCGCTCAGCTCCCATCACGACGGGCGGATGCGGCTGTTCGAGCTGGTCGAGTCGCTCGGCTGGGAGAAGAGCCGAGTGTCACACCAGGTCAGCCGCATGACCGAGCGAGGCCTGCTCGACAAGACCCCCTGCCCGAACGACGGACGAGGGGCCTACGTGGGACCCACTGCCCGAGCCCGCGAGGCGATGGCCGAAGCCGAACCGGCCTACATCGACGCGGTTCAGGACCTACTGGGCGAAACCCTCACCCACACCCAGCTCGCAGCGCTCCGCGACGCAGCCGAAACCGTCCTCGCGGGAATGACCGATCCCAACCGCGACGGCGACCGGCCATGACCGGCGCCGGTCCAGTCCGTGAATTGGTCGACCGAACGACCAGCTGAGGCCAGGACATCCAGTCCTCGAACAGACGGGCCTCGCCGTTGAACGGCGTCGTCAGGTCGTAGCGGCGGCCTGAAGGAACCCCACCCGATCGGGAGGCATCAGCGTGGCGAGCGCCGCTCGTGCACCCGGCCCGCCGAGCCGACGCGCCCGCTCGCTACCAGCGACAACGCAGCCGCCCGGCGACCCGCCCGACAACCCTCTCCTCACCACCGGACCGGTGGGTACGCGCTGGCAGGGTGACCCTTACGCCACGTCGAGGTAGCGGCGGAGCGCCTTGCGGATGATCTCACTCGTGGTGAGGTGCTCCGCTTCGGCGCGTGCGTCCACGGCGCTCTTGAGCTCTGGATCGAGGCGGACCGGCACAACCTCGGCCGGCGCTGACCCGAGCAGCGGCCGACCTCGCCGACGGGTCTTCAGCTCTTCGACGTCGTAGTCGGCATGCTCGAGCTCTTCGGCAATGGCGTCGAGGTCATCGTCGGGCAGCACTCGGCCGGTGGCGGTGGTGTAGGACTTGGGCTTGCTCATGAGTCGTCCTCCCCTGGTGGGAGCAGGTCGTAGAAGGCGCGGCGGAGTGGCATGGCGTGGATCGCTATCGGTGCCCGGTCGGGGAACTCCAACCAGATGACCTCGAGGAGGTTGCCGGCCTCATCCGGCCCGATCGCCAGGACGCGCGGCGGGTCAGCGTCAGGTTCAACGTCCGCGATGACCAGGGCGTGACAACCACGCCGTGTTTGCGGGCCGATCGGTGTACCTCCACACGAGATTATCGTAATACGCTCACTGGCGGTTCTCCACCGGTACGGCGAGACATCACCGACTGAGAGACGCGGGTGTGCGCTTCGCTGTTGGCCTGACCCTCGGTGATGTCCCCATCGAGAGCTCGTCGCACCCCGGGACGCGACGGTCCCCGAAGCGAGCCGGATGAGCTCCTAGCGTCCATCCGCGCTCTCATCCGGGGTGGGACTCATCTCCGTAGGCGGCTCGCAGGGCGGGGATCACCTGAACCAACGCAGACGGATCCCAGGCAGCCGCTTCGAGCTCGGAGGCGACATCCGCGAAGTACTGCTCGAAGCCGGCCGGGTTGAAGACGAAGAGCAGCTCGGCGGCGTCTTCGGTCGGGTTCTCCCACCTGAACCAGGCGCCCCGTCTCAGGATGGCCGCGGAGCCGGCCGGTGCTGCGAACGGTCCGCCATCGGGGGTGTGATAGGAGATCTCGCCGCTGATCACGACCACCACCGCGTGCTCGCGTGTGTGGCGGTGCAGCACCGGGGGCGGAGTGAACCTCGGGGGAGCGGTGTAGGTCATCACCGAGAACCCGACACCCTCTTTCGCTCCGACGAGCGTACGGAACGACGGGATCGGCAGTGACGGGTCCGGTGGCGCCACCTCGTCGATCTCATCGGCCCGGCGCACGGTGATCTGGGTGGTTTCGATGTCGGTCATGGACTCCATGTTCGAACGGCGACGCGGCCCGGTCCATCCCCGGTATCGAGGGGTCGGTGAGCCTCGCTCGAGGTGGGCCCCGCGGTCTCGGACAGTTGCCCCCGGCCAGGGTGCGCACGCCGACCGCGACGAGGACTTTCGCCGCGACGTGCTCCCCGCCACATCCGTCCGTCCGACTGGGCGAACCTCCACGATACCGTGACGTGCTGTGCCGTCTCGTTCGCGTCGGATCCGTGACGAGCTTCGGGCCGTGGTTGCCGGAAGCGAGTCGATCGACCATCTGTTCACGGTGGCCGATCCTGTGCTGCGGCCGGCCGTCGGCGCGGTCGGGGGCGCGTGGAGCACGCTCGACCCGCTCACCCTGCTGGACACCCGCTGCCAACTGATCTTCGACCTCGGCGACGGGCCGCAGCCGCTTCCCCAAGATGTGGCCAGGGAACGCCGTCTCTTCGAGCTGGAGTGGCTCGATGAGGCCCCGAACACGTTCACAGATCTGTGGCGGTCGGGTCGAACGGCGGCCGCTCTGTCGATCGACATCGGCGACCCTTCCACGGTGCCCCGGTTCGCCGAGCTCCTCGCGCCGCTCGGCGCGACCGACGAGCTGCGGGTCCTCCTCCGGGCTGCCGGCGCCGCCTGGGGGGTCCTCTGTCTGTATCGGGCGGTCGGGACGTTCAGCGCCTCGGACGTGGCGGTCGCTGAGGCGTGCGCACCCGTGCTCGCCGTTGAACTCCGCGCCCTGCTCCTGCGGTTGGCGTCCGCGGGGCCAACCGCCACGGCTCCCGGGTCGCTGCTCTTGGATGCCGATGATGCGACGATCGTGACCTCACCTCAAGCCGAGTCGCTCCTCGGCGAGGCAGATGAAGCGGTGGTCGGCCCCACCCTGAGGAGTCTGGCTGCGGCAACTCGCCGGCGCGGGGCCGCGTCGGCGCTCATGCCAGCGCGAAGGGCGATGGTGTCCCTACACGGAGCGCCTGCCAAGGGCCTTGACGGCGGCGTGATGGTGGTGGTGCAACACGTCGGCGCCGATCGCGTAGTGCCGTTGTTGATGGCCAGACTCGGCCTCACCGACTCGGAGAGCCGCGTGGTGGAGCTCGTGTTGCGAGGCGAGTCGCGGGTCAGTGCCGCCCGCTCGCTCGGCATCTCCGTACACACCGTCGGTGACCACTTGAGCGCCGTCTACGGCAAGGCAGGCGTGTCGAGCCGGGCCGAGCTGTGCGCGCTCGTGTTCGACCTGGTGTACCTACCTGGACGCGATGAAGGCGCGACCCCAGACGCGTTCGGCCACTACCTACCGGTCGACTGAGGCGGCCGGACAGACCCTGCTCGGCGAGGCATCGGAACTGGCGACCACGGCGCCGGCAACCGTCACGGCGCTCCGAACCGCACCAATGCCACGGACTCATCGCCACGGACTCATGAGCGGCTACCGAGACGCCGCCTGGACAACGATGACCGCAGCCCGCTCGGAGCGATCGAGCCGGCGTCG
>JADLFH010000167.1 GCA_020845705.1 Microthrixaceae bacterium | reverse complement strand
GCCCGCGGGATGGTGCCGGTCTCGACGGTCAGGGCGCCGAAACCGGCGAACACGAACCACAGCAGGTTGGCGACGGCCAGCACGATCTCGGCACGCAGGGTGCCACCCAGCAGCAGGCCCATCGCGACGAACGTCGCGGTGCCCAGGGCGATGATCACCCCACCCAGCAGCAGGCCGGCCGGCGGCGGGCGCCAGCCCAGCGCCGCGCCGATACCGCCGAGCAGTACCGCCTGAAGGAAGACCACGGTGACCACCGCGCACGCCTTGCCGGCGATGATGCCCCAGACCGGAAGTGCCGTCGCACCAAGGCGTTTCAGTGCCCCGTAGCGCCGGTCGAAGGCGACGGCGATCGCCTGCCCGGTGAACGCGGTGGAGATCACCGCCAGCGCCATGATGGCCGGGGTGAACACCGCGACGCGGTTGTCGCCGAACTCGCCCAGTGGCAGCAGCGTGAGTCCGATCAGCAGGGTGATCGGAATGAACATGGTCAGCAGCAGTTGTTCGCCGTTGCGCAGCAACAACTTCAGTTCCAGGCCGTACTGGGCGGCCAGCATCCGTCCGACGGCGTTGGGCCGCGGGTCGGGGGAGAAGGTTCCGGCTACGAACAGCTGGGTCATGACCGCAACTCCTTGCCGGTGAGGTCGAGGAAGACGTCCTCGAGGCTGCGCTGCTCGACCCGCATGTCGGTGGCGAGGATGTTGAGCCGGGCGCACCACGCGGTGACGGTGGCCAGCACCTGCGGGTCGATGGTGCCCTCGACGAGATACTCGCCGGGCAGCTGCTCGCTGGCGCGGTAGCCCTCGGGCAGCGCCGCCAGCAGCAGCGAAAGATCAAGTCGCCGTGGGGCGGTGAACCGCAACTGGTCCTCGGCGCCGCTGCGCATCAGCTCGGCCGGGGTTCCGGACGCGACGGCGGCGCCCCGGTCGATGATGACGATCTGGTCGGCGAGCTCCTCGGCCTCCTTGAGCTGATGGGTGGTGAGCACCACCGTCACCCCGTCGCGGCGGAGCGCGTCGATCAGCTCCCAGACCACCAGCCGGGCGTGCGCGTCCATTCCGGCGGTCGGCTCGTCGAGGAACACCAGTTCGGGTCGGCAGACGATCGCGCAGGCCAGGGCGAGCCGCTGCTGCTGCCCGCCGGAGAGCCGCCGGTAGGTGGTCTTCGCCGCGTCGGTCAGCCCGAGGGTGCCGAGCAGCCAGGCCGGGTCGAGCGGGTCGGCGGAGTAGGCGGCAACGAGGTTGAGCATCTCGCCCGCCCGGGCGGCCGGATAGCCGCCACCGCCCTGCAGCATCACCCCGATCCGCTCCCGCAGCCGGCCGTTGTCGGCCACCGGGTCCAGTCCGAGCACCTCGATGCTGCCCTCGTCGGGGCGGACGAAGCCCTCGCACATCTCGACGGTGGTGGTCTTGCCGGCGCCGTTGGGGCCCAGCAGGGCGAGCACCTCGGCGCGGTTGACCTCCAGATCGAGACCGGACACGGCCTGGGTCGACCCGTAGCGCTTGGACACCCCGCGCAGCCGCACCGGGGTCGGGGAGCCTGAACTCACGGTGAGTCAGCGTAGGCGTCGGGCGCCGGACGGCTGGCCGGTGGTTGCCCCGCGGCCGGGTCGGGGGGTCCCGCGGCGTCCTGGCCGCTGTAGCGCTCGTCGGTGCCGGGCACGTAGCGCCACGGCAACAGGTTGCGGGTCAGGGTGATCAGCAGCAGCACGATCACGGTGCTCGCCAGGGTCGCGTCGATGATCTGGAACAGCGCGAACCGGTCGCCGTTGGCGGTCGGGCCGAAAATCCCCACCACGAGCGTCACCGCGATCACCGCGATCCGGAATCGGGGTCGGGTCGCCCAGGCGGCCAGCGGGATGATCGCCCACAACAGGTACCACGGCTGGACCACCGG
>JADLFH010000166.1 GCA_020845705.1 Microthrixaceae bacterium | reverse complement strand
GACGCACAGTCGATCCCGAGATCCGTTGGCGCGGCCGGAGAAGTGCTTGCTCAACTCGCATGGCCGTTCATCCCCTCGCGGATCGTGTTCCATGCGGGAGACCTCGACGGCAACCCCGGGTACGAAATCGCCGCGGGCGCCGATGGCGACCCCGGGGAACACGACAACTTCGTGTGGATCCTCGTGGAACAGGGAGGAGTGTGGCGCACGAACTCCGTGCCGGTGGGGCCGCGGGCGATCACCTCCCTCGCGGGAGGCTGCGTCGGCGCGGACACGCCGGTGCTCTTCTGCGGCTATCGCGACCCCGTGGAGGGCGGGGGCATACTCAGGCTGGTCCAGTCCAACGGCGCCTGGAGGGCGCACGCCGTTCTCCGGGCCAGTTCGACAGCGGCGTTCGTGCTGGGTGAACTGCGCGGGCAAGATCGCCTCGCCGCCATCCTGAGCACCACCGGTTCCGTCCCCTTCGCCCTGCACGCGGTTTACCCCGTCGCAGAAGGCTGGACGAGCCAGGTGATGCGCGCGACCGCCTCGTCGAATGGCATCGGGTTGGTCATCCGCGACGCGCCGGCGGCGACCACCTACAGCAACGCCGTGGTCCGGAAACTGGACGGCGGTCTGATGGAGATCGTCAAGAGCGACCCGTACTACATCGACCGCGATCACCTGCGGCTTGAATTGCTCTTCGAGCGGGGTACCGGGGACTCCAGCGACCGTGCGCGGGACGTAAGCGTCGCCGGCGGTTCCCTCACGGCCGACAGGACCGGGCAAGCCAGCCAGGCGTATCATTTCGGCGGCGCCGACTACCTCCGCATCGCGAACGCCCGCGAGTTGGGTTTCGACATGGAAAGGGAGAACTTCAGCCTTGCGCTGTGGGTGCGGGCGGACGCCGTCGGCGACGGAGGCGACCTGATCTTCCGCGAGCCCGCGTTTGCCTACGAAGGTTTCCCGTATCGACTCCGCGTGGACGCGGCAAGGCGCGTCGTCTTCGAGCAGTTCGATCTGTCGCGAACCAATGCGGTGGTGGCGGGCACGGCCCTTGTTCCCGGCCAGTGGCATCATTTGGCGGTTGTGATAAGCGCAGGCGTCGTGGAACTGTGGCAGGATGGCGTGCTGCTCGCGACAGGCGAACTGCACCTCGCATCGCCGAATCAGGGCGCAGTGGTCGTGGGCCGCGGTTTCGAGGGCGCCATGGATGACGTGCGCATCTTCAACAAGCCGCTGACGCCGGTCGAACTGGACGAACTGGGGTTGCGGACCCATCGGGTGAGGACGGTGGCCCACGACGGCGAGTCGCGGCTCGCCGAATTGGTCGCCGGCATGCTGGCCCGCACCGGCCCGGTAGCCTGCGCAGCGGCGCCGGCCAAGGTGTATCGCTACGTCGGTGGCAGCCCGCCACCGACCAACTACACGTGGGCCTCGACGCATGCGACGATTCAGTCCGCTGTCAATGCGGCGGGATCGAACGACTGGATCCTGGTGGACAGCGGCGCGTATGCACCGATCAGCATCGGCAAGCCCCTGTTCCTGCGAAGCCTGAACGGGCGCGATGCGACAATCATCGATGCCTCAAACACACCGCGCGCTGTCCACATGAGT
>JADLFH010000165.1 GCA_020845705.1 Microthrixaceae bacterium | reverse complement strand
GACGCCGGGAACATGATCAAGCCGATGCTGGCCCGTGGGGAGCTGCGTCTGGTCGGCGCCACCACCCTCGACGAGTACCGCAAGTACATCGAGAAGGACGCCGCCCTGGAACGGCGCTTCCAGCAGGTGTTCGTCGGCGAGCCCTCGGTGGACGACACCGTCGGCATCCTGCGTGGTTTGAAGGACCGCTACGAGGTTCACCACGGTGTGCGGATCACCGACTCGGCTCTGGTCGCCGCGGCGACGTTGTCCGACCGCTACATCACCAGCCGTTTCCTGCCGGACAAGGCCATCGACCTGGTCGACGAGGCCGCCTCCCGGCTGCGGATGGAGATCGACTCCCGTCCCGTCGAGGTCGACGAGGTCGAACGTCTGGTGCGCCGCCTGGAGATCGAGGAGATGGCGCTGGCCAAGGAGGAGGACGCCGCCTCCAAGGACCGGCTGGAGAAGCTTCGCGCGGAACTTGCCGACCTGCGGGAGAAGCTGGCCGAGCTCACCACCCGCTGGCAGAACGAGAAGAACGCCATCGACATCGTGCGGGAGCTGAAGGAGCAACTCGAGGTGCTGCGCGGCGAGGCCGACCGGGCCGAACGCGACGGTGACCTGGCCAAGGCCGCCGAGCTGCGGTACGGCCGGATCCCCGAGGTGGAGAAGAAGCTCGACGCCGCGCTGCCGCAGGCTCAGGCCCGCGAGAGCGTCATGCTCAAGGAGCAGGTCGGGCCCGACGACATCGCCGACGTGGTGGCGTCCTGGACCGGTATCCCGGCCGGGCGGTTGATGGAGGGGGAGACCGCGAAGCTGCTGCGGATGGAGGACGAACTGGGCCGCCGGGTGATCGGGCAGAAGCGCGCGGTCGCCGCGGTCTCCGACGCGGTCCGGCGCACCCGGGCCGGGGTGGCCGACCCGAACCGGCCCACCGGGTCGTTCCTGTTCCTCGGCCCGACCGGCGTCGGCAAGACCGAGCTGGCCAAGGCGTTGGCGGACTTCCTGTTCGACGACGAGCGCGCCATGGTCCGCATCGACATGAGCGAGTACGGCGAGAAGCACTCGGTGGCCCGCCTGGTCGGTGCGCCCCCCGGGTACATCGGTTACGACCAGGGCGGTCAGT
>JADLFH010000084.1 GCA_020845705.1 Microthrixaceae bacterium | reverse complement strand
GCGCGTGGGGAGGACCTCCGGGCTGCCACGGCGTCCTACGAGCGCGACGGAGCACCCCCACGCGCGTGGGGAGGACGCACCGACTACCAACTGGAACCGCTCAACAGCCGGAGCACCCCCACGCGCGTGGGGAGGACCGCGCCGCCCCCAGCACGGCCAGCCCCGCAGGGGGAGCACCCCCACGCGCGTGGGGAGGACAGGTTCGCGTACGACGGCAGGCCCGTCGCCGAGGGAGCACCCCCACGCGCGTGGGGAGGACGCCTCGGGGTGCCGCTGCACCGCCCGCCAGAAGGGAGCACCCCCACGCGCGTGGGGAGGACGCTTCGTGACCTGGGGTTATTGGATGGCGATGAGCTGGAGGCCGTCGATGTCGATGACGCGGCGGGCGGAATCCCCGGCCGTTCGGATGAGGTACCCCTGTTCGTTGTCGGCGGTATGGACGAGCACGGCGCGGCCAGTGTCGCGTGACCTGGTGATCATCCGCCAGACTTCGTCTCGCACTCGGGCACTCATGTTGCCGGTGAACAGACCGGTCACCGGCTCGGTCATCCATCGGGTCAGGGTCCCGCGCAGCGCCGGGGGGACGGCTTCGAGGTGGATCACGGTCATGGTCGCCATGGGTGTTCCAGTGGTTGGTCGTCGCGTTCGATGTCGAAAGCAAGGTCGCCTGCGATCTGGAGCGACGACGTGCCCGCCTCGTCGCCAGCCTGGCTGGCGTAGTTCGTCCCGCCAGGGACGTAGCCGTGGTCGTCACGGAGGAGTCCCTCGGCGGGGGCGGTATGGGCGAGGCCGGCCTTGAGGAGGTCTTGGATGTCCCTGACTGCACGTTCGAGGATGCCGGCTCGGAGGAAGGCGTCTCGGGTGAGGCGTCGCGCCTGCAGAGCTGGCTCGGCGCTGTGTGAGGCCTGGAATGCCGCGGGGATGGAGGTGTCCGCCTTGTAGAGGTCGGCGATGTCGTGCACGAAGGCAGCGATGCTGCCACTGTGTACGAAGCCGAGCCCTGGATGACAGCCCAGGGCGGTGATCGCGGCGAGCGCTATGCCGTAGAGCGCAGCGTTGGCTGCGGAGAGGGCCTGATTGATCGGGTCACCGGACCCGAAGTCGTTCGGGTCGTAGTCGCGCCGAAACTTGATCCTGTGCTTGTCCGCCAGCGCCTTGTAGAGGCGCTTCATGCGCTGGCCTTCGAGGCCGCGCAGTCTGCGGAGGGTAACGGTGCCACCGGGTGGGAGGCCACCGAATCGCTTCTCATACATGGCGACGGCGACTTCCTTGCGGCGGATGGGGTCGGCCCACAGGGCAGCTTGCGCTTCGGCCCAGCGGGCCGAACTCGTGAGGGAGTACGTCCAACAGTGGGTCCTGGAGCCGTCAGAACCGACCCAGAGGAGGGCCGTCCCGTGCTTGGCGATGGTGGACATCGCGGCGGTGGTGATCGAGCAGCCTGGCCCGAGGAGCACTGCGGCTACGGACGCCGTAGGGAGCGGGACGCGTAGCGGTTGCTCGTTCTCCTCCATGAGAGCGACGACGCCGGTTTCGTCCTGTATGAGGCGCGCCTTGGAGACGTGGAGGAACGTGAGTTGCTCGACGAGGCGCGGGAGGGCCGCGATAGCCGGATTCTGCAGGCGGATGGTTTCTTCGCGAAGCGGCATGTCTACGCCTGGGGCGCGAGGGAGAGGAGCCCGCAGCCGTAGGCTTTGGCACGCCCGACGCCGTCGAGGAGGGCCTCGCGAAGCGGCTGTGGTTGCTGGACTACTGCAGCGCCGTCGAGCCGCCATGCGCGTACCGTGATACGACCGTCATGGGGGTCCCGACCGGTGACGAGAGTGGCCGTCATGATTGGTTCCGACACGAGTTGGAGCCCGATCGTGTTGGCTCGGGCGCGCCACCACTGCGCAGTGTCCCCGCGGCCGAGTGCGATGCGCTTCCCCTTGTGAGGGCCCTGGGCGGGCTTCTTCGTGGCATTCAACAGCAGCCGGTATCGGACGCTGCCGCAGAAATCGAGATGGTCCAGCAGCCGTGCGAGGTCGACGGTCGCGGCTTCACCGTAGCCGGTGGGGAGCTTCTCGATGTCCGGCCTCGCGCGGGACTGAACGAGCAGCGTTGGCCCCGATGGGTCATTGTCGAGTCGGTACAAGACCCCGAAGCGCTGCCTGGCGTCGCCGCCGGTGTCGTCGAAGAGGCCCATGATGCTGCGGTGCAACTCGACAGCGTTGGCCAGGTCACGGCGGGCGTCGCGATGTCGTGGGTTGACGCGGATGCGGGTGAGAGTCGCGGTTGTCATGGCACGGTGGCGAGGTAGGCGGGGAGGGTGAACGGGTCGTCGGTGAACCGCTCGGCGGGCAGCGCGGTGGCCCATTCCCGCACGGGACGGGTCGTGTAGCTGGCCCAGACACCGCTGCGCTCCCCGGGTCGATCACGCAAGGGTCGGTGGCTCCCGCTCGGGTCGTCGACGTGGAAGCGGACCGTGGTGCCACCTGCCCGGACCCGTCGGACAACGGGAAGCCGATGTTCGAGGAGGGCGACGGGCTCGTCGGTGGTGACGCCGAGTACGAACGGCTCTGCCGGTGGGCAGGCTCGCCGCCCGAGGTAGGGCGCCCAGCGGGGACGGGCCAGAGCGCGGCTGAGCTCTCGCACCACATCGTCGTCGCCGGTGAGGGCGACGGTGAAGGCGGCGTCGGCCAAGTAGAAGCGCTCCGTGACGATGGCACGCTTAGCGATCTTGCCTTCGGCGGTGAGCAACCGCTGGCGGGTCGGGTAGCCGGCGCCCACAGTGTGGTAGTCGCGCAGCCGAAGTCCGGGCCGGTCAACCCTCGTCGCCATGTGTAGCGCCGCGAGGTCACAGACATCGCTGTGGCGAGGCCGGGCGAGCGCGGCGGCGAGAACGCCGACGATGGCGGACTTGGTGGGAACGTCCTCGGTGTTGCGGCTGTCGAATCGCGACCCGGCCCCCCACGCCTGTAGCGGCCCATGGAGATGGAGGACGAGCGTGGCGGTCATGCGGCGTTGAACCCGGCGGCGACGCTGGCGTCGATGAGCGCGGCAAGTCCATCGACCGCCTCGCCCAGGCTGGCCGGCGACTGGGCCGTGGCAACGCAGCCGCGGTAGAGCGGATCGGCGGGGAGCATCCTGGCCACGTGCGCTGCGTGGCAGCCGAGCCTTTCGATCGAGGCGCCGACATGGCCGTCACGGCCCTTGATGGGCCGTTCGTAGGCGGCCGCGTAGGAGACGGGGCGGCTGTCGCGCACGGCGGTGGCGACGAGGTCGGGGACAGAGTGGGGGGCGGTCACGTTGTTCTTACCGGACGGCAACGACAGGCAGAACGCGGCGAGGAACAGCCGAGTGAGCTCGGCGGCCACAGCCGTATCACCGCCGATGTTGGCGATCAGTTCGCGGACGTCGATCGTGGCGTAGCGGTAGAAGGTGGCGGTGAGGAACTCTGCGTTGCCGAGGTGCGCGCCGCCGGTGAGGTCATCGGTGGTGGGGAGGTCCTCGGCTGCGGTGAAGTAGTCGAGTTCGACCTCGACGGGGTGGGTGGAGAAGGCATGCGCGACCTGGACGGCGGCATCGACGTTGATCTTCGGGTCAGCGGCGAGCATCCGGCCGAACAGGGCGATGCTGGTGGGTCGGGGAAGCAGGAGGCAGTCCTTGAGCACGCTCTCATGGGGTGACTTGTCCGACTTCTTCGACTCTTTCGCCTTCTTCTTGGCGGCCCCCTCGACCGGTGTCGCCCAGGCTTCGGCGTCGGGCCACATGGCAGCCCGATTGGCCACGTAGGCGTCGCGCAGCGCGGCGAGCTCTGCTTCGGCCACGAACAAGATCACGTTGTCCTTCTCGTCGCGGGTCGCAGTCCCGAGTTGGTGGAAGACCCACCGGGCAGCGATATCCGCTTCGGGCGAGGCAATACCGGCTGCTTCGAGGAGGGCACCGAGGCGCAGGTGCGGGTTGCGGGTGCGATAGGTGACGGAATCGGTCATGAGTCGTTCGATGTAGAGGCGGGCGGCACGCTTCCAGGATTGACTCGATACACGGGCGCGTGCCGCACCCCCGTAGACGAGGGTCTTCGGTGTGCCGGTGTCGTCGCGGTTGAGGTTCGAATAGGGCACGGTCTGCAGGACGTGGACGTCGATGAACATGCTCAAGGCTCCGTGGTGGCGTCGGGACTGGAAGGTGCTTCGGCAGGGGTGCGGTAGAAGTCGCGCAGCCAGCGCCGGATGACACGGTCGGCGTCCCGGTCCCAGTGGTCGATGTCGTCGGCGAGTCGCGACCACGACAGGCCCACAGGACCGCCGGCGAGGAGGGCGAGGATGGCTACGAGGTTGCGGCACAGCGCCGCGCTGTCGGACGACCGTACGAGGTGCTGGATTCGACGCTCGACACCGTCGGCCGAGAAGGTGCCGCCAGCGGCGAGCTGGCGTAGCGCCTCACCGATCGACTCGTCGGTGACAGGTAGGTCGGGATGGGCGGCAAACAGCGCCGCGACGGTGTAGACCGCGCGCTCCTGGGCGGTACCGAGGAGGTTGTCGGGGACGAACCCGGCGACGTAGCGGTGCAGGCGGGTGGCTTCCTCGGGGCGTCGCCGAAGACCGGTGCGCAGGTCAGCCATCGCTGCCTTGTCGTCGCGGAGGGTTCTGAGGAAGGCGACGAGGCCGTCTTCCCAGGTGTGGGTGGGCAGCGTGGTCATGCGGCGCCTTTCGCAGGTTCGAGGCCGTACTGCTGTTGAAGGACCCGAAGTTGGGCGATGAGTCGGTCTTCGGCGCGTATCACGGTGCGCATCCGGCGCGGAGTCGTCACGTCGACGGTGGCGTCCCGCAGCGTCTGTTGGGCGGCGGCGGCAACAGCCACGGCGTGGGATTCCCACGTGCGCTCCGAGATGACCCGCCAGAAGCGGGCCTCGGCCCGATGCCACCACAAGGCCTCCCACATGTCGAGCGACGGAACCCCCGCGGATCGCAACGACGCTCGGAAGTGGTCGTCAACATCCTGTGCGAACAGGCAGAACTGGCACAGCGCGCCGTACCCGTCTTGGTCGTGACTTTCGATGCAGGCGACGACGCCGGGCAGTTCGACCCGTGCCCAGTCGATGTCCTTGCTCTGATCGGGGAAGTGGGTCACGACGGTGGCGCCGAGCGCCCAGAAGCGGTCGAGGTGGCCTAGCGGGTTGCGGGAAGCATCGAATGTGGCTGGGGGCTCGAGCGTGTCCGGCGAAGCCGTCCCGGCTACGTGCGCCAGCAGGGCCGGACTGTCGGCCCACGCCTGGCGGGCAGGCGACAGCCGGTACGGGATGACGTCGCCCCCTTTGGTCACCCTCCGGGCGCTATACGGATCGGCCTCCCAGAACCCGCCGGGCAGCGACGCGCCCCAGGTGACGTACGCGTCGTGCACGCTGGCGTCGTCACCGACGAGGAGCAGGCCGCGAGGTGAACCGGTGAGGCGGGCGAGCGGGCCGGGAGCCGGGATCTCGTCGGGGTCGTCGCGTTCCCACCAGCATCGGTCACGACCGGCCAGCTGATGGTCGCCGGCCGAGACGACACAGTTGGCCAGCAAGGTGTCCCACAGGCAGTCGCCGCGCAGCAGGTACTGCGTGCCGGCGCGCAAGGGGCTCTGCAGGACCTTCTTCACCCCTTTGCGGCCGGCGCCGAATCCCCCGGCACCGTAGGCCCAGTGGACGACCAGCGCGGCCGCGGCGGTGGCGTGGTTAACAGGCTCGGCCATTGCATCCGGCGTCTTCGACCACCACAGGGGGTTGTTGCCACTCGCGCGCTCGAACAGCAGCTTGTTCGTCGTCGATGATTTCGGGCATTCGACCGCGATGCGAGGGTCCTGCAGGAAGGGGGTCGTGGGATGCAGCAGCCAGAACCGGTCGGCCCATCGGTCCCGGTAGGCGTCGAGTGCGACGTGGTCCGGCCCGCCCTCGAGGCGGTCTTCGCCCCAGCGGGCCCACCGTACGGGGTCAGGGTCGCCGAGGGGCGCGCCCTGGGCGCGCAGCACGATCGCGACGAGGAAGCGAAGGAGCGGCGCGTAGAGGATGGGTGGGTCGGTGTCGAGGTCCACGATCGACGGCGCGTCGCGGATCAGGCGCTCCAGGCCGACGAGCGGCGTGGAACCGTCGCGATAGCGAGCCCTCACCCACCCGTCGGTCAGAAGGTTGAAGTAGACGGTCATGTCCTCCTCCGTGCACGGAACCCGACCAGCGGGTCGAGCGTGATGTCCCACCCATCGATCGATGCCGACCGGGTGGACGGGTCGAGTGCCAGGACGGCGACGTCGCGCAGCCACGGGCTGGCCTCCCATGCCGCTGGGCGCTGCTCGGCACCTGCGATCAGCGCGTCGAGGAGCCGTCCCTGGCGGAGCGGTACACACGCGCCGAGGACGGCCCGGGTTCCCGCCTTGTCGGCAGCCGCCGGCAGCGGGGTCTTCAAGGTGTCGTCGAGGTAGATGTCCGTGCCCTCGGTGAAGCAGCACGCCACCAGGCCGTTCGACACCCCGAGCCGGGTGGCCAGCACCAGGTCCTCATCCCGGTCGGCGGTCAATTCCGACAAGGCACGCAGGCCCGATGGTGTAGGGATGCGGCTCGTCGGATGCAGGTGCCCTTCCAGCCATTCACGGTCGAGCTGTTCCAGCAATTGCGACTCGTCGAGGTCCAGGTCTGGGTCGGCCAGATCCCCGTAGACGTGGTCAACCAGGTCCTGGACATCGTCGGGCAATCGGATCACCGGTCGCTGCCCCTGCTCCAAAGCGAGATTCCACGTCCGCTGCAGGTACACGTGGGGGTACACGTACTGCCACGACCGGGGCACGGCAAGAACGTCACCGGCGAGGGCGGGGACGAGAACGACGAGGCGTGGCTGGTCGAGCCCTACCGGGCGAGGCCGTTCGTGGCGATGGCCACGCCCCGCCCGCTGCAGAAGCTGCGCCACCGGAGCCAGGCACGACACGACCATGTCGAAGTCGACGTCGAGCGATTGTTCGACGACCTGCGTTGCGACGACTACGCCGCGGCGCGCGCCGCCCTTGCCCTCGGGCCCAAAGGAGTCGAGGATCCGCTTGGTCAGCGCCTTGCGTTCTCCATGGCGGAAGCGAGCGTGCACGCACAGAAGGGGAATCCCGCCGCCTTCCGCCCAGGGTCGCAGCGCCTCGGCAGCCTCCTGCGCGTCGCTCACGGTGTTGCACACCACCAGTGCGCAACCGTCCGATTCGACCGCGCCGAGCCTCTCGCGGAGGCGGTCGGTCCAGTTCGCCTCCCACTCGTGCACCACGACGGCCTCTACCTGGAGCTCGACCGATGGCGCCGTCACCCGCTCGTGAGCCGCCCCTTCGGTCCTCGCGTCAACGTGCAGCCACCCGGGGTACGGCACGGGCGCCTCCGGTGGCAGGACCTTGGCCCCGTTGCACCATGCCTGCACGAGCTCCCGGCTGATCCGCGATGGCAGCGTTGCCGAGAGGATCACAACGGGCACCCTCAGGCTGCCCAACCACTCCAGCACGAGACACAACAGGCCATGCATGTACGCGTCCAGCGAGTGCGCTTCGTCGATCACCACTGCCTTGCCGGCCAGGCCGAACAGGCGGAGGAAGCCTCGACGCGAGCGCAGCGCGGCGGCGAGCAGTTGATCGATCGTACCCGCTGCGATCGGCGCCAACAGCGCCCGCTGACGCCCACGTAGCCACTGGGTTGCCACCACCCGGCCGGAGTCACCGGTGCCGGCAGGGTCGTCGTCGGTGATGGGATCGGCCGATGCTTCCGGCAACCCGAGGTAGGCCTCGCTCAGTAGTGCGAACCCGTGCGCCAGCGCGACCGCCACGTCGCCATACCCCGTGCGTCCCGCGTACTGCATCACTCGCTCGAACATCGCGTCCGCTGTCGCCATGGTCGGGAGCGCGAAGTACAACCCGCAGTCACTCCCGCCCAGAAGCCTCGTGGCGAGCAGGGCCGCCTCGGTCTTGCCGATCCCCATCGGAGCCGTCACGACGAGCACTCCCGGCGAGTCGCGGAACTCGTTCAGGCGACGCTCCACCGAGGACTGCAATGGCCGCGGCGACATCTCGAACATCGCCCCGAACGAACCGACTACGAAGGTCGCCGCCCCGAGGCCGGCCGAGCGGATCAGCTCTGGCGCAAGGTCACGGCGTTGCGCGACCCATCGTGTCCAGTCGACGGACTCCCACTTCGGCCACTCGGACGCGTCGCCGAGGACACGCTCCTGTGACGCCAGCCAGTCGGACACGACGACAAGGCCGGCCAGGAGCACGAGCGCAGGCCCGTCGTCCACTTCGAGGACCCCGTCGGCTCCCACCGCCGAGCGCAGGAGTTGGACATGTGCCTCCCGCTGCATCGCCCACGCCCCCACGCCGAGCCGGGGGAATGTGACCTGGACCCGGCGTCGGACGGTGGCCACGTTCTCGCCTGGCGTCAACGCGTGGAACCGGCCGTGATGACCACCCAGCGCGCAGGCAACGCCCAGCGCACCGGACAACGGCCCGCCCAGCTCGTGCTTCAGGCCGCAAGCCGCCAGCGCTTCGGGTAGAGCAAGCTGAGTGGCATGGTCATGACGCAAGGGCTGGCCCGCCGGGAACGGATAGCCCGAGGAATCCAACTGAGATGCCGCCTCGCGGTCTTCCTGCTGGAACACCGGCGTCGCCTTGCCCAGGTCGTGTAGCCCCGCCGTGAACGCAACACGGCGGACGACGACGTCGGCCCCTTCCCCGACCAGTCTCCGCCGCAGTCCCGCCGGGAGGTGGTCCTCGACCAGCGCCATCGCGACGGCGGCCGTGTCGGCGAGATGAGCCAGGAGCGGGTAGGGGCGCGGTAGGCCCCGCGACTTGCCCCAGATCGCGAAGTCCACCGACTGGGCCATCACTACCGCGTTTCAAGTGCCACGCCGGCAGGCCGGTGTGCGAGTTGGAGTCCCGTGAGGTGGTGCAGCGCCGCATGCTTGTCGTCGGTGGTGGCCCGGCGGACCAGTGCTTCGAAGTCGATGCCCACGCGCGGCTGGCTTGCGCTCACGCCCTCATCTCCCGAGTCGGTGTGACAGCTCGTCCGAGTTCGAACGGGCGCCTTTCTATCCGCTCGAAGGACGCTCAGGGTGGAACAGCTGCCGGGACCGGCCTTCCCTCACAACATCATCGATATATGTCGCTGTTGCATGTCAGGCGATTAACAAAGCTCCTCCAAACCTCGTGGATATCATTACAGCACCTATGCAGGGGGGGGGGGGGGGGACG
>JADLFH010000164.1 GCA_020845705.1 Microthrixaceae bacterium | reverse complement strand
GACCTCTGGTCCGAACCCGGTGAACCGGCCAGGGGCGGTGGAGAAGACCGGGGGACACGATTCCTCGTTTCCCCCGGGATTGAATTGATTCTATGGAAACCGGCGGAACCCGCCAGAGTTTCCAGCCCGACGGGTGGAAGCGGGCGGGATCAGATCCCGACTTTTTCCATGTGGGCGATCAGATCCAGAACGCGGTTGGAGAAACCCCATTCGTTGTCGTACCACGACAGGACCTTGACCAGGCGCTTGTCGATGACCTTGGTGCTGAGGGCATCGAAGATCGAGGAGGCCGGATTCCCGGTGAAGTCGATGGAAACCAACGGTTCGGGGCAGTACTCGAGGATCCCCTTGAGGCTGCCGTCCGCGGCGGCCTTGATGGCGGCGTTGATCTCCTCTTCGGTGGCATCCGAGTTCAGTTCGGCCACCAGGTCGACCAGCGAGACATCGGCGGTGGGGACACGGATCGCCATACCGGTCAGTTTCCCCTTGAGCTGCGGCAGCACCAGGCCGACCGCCTCGGCGGCGCCGGTCTTGGTGGGGATCATCGACATGGCCGCGGCGCGGGCGCGACGCAGATCCGAGTGCGGCAGATCGAGAATCCGCTGGTCGTTGGTGTAAGCGTGAATGGTGGTCATGAGACCCTTGACCAGGCCGAACTTCTCATCCAGCACCTTGGCCACCGGGGCCAAACAGTTGGTGGTGCAAGAGGCGTTGCTCAGGATGAAGTGCTTGGAGGGATCGTAATCGTCGTTGTTGACACCCATGACGATGGTTTTGACATCGCCTTTGGCGGGCTGCGCGATGATGACACGCTTGGCGCCCGCGGTCAGGTGCGGCTTGGCCTTCTCGTCGCTGCCGAACAGGCCGGTCGACTCCAGCACGATATCCACTCCCAGATCGCCCCAGGGGAGCTTGCCCGGGTCGCGCTCGGACAGAACCTTGATCTCATCGCCCCCCAGAACGATCGAGCTCTCTTTGGCCTCGACCGTACCCGGGAAAATGCCGTGCACCGAGTCGTACTTGAACAGGTGGGCCAAAGTCTTGGTGTCGGTCAGATCGTTGACCGCTACAATGTCCACATCCACTTTTCTTTTCAGGGCCGCGCGAACCACCAAGCGTCCGATGCGCCCAACTCCGGTGAGTCCCAACTTCACAGTCATTTTGCTTCTACCTCCGTATGGTGTAACGGTCTTCCATAGGGTTGAATTCGCGAATGGGGACCGCGGCTGCCGCGTTTACGATGCTGGACTTGTCCACGGTTTGAGGGAAAACACCGAGAAGTCGAGCCGAAAAACGAACAAGACGGGAAATTTACCGGAGGAGGTGGGGAG
>JADLFH010000163.1 GCA_020845705.1 Microthrixaceae bacterium | reverse complement strand
GACAGAGTCCCGTGGAGTGGTGGGAATCGAGGTTGATGATCGATGTGTTGGCCGGCGTTGGTGCCGGCGCGGTGGTGGAGCTTCGCGTGGGTGTGGTGGGGCGCGCCACAGCCCCCGTCGCCTGGGGGTCGGTGACGGGGGCTGTGGTCTTGGGCCGCCGGGGGCGGCCGGGGGTTCAGGTGGGCAGGGGCGGTTCGTGCCAGGCGTGCCCGCTGGCGGGGTCGTAGCGGAGTCGCCGGAACCGTTTGTGGGCGCCTTGGGGGGTGATGTCGAGCGCGGCGGCGATCTCGACCCAGGTCGCACCCCAGTGCATCGAGCGAGCGACGGCTGTCTCGACGTCGCGTTCGGCGCGCCGGAGTTGCCCGGTTGCGTCGCGGGTCTTGGCGAGCGCTGCCTGCTTCCTTGCCTCGGTCATGACGGTCAACTCTGGTTGACGGCGTCTGGGCCGTCAACGGTCGTTGATGGAAGGCTCGGCTCGTCAACGGTGGTTGGCGTGGCCAGTTCGGCCATGGAGCCTTCGGACAGGTAGCGGCGGGCGATGACCCACTCGTCGTGCTGATCGGCCAGCACGGCACCGATCAAACGGATCACGGCGGGGTCGTTGGGGAAGATCCCGACCACGTTGGTGCGTCGCTTGATCTCCTTGTTCAGGCGTTCGAGGGGGTTGTTGGACCAGATCTTGCGCCAGTGGGCCTTCGGGAACGTCTTGAACGCGAGGACGTCGGTGCGGGCGTCGCGGAGCAGGGCGGCGGTCTTGGGCAGCCGGGGATCGAGGGTGTCGGTGACTTCGTCCCAACGTGCGGTGACCTCGTCGGGGTCGGTGAGAGCGAAGATCGACCGGAACGCGGCGGACACCATCTCCTGGTGGGCCTTGGGCACCGTGGCGAGCACGTTCCGGGCGAAGTGGACCCGGCACCGCTGCCACGAAGCACCGGAGAAGCACTTGCGGATCGCAGCCTTGAGGCCGGCGTGCGCGTCGGAGATCACGAGCCGGACCCCGCCCAGGCCCCGGGACTTCAGTGACCGCAGGAACGCGGTCCAGAACGTCTCGTCCTCGCTGTCGCCGATGTCGAGGCCGAGAACTTCTCGGCCGCCGCCGGCGGTGATCCCCGTCGCGACTACGACCGCCCGAGACACGACCTGGCCCAGGGCGTCGTCGCGGACATTCACGTAGGTGGCATCGAGGTACACGTACGGGAACTCGACGTGGCCCAACGTGCGACCCCGGAACGCGGCGACCCGTTCGTCGAGACCGGCGCAGATCCGGCTCACCTCGGACTTCGAGATCCCCGTGTCGACACCCATCGCGGCGACCAGGGCGTCGACCGACCGGGTCGACACGCCGTTCACGTACGCCTCCATGATCACCGCGTACAAGGCCTGTTCGACCCGGCGGCGCGGCTCGAGCAACGACGGGAAGAACGACCCTTGACGCAGTTTCGGGATCCCGACCTGGAGATCGCCGGCCTTCGTCGACAACACCCGCGGTCGGGTCCCGTTGCGGTGCGTCGTACGGTCGTCGTTGCGTTCGTAGCGGCCCGCCCCGATCACCGCGGTCGCGTCCGCGTCGATCAACTGCTGCAACGCCCACTGGGCGAGCAGGCGGACCAGATCGGTGCCCTCCCCGACATCAAGCGCGTCGAGCCGAACAGAAACGGCAGACTCATCAAGAGCCATCGGCG
>JADLFH010000162.1 GCA_020845705.1 Microthrixaceae bacterium | reverse complement strand
CCGACGACTGGACATGGCTCATTGCCGGGCTGGCGCTGATCACGATGGCGCTGGGCAACTTCGTGGCGCTGTCGCAGCGCAACGTCAAGCGAATGCTGGCCGATTCCTCGATCGCCCATACGGGATACATGATGGTCGGGCTGGCGGCCTACCAGGATGGTTCGGTGCTGGGGAGTCAGCTCGGCGCCGATGGCATCACTGCGCTGATGTACTACATGCTGGCCTATGCGTTCATGAACATCGGCGCGTTTGCTGTGCTCGCCTGGCTGCAGGAACGAGGCAAAGGCGTGATGCTGGACGATCTGTCCGGCCTGGCCGGTACGCATCCGCTCGCCGCCGTGTCGATGGCTGTCTTCATGATTTCGTTGATGGGCATCCCGCCGTTGATCGGCTTCTACGCCAAGTATTACGTGATCGTCGCGGCCATCGAAGCCGATATGCTCTGGCTGGCTATTGCCATCGTGCTGATGTCGGCGTTGAGCGCCTACTTCTATCTCCGGGTGGTTTTCGTCATGTACTTCGGCCAGGCGCCGGATGCATCGACGAGCGCTCCGGCCAGAACGGTGGCAACCCCGCTCCTCAACGCAGCGCTGTTGATCATGGTGGTTGGCAACCTGGCATTGGGTCTCTTCTCCCAGGGGATCATCGACCTGGGCGAGGAATGGAACACGGCGCTGACGCTCGCCTCCAATATTCCTGGCGTCAACTGACGCTGATTGCGTTCTCGCCGGCTGGAGGGATCATGTAATGACCAGCCGGCCGTCGGTACCCGATTTCCCGCAGAATCTCAACGAGCTGTTCGATGTGCTCGATGCGGAGGGCACGCCGTTCGGCTACGCGAAAGCGCGTGGCGACGTGCATCGCGATGGCGACTGGCACCGTTCGGTCCACGTCTGGATCTACGGTCTGCGAGGGCAGGAACCCTTCGTGCTCTTCCAGCGGCGCAGCATGATGAAAGACACGGCTCCGGGCCGCCTCGATCCCACGGTGGGTGGTCACTATGGCCATGGCGAGACGATCGAGGATGTCTGGCGAGAGGTCTACGAAGAGATCGGCGTCGAGGCGGTTGTCGACGAAATGCGGTTCGCCGGTGTGCGGGTGCGGTCGGGTGAGAACGAGCCGGGCATCATCGACCGGGAGATCCAGGATATCTATCTCTGGCGCCGCGACGATGCGCTGGAGAGCTATGCGCCAAACCCTGCCGAGCTGGCGGGATTGGTGGAGGTTCCGGTCCAGAACATCCTGGCCGCCTACTCCGGATCGCCAGCGCCGTTTGCGGTTGCTGTGATCGACGCCGAAACCGGGAAGGTGTCAGCCGTCGAACTG
>JADLFH010000161.1 GCA_020845705.1 Microthrixaceae bacterium | reverse complement strand
GGACAGCCCCGCCAGCAGGCGCGTATAAATCTCGGCCGATATCTGGACGTACTGCCGCGCCGTCGGATCCGGCGGCAGGCTCAGCCAGTAGTCGCGCCAGCGCCGCTCGAAGCCTGCAGAATCGCCAAAGACCATGCCCCACGCCGCCGCGGACGAATGCCCGCGTCCGATCAGGTCCATGTAGCGCTCGAATGCCGCCTGGTACTTTCCGCCGTCGCCGTGGGCCAGAAAATAGACCATCGACCAGGCCTGATCATAGTTGCCCACCTGGATGTCGGCGTTCCACTGGTCGTGGGAGAGGCGCATCATCGCGTCGAGCGAGCGCATCGATCCATTCCGAATGGCCTGCTGAATGCGCTGCAGCCGGAACGCCGGCACCAGCCCGGTCACGAAGCGGTCGCCGGTGAAGAGCGCTTCGCCGAAATAGTCGGCCAGGCCTTCGTTGACCCACACCGGCGGGTCGCCGCCGATCACCTGCCGGGCGAACTGATGGAACGCCTCGTGCTGAATGACCGTCCAGGTGGCGCTGGTGAGCCGCTCGCCGGCGACGGCCAGCAGTTCGTCTCCCTTAAACACCCCCGCGGGGCCGGGCAGACCGCCGGATTGAAGGTACGCCTCCCGGTCGCGGAAGAGATAAAACGGCAATTTTTGATGAAGCGCGCCGGAAAACGCCCGCGTCCGGGCGCGGTATTCTTCGACCATGCACGTCATGCGAAAACCGACCTGTCCGGCTTCGGATGGGGGCAGATCGGTGTGCAATTGATAATATCGCGGATCATAGGTCCGCAGGGATTGCGGCGTGTCCGCGCCTCCGCCGACGGCGCCCGACAGCGCCACCGCGAGGATGATCGGCAGGAGAAATCGCGGGAGGTTCATGGCGGCTGCTCCGGTGCGCAGCGCTTGAATCCGCAGCGCGGCGCGACTACAAGGACCGGCGCCGCGCGGGGCGCCGGCTTGCCGAGACGGACCAATGTCATCTTACAAAAAGAACGTCGCCGTGGGGATCACCGTG
>JADLFH010000160.1 GCA_020845705.1 Microthrixaceae bacterium | reverse complement strand
CGCCGCGCGCCGGGGGCGCCGGATCGCCGTCACCGCCTTCGCCTCGAACGTCGCGCGGCTCGAAACCGTCGCGCTCGCCGCTCATGACGCCGGGCGCAGCGTCGCTTTGGTCGGGCGCTCGATGCGTCGCATGGTCGGCGCGGCGCAGGCGAGCGGCTATCTCAAAGGCCTGCCGGCCTTCGTGCACGAGGAGGCGGCGGGCCTGCTGCCGCCCGAGAACGCGGTCTATCTGTGCACCGGCAGTCAGGGCGAGCCCGGCTCGGCTCTGGCCCGCATCGCCAGCGGCGAGCATCGCTCCGCGCCGTTGGAGGCGGGCGATACGGTCATCTTCTCCAGCCGCGTCATTCCCGGCAATGAGAAGAAGGTCGGCGCGATGCAGAACGCGCTCGCTGCGCGCGGCATCGAGATCGTCACCGACCAGGATCATCTCGTGCATGTCTCCGGTCATCCCTGTCGCGACGAGCTGGCGGATATGTATCGCTGGGTGCGGCCGCGTATCGCCATTCCGGTCCACGGCGAACTGCGCCACATGATGGAGCACAAGCGTCTCGCGCTCAGCCTTCAGGTGCCGGACGCCATCGTCGCGCCCAACGGCTCGATCCTGAAGCTGGCGCCGGGCGAGGCGTCGATCGTCGACGAAGCGCCCTCGGGGCGCGTCCATATGGATGGTGCGGTCCCGGTGGCTGAAGGCGAGGGCCTTGCGAAGTCTCGCCGCAGCCTCGGCTTCGCCGGCTTCGCGGCCGTCAGCGTCATCGCCGACCGCAAGGGCCGTGTCGCGGCCAACCCGTCGGTGATTGCGGAAGGCATCCCCGAAACCGTCGTGACGGCGCTGCGCGCCGCTGCGGACGAGGCGGCCCGGGCCGGGCGCTTCGACGATGACGAGGAAGCGGCCGAACGTATTCGCCGCGCCGTTCGCCGCGCGGCGCAATCTACGTGGAACAAGCGGCCCGTCGTTCGTGTCGAGATCGTCAGAATTTAAGGAAGGGGACTGCTCATGAAGATCGGCGGTTCGATCGTCGTCCTCGTCATCGCCTGGTGGATCGCCTTTCAGGCTCTGCTGCCCGTCGGCGTGAAATCGCCCGCCGAAAGCGGCGTGGCGCTGAAGGGCGACCCCGGGGCTCCGGTTCGCCCCAACCTGCGCTGGAAGGCCTTGTGGGCCGGCGTGATCGCCGTCGCGGTCTGGGCGGCGATGTTCTCTATCG
Source organism: Microthrixaceae bacterium (assembly GCA_020845705.1). Classification (GTDB taxonomy): domain Bacteria; phylum Actinomycetota; class Acidimicrobiia; order Acidimicrobiales; family Microtrichaceae; genus JADLFH01. The sequence continues at coordinate 418 of JADLFH010000160.1, read as the reverse complement.
TCCAGTATTCGGGCTTGAGCTTTGCGGACTTTCCCGGGCCGTAATGCGCAAAAAGAAAAGGGAGGCCGTAGCCTCGCTTGCTCCATTCCGGATGTTTTGACCACCGATCGTTCGACGCCGGTGGGTCTTTCCTCCCTAAACGAAGCCGCGCTGGAAGCGCCGGCCCCTTTTGGCCATGATTGCGTATAACGTCATGACGGCTCTGTAAACGAAATTATCGTTCATTGTGCGGCGCAGCATGGAAGTTTTCGTTCGCGGACTGATCAAGGCGGCCGCCGCAGCGCTGTTCGCGGCGTGGGGTGTTCCGGCCGCCGCCGCAGCAGCTCAGGCCTATGAATGGCCGGTGACGACGGCCCGCTGGTCTGAAGCCGATGAGCGGGGCTACGAGGCCTTTATCCAGGCGATCGCCGGCTCGGAT
>JADLFH010000083.1 GCA_020845705.1 Microthrixaceae bacterium | reverse complement strand
TCGCCGCGACCCCACTCCAGATGGCCCTGGTTGCAGCGGCGATCGCGAACCGTGGTGCGATCATGGCGCCGCATGTGATGTCGGCGGTGTTGGACGAGCGCGGAGCAGAGGTGTCGAAGTACGAGGCGGCGGTGTGGAAGCAGGCCACCACCCCCGCTGCCGCCGACCTCGTCGGCGACGCCATGGCGGCGGTCGCGGAGGGGGGCACCGCCAGGGCGATCGGTGTTTCCGGACTCGTGATCGGCGCCAAGACGGGCACGGCGCAGCTCGGGGGCGCCACGCCGCGATCACATGCCTGGGTGATCGCGTTCGCCGGCCCACCCGATCAGCCACCGGAGTTGGCGCTGGCCGTACTCGTGGAAGGCCAACCCGGTTCCAGCGAGCAGACCGGCGGGCGAGTGGCCGTCCCGATAGCGCGAGAGCTGATCAAGGCTGCGTTCGGGCGCTGAAGCCAGAGAGCCCCAGGCCGCGGGTGGCCCAGGGCCGAGAGTGGCGCTGAGTAGGCTCGTCAACCGATGTCGAGCGAGGACACCACTTCGGCCGGCGCGCAGCGGGTGCTGTCGGGCCGTTATGAGATCCACCGTCGTATCGCCCGTGGTGGTATGGCCGAGGTGTTCCTGGCGCGCGACCGCTCCTTGGACAGACCCGTTGCCGTCAAGGTGCTGTTCCCCGAGTTCGCCACCGACCCGGCCTTCGTAGAGCGCTTCCGCCGGGAGGCGCAGGCGGCTGCCAACCTGAGCCACCCCAACGTCGTCGCGGTCTACGACTGGGGTGCGGAGGACGGCACCTACTTCATCGTCATGGAGTTCGTCGACGGGCAGTCGCTCGCGGACGTGATGCGGGCCACCGGGCCGCTACATCCCCGGCGTGCGGCGGAGGTGGCTTTCGAGGTAGCCGGAGCTCTCGGCTTCGCCCACTCGCGTGGTGTGGTGCACCGGGACGTGAAGCCGGGCAACGTCATCATCTCGGCCTCCGGAGTGGCGAAGGTGACCGACTTCGGCATAGCTCGGGCACTCTCGTCGCCCTCCGAAGACCTCACCGCGGCCGGCGCGGTGATGGGGACTGCGTCGTACTTCTCGCCGGAACAGGCGCAGGGCTTCCCGGTCGACGCCCGTAGCGATCTCTACTCGCTGGGGGTCGTGCTCTTCGAGATGGTCACAGGCCGAGCGCCATTCACCGGCGACTCACCGGTGGCGATCGCTTACAAGCACGTGCAGGAGACGCCGCCGCGTCCCTCCGAGTTCGTCGCCGCGGTGCCGGTCGGCCTCGAAGCCGTCATCGGCCGCCTGCTCGCCAAGCAGCCCGACAACCGGTATCTGTCCGCCGACGACCTGCGTGCCGATCTGCGCCGCTGGTTGGACGGCCAGACACCGATCGCACTCTCGGCTCTTCAGCAGGCGTCGGTACCCGACCCGGCCGCCACCCGGATGGCGATGGCAGTAGGGGTGGCCGACACCGGAGAGCAGCCGGCCACCCGCATGGTGGGCACCATCGACGCACCGGTGGACGATCCCTACGAGGAGGAAGCGCCGCCGCGGGGGCGGACTGGGCTGTTCGTGGGTCTGCTGGTGGTTCTGCTGGCGGTCGTGGCGGCACTGGCCTTCTGGTTGGTCAAGAGCCTCAACGAGGCGGACGAGGTCGTGGTCGACATATCCGTGCCGAAGCTCGTCGGGCTCACCCGCGACGCGGCGAAGGCGAAGCTCGACGAGCTGAACCTCAAGGCCACCTTCACCGACGAGGCCAGCGAGACGGCGCCTGTGGGTGAGGTGGTCGACCAGAACCCACCCGAGGGAACCAAGCTCGCCGAGGGCGACGAGGTGTCGCTGAAGGTCTCCACCGGTCCGGCCACAGCGGTGATCCCCGCGGATCTGGCCGGGCTCTCCCCGGAGGAGGCGCACAGCCGCCTGAGCGCTCTCAAGTTCACCAAGGTCACCACCCAGGACGTCAACGACGACGTGGTAGAGGTCGGCAAGGTGGTGGGGACGGAGCCACCGGCTGGTTCCACCCAACCGTTGTCCACGCCAATCGTCCTCAAGGTGTCGATCGGCCCCGCCGGAGATCCCATCCCCAACGTGGCGGGCAAGTCGCAGTCCCAGGCGAAGAAGCTGCTGGCCGACGCAGACTTCGTGGTCGGAGACGTGAAGCTTCAGGCGTCGTCCGATGTCGACAAGGGCCTGGTGATCGGCACCGACCCGTCGGGCAGCGCGCCCCAGGGCACCGTCGTCAACCTCATCGTCTCCAGCGGACCGGAACAGGTGACGGTGCCGGGCGTGAAGGGCCAGTCCGAAGCAGATGCCACGGCGGTGCTCAAGAGCAAGAACCTCGAGGTGGAGGTGAAGCCCAAGTCGGTTCCCGCCGGTGACCCGACTGTGGGGCGGGTGATCGACGTCGATCCCGAGGCCGGATCCTCGGTGGACGCGGGCTCCACGGTGACGATCACCGTGGGCGTGGCGGCCGTGTCGAGCACGACCACGAGCACCACCGCTGCCGCGTCGACCACGACCACGACTGGACCGTGAGGCGATCGCGCCGGCGCGTCCTTCCCAGCTCTGGTGCGGCGGTCACCTTCGTCGTCGCAGGCTTCGTCATCATCGTCGTGCTGCTCTTGGGCCTGTCGCCCAGCCTGAACCCGATAGCACTGCTCAGCGGCCACGGCTTCGACGTGGAGGTGCCGGCTGTTGGTGACCTCACCCAGACCAGAGCGCTCCTGACCCTCGAGCGGTCGCGTCTGCGAGGACGGGTCGACTTCGCCTACTCGTCGAGCGTTCCCCGCGGGCTCGTGATGGGCCAGCGGCCACGCGGGGGGACCGACCTGCGACGGGACTCCGTCGTTCGGCTCGTGGTCAGCCGGGGTCCCAGCAGGGTCGTGGTGCCGGCGTTGGCAGGAGTCCCCGAGAGCCAGGCGAAGCGCGACCTGGAGCGTCTCGGGCTGGAGGTGAAGGTGGAGCGGCTCCCCGACGAGGTGGTCCCCAAAGGCCAGGTCGTCCGCCAGGACCCCCCGGCGGAGACGATCCTCTCCGGTGGAGACACAGTGCGCCTCGTGGTGTCGGAGGGTCCGTTGATCCGGCGGGTTCCGGACCTGGCGGGGGTTGCCGTCGAAGGGGCGATGTTCAACCTGGGAAGGGCGGGGCTCGCTCTGGGCACCGTCTCCCAGGCCGACGATGCGGCCGTTCCCACGGGGGCGGTGATCGGCACCGACCCCGCTGCGGGCACCTTCCTCGACCGCGACTCCAAGGTCGACGTGGTCGTCTCGAACGGGCCCCCACCCGTTGCGGTGCCCTCGGTTGTTGGAGCCACCCAGACCAACGCGGTGGATCAGCTCAACCGGCTCGGGTTGGTCGTCGGTGAGGTGAGCGCGTTCGGGGTTCCCGACGATCCCGCTGCGGGAACCGTTCTCGAACAGCTACCCCCTGCGGGGACGCTTCTGCGATTGGGCGAAGTGGTCACACTCACCATCAGGCGTGCCGCCATCCCCACCACCACGACCGCCCCACCTGCGCCTGTCCCCGCCCCGCCGGGAGGGGGTTGAGGTGTCGCGCGACGAGGAGGTCTTCGAGGTCGTCGAGCCCGGTTGGCGGCTGCCTGCGGCGTTGGTGGTGGTGGTTCTCACGCTTGCGCTCGCAACCTGGGCCTGGGCGTCGGAGCTGACCGGCCGCCACGTCGCGGAGGACCTCCCCCGCATCGTGTTGCCGTCGGTGGCGGACCTCGATGTCGCAACGGCGGAGCTCCGGCTGTCGAAACTGGGGTTCGTGGTCGGGGTCGAGCTGCGAGCGAACGAAACCGTGCCGCGCGGTACGGCCTTCGGCCAGGAACCGGTGGCGGGAGCGAAGCTGGAGTTGGGGGATCGGGTGTCGATCCTGGTGAGCGACGGGCCCGCCGGGGTGGTCGTCCCGTCGGTGGTGGGCCAACAGGTGACCGATGCGCAGGCGCTGCTGACAGCGGAGGGGCTGGGCGGCGAGGTTCTCGAGGTGAACGACGATCTGATACGGCCGGGTGAGGTGATCTCCAGTCGGCCGGGCGTGGGCGCACGGATCGCGCAGAACGGCACCGTGGGTCTTGTGGTGTCGAAGGGTCCGGCGCCCCGGATCGTGCCGACGTTGGTCGGGACCGACGTGAACTCGGCTCTCGTGGCGATCGGCCGGGCGGGGCTGACGGTGGGCACCATCACCCGGTCCTACGAGAAGGACCGGCCCGCGGGACAGGTCATGTCGAGCTCTCCGGCCGCCGGTGAACCCGTACCACGGGAGATGCCGGTTGAGCTCACGGTGACGGGGCCCGCACCAACGGTGAGCCTTCGCTCGTTCACCGGCCTGCTCCAGGAGACGGCGCAGGCCGTGGCGAGAGCATCCGACGTGCAGCTCTCCATCGTTGCGAAGCCGGTGCCCTTCGGCGACCCGACTCTGGGCCGTGTGGTCGCCCAGGGCATACCGCCTTACTCGGACGTGCCAACCGGCACCGTCGTCGAGGTCACCGTTGCCGTGCTCGGCTGAGGAACGTCCGCAACATGTCGTGGCCCGCCACGGTCAGGATCGACTCCGGGTGGAACTGGACCCCCTCCACCTCCAGCTCGCGGTGGCGCAGTCCCATGATTAGCCCGTCGTCGGTCTCGGCGGTGATCTCAAGACAGTCCGGCAGCGAGGAACGCTCCACGACGAGAGAGTGGTAGCGAGTGGCTTCGAGCGGGTTGGGAAGCCCTTCGAACACGCCGGTGCCCTGGTGGTGGACGAGGCTCGTCTTGCCGTGCTGCACCTGCGGCGCCCGAACGACCCGGCCTCCGAAGGTCTGGCCCATGCACTGCATTCCCAGGCACACCCCGAAGATCGGGACCCTGGAGGACCATTCCGCGATGAGGGTGTTGGACAGCCCCGCGTCCTCGGGCCGACCAGGCCCGGGGCTGATCAGCACGGCGTCGGGGTCGATCGCCTCCACCTCGGCCAGATCGATGGCGTCGTGGCGATGCACGACGGGGAGGGCACCGAGCTCACCCAGGTACTGCACGAGGTTGTAGACGAAGCTGTCGTAGTTGTCGATGACGAGGACACGGGTGGCGGTTGGCACTGATCGAACGGTAGCTGCGCCGGGGCCCGCGCCGATTCGGTTTCCCCGTCGCCTATCCTTTGGACCCGATGGCCAAGCCCACGAAGCGTCGCATCGACGGAGACGGCTCCGTTTCCTCCGCTCGTGTCACCGCCAAAGGCGGTGCGAAGGCCGAGGGGAAGGCCCAGGTGGCGTCGTCCCGCTACACGCCACCCTCGACCCAGGTGCATCTGCCGAGCCCGGCTTGGGTGCCCGGGCTCATGTTCACGTTGTTCGGCCTGGGCTTCGTGGCGATCCTCCTGAACTACAGCGAGGTCCTGCCCGGATCACCGTCGGGCTGGTGGCTTCTCGGTGGTCTCGGCGCCATCCTCGCCGGCATCATCACCGCCACGCAGCTTCGCTGAGCCACCGGTTGCAGAACGGGATTCGTCGCAATCCTGAGACGGCAAACCCGACGATTGCGCTTCGGTAACACCCAAGTTACATCGATGTGACGCTCCCCAACCTTCTCCACAGGCTGTGGAGAACCCGCGTTGGGCTCAAAGTGACCCGCCGTCCGCCGATCGGAGGGTATGAATCCCTGCCCCTCCTGCTCGTTCCTGGTTCCCACCGACGTGGATGTCTGCTCCTTCTGCGGGAAGGACCTGGGCGCGGCCTCCGGCGAGGCGAGCGCGACCCAGAGCGACGCGGCCGGCCAGGTGGTGAGTCCTCCGCCGGCCTCACGTGGGTTCGTGGTCGGAGTGGTCGCTGCGGCGACGGTTGCCGTGGCCGGCGTGGGTTGGTGGGCCGCAACCGGCGACGGCACGGTGCGCGACGGCCGTGTGGCCGCCACCCCAGGCTCCTCGACGTCATCGACGGCGCCTCCGGCAACCACCACGACGATGCCCACTCAGCTCACCACCACCTCGGCTCCTCCGAAGGTCGGACTCAGCGGCAAGACGACAGAGGTCGGCATCGCGGGGGTCTTCACGGCCACGATGCCCGCTGGATCCAGCCACGTGGACGAGGGTGGGGGCCGCCACACTTGGGTCGCTCCGGCGATCTCGGGAAGCCGGCTGCAGCTGGGGGTGCTCACCGGGGTGGGAGCACAGGACGCCTATCGCAACAGCCTCGGCCGCCTCGACTTCGTCAAGCTGGCGTCCTCGCTCCACGCGGTGGGGAACCGGTCACCGGAGCTGGTCTCCTTCCCCGCCGGATCAGGCGCCCAGTGGGCGTTTAGCGACGCGAAGGGCGCTGTGCGCGTCACGGTGATCGACGGACGAGACAGCGTGTTCACGGTCGTGGTGGCCGATCCGAACGCCACGATCGCCAAACGGCAGCTCGCGGCGTACCTGTCGGTGATCAACTCGATCCAGCCCACCTAACCACGAACTGGGCGAAAACCGCGACCGTTCCGGGCGTTTTCCTCGCCCAGTTCGGGGGGTTACGCCCGGTTCGGGGGGTTACGCCCGGTTCGGGGGGTTACGCGATGGGGGCGACCAGCTCCATGTTCTCCATGCAGTGCCGGGGCGGCTCGGGGTCCTCGGAGGCTGCGGCCGTCATGCGCACCTCGGCGCCACAGATCGAGCACCGGTAGGTGAGCTTGACCTTCCGAAGCGTGCCCTCATCGGGCGGTTCAGCCGGTGGTTGTGCGAGGCCCGAGATCATCGCGTAGCCGAGGCGCATCACCGCGGCGGCCACCAGGACCGCCACGATGATGCGCCAGGCTGCTTGATCGGTCGCCGGCATCAGCACGACGACGATGCCGACGATCGCCGTCAATGCGATGATGCGCCCTCGCGTCACGCCATGAAGTCAACCACGCGGAGAGGCAGGATCAGCCGAGGCGTTCGATGATGGTGGCGTTGGCCATGCCGCCGCCCTCACACATCGTCTGAAGGCCGTAGCGGCCGCCGGTGCGCTCCAGCTCGTTGAGCAGGGTCGCCATGAGCTTGGCGCCAGAGCAGCCGAGCGGGTGACCCAGGGCGATCGCGCCGCCGTTGACGTTCACCTTGGACATGTCGGCCTTGAGGTCCTTCTGCCAGGCCAGCACGACCGACGCGAACGCCTCGTTCACCTCGAACAGGTCGATGTCATCGACGGTCAGACCCGCCTTCTCCAGCGCCTTCTGCGTGGAAGGGATGGGGCCGGTGAGCATGTGGACGGGGTCGACGCCGGCGAGGGCGAAGGTGTGGAACCGGGCGCGGGGGGTGAGGCCGAGCTGCTTCGCCCTCTCCTCGCTCATGATGAGCATGGCCGACGCGCCGTCGGTGATCTGGCTGGAGTTGCCGGCGGTGACCTTGCCGTCGGGCAGGAACGCAGGCTTCAGCTTGCCGAGGGTCTCGGCGGTGGTGCCGGGGCGGATGCCCTCGTCGCGGGTCACCAGCTCGTCGAGGACCTGCACGCCGCCGGTTTCCTTGTCGCGGATCTTCGACGCGATCGGGATGATCTCGTTGTCGAAACGGCCTTCGTTGGTGGCCGCCTCGGCACGCGCCTGGGACTGAGCGCCGAACGTGTCGAGGTCTTCGCGGGTCAGGCCCCACTCGTTCGCGATGATCTCCGCGGAGACACCCTGGCCCACCAGGCCCTTGTGGCCGGGGATGTACTCGTCGTTCGCGTAGCGGGCCATCGCCTTCTCACCGAAGGGGAAGCCGACGCC
>JADLFH010000159.1 GCA_020845705.1 Microthrixaceae bacterium | reverse complement strand
TTCTTGGAATACCAGTGGTTCAGATTCATTTCGTCTCCGCTTTGTCGATCGTGATTGTTTTCAAAAAGTTCACCAGAACTGACGACATGGCCACCACCGCTGGCGTCCATGCGCCGAAGTCCATTCCGCTGACGCCTTGCAACACAACAGTCAGGCCAGCACCAAGACCAGCGATGGCCAACGATTTCAGGTTTTTCAATAGAGTGTCATTCATTCGAGGGCTTCCAATTCTTTCGTGAAGTGAATGCGATGCTCAAGCATTCGCTTGTGTTGGGCACGATTCATATTCGTTTCGTCGATGCCTTCGGCGTTGGCACATTGTGTCGCCAGCCATGCCGCTATGAATGAAATGACGTTTTCTTTCATGTAGTCACGCCATTCCGCTTTGCCGTTGCTGAAGTCGATCAGTTGAAAAGCACTATTCCGGAGGTCTCGGATTTGACTCTTCAAGATTGCTCCCTGACTCTGTTGAAGCACTTCAAACGAGTTCCGGAAGAGGTCGTCTAGGTAGTCCACTGTGGGCTTCCACCACGCTTCATATTGCTTTTCTTCTTTTTGCTTCAGCCAATAGTTGTCCATGTTCTATGTATCCTTTCAGGCCGTAATCTTGCGGCCTACTAAAATGCGGTTGATGTTGGCCTGTTGTTCTTGCAACGCCTTGGCCAGATACGGACGGTTCAGGACGCCCGGCAATTCGAGATACTTCCCGTAAACCTTGTTCGTCCCCACTCGCCCCACGATCCTGTCCCCTTCCTTCACGACCTCGGTGGCGATGCTTCGCCGAAGTTCGCCTGTCTCCAGCCGTGGTGGTTCCCCCGGTTTGCTTCGGCCCACCACCCGCTTCCCATCCCGGTCAACACGCTTGCCCAATGACTGGACAACCACGTTGCGAAGATGGCGCACGGCTTGTTCCATCCGGGAAGTTTCTTCCCGTTCGATCTTCGCCAGATACTGGCGGTCATACATGCGGAGTGTGGTGCGGAACATCAGGCCCCCTTTGAATACGGTTTCTTGTGGCCGACATGCCACGCCTTGCAGTCACAGCAGTAGTAGGCGTTCAAGACCATGTCCGGTTTCCAGTCGTTCGCCTGTTGCTTCAATGACCGGATATGCGCTTCAGCCTTGCCTTCGGATGCGTGACAGTGCTTCCCCTTTCCGCAACGGCGGCGTCTCATTCGTCCCCCTCTTCGTCCTCTTCGGTGATGTCGAGGACTTCAAGAACCGCACACATGCACTTCGGATGCAACGGTGGCATTTCGCCATCGATGTCAAACCGCTTGCCGTTCAGTTCTTGGCATTCAGGGCAGGGGTCAGAACTGGTGATCCACTCGAATCCACTGACCACACCCGAGTCCTTGGCCGACACACGAAGACCTTCATGGTGCGCCCGGCTGGCTTCGGTCGTGGCGATTAGCTGCGCCCTTTCGTCGGCGGCATTTTCAAAAATGTCCTTGATCCGTTCCGTCAGTTCCCGGATGGATTCACCCGCTTCAAGACCTGACCCCAACGCCTCCCGAGTCTGATCGAGGGCGTCATTCAAAGCCTTGGTGGTCGTGTCCGTGGTGGACTTCGCCAAGTTCAGCGCCGCTGTGCGGGCCTTTTGGGCAACCGATTTATTGAAC
>JADLFH010000082.1 GCA_020845705.1 Microthrixaceae bacterium | reverse complement strand
CTACGGATCAGAAGGTTGGGGGTTCGAATCCCTCCGAGCGCGCCGAAGACCCCGGAATTCCGGGCTTCTCGCACAGTGGCGGAACGATATCTCGCCGACCTGGCAATCCCTTGGCACTCCCGATGGGCCTACGTGGCCAAGGAGGAGTGCCATGCGAGGACACATCCAGCAACGAGGGACGGCAAGCTGGCGGGTCAAGGCCTACGTCGGCCGAGACGCCGGTGGGGTACGGCGGTACGTCGAGCGCACCGTTCGGGGGACGCGACGGGAGGCCGAGCGGGAGCTGTCGCGGCTCCTGGTCGAGGTCGACGAGGGACGGCACGCCGCGGCGGCGCCGGTGACCTTCGGCGACCTGCTCGACCGGTGGCTCGACGTGAAGCGTCGGATGGTCGAACCGAAGACGATCGAGTCCTACGAGTGGGTGGCCCGCACCTACATCCGCCCGGGTTTGGCTGACCGGAAGGTGGCATCACTGCGACCGATCGACCTCGACATGCTCTACAGCGATCTGTACGGACGGGGCTTGTCGGCTCGGACGGTGCGGATCTGCCACACGGTGATTCGTCAGGCGTTGGAGCAGGCGCGGCGGTGGGGGTTCATCGCCCGCAACCCGGCGGTCGACGCCACGCCGCCGGTGCAGCGCCGACGCGAGATCGTGCCGCCCACGGTCGAGCAGGTGCAGACACTGCTCGACGCCGCCCGGGCCGAGGACGCCGACTTCGCCGCGTACCTGTGGGTCCTGGCCGCTACCGGGTGCCGCCGCGGTGAGGCGTGTGCGCTGCGGTGGACCGACATCGACCTCGAGCGCGCCGAGGTGGTGATCCGCCGGTCGATCTCCCAGGTCGGCCAGGAGGTGCGGGAGAAGGACACCAAGACCCACCAGTCCCGCCGCCTCGCCCTCGATGCCGAGACGGTCACTGTGCTGCGCTCGCTGCGCCTGCGCGCACGAGAGCGGGCTCTGGCGCTCGGCGGGCGCCTTGCCGACGACGCGCTCTTGTTCAGCGACGCGGAGGGTCGACCGTGGCGCCCCGACGTGTGCACGAACCGCTTCGGCCGCCTGCGGGCGGGGGTGGGCTTGGAGCGGGTACGCCTGCACGATCTCCGCCACTTCGTGGCCACCGTGCTGGGCGGCGCGGGGTTGCCGATCGCGACGATCAGCGGGCGGCTGGGCCACAGTGAGAACGCGACCACGTTGAACCTATAGACCCACGCCATGCCTGCCACCGACCAGGCCGCAGCCGACTACCTCGGAAGCCTCCTCGTCGGCAACCGTCTCCGAACTGGAACCGGCCCTCGGCCACGCTGAGCGTCTCCCATGAACGGCAGGTCCGGCGCGCACACACGTACAGGTTTCCCTCCGGGCAACCTGTCGACCTCCCGCGCGACCTCCCGTTCGCCGACGGCGGCCACCGAGGGTGGTGGACAGCACGGATTCGAGATCGCCCGCGAAGTTCTGTCTGGCCAAGGGGCCTACATGGGTATGAGCGACAACCCCCCCACCACCCTCACCGTCGAGCAAGCTGCTGTGGTCGTCGGCGTCGGCCGATCGACCGCCTACGAACCCGTCTGCAGCGGTGACCTCAAGTGCATCCGCCTCCGCCGTCGCATCGTGGTCCCCGTAGCGCACCTCGCCGAGACGCTGGATGTCGACCGCGCCGACGTGTGGAGCGTGATCAGCGTGGACGCGCCGGTAACGTCGAGTCCCGCTCGTGCCGCGCCGTCCGAGCAGCAACCAGCGAGACGCCGGGCGATGGCTACCGTCGAAACCCCGACGCTGTTCTGACGGTGAACGCCCGCCGGGAGATCGAACGGGAGGTCCCGTAGGTGCCCCGTAGGGGAACCTACAAGTGTGTGCGCGCCGGACTTGCCGAGTCAACGACGACGTGAACTACCGCGGAGAACGCTCGCGAGTGGGCCGCCGAACGGGCACGCGGTGATCCGAAGCTCACCAATGTAGGCCGCCACTCCCCTGCGCGGGTCCACCAGGCCAACGCCTCTCCGCCTCTACGCTGGCCGCGCCCGGGGGATTGACAGGTCGCCCCGGGATCACCGGCCGATGCCTGTCACACCCCGAGCGTATGTTCGATCCGACCTTCCCCGACACCGCTACGGTCACGGGAGGTCTCCATGCGTCGACCCAGGAAGTTCAGGCAGATGACGATGTTCGATGACGCCACTGCGGTGCGATCGCATGGCGATCGGTCAGAGGCGGCACAGACCGGGACCATCACAACGCTCGACCTGTTTGCCGGCGCTGGTGGGCTGAGCCTCGGGTTCCACCTGGCCAACCTCGGTTGCGTACCGGTCTTCGCTGTCGAACATGATCCGGCGGCCGCCAAGACCTTCGCGCGTAACTTCGGGTGTGACGTGTACGCCGGCGACATCGAGGATGGCCCGGAGTACCCGTCTGAGGTCGACGTCATCATTGGCGGACCGCCCTGCCAGGGCTTCAGCCCCCTCGGCCGCGACCGGGACGACGAGTCAAGGGCGAAGCTGAATGGGCTCTGGAAGCACTACCTCGACGCGGTGCGGACCCTCCGGCCACGTGCGTTCGTCATCGAGAACGTGCCCGAGTTTCAGCGGTCCATGCAGTTCGCCGAGCTTCTGCATCTCTTGGATGTCGACACCGAGCTCCGTGAGTACGTTCTCGCCTACGGGGTGCTCAACGCTGCCGACTACGGGGTCCCCCAGAACCGCCGCCGAGGGATTCTGGTGGCCATCAGAGACCACGCGGGAGTCCTACCGTGGCCGCCCGAGCCGACACACGGACCGGCGTCGTCTGACGGTCGGCCCTACCGGACAGTCCGAGACGCCTTCAAGGGCCTTCCCTCGCGGACCAAGGGAACCGACCCTGTGATTGTCGGCGACACACAGCATCTTCACTTCGGGCGGCGACCGCGCCCAACGTCGTTGGAGCGCTACCGAGTCATTCCACCTGGAGGCAACCGCTTCGACCTTATGGCCAACCGCCCCGACCTCACGCCCGACTGTTGGCTCAACAAGCCGACGGGTACCACCGACGTCATGGGCCGGATGCACTGGGACAAGCCTTCGCCAACCATTCGGACAGAGTTCTTCAAGCCTGAGAAGGGCCGCTACCTCCATCCGAGTGCGCACCGCGTAATCTCGCATCGCGAGGCAGCACGACTTCAGACCTTCCCGGACTGGTACGTGTTCGAAGGGTCGAAGATCCAGATCGCCCGCCAGATCGGCAACGCTGTGCCTCCCCTCCTCGGTGCCGCCATCGCCCACTTCGTCCATGAGCATGCCTTCGGTGCCGACCCGTAGCGGCGATCGTTGGCCTTAGGGTTGCATCCGTGCCTCTCGACGAGCAGTACGCAACGATCGTGGACGCGCTGCCCAGCGACGGTGATGGCCTGGCGGCCGTCGGCCTCGGCATCTGTTGGCCGAACACCTCGCCGTTCAGCGCGGCCACGGAGATCTCCATCCGCGCCGGCGAAACCCTGACCGAGGCAGCGGATCGCCTCAAGCTCCGTTGGTCGCCCCGCTGGCTTGTTGACGCCGGATTCGTCGCCACCGACAAGACCGGAGCGGTTGTCTCGCACCGGAAACCGTCGATCGGCGGGGGACCCATCACCTGGTCGCCCGATGTACGCATGTGTCGTGTCGAGGACCAGGTGCCGAACAGCACACCGGCGGGATCGGCCAGGTATGAGCGCCGGCTCGCCGGGGAAGTTGCCTTGCTCGCACTATGGCATCGTGCAATCGAGGAGAGCGGCGTCGGCGACATGCGCCCGTCGGGGGACATCGTAGGCAACACTCGCGGTGCCAGATTCCGCGACTTCCTCGTGTACGTGCTGAACGCCGGACTGCCGCAGGGCTGGGAGGCCCGGCACGAGGTCTCCTTGACTTCGATCCGCGGACTTCACATGCGTCGTGGAGTAGGCGGCCGCAAGAGCGACATCGTCGTGATCGACGACGGCGGACGGCTCGTCGCCGTCATCTCGTCGAAGTGGACGTGGCGGTCCGATCGGGGGACCGAGGCGGCGCAGATGGTTCCGCTTCGTCAGTTCCGCCCGGACATTCCCTACACGCTGGTGACGGCCGAGTTCTCGCGGGCGAAGGTCGTGGCGAGGGAGAGCGTGGAGGACCGCACGTATCACCTATGTCCCGACTGGGTCGGGGCGTGGCTCGCGATCGGCCAAAGTGACGAGCCGAGGGCCGAGTTCCCGACCTTGGATGACCTAGTTGCCCAGGGCCGGAGCGTGGCCGACAACCTTGGTCTAGCGGGGCTCCCCGACCTGCTCCGAGACCTGAAGGAGTCGGGCACGATTCTGTAAGAAGGTGACGATGGTCCAGCCGAGTGTCCCTGGACGTTCGAATCGCCGGGCGGCGAAACACGCACGCGCCGACGCCGTCACGGCTGCGCCAGGCAGCAGCGAGCGAATGAGTCGACAGGCGACTCGCAACACCGCTCCGGAGATGGAGGTCCGGCGGCATCTTCACGCTGCCGGGCTCCGCTACCGCGTGCACACCAGGCCACTCCCACCGCTCCGGCGGACCGCCGATATCGTCTTCCGGGGGGCCCGGGTGGCGGTGTTCGTCGATGGATGCTTCTGGCACTCCTGCCCCGAGCATGGGACCGCACCGGTCACTAACGGTGAGTGGTGGGCAGCGAAGCTGTCGAGGAACGTCGAGCGCGACGTGGACACCGATCACCAACTGACCGACGCGGGTTGGCTCGTCGTTCGGGTCTGGGAACACGAGGACCCGGTGGTTGCTGCAGAACGGGTGGCGCGGGCCGTTCGCTCCCGGCAGATCTGAGCCCGCCCAGGTCCCGACGGTGTCGGCTCCCGAGGTCTCTGAGACACGATTCCTCGCCTCCTCGAAGTCGACACCACGCGCCCTGCGTGCGCGAACCGATGCCGTTCTTCCGGAGATCGCCTCGGAGCCGAGCCGATCGACCGTGGCAGGCGCCTGCCTGCCCAGATATACCCCTGTATCCCCCATCTCCGAGAGATATGCCAAGATACAGGTTGCATATCAAGGGTGACCCAGATATAGTCCACGCATCGGACAAGCACAAGAGGTGTACGAGATGCCCGAAACCGAGCGCCGCGTAATGCGCATCCCCATCCCGGTGCCCTTGATCCGGGAGATGGACGCCGTGATCCTGCAGGGCATCGGCGGCTACTCGACCCGGGCTGAGTTCATCGTCGATGCGATCCAGGAGCGCGTCCTCGAGCTGTCTGCCGACGGCACCGAGGACGCTGGGCCGCCCCCCGTCGCACCGGTCGCGCACATCACGACCACACGGGTTGCCGAACGGGCGGTGCCCGTCGTCGCCGGTCCGACCCCGGCGCCGACCTCGGCGAGCATGCCGATGACGGCCCTCGCCGCCCCGGAAGACGGATTCGTCGTCACCGAGGACGCCGACCTGAGCCGACCCGAGGGGCGTCCTCTGTTCGGGCTCCACAATCGCGACTACCCATCGCTGTGGGCGCTCTCGAAGCTCGGGGCGATGACCCTCGATCGGCCGGTGCCGATCGAGGACTACTTCACCGAGGTCCTCGAGGAGGCCTGGCGGTTCGGTGAGCTGCTTCTCGCGATCGAGAAGCACACGGGCACCAAGTGCACGGCGCTGTTCCCGACCAACCCCGCGAAGCGCAAGCCCGCCGAGATGGGGTTCCGATCCTTCGCGGTCGGCGACTACCGCACCGACGGCGAGAAGTACGCGACCAACGGCCCGCTGTTCGAGTGGCACCTGATCGGCCTGACCGCAGGCGAACGCAACCGGCCCCTCGCCGGCGTCACCGCCGCTGGATGGGCGCTGCTCGCGGCCGTCACGGGCATCTCGGTCGAAGAACCCCACCCCGCCGACGCCGCCAAGGCTTTCTTCGCCCACCTTGCGGACCGGGCGCCGGCGGACTGGAAGGGCTTCACCGAGGTGATCCGCGCCATCGGACCCGACGGCGCCACCCGCCAGGAGGTCCTCGACCACATGGCGGGCGCCTGGAGCGACTGGACCGAGAACGAGGTCTCCACCAACTCAGCGGGATACATCGCCCGTGCCCGCGAGTGGGGCCTCGTCGAACCCAAGCAGACCAAATCCCACTACCACCTGACCTCGCTCGGCCACGAGCACACGAACGGAGCAGCACGATGAACACCACCAACCACAAGATCGTCAAGGCCGCGCTGGCCGCCCGCACCGTCGACCAAGCCGACGCTGTACAGCAGCTCATCGCCAAGTCCATCGGTACCCGCCACCAGCGGCCGCTCGGCGACACCTGGAACAACCAGGGCATCCTCACCAGCTCCGGCTCCAGCTACGACCACAAGGCCCTCGAAGTCGTCACCAACATGCAGGACGCGGTGCTCGAACTCCGCGCGATCCAGGACTACGGCAGCCGGGCGGCCACGCCGTTCTCCACGCCCCAGGCCGCCGCAACCGCACTCCTCGCCGGGCTGAGCGACAAGGAGCAGGCCGACCTCGCCAGCGTCACCATCGACAAGGCCGAGGCCGGGACCACCAAGAAGCGCGTCACCCTCGTGATGCGCGATCTGGGATGCGGGATCACCGACACCGACGTCCCCCGCGGGATCTTCCGGGTCGGCGCCAAGCACAAGGACGGCATCGACTGGCAGCAGGGCACCTTCGGTCTCGGCGGCGCCACCACTTACCGCAATGCGAAGGCCGTCGTGCTCGTCACGCGTCGTCACCCCACTCTCCTCGATGGCGGGCAACCCGATCAGATTACGGTGGCCGTCGTCCAGTGGGAGCGCCATCGCACCACCACGAACGCCTTCTACCTCGTCACCCACCCGTGGGATGAGGACGACCCGGCCAAGTGGGCGGCAGCGACCCCGTTCTCCGTCCCCGCCGCTGACTTCCCCGACTTCGAGCCTGGCACCCACCTCGCGCTCATCGCGTACGACACCGAAGGCCTAGGCCGGCGCTCCGGAGACGAGAAGTCGTTCGACACCATCCTCAACACCCGTTTGTTCCGGCCGGTGCTTCCCATCAAGTACCGCAACAACATCACCCGGGCCGACCGGGACGAGACCCTTCGCGGTCTCGCCTACCGCCTCGACAACAACCCCGGAAACCCCGGCACCGAGGGATCCGACACGCTGCCCTTCAACCACAAGGGCACCACCTACCAGCTCCCCATCCGGTTCCGCCTGTTCGCGAAACGTGGCGAGAAGGGCGAGCGCCGCAACTTCGTCGCCCACGGACACGCGTTGCTCATCACCTCCAACGGTCAGGTCCACTCCCACTGGACCCCGCAGGACTTCAAGCTCCACACCGAGCTCAACAAGCTCTACGACCGGATCCTGGTCGTCGTCGAGAGCGACGCCCTCCCCATCGAGATCCGCACCGAACTGTTCACGGCCGACCGTGCCCAGCTCGTGCGCATGGCAGTAGCCATGCGCCTGGAGAAGGAGATCGCCGCCTTCCTCAACGAGTGGCCGGCGCTGCGCGACGCCAACAACGCCCTCATCCGCGAGGCCATCACCGGCGACAACAACGACCGGCCGACGATCGCCATCGCCGAGCAGATCGCCCGAGCAGTCAAGGCCAAGGGGTTCTCCCGCAGTGGGACCGGCAATGGCACCGGTGGCGGCCGCGGTCCGAAGCCTCCGGACCCCACCCCACCCGAAGATCTCTACGACGACCCGACTCACTTCGAGGGACCTGAGTCGCTCGAAGCCCAGCTCGGCAAGGTCAAGGGCGTCTACTTCAAGCTGAACGCCAAGGATGGGTTCATCAGCAAGCGCGCCCCGCTCCAGGTCACCTGCGACCACCCCGACATCACCGCCTCG
>JADLFH010000158.1 GCA_020845705.1 Microthrixaceae bacterium | reverse complement strand
AGCTCCATTTGAACGGCGACGGCGCGCCGGGTTTTGCGCCGCGGCCGAAATAGAATGCCTCCCACGGCATTACCGTGGAGAGACTCGGCACACCTGCCGCCTCGCAGGCATCGGCGACCGGATTGATCGTTTCCGGCGTCGATGTCGAGAGCATCAGATCGACCTTGTCGCGGTTGATCAGTTCCTTGGCGAGCTGACCGGAACGAACGGGATCCGATTGCGTGTCCTTTCCGATGATTTCGACCGCATATTTTTTGCCGCCGATGGTGAGACCATTCGCCAGCGCCTTGCGTACCTGCGCGAGAATGAACGGATCGCTTTCCCCAAATCCGGCCAGCGGGCCGGTCAGCGGGCTGACGAAGCCGATCTTGATGGCGGGATCGGCGGCGCCTGCCGTCGTCGAAAAGGCCGCAGGCAACGATCCCGCGAGCGCCAGTCCGCCCGCACCGATGCTCGCGTTCTTGACAAACTGCCGTCGGGTGATGGCGGTTTCACTCGCGCCATGTGATTGACGCTTGTCGGCTGATTTCGATTTTCGCATTTAATCCTCCCAGTTATTGGGAGGGAGCGAGCGCGCGGAGCCTAACCTGTCAGCGGCATGTCGTCTGAGTGAAGCCGCCGGCTACGGTTACGCACTGAACTCGGTCCCTCCTCGTTTCGTTGACGTTACTCCCCGGATCGTGGCTCACCGCCATCTTTTTCGCTGTATTCGCCATCTTCACTCAACTCCGTGCGGGCTGTAAGACCCTTCGCGCGAATTTGCGGAGGCAACCCTGAACAAATCCCGCAACGGTGGATGCTGTTTTGCGATCGGGATTTGCTCCACCTTTGAAGCTGGAGCATTTCCCTTTGGCGCCACGATACTATCCCACCGGGAAATGCCCGAGCCGTTTTCGACCCATCCGGACGGCAGATCGAGACTAGAACGGCGTCGGCTGGCCGATCACCTATCGAAAGATTGTCCAGCGCGCTTATCAGCCGCATGGCGCGGTAGACATCGGCAACCAAGCATCGCCTTGAATTCTAACGCAGCCGGACGGCGTTGTGCGGTGCGTCATGCCGCGCGCAACTGCACCGCAGCACAGAGGCTTCCCGTCGGGCCAGCCAGCACGCTCAAATCAATTGAAGCTTCAACAGAGCACGGGTTTT
>JADLFH010000157.1 GCA_020845705.1 Microthrixaceae bacterium | reverse complement strand
GGATAGCCAAAACCCCGGCTCATCCGACTGTTCGGATGCCGCCAGGGTCTTACCTGCGAGATTGGCGCCTCGCTCGCCGGCCGGTTCCCCGAAAGGAACGTGTTGTCGGCACTGCGGCCGCTCCATTACTGGAGCGCGGGTTACTCCCCCTGTTGACCGGAATTATACACTAACACGGTCTGTATCAATGTTATGGATGCGCGAAGCTCACAGATGGATCATTTCGCCTTGCGGGCGGCGACGTTTAGATAGGCGAGCTCCGGGTGACTGCGCGCCGCGGTGGTCAGTTTCTGGCGCTGGCGCTCATCCTCCGTACCGAGATCGAGTTTGCGTTCCCGCAGCTTCTGCATGGTCTCGGCCATCTGATCCCAATCGTTCGAGGATGACCGGAAGGCCAGGATGACATCGAAGCCGGCGTTTTCCAGTTCCGAGAAGTAGCGTTGCTCTGAGATCAGCGATTCGCCAAAGACATGCCGCATCAGATCCGAGGTTGGTCCTGGTGTGACGAGGTCGCCGAGGATGAGGATGCCGTCATCGACGAGCCAGGTTGCCGCTGCGGCCAGACCACCGGCGAGACCGCCGGGAAGCGTATCGCTCAGCCCGCCACCCAGTCCGAGCACGACATCGAAGGAATCGGCCGGAATCACGGATGCCGCTTCATTTCCGGCCACCGCCTGAAATGTGGTTCGCTTGCCGACACCACGAGAGCCGGCTTGCTGGCGGCCGAACGCAAGATAGGGCGGATAGTCGTCGAATGCCGTGACCTTCGCCTCGTAGAGCTCGGCCAGATCGATCGAACCACTGCCGATACCGCATTGGACGTCGAGCACCCGCGCTCCTTTGGGAACGCCTGCGGCCATCGCCAGCAGGAGGAGCGTACGCCGTCCGCCCGGCGACTGATACCAGGCCTCGGGGGAGAGATTGTCGATCATCTGAACCAGCGACGCCGGTTCCTGCGCTTTCGAGCCAGCCACGTTTACCCTTCTCCCAATTCACGCATAAGTGGCAGGATGTCCGCGACGACGCCTGCCGCGGTTACTTCTGCCCCGGCGCCCGGTCCCGTGATTGTCAGCGGGTAGGCGTCGTAGCGCGACGTTCTGAATGAAATGATATTCTCCGGCCCCTGCAGCGAACCGAGAATCGTGCTGGATGCCGCTTCCCCGATACCGACGCTGACGCCGATCTCCGGAGAAACACGCGCCAGATACTTGAGCGCGTTGCCGTTCTGGTTCGCTGTCGCGACGCGCGCGGCGACAGCCGCGTCTTCGGATGTCAAGCCATTCAGAAAGTCATCGACGCCGGCAGTGGCCAGATGTTCGGGGACCAGCGACTCCACGTCGATCTGGTCGAGGTCGACAGGGTTGCCCATCGTCCGCGAGAGAATCAGCGCTTTGCGGGCCACGTCGAGCCCGCTCAGGTCGTCGCGAGGATCGGGTTCGGTGTAGCCGCGTTCCT
>JADLFH010000081.1 GCA_020845705.1 Microthrixaceae bacterium | reverse complement strand
TCGTTCGTGGCGCGGAGGTGATCGAGGTCGATCTGTTGGGCTCCCGCGCGTGCTGCTCGTTCGGCGTCGTTTCGGGCTGCGGTGTGGGCGGCGATGACCTGGCCTCCGTCATAGGCCATGCCGGCGACGAGGACGAGTGCGGTGGCGACGACCGCGACGAAAGCGGTGATGCTTCCTCGTTCGTCGCGGGGGTTCACGATCCGCTCCGGTAGGTGTCGATGACCTCGGTGGCTGTGGCGGTGAAGGTCTGTCGTCCGGGGACACCGAGGAGGGTGACGTCGGCCATGGAGGCTTCGCAGTGGATGGTGACGGTGACGGTGCCGCCGGGGGCGAAGTCGGTGGTGTCGACGGTGGTGGTGAGGGTGAGGCATGGCACACCGGCCGCGGCGAGGTTCGACGCGGCGGAGGCTCGGGCGTCGTCGGTGGCGTCGGCGGGGTGTTGGCGAAGGGATGCGGCACGGGCGGCATTGGAGGCGGCGCGCTCGACGTTGCCGTCGGCTTCGCTGACCTTGCCTGCGTAGACCACGAGCAGCATGAGGAACAGCAGTGCTAGCGCGATAACGGCGACCTCGACGGCGATGGATCCTCGTTCGTCACCGACGCGCGCTCGGACGTTCATCGTTCTGGCTCGGGGATGAAGCGTTCGACCGGGGCGGTGCTGCGGGCGGTGACGGACCACTCGAAGCCGGGGACGAGTTGTGGTGCTGCGCCGCGAACTTCCACGGTCACAACGGTCGGCTCTCGGGACACGGTGATGGTGACGTTGGCGAGGTTGCCGGACTGCGCGAGGTACGACGCTGCAGCGTCCTCTCCGTCGCGGGCGGTGCCCGAGGAGACCTGCGCGGCGTCGACCGCCTCGGCGGCGGCCGCGTTGGCGACCTGCTTGGCATGCCACCACAGCCCGTACTGCACGATGAGCATGATCCAGAACAGGACGACCGGGAAGAGGATGGCAACCTGGATGGTCGTCATCCCTCGTTCGTCACGCCACCTGCGGCCCATCGGGGCCTCAGCCGCCAGGCTGTGCTGGCGTGGGGATGTTGTCGGCGTGGCCCTTCGCTGCGCTGTAGATGATGCCGAGCACGACGATGGCCGCGCCGACGAGGAGGAAGGTGATGACGGCGACCTCGGTCGTCGTCATTCCTCGTTCGTCTCGCGGGTCGATGCCGAGCCTCGCGCAGCAGTAGGCGAAGAGCAGCCGGGGGTCGGGTGTGGGCATGGTGGCCTCCTTGAGTGGTTGTTGGCTCCGTTCAGGGCTGGGGTCCGCTGACCGAGGTGATCTGCACGACGGCGGGGTAGGCGATGAACACGAGGAACCCGAACAACAACACGGCGACGGGGACCGTCATGCGTTCGGTTGCGGCCTCGGCGGCCGATTCGGTCTCGGCCACTTGGTGGCCTCGGAGGGTGTCGGCCTTGGCGGCGAGGGAGGCCCGGATGCGTGCGCCGTGGGATCCGGCGAGCGACACGCTCGCAGCGAGCTCCGCGAGTTCGTTGATGCCGAGGCGTGCGTCGAGTTGGGCGAAGGTGTCCCATGGGGACTGTCCGGTGAGCCGGGCACGCCGAAGCTCCGCGCGGATGGTCTGGTAGCCCCAACCGTCCCCGGCGTCCGCGGCGGCGTGCAACGCGGTTTCGATGCCCGCTCCTCCGGCGAGCAGCACGTTCACCAGGTCCAGGTAGGACGACAGGGTGTGGCGGAACGCTCGCCTGCGCTTGTCGGCTTCGTCGCGCAACAACATGTCGGGCAGGAGGAACCCGGCCGCGGCAGCGACCAGCGAGAAGATGGCGATGAAGCCGAGCGGAGCCGGGATCCCCATGATCACCAGGGCGGTGGCAGCCAGGTTGGGCACAAGGAGCCCGGCGACTACGCCGAGCAGCTTGTCGAATGCGTGGCGCTCCGGTGTGCGTCCGACCAGCTCGAGCTCCTGGTGATGGCGATCCGTGTCGTAGCCGAGCGACTCGACCAAACGGCGCGCCGTGGTGCCGATCCGATCGAACTGGTCGTGCGTCGCGGGTGCAGTGGCGTCGATGGGGATTCCGGGGCGGGCCAGTCCGGCGAGGACCGCGTCGATGCTCGGGGGCCGGGGGGCGAGCGCTCGCCACGTGAGCAACACGCCGAGGCCGACACCGGCGCCGAGGACGACCATGACCAGGGCCGTCATGTCTCTGCTCCGATGCGGGTGGGGCCTCCGGCGCGTGCGGTGAACCGTTCGGGCAGCTCGATGTCGGCCATGCGGGTGAGGAGCCAGCCGCCGATGGCGAAGATGCCACCGACGATCGCCAGCATGACCTGGCCACCAGCGCTGTCGTAGACGGTGAGGTAGTCGCGGTTCGCTACGGCAAGGAACAGCACGGCGGCGATCACGACGCCGACGATGACCTTCGTTGCGGTGCGGACGCGGGTCCTGCCGACCTCGACTCGGATGCGCATCCGTGCGTCTCCGCGGGTGGCCTCGGCGAGGCGGGACAGCAGCACGGAGAGATCGGCGGCTTCCATGCGGGATGCGATCACGAGCGCCGCGACGACCAGGTCGCCGGAGGGGTGGTTGAGATCCTCGCCGAACGCGACGAGGGCCTCGGGAAGTCGTTCGTGGTCGAGGCGCCGCACCATCGTGCGCACCTCGCTCGCGATCGGCGGTGGCGCAACCGGCGCCGTAGCGACGATCGCCTCTTCGAGCCCGGAGGCAGCGACGATCGCGTCGCGGATCATCTCGGTCCACGACGCGATCGCCTCGGTACGGTCGATGGCGTGTTGTCGTGCGGCCTTGCCACCGAGGATGCCGGGCAACACGAGCACGGCCACAGCGGCCAAGATCCCGCCGACGATCCACCCCGTTGCGGCCGCCGCCAGCAGCGCCGCCACCGCCGCAAGAGCGACCTTGGGCAGAAGCGAGCTGGAGCGCACCCGGTGGAGGTAGCTGGCCGGCGCGTCGAAGAGCGGGCGGCCGGTGAGGCCGGCGAGCACCAGGAGCAGCCCAAGCGCGGTGCCGGCGGCCAACTCTGCGAAGACAAGGGTGTTCATCGCCACCACCCCTGCGCCGCGGCGTGAGCGGTCGCGTCGAAGCCGTGCACCTCGAGCTGGGCGGCGAACTCCGGGGTGGGCGGCGCGGCCGGGAAGCCGGATCCGGATGCGTCTGGTCGCCACAGCTCGTTGGAGACGACCTGGCCGCCCTCCACCGTCCCGACGACCTGTCGCACGCTGGTCACGCGGCGTTCGCCGTCGACTCAGCCGAGATGCACGATCAGATCGACGGCGTTGGCCACCAAGAGGTTGGTCACGTCGGGGACCAGTCGCTCGGGGGTCATAGCCGCGTACATCGCGAGGCGTCCGAACACGCCCTTGGATGAGTCCGCGTGGATCGAGCACATCGATCCGTCGTTTCCCTGGCTCATGGCGAG
>JADLFH010000156.1 GCA_020845705.1 Microthrixaceae bacterium | reverse complement strand
TCTCATCACACAAACTAATACTGCAAAGTTCGTCTATTTACCTATTACTTTCCTTTAAAATTTGCCTTGCGTTTTTCTAAAAATGCAGAGGCGCCTTCTTTCAGGTCTTCTGTGGCGAAACATTCACCAAATTTTTTTATTTCAAAATCATAGCCCTGTTGCGTATGATCAAAATTGTTAACACATTCAATCACGGCTTTGATAGCCAATGGAGCTTTACTTTGTATCAACTGTAAGGTTTCTTTTGTTTTCGATACTAATTCGTCCGCAGTTACAATTTTATTTACAATACCATAGGTCATTGCTTCCTGTGCGGATAACATATTTCCTGTCATCAGCAGTTCCATGCTTCTGTTTCTTCCGATCAATTGAGTTAATCGCTGCGTACCTCCATAGCCGGGTATCAACCCGAGATTCACTTCCGGCTGGCCAAACTTTGCATTTTCTGATGCATAAATAAAATGGCAGGATAGCGCCAGTTCACAACCACCCCCCAATGCAAACCCATTGACAGCCGCAACAATTGGTTTTGGCGATTTTTCAATTTTATCAAAAACCATTTGCTGCCCTCTTCGTGAAAGTTCTTCACCCTGTGCTGAAGTTAATTGAAGAAACTCACTGATGTCAGCGCCGGCAACAAATGCTTTTGGGCCTGCACCGGTGATGATAGCAGATTTTATTTCAGAGTTTGAATACACTTCATCAATCGCAGTGCTTAATTCTGTAATTACTGTTTTGTTCAGCGCATTCAGTTTATCGGGGCGATTGATTGTAATGGTACAAATATTATTTTCAATTTGTGTAAGCAGTGTTGTAAGCATGAACTTTTATTTTCTTCAAAAATAAAGTATTCGCCAGTTTTACCGGAAACAGGTTTTATACTGATTGTAATTTTTTAAAATGGAAATAAAACCCAAACATTGATAAAAAAAAGCAGATTAACTCAGGAAGAAAGAAGCAACAGAATAACAGGCTTGTAAAAAAATTAATTATTACCATCTTCCTTTTTTTTCATTTCACGCAACTCTTCTAACCTTGCTATATACCAAAGGTCTTTTTGCCGGGTAGATCGTAGTTTCATATCTTTTAAGAAATCATAAGGAACAATCTGCATAAAGATACCCGGGCTTATTTCAAACGATGATTTATTTTTTTCAGCTTCTTCATAAGATAGTTTGTGATGAATTATTGTTAAAACGTCCATCCTCGCTGTACCTGATCCAATTGTTCCCATGAAATAACCTGTAAAATCTTCCGCATACAACGGCTGCACTTCTTTCTCGCTATAATTCATGCACAAAAGAGTTTGTATAAAAGCGATTTTGTTTTCATTTGTGGGAGCGAGCCAGATGTCCATATCATCAGTATTCCTGGAATACCCATAATAATTAACAGCATAGCCCCCTATAAGCAAATATCTCAGCTTATTTTGCTGGGCACATTTTAAAAAAAGTAAAAACTCATGGTTTAATATGTCCATTTTTATGGATAATTATTTTGCGGGTCGTATCAGTGGATGGGTGAAACTTTTGAGTCCATTGCTGCATTTGATAAAGAGATTTGAAGCGATCGGAAATCGTCGTCAGGGACATAAGATACAAATGATATTTCTCCTGCTCCTCAAATGATTTGAATATTTTTATCCTTCGTTTCATAATCAAAATTAAAAACTTCTATGCTCTTTCACCCACTCTTTAATATACGCCGCAATATCAGCCGTGGAAGTACCGGGTGCGAATAATTTGCCAACGCCCATTTCATTCAGCGTTTTCATATCGTCTTCAGGAATGATGCCGCCGCCCGTAAGCAACACATCATTCATTTGTTTTTCTTTCATCAAAGTAATAATCTTTGGAAACACCGTCATGTGT
>JADLFH010000080.1 GCA_020845705.1 Microthrixaceae bacterium | reverse complement strand
GCCGCACGCTGCTCGCCCACGCCGTCGGCGCCGGCAAGACCGCCACCATGGTCATGGCGGCCATGGAGCTGCGCCGACTCGGCTCGGCCTCGAAGCCCGCGGTGGTCGTCCCCAACCACATGCTCGAGCAGTTCTCCCGCGAATGGCTCCAGCTCTACCCGACCGCCCGGATCCTCGTCGCCGACCGCGAGCGGCTCTCGAAGGACCGGCGCAAGGAGTTCGTCGCTCGCGCCGCCACCGGGGACTGGGACGGGATCGTGTTCACCCAATCCGGGTTCGCCCGCATCCCCCTCGGCGCCGATCTCATGCGCGACTACCTGGCCCAGGAGATCGAGACGGCCCGAGGTGCGCTCGCCGGATCGCGCGACGGCAAAGGGCTGTCGGTCAAGCGACTCGAACGCCGGATCGCCCAGATGGAGGAGAACTACAAGCGACTCCTCGCCGAGCACACCAAGGACGACGGCGTGCGGTTCGACGAGACCGGCGTCGACTTCCTCTTCGTCGACGAGAGTCACGCCTACAAGAACCGACGGGTCGACTCCAGCATCGACGGCGCCGCCAACACCGGATCGCAGCGAGCCCAGGACCTCGACTCCAAGCTGTGGGCGCTGCGCCGCGCCCATGGCCCTCGGGTCGTCACCTTCGCCACGGCGACCCCGGTCGCGAACTCGATGGCCGAGCTGTGGGTCATGCAGACCTACCTCCAGCCCGACCACCTCGACGCAGTGGGTCTGAAGCCGTTCGACGCCTGGGCCGCCACCTTCGGCCGCACCCACACCGCGCTCGAGCTCGCCCCCGACGGTGCGTCGTACCGGATGCAGACCCGTTTCGCCCGGTTCCAGAACGTCCCCGAGCTTCTGACCCTCTATCGGCGAGTGGCCGATGTCCGCACCTTGGACGACCTCGACCTCCCAACCCCTGCGGTGGCCGGCGGCCAGCCCGAGACGGTGGTGGTGGAAGCGAGCGAGGATCTTGTCGACTACGTGGCCGACCTGGCGGCGCGGGCCGAACGCATCCGCAACCGCTCGGTCGACCCCTCCGAGGACAACATGCTCAAGGTCACCGGCGACGGACGCCGAGCGGCGCTCGACCTCCGACTCGTCGGCCTCGACCCAGCCGCCGACCGAGCCAAACTCGATGTCGCTGCCCAACACATCGCCGCGATCCACCACGCCACCCGCGACCACCGCTACGCCGACGAGCACGGCCAGCTCACCCTCCGCCCCGGTGCGCTGCAGCTCGTGTTCTGCGACGTCTCCACCCCTGCCGGCGACGGTTGGAACGCCTACGACGAACTGCGCACGCTCCTCGTGCGACGCGGCGTCGACCACGGTTCGATCCGCTACATGCAATCCGCCCAGACCGACCAGGCCAAGGCCAACCTGTTCGCCGCCTGCCGCGACGGCAGCGTCGCCGTGCTCATCGGCTCGACCGAGACGATGGGTGTCGGCACAAACGTCCAGGCCCGCGCCGTGGCCATGCACCACCTCGACGCGCCGTGGCGTCCCGCTGACATCGAACAGCGCGACGGCCGCATCCTTCGCCAGGGCAACCAGAACCCCGAGGTCCGCATCGTGCGCTACGTCACCGAGGGCAGCTTCGACACCTACATGTGGCAGACCCTGGAGCGGAAGGCGGCCTTCATCGCCCAGGTGACTCGCGGCGACCTGCCCGACCGCGACGTCGACGACATCGGCGACCAGGCCCTCTCCTTCGCCGAGGTCAAGGCCCTCGCCACCGGCGACCCGCTCGTTCTCGAGAAGGCGGCGGTGGACGCCGATGTCGCCCGGCTCACCCGACTGGAACGCGCCCACCACGACGACCAGCACCGGCTCCGCCGCACCCACGAGACAGCGCTCGCACGATCTGATCGCGCGACCGAGCGCGCCGGTCAGCTCGAGGCCGTGCTCGGTCGGGTCATCGACACCCGCGGCGACCGATTCACGATGACGGTCGACGGCCACCGGCACTCCAAGCGTGTCGAGGCCGGGGAGCACCTTCAGCGGCTCATGGCCGAGCGCCTCGACCGCACGCCTCCGGAGACGAATGGAGCGGTCCACGACGTCGGCTCTCTCGCCGGCCTCACCATCACCGGCCAAGTCGTCACCACCATCGACGACGAGATCCGTCTCGCCGTCCCCGAGGCCTACATCGAGGTGACCTGGCCCGCCCTCGACTGGAAGCGCAGCGACCCGAGCGGACTCATCACCCGCCTTGAACGCCAGACCCAACGACTGCCCGACACCCTGGCCTCACTCCAAGCCGAGGGCGACACCGCTCGAGCCGAGGCCGATCGGGCCGCCGCCCGCATCGGTGCACCGTGGGACCGAGCCGAGGAGCTGACTGCCCTCCGACGTCGCCAAGGCGAGATCAACGACACCCTCGCCGCGGCCACCGCCTCCGACGAACCGCCGAGCGTCGAGCCTCCGGCCGCGTCCGTGACGGTCGACCCGGTCATCCGTCGATCGCCCAGCGGCGGCCTGTCCCTGTGAGGAACCCCTGTCGCACATGGGCCGAACGACCTACGCTTTCGCGATGGCATGGTTCGCCCCCGCTCCTCGACCCGGCACCGCCGGGCTCGGCCGCGGGGACGGCAGCCGGCGGGGGAGCAGCGGGCAACGGACGTCAGTCCACCTTCCGACCAGCGACACCCCGGCGGCAGACCATGGACCCGGAGACCAGCGGTAGCGGAAGCGAGCCGCCCGGCAAGGAACGGAGGCCCGTCACGGGCCTCCGACTTGAAGCGTTGCCTCCGTGCGCTGACCCGGCATTCCCGGTCCTGCACGACTACTTCGAGATGGTCTATGGACCGCTGATCGGTCCCGCGTCGACCCTGCTCGCCAGGGCGCTCAATCGACACCTCGCCGATGCCGGTGGCCCGGTCATTGTCTGCCCCGTCGAGCTCTCCCTCGAGCTCGGCCTGCGCGCCAGTCATCGCGAGCCGGTGGGCAAGACCTCCCCACTGGCCAAGGCCATCGACCGCCTGGCCCAGCACCGACTCGTCACCCACCTCGGCGACGAAACCCTCGGCGTCGTAGTCAGCGTCCCGCCGATCACCGACCGCGGCGTCCCGAAGCTGCCGCGCTCGGCCCAGCGCGCTCACCGCCGGTTCGCCGCCGCCTCCGAGATCGCGCAGCAGAGCCCACGGGCAGCCCCCAGCGGACCGCCCGTGGGCGATCAGGAGCCAGGCGTCGGTTCGCCGTCGACGGAGGTCGAGTAGGACCCGTCGGACTGGACCGCCCAGCGAAGGACGGGTCGTCCGGATGCATCGCAGAGGACGAGTGCGACCGCCGACGTCCCGTCGTCGTGCGAGATGGACTCCAGGACGGCGACTTGGTCGCCGCCGAGAGCGAGCGCGAGCTGCGCTGCACCGCACACGTCGACGAGCCAGGCGCGGGCGCTGCCGTTCTCGTCGAGCAGTTCGAGCCCAACGGTCACGTCGCCCTCGTATGGGTCCCTGTCGGCAGCGATAGACGCGCGAACGCGGCCCTCGTCGTCGACGATCTCGAGTCGCCGCGTTCGTAGGACACCGGCGTCTGCCTCTGGTGCCATGGATGCACCCCCATGCGATCAGGAGGCGAGGGTCACCCATGTCGCCGGGCGAGAGCGCAGTCCGAAGCGGACGAGCGGCACCGTACCCCTGCGTTAGAGTCAACGCAAACGCTCACCCGACCGGCGAGGCTTTCTACCCTGGCGGGTCGTGGGACGCATGGTGGATGCAGACGACCTCGTCAGCGCCAGCGAGATCGCAACTCGCCTCGGCGCCAAGCGCCCCGGCGTTGTCCACGACTGGCGTCGTAGGCACCCGGACTTCCCCCAGCCCATCGCACGGCTCGCCCTCGGCTACGTCTGGTCCTGGCCCGATGTCGAGGCCTGGGCACGGGCCACGGGTCGTCGATGACGCGCGAGGCCGGTGCGTGTGAGCAGGTGCGATCTGGCTGGAGCCGTGCGGGTGCACACGATGCGCCACCGGCTTGGTGACGGGGCCGTGCGGTGGCTTGTGGGAACTCGAACCGCCCTCTGTGTTCCACCTCGCGCGGCGACAGTTGAGAGACTCTGACGGTGTCCGATCGTCGTCGCAACCTTTGGCCTCTGCCCGGCGGTACCGGTGCGTACGTGTCGAATCTTCGGGCGATGGTTGCGGCAGCCCGCGACGGCGTATCCCGTCCAGATCTTGAAGCGCTTGTCGTGGAGCTGGCTCCGAACGTTCGGTCGACCTCGACGGTGCGCGGCTATGCCTCGGTCCCGGTGACCTTGGGCCTCATTCAGCGAGGCCCCGGGGGCCACCTCTCGGCTACTCCGCCAGGCGCCCGATTCGCGGCGTCGGGCGATCTCTCGGTCTTGCGCCGCGCCCTCGTGGAGCGAGTCTTCGGAGCCGTCGAGGTGCTCGAGGAGCTTCAAGTCGGGCCGGCTACCTGTCCCGAGGTCACAGAGCGACTCGCCGAGAGGGGGATCTCGTGGAACCACCCGATGGCCGTTCGGTATCGCGTGTGGTGGTTGGTGGCCGCCGAGGCAATCGGATCCGAGCGTGATTCGCGGGTGGATCGCCTCTCGCTCACGAGGTCAGGTCGGCGTCTTCTCTCCGCTCAACGTGCCCGTGGCTGAGGCCTGGTCAACGGTCGGTCCGGGCGGACCGTTCCAGGCGAGCTCGTGTATCGGCAGCGTGAGGAGGCCGCCGATCCAGGCGGAGGCAAGGTCGACGTTGCCTGGCAGGAAGGGAAGCGCGCCCACTCCGAGCTGGCTGAGCGCGTCGTACAACTCACTGTTATCCTCGAAACCTGGGGTCTCCTCAACCGTCAATGGGAAGAGGGCTGCACACCTGACAACGGGACGGGTCGGGCCGGGATCCCGGATGACGATCGCGTCGCGGTAGCGGTGCAACGCGTTGATCGCGTCAATCGGTGGTCCTGGTGCCCCATACCGAGCGCGAAACTCATCGGTCGCATCGACTCGGTACTTGGCATCCAGCACGAGAATGAGGTCTGGCGCGTTGCTCTCCCGGACGCGGACCACGATGTCGGGCTTCTGATCCCCGGTCTGCCCGGGATACACGCGGTTGTATGCAACGGTGAAGCTCCGCGGCTCACCAGCGATCGGTATCTCGCTCAGGGTCCCCGCCTGCAAGTCGATGCGAAGTCCGCCACTGTGGTGCCGGATGAGGCCGGTCGGGTCTGGGTGGGCTCCAGTGTGGGCGGCGACGATGCGAACGATCTCGATGAACGCCCACAACTCGTAGAGGTCGTGGATGTCCTTGGTCTGGAGCTTCAGAGCCTCGCCCTCGACGGCGAGTCCGAGACGTAGCTCGGTCAGGATTCGGTATGCGTCGCGATACCCCGGGGCGCTGATGAGCGTCAACGAGGGCGGGCTCGGCTGGGGCGCTTGCTGGGCGTGTCGCAGGACGTCGAGTTCCTGGAGGCGCTTGAGGCTGTCCGCCAGGTGCTGGAGTTCGGCGCGCTCTGCCTTGCGTCGTTCACCAATCCAGCTGGTCGACCTTCGCGCTTCCTTGTCCAGGACGGCGCCGACTCCCTGCACCTGCAGGTGGAGTTGGCGAACCTGCAGGCTCAGCCATCGGTGCTCAGGCGTGTCCAGGGTCGTTACGGCGTTGACGCTGTCGATCGTGCGTCGAACGGGTCCGATGCCGTCGATCTCGTCGACTGCCCCGCCGCCCTTTCCCCGCATGATGGCTCGTCGAGCGACTGAATCGAGCCGCCGAATCTTGTGGTTCGGTGTCGGGCGCACCTCTCGATAGAGATGGCGGTAAGGCTGTGCGTTCACCCGCGCCAACGCGCGTTGCAGCGCTTCGAGCTCCTGACGCAGGGCGGTCAGCCACTCGATCTCTGTAGCGCGGTGAGAACTGTGGCGCGCTCCAGTGTGGGTCGATCGCATGTACGCAAGAGCGAGTCCGCGGGCTCCACTCGCAACCTCGGAGATGAGCGATTGGTAGTCCGTGGCGTAGTCGATCTTGGTTGGAACGACCTCCAGCTCGATCATGATCTGGGTCGTGCCGAAGGTCACGACGAAGGCAAGCGTTCCAACCTGCCGTTGAAGGTTGAACGATCCGGACGCTGACCGTCGGTCAGGCCGAAGTGTGATGTCTCGGGTGAAGTGCGGATCGCGGTGGTGGACGAAGGGTGCGTGCTCCGTGCCGTCTGCCCAGAACTGGTAGGTCACCTCCTCGAACAGAATTGGTCCCGCGAGCGATTCCGGCTCCCATTGCCGCTCGGCTCCGTCAACCCCGGTGTAGCGAACTTCAATCTGGTCGACGTCAGAGGCATCGAGATGGAGTCGACCGTGGTTCTCGACGACGATCCCCTCCATCAGCCCAGCAGGGGGGATGCAGGGGCCGCGCAGCTCTATCGATCCCGCCGGAGTGGTGATCGTGAGAAGGGCGGGACCACTTGTCGATGTCACAACCAGAACGAGGTGAAGCCCGTGTCGTCCAGGCGCTGGATCATCATTGCGAGCCGATCCGCGCAGAAGGGAAAGGACTCCGTCTCGATGCCAGTCGTTGACTCTGAACTGCTCGCGGGGTCGGCCCAGGCGAGGAGCTGCACCAGCGCTAGCCGCAAGGTCGGCCCGGTTCCTTGGATACGAGGAAGAACCTTCATCGCGATCGCGAGGTCCAAGGGGTTGATGACGGACTCGTCCTCACCGACGAACGCATCGGGACAATCGAGCGCGCTCAGGACGAACATCGCGATCTCATCGCGCACCCGGTAGCCGACTTGCATCTGCATGGGTGCGAGCGATTCGTTGATCGTCTCAAGTGCTGAGATGACGCGGCCGACGTCCTCGTGGCTGTGGTGAGGATGTTCGGCCAGCGAGAGGCTCGACGGTCGCCACCGTTCGACCGGCCACGGCTCCGCCTGCGAAATGTCGCCGAGTTCCTTGACGGCGGACAGGGAGACGGTCGAGAACTCGATCACGAAACTTCGGTCCAAGACCTTGCGGGAGAAGCCGAAGGTGGTCTCATCCATGTTGACGGAACCAACGATCGTGAGGTTCCCGGGCAGGCGGATGTCTGCCCAAGCAGGGTCTGACGCAGTCGGCACGAGGGGATCCGATGCGATCGAGCCGTCGGTCTGGCGGCTGCGCTCTTCGATGTGGCTGAGGACCTCCGCGAGGTAGTACTCGACTCGAGCAACGTTCATCTCATCGAGAAGCACGAAGAACTGTTGATCAGGGTTCTCCTGGGCTTCCCGTGCAACGCGGAGAAGTTGCCCCGGAACGAAGGTCGTGCCCTGCCCGAGACGTTCGTAGCCGAGGAGTTCGCTGCTGTCGGTCCAGTCCGGTCGAACCGGGATGCGACGGAAGTGCGCCCCGGTTGCCTGGGCCACCAACTTTGGAAGCTTCGTCTTGCCGGTCCCTGAGATGCCGGCGAGGATCACGAATGGCTTGGTGCGAACGGCGGTTACGAACGCGGCTATCTGCCATGGATCGAAGACGAACCCCTTTGCCGCGACGAACTGCACGACCTCGTCGACGGAGTCGGGGTCGACGACGCTCGTCGCTGCAGCGGTGGAGGGCGTTGCAGCCTTCTTGCTCTGAGCCGGCGCCACCGGGAGGTACTCGGCTGGAGTGGCGACGGACTGGCCAAGTGGAAGTAGCTCGTCGACACCCGTGGTCGAGTCGAACACTGCTTCGATCTCGAGATCCGTGAGTCCCAGAGTCTTCTTGGCTTCTTCGACAAGGCTCGCCGCTGACACGTTGTCGCCGTCAGCGTTGGCAGAAAGGTCGGCGGTGCGGTAAATCCAGATGGCGAGGTCGAGTAGTCGCGGCTTGTCGGTAGGACCGGTTGGCTTGGCTGCCACGAGCAGGAAGCCCTCGAGTTCGTTCGCTGTGCGCTCCACTGGCACGAACTGCTTCGGGCTCGTATCGGGGACATAGTCGATCGGTCGCGCAGGGCGGGACTGCCATCGATTGACGGTGTCTGAAGGACCGTTCGATGGGAACTTCTTGCTCTTGTAGCCGCGGCCTTTGTCGCGCCGTGCGCCGAACGGCGAGAAGTACGGGAGGTCTGACGCGCCAGGGTCGGCCACCTGCGATAGCTGATTGATCGCAGCGACGTACGGATCGGACTTCGTTCCGGTAACTACTGGCGTCGTTGCGTCGCCGCCAGCCTCCAGCTGTGCTCGTTTGAAGATCAGGTAGTCGAGGAGGATTGACTGAGCCCGAGACTCGCCCAGTCGTTCGACTGCCGACCTAATCGTCGCCGGGCTCAGATGACTGGTCATACCCCTCCTCGGGCAACAGGTTGAGAGCGGCATCGAGGTGGGTCAGCGCCTCCGCCGCCTGGCCGCAGTAGTCAGGGCTGATGTCGATACCAATGGATCGGAAGCCGTGGGTGCGGGCGAAGACTGTCGTCGTCCCTGAGCCGTTGAAGGGATCGAGGACTATGCCGTCGGGAGGGGTAGATGCAAGGATCGGAATGCGGACCAGATCCGCAGAGAACGAAGCCTTGTGCTTCCCGTTGCCTGCGGAAGGAGGGACCTCCCATGTGTCGAGCGGAGGCAGCACGCTCCCGGAGCGCATCTCGCGACCAACAGGAAGTCGGTTGAAGTAGTACCACCGGCTATTGGTGAGATGGAACACGTACTCGTGAGACATTGAGCAACGATCGCGAACCTGATCGGGCACAGGATTCGGCTTCACCCAGACATTGTCGTTGCGGACAAGCCAGCCATCGTCTTGAAGTGCGATCGCCAGCCGATGCGGGATGAGCAAGAGCTGCTTCGGGCGTGTCCATTGCCCGTCTCCGGGACGGTCTTGAGGTCGTAGGCCGAAGCGACGGGCTCCCTGCTTGATCTCATTGCTCTTGTGAGCGCCCTTACCACTCCAGTAGGTGTCGCCGATGTTGATCCAGAGTGAGCCCGTTTCACGGAGCAGCTGGCGGCATAGCCCAAAGATCTCGACCAACTTCTCGATGAATTCGCTTGGATGCTCCTCGTGGCCGATCTGCCCGTCGATGCCATAGTCGCGCTGCCCGTAGTAAGGCGGGGATGTCACGATGCAGTCGACCTGCATCTTCGCGTCAATTAGCTTCTGCAACTGCTCCTTGACATCGCCGCAGAGGAGGATCGATTTGTCGTCGGCGTGGGCCGCGTCCTGACGGAGCTTCTTGTTCATGAAGACTCGCTTGGGCGTAGTCTCCGGATGAAGCGCTCGATTTGCGGGCGTGTCCTTCAGCGCCCCCGACTCGTCCACCGACGCGCTTGACGGGGGAACCGGTGCGAGATGTCGGTTCTCGGCCTTGCGAGCTTGTGCAGGTGACACGGGTGGAGTCCAGGAGGGGCGCGCGAGTATCGATCTTCGCTCAGGGTAGACGCGAGGTGTGACAGCCAAGAGTGACCCCGCATGTGCGGGCGCTCTGGCCCGGATGGCGTGCGGGACTGGAGCCCGGTGGCCTATCAGGCTCCTCGGTCGGCCAGAGTCGCCGGTCAAAGAGCGCGTGCCCCACCCAGCGGCCCCGTCGGCCGGGCTTCACCTCGAGCATCCTGAGGGCGTTGCACCGGCAGCTGGCGTGGAGCGCCGGTCGCCCGGGATCCGGCGGCTCGTGACGATCCGTCGTCGCCCTCTCGGCCATCCGCGACCCCGAGGTCGCCGAAGGATCGGAGGTGCTCGCCGCGCGACTCGCACCTCGATGCTTGCGTCTTCGGGAAGACTGGTCCCGTGAGCGTGACGGAAGCTTGGGTTGCCGGGCGGGAGGCAGTGGTCGCTTTCGAGTCGTTCTGCCTGAGCCAGCGGTGGGTGTTCGTAGAGGTGCCCGGCCAGAGCGACTTCGGGAAGGACGGCTACGTCGACATCGTCGAAGCGGATGGCACGGTGTCGGGGAGCTGCTTCGCGGTCCAGGTCAAGGGCGGTCGTTCGCATGTTCGCTCGGGTGGCTACGTGATCGACGGGTCCACGGCGAATCGCCAGCAGTGGGCAGCCTCGACGATGCCGGTAATCGGGATCGCATTCGATCCCGGGACCGGCTTCCTCTACTGGGTCGATCTAACCGAGCTTCTCAATCGGGAAGGCCTCGGTGCGCGGTTGTTCGTGCCGAGCCACCAGCACCTCGGCGGGCGCCCGGAGACGAGCAGGTTCGCCAAGTACATCGACTCACTTGCCTACCGACAGTCGGCCCTACTGAACCTCGTCGCTGAGGATTCCCGAATCCAGGCAAGCGGCGTCCGGGCGGCGTATCGCATCGGGAGGTCTGACGGACGTGCCCTTGTCCTCCTGCGGAAGGTGATGTTCACCCTCGACGAGCCCGTACTGCGCGAGGCCGTCTGGGCGCTCGCGAGTGCCGGCCCACACCCCGACCTCCTTGGATCGACGTGGACCCAGGTAGACCGCGGGGCCGAGGCTGTGGTGACCGCCTCGATGCGCTGGAGCCTGGACGAGGTCGACCGTCTGCTCCGTCTTGTTGGAGAAGGCGGATTCGCTCGCGGGTCGTTCGGCCAGCACGTCCATCAGATCCTCGTCAGAAGCCCGGACCACCAGCAGACGATCTTCGAGGTAGCCGTCGCGGCAGGTCGGCGCGGGGACGACGAGGTTGCATCGTGGGCGCTCCTGCTTTGCGTGGCTTGGGCTGGACCTGAGGCGCGCAGCAGATGGGAGGAGCTGATCCATAGCTGCCCTGAGCTCAAGAAGTGTCGAATCGCGGAGTACATCGACGCCGACGTCAGGGAGTTCGGCTACGTGACGCTCGGCTGAGGGATAAGCGCTACGAGGATGAATGCACCGACGAGGGTCGTGCATGAGACCCCGAAGATCCTTCTCGGGTGGTGGTCTTCAGCAGAGCGAGCGGCAGCAGTTCCCACGACGGAGAGCCGCATGAGGTGAGTTCGGTGGAGGAGATCGGTAGCTGTCGACCTTCTACTGTTCCTTCTACTGTGCGGCGCGGTTCGGGGGTATACGCATTGGCACGGCCGGTGTATCGTGACTCACGAAACGCCAGCTCAAGGGCACTGTTTGGTACGCATTGGTACGGCATGAGACTCATAACCCGAAGGTCGCAGGTTCAAATCCTGCCCCCGCCACCAACTTGTGACTGAAGGCCCAGGTCAGCGACCTGGGCCTTCGTCGTTGGCGGGGCGTTCCCCCGGATTAGGCGGCCTTCCTCCGGTTGTTCCCCCGTCGATCCCCCGTGTTGGTCTTGGCCTGCTTCTTGGCCGACGAAGCGCGCTTGGTCGGTTGGGGCTTGGTGAGGCGCTCGGCGGTGTTGGCAG
>JADLFH010000155.1 GCA_020845705.1 Microthrixaceae bacterium | reverse complement strand
GGGTCGCGCATCGTCCTCGGCTTCGATCGCGTCGCGCTCTTCGAGCGACGCGACGAGCCCGCCTCCGGCGACTTGCCGCCACGCGTCTCGCTCACGCTGCCGAACGCGCGCAAACGCGCCGACCTTCCCGACGTGTTTCCCGGTCGCGGGCCCGTGCAGCGGATCCGCGTCCTCCCTGCCGCGACCGATCCCAACACGATCCCCGGCGCTCAACCGACCCGAGCACGCGGGATGCGCATCGTCGTCGATCTCGCGACACCGACTCGCTACCAAGTCTTCTTCCTCACCAACCCGTTCCGGGTCGTGCTCGATTTCCGGCCCGGTGCGCTGTCGGCGACCGACTCGGCGCCGACGCGCGTTCGCACCATCGTGCTCGACCCGGGCCACGGTGGCGATCAGTCGGGCGCTGCATACGGCGGCCTGCGCGAAGCCGACATCGCGCTCGACGTCGCGCACCGTGTCCGCGCGTTGATCCTGCGACGACTGCCCGGCATGCGCGTGCTGCTGACACGCGCCGACGATCGCTTCCTCACGCTCGAAGAGCGCACGGCCTTCGCAAACGGCATCGGCGCCGACGTCTTCGCGTCCATCCACGTCAACGGTGCGCCCGACACCGCCGCATCGGGCGCCGGCGTGTTCGTGCTCGACACGACCGCCGATCGCGCCCTCCTGTCGTTCGCCGCGCGCGAGAACGGCACGACGGTCGACGAGCTCAGCAACTTGCAGCTACTGCTCGCGCAAGCCCACCGCCAAGGGCAATCCGTCGCTTCGATGCAGCTCGCGACGAGCATCCAGGGCGCGATGATCGGCAGCGCGCGCCGCGTGAACCCCGAGATCGTCGACCGCGGCGTGCGCCAAGCCGTCTTCTACGTGCTCGTCGGTGCGTCGATGCCGGCCGTGCTCGTCGAGGTCTCCTTCCTCTCGAACCCGATGGAGCAGCGCCTGCTCGGCACCGTCGGCTACCGCCAAGCCCTCGCCGAAGGCGTCGCCGAAGGCCTCATCCAGTACGCGCGCGCACACTGAATCCTCGAGCTCACTGGAGCGCACCCAGCGTCGAGAGGCCGATGCACACAGCCCCGGCGGCAATCAGCGCGACTGGAAGCGCGAGCGAGATCCCGCCTGCACCGGCGACGACCGCCTGCTCCGGATGATCTCGTGGATAGAGCACGTCGACGACGTTGCCGGGCACGAGCTGCCCAGCGCGCCGTCCGCGGCTCTCGAAGACGTGCGGCTTCCCGTCGTGCGCACGGACCC
>JADLFH010000154.1 GCA_020845705.1 Microthrixaceae bacterium | reverse complement strand
GTCCGCGCCCGCAAGGCCCTGGCACTCCTGGGCGTCCAGACCATCGGCGACCTCTGCCTCAAGACCGAGGCCGAGCTCATGGGCGTCAAGAACTTCGGCACCACCAGCCTCCTCGAGATCAAGAACAAGCTCTCCGACATGGGCCTGAGCCTCCGCAAGATCGAGGGCTGACCCCCGGCCCTCCCGGAAGTTGACCCCGGTATTCTTCCAAGCCGGGGCGCAAGCCCCGGGTCCCCCCGGAAGTATTCCCGGTTTCTCCCCTCGCCCCGGAGCCCCGCAGCCCGATGTCACGACGTGTTCTGATCACTGGCCTGGGCGCCCTGACGGGTCTGGGACGGACCATCCAGGACCACTGGCAGGCCCTGCTCGAAGGCCGCTCAGCCATCGGACCGATCACCAGCTTCGACGCCGCCGGCCTGCCCTGCCGCATCGCCGCCGAGGCCCGCGACTTCTCCGTCCGCGACTTCGTCCCCAAGCATTACCGCAAGGCCACCAAGGTCATGGCCCGTGACATCGAGCTCGCCGTCGCCGCCGCCGACCTGGCCGCACGCGACGCCGGCCTCGTCACCACCGGCACCCCCGGAACCCCCGCAAGCGCCGACAACGGCCAGAGCACGTCCTACCCCGGCCCACGCATGGCCGTCCACGTCGGCGCCGGCCTGATCGCCGCCGAGATCGACGAACTGACCGAGGCCCTCGCCCAAGCCGCCGTCGACGGCGACCCGACACGCTTCGACTTCCACAAGTGGGGCGTCCAGGGCATGGCCCAGCTCACCCCCCTCTGGATGCTCAAGTACCTGCCCAACATGCTCGCCTGCCACCTCTCGATCATCCACGACGCCCAGGGCCCCTCGAACACCATCACCTGCGGTGAATCCTCCGGCTCACTCTCCGTCGGCGAGTCCATCCGCGTCATCCAGCGCGGCTGGGCCGACATGAGCTTCGCCGGCGCCGCCGAGAGCCGCCTCAACCCCATGGCCCTGCTCCGCCAGGTCCTCGCCGGCGCCGTCACCCGGACCAGCAACGACCAACCCGCCAATGCCCTCCGCCCCTTCTGCCAGACCGCCGCCTGCAACGTCTTCGGCGAGGGCGGCGCCGTCCTGATCCTCGAGACCCTCGACACCTTTAAGACTCGGCCAGGCGCAAAAGCCTACGCCGAGATCATCGGCTTCGGCGCCTCGCAGTCCATCCACCCCGAGTCCCGCAATGCCCTGCCCGACCCCGAGGGCCGCGGCCTCGCCGCCGCCATGCGTAATGCCCTGCGCGAGGCCGCCATCACCCCCGCCGACGTCGACGTGATCTTCCCCTACGCCTCGGCCATCCCCGGCTTCGACCAGGCCGAGGC
>JADLFH010000079.1 GCA_020845705.1 Microthrixaceae bacterium | reverse complement strand
CTGAACGCCCTCGCAACGCAGATCGCCGAGGCGAGACGCATGGCACGGCAGCGTGCGGTCGACGCGTTCATCGCCGACGGCAACGGCGGGCAGCTGGTTGCGATCCTCGGAAGCGCTCGCGCCGAGGATGCGGCTGCCAGATCGGCTCTCCTGGTGAACCAGGTCGAATCCGCAGCCGACGCCGCGGACCTCTACACGCGCATGAAGGAGCAGAACGACCCGGAGGTGGTCCAGCTCGGAGTGGAGATCGACGAGGTGGATCGCCAGATCGCGGCGGCCCAGGACGATCTCCTCCAGGCGGCCGCGCTGGAAGCCGATGCGGAACGCTCGCTGGCTGCGGCGCTGGTCGCAGAGCGGGACCGTGCGCGAGCGGCGGCGACCTCCACCACGATTGCGCGTCGCCGGCCTGCCCCGGTGCGGGCCGCCCCCTCCGCTCCGGAGGGCACCAACCCAGACAAATGGGCGAAGCTCGTGAAATGCGAGTCCGGCGGGGACTACTCGATCGTGAGCTCGACGGGCCGCTACCGAGGCGCCTACCAGTTCGACCAGCGAACCTGGGAGTCGGTCGGCGGAGTGGGTGACCCCGCAGCGGCGGCACCT
This sequence comes from Microthrixaceae bacterium, assembly GCA_020845705.1. Classification (GTDB taxonomy): domain Bacteria; phylum Actinomycetota; class Acidimicrobiia; order Acidimicrobiales; family Microtrichaceae; genus JADLFH01. The sequence goes on along the minus strand of JADLFH010000079.1, from coordinate 45,115 downwards.
GCGGAACAGGATCTACGGGCTCGGCTGCTCTATGAACGGCGGGGTACGCGCGCCTGGCCGCATTGCGGAAGGCACCTCCTGAGAGGCTGAAACCACGCGCCGGTCGTGTGCGTAGTCTCCCTGGATCGAACAAGGGGGTTCTCCGTGCTGATGCGACGAGGGTGGCACATCGTTGTGGTCCTGGCCGTGGTCGCGGCGGGCTGCTCCGGCGGTGAGGACGAGGGCGGGGAGTCACGTTCCCCGACGACGACGGCGTCCGCCCCCTCGACGCGACCGATGGACAAGGCCGACGTAGCGGTCCTTCGGGATCAGGTGGATGCGGCCCCCGGTTGCGATCCGCTCGACCCGACCTCGTGTCTCCTTCCGTTCCCATCGAACCGCTTCACCGTTGCCGACGCCACGATGGATTCCGGACTTCGGGTCGCGCTGCCGGAGGGCCTGATCCCGAATGCGTCGGGGGCGACCCTCGACATCGGTGAGTGGAACCGCAACGACGGGTTCAGCCCAGGCACTCCGCTGCTGGTTCACTTCGAGGATCTCGATCCCGTCGCGTCCGGGCTCCCGACACAGGGCGACATCGCCGCGTCACTGAAGGACGACTCGGCCTCGGTCATTGTGGATGTGGAAACGGGTGAGCGCCTCGCTCATTGGGCGGAGCTCGACAGCGCATCCCCCGAGGGGTCGCCACGACTGCTGATCCTCCATCCAGCGGCCGCGTTTGCGGAGAGTCATCGCATCGCGGTCGGCTTCCGTGGCCTCGTCACCTCTTCGGGGACTCCGATCGAAGCGTCGCCGGCGTTCCGCGCCTACAGGGACGCGCTGTCGAGCGGTATCGACTCGATCGAGACCCAGCGCGACGAGATGGAACGCGGGTTCGCGGCGCTCGCAGGAGTGGGAGTGGCTCGAGACGAGTTGGTGTTGGCATGGACCTTCACGGTGGCGTCGGGCCGCAACCTCTCCGAACGACTTCTCACCATGCGCGACGACGCGTTCGAACGGCTCGGCGGGAACGCGCCGGCGTTCAGCGTCGATGAGGTGGTGACCGACCCCGCAGAGCTGCACGACGGCATTGCGAGGGTCGTCCGCGGCACCTTCGACGTGCCCTCGTACCTGGAGGGTGCCGGTGAACCGGGCAGTGCGATGCACTTCGACGAGGAGAGGAGACTCCCCGTCCACGCCGGCTACGACTTCCGGGCCTCCTTCTCCTGCCAGGTGCCGGCCGCCGCGGCCGATGGTTCGAAGCGTGCTCGGATGGTCGTCTACGGGCACGGGTTGTTGGGCAGCAGGAAAGAGGTGGAGAACTCCCAGGTTGGGAAGATCGCCTCGACCAACACGATGCTCTACTGCGCCACCGACTGGATCGGCATGAGTCGCGATGATGTCGGCAATGCCGTGAAGATCCTCGGAAACCTGTCCTCGTTCTCCACTCTGGCCGATCGTGGCCAGCAGGGGATCCTCAACACGCTCGTGTTGGCGCGCCTGATGAGCCATCGCGACGGCCTGGCGTCGAACGCGGCGTTCCAGGGTCCCGATGGTTCCTCGATCCTCGAGGGCGACGAGATCTACTACGACGGCAACAGCCAGGGTGCGATCATGGGCGGGGCCGCGACCGCAGTCGCGCAGGACTGGACCAAAGCCGTGTTGGGCGTCCCGGGCATGAACTACAGCGTCCTGTTGTCACGCTCGGTCGACTTCACCGAATACTTCGCGGTGATGACTGCCGCCTACCCGAACCGCGTCGACCAACAGCTGATCTACGGCCTGTTGCAGATGCTGTGGGACCGGATCGAGACCAACGGATATGCCCAGCACATCGCTGACAACCCCTATCGCGACACACCCAGGCATCAGGTGATCCTCGATGTGGCCTTCGGCGATCACCAGGTGGCGAACGTCGCGGCGGAGATGGAGGCCCGCACGATCGGTGCCGACATCCGCCAGCCGGCCCTTGAAGCCGGCCGCCACCCCGACACCAAGCCGTACTACGGGCTGAAGGCGCCCGACTCGTACCCAACGACCCGATCTCTGCTCATCTACTGGGATTCCGGCACCCTGCCCTCGCCCGAGGCGAACATCACCCCCACGGCAACCGCCGAGTTCCGATCCGCCTGTGGTGCACTCGACGAGGACGCCATCGATCTCAGAGCGGACTGCGCTGATCCCCATGAGGACCCGCGCCGTGACCCGGGAACGATCCGACAGAAGGACGCCTTCTTCCGACCCGACGGCAGGGCGATCGACCCGTGCGACGGCGCACCGTGTACAGCGGAGTTGAGGGCGACCCTCGACTACTGAGCCGCCGGGATGGCTCAGGCCTCGACGTTGAAGACCCTGAGATCGGCACGCAGACCGTGGCCCAACTCCTCAGCGAGGTGGCCTCGGAGATTTCGTCGCGTGACCGTGAACGGTCCGGGGTGCACATACGAGGCGAGCTGCGCGGCAACCTCCGCGGCGCGTGATGCCACCTGATCCGCTGCCACCACCTCGTCCAGGAAGCCGGCCTCAACCGCCTGGGCGGGTGAGCAGATCTCGGCGGTCTGTAGGCACCGGTTGAACCAGCGCTTCGAGAGCCGATCCCGGCACAGGCCAACGGCGAAGGCGGGAACGGGCATTCCGATTGCCACCTCGTTGAGCCCGATCTTGTAGGGACCGTCTGCGCCGACCCGGTAGTCGGCGGTGGTGGTGAGGATGGCACCCATCGCCAGAGCGTGGCCGGTCACGCCCAACACGATCGGGATGGGTGAGGTGAAGATCTGGAGCGCGAGTTCGGCCCCGGCCTCCAGGAGCCGTCGCGCGTCGTGGGCACCGCTGGTCATGATCGACAGGTCGAAGCCTGCGCAGAAGCGCCCCTCTCGACCCACCAGCACGCACGCCTTCGACTCGGCTGCGGCATCACGCAGTGCTGCGTGGACTTGTTCGATCAGCACGAACGACAAGGCGTTGGCCTTGCCGTCGTCGATGCTGATGGTGGCGACATCACCCTCGAAGGTGGTGGTGACGATGGGGATGGGGGTCTCGGACATCGCCGGAAGGGTATCGGGGGCGTGGGCCTTGTGGCGCGTCGACATCGACCAGACTGACGTTCGTGGATGCTCCGGCCGAGGCGCTGGCCCGCTTCGGTGACGGGCGACTGACGCACCTACCCGGCCTCGACGGTGTGCGTGGCCTGGCGGTGGCGGCAGTTCTGCTGTTCCACGGCAACTTCGCGTGGATGTCGGGCGGATACCTCGGGGTGTCGTTGTTCTTCACGCTGTCGGGATTCCTGATCACGTCCCTGCTGCTCTCGGAGCATCGTGGGAGCGGGACGATCCGCCTGCGGGACTTCTGGGGACGCAGGTTTCGGCGCCTGCTACCCGCAGCGTGGCTCACCATCGGTGTGGTCATCGTGGTTGTCTGGGCGCTGGGCGACTCCGCTGATGTCGAGAAGCTGCGCGGCGACGTGTGGTCATCGACGGCACAGGTGGCGAACTGGCGGTTCCTGCTGGCCGGCACCAGCTACGCGGATCTGTTCCGTGGCCCCTCTCCGTTGCTGCACTTCTGGAGCCTCGCCATCGAGGAGCAGTTCTACGTGGTGTTCCCACTGCTGGTCGCGTGGGCGTTGGGCTTGGCCCGCCGCCGTCACGGTCGACCCGAACGGTTCCTCACGATCCTGCTGAGCGTCATCGCGGCCGTGTCCTTCCTGCTTCCCGTAGTCGCGGGCTTGACCGTGGACCGCACCTACTACGGCACCGACACTCGTATGGGCGAGCTGGTGATGGGCGCGCTTCTCGCGTTGGTGTTCGCTCGGCGTCGAGTTCGTCTGGCGCTCGCCCAGCAGTTCTGGCCTCGGACCGTCGTCGCCGTGTTGGGCGCCTTGGCGCTGGTTGCCTGCGTCGTGGCGTGGGTGAGCTTCGAGCGCGCCGATCCGCTGTTGCGAGTGGGCGCTCTGCCAGCGCACTCGCTCGCCGCGACCGTCTTGATCGCCGCGGCGGCGTTGCCCTCGGGGCCCATCCGGTGGCTCTGTGGACTTGGCGCTCTCCAGTGGCTCGGCCGTGTCTCCTACGCTGTCTACCTCTTCCACTGGCCGCTTCTCACCTTCCTCACCAAAGACCGCACCAACCTCGGGCCCGTCCCGCGCTTCGTGTTTGTCATCGCGCTCTCCCTCGGTTTGGCAGAGCTGAGCCGCCGCTACGTGGAGCAACCGATCAGGGAACGTCAGGGAGTTCTGGGGGTAGGGGTTTTCCAGCCCCGCGCGGTGGCGCCTGTGGTGGTGCTGGCGCTGGTGGCCGCGCCGTTGGTCATCTCCGCGGAGGGACGTGCGCGTCCCGGGTTCGACGCGGAGTCGGCTCAAGGCGACTTGATCCGGCTTCAACGCGAGAACGCCGCGTCGGTGCGGACTACCCAACCGACCACGGCGAAGACGGCCCCGATTCCGAAGGTGGCGCCTTTCGGCGACTCGGTGGCACTGTCGCTGGGTCTGATTCTCGGACTGTGGGAGCGAGAGGAGCACCAGATCCGCAGCGTGTTGGGCATAGCCGAGCTGGGCTGCGGTATCGCCCGCTACGGCCAGCGCAAGGTGGTCGATGTCGAGGACACCAAGCCGCAGTGCGACAACTGGCCACAGACCTGGGGTGCGCAGCTCGACGCATCGAGGCCGGACCTCGCGCTGGTCTTCTCGCAGTGGGAGTTGGTCGATCGCAAGATGCGAGGCGATGATGCCTGGCGTCACGTGGGCGACCCCGTGCTGGATCAGTACTACACGCGTGAGTTCCTGGCCGCTACCGATCTATTGGCGTCGCAGGGAGCGCTCGTGGTGTGGGTGACGATCCCCTACTTCGGCTCCGCGCTCGACGACCAGCTCAGCCCCGGTCAGCTTCGTGGGCACGAGCCGCAGCGGGTGGACGCGTTGAACACGATCATCCGAGCCGTGGTCGACCAGCGGCCCGCGACGGCTCGACTCATCGACCTGGCCACATGGATGAACCCTCGCCTGGAGGACCGGACGCTGCGCAAGGACGGCGAGCACTTCAACTTCACCGCTGAGGACTATGTGGCTCGCGACTTCCTCGGCCCTGCTCTGGTCTCCACTTGGAAGGAGTGGTGGACCGCCCACCACTGAGGATCGAGGTCCCCCCTCGTCGATAGGCCGAAGGAGAAGCAGGCGAACTACGTTCCATGAGTCGCGACGAAGAGGTCGTGAATGCTGGAGGGAGTTAGATGTGGGCGAGAAGTGCATGACGCGCCGTTGGCGCCGGGTTGGCTTGATCTGGGGAGTCGCGGTGGCGGTGGTGTCGTCGATGCCCGTGCCGGGCGCCGCGGCGGAGACGGCACCGGCGGAGGCGTCGGTTCCCTGCACCGACGTGCACACGGAGAGCTGCCTTCTGCCGTATCCGTCGGACCGCTGGGAGACCGACGACCCCACGACCGCAACGGGCGTCCGTATCGAAATGCCGCCTGACGTCCTGCCCGCACGAATCCTGGATCAGTTCGACACGGGTGCTTCGGTGAAGACCGCATTCGAAGGTGCCGACGGATTCTCGACGGTGACTCCGATCTTCTTCGAGCTCCCGACGGCTATCTCACCGTCGAGCCTTCCGGCTGACGGCGGTGACGCTTTCGCCGTCTACGACATCACGTCGGGCGAACGTGTCGAGATCCGTGCCGAGGTGAGCCTTGATGCAGGGCGGCTGGGTGCCGTCGACCGGATCCTCGTCGCCTGGCCCTCCACCCGATTCGACTACGGCCACCGCTTCGTCGCGGTTCTGACCGACCAACTCAGGGCGGCCGACGGCACTGATCTGCCGCGAGCCGCAGGGCTCGACCGGCCCGCGTCAGAGGCTTCGGACGGTCGACTGGATCGAATCCGAACCGACCTGGCCGAGGTTGCGCCAGAGCTCTCATGGTCGTCGTTGGTATCGGCCACCGCCTTCACCGTCCGCAGCCAGGCCAACGTCACCGACGACCTCGACCGCATGGCGAGTGTCGTTCGTGCCGAGGATCACCCGATCCGCAGCGTTCGGACGGGTCCTTCGCTGCTCGGTGGTGCCGCCCAGGTGACAGGCCAGGTCCGAGTGACCGACTTCCGTGACTCGTCGGGAGCGATCCCTCCCGGTGGCACCGGATCGGTTGGCGAGCGCTGGATCGACTTCGTCATGGTGATGCCCGCTCGACCTGCATCTGGGGCGGGGGCGCCCGTGGCGATCTACGGGCACGGGCTGTCCGCCTTCAAGGAGTCGATGGCCACGGTCGCCGGGCTCAATGCGGCCAAGGGGATTGCCACAGTTGGCATCGACATCCCCAACCACGGTTCACGACAGCACGAGGGCGGATGGCTTTTCGATCTCGCGAAGCCGGCCACGTTCGGCCGACTCCTGTCGATGCCGTTGCAGGGGGAGTTCGATGAGCTTTCGCTGCTCATGGCCGTCAAGCAGCATTTCGGAGGGCTCGATCAGATGCCCTGGACTTGGTGGAACGGGGAGACAGGCGATGGAGTGGCGGACCTCGACACCAGCCGGATCTTCTACGAGGGCACCTCGATGGGGGGTTTCCTTGGGGCCAGTTTCGTTGCGCTCGCTCCTGAGCTCGACGGCGCGTTCCTCCAGGTGGCCGGCTCGGGCATCCTCGACACGCTCTACCACTCGATCCTCTGGCTCCTGTTCTCGCCGGTCGAGCCCACTGGGGCCTCGCCCGGAGACACCCAGGCACTGGTGGGCACGGTGTCGATGCTGTTGGACCGAGCGGAGAACTCGAATCTGCTCGATCGCATCAAGGCGGCTGGGACGCCGTTGTGGCTGGCCTATGCACGCCAGGACGGCGTTGTGCCGAATGCCTCCAGCAACCGGATGATGGAGCTGCTCGATCTTCCGTTGAGCGGACCCATGGTCGTTGAGGTCCCCTCGTCGATCACCCGCGTCGAGGCCATCCCGTCCAACGGCACCGGTGCATCGCAGAACCAGACCTCGCAGCTCGATTCGAACTTCGCGAAGGCGCTGATGGCCCATGTCACCTTTGACGATCCGGGATCGAAGACGGTGATGTCGCATTGGCTGGATCAGCGGCTGGAGGCCACCGCGCCCTGAGCGCGCTTCACGCCGGCCCTCGGGGGGCTCCGTAGGCTGGCATCGTGATCCTGGTCGACGCGGCGAGCGTTTCCTGTTCCCGTCCTGGACGACCCCTCTTCGCGGATCTCTCCCTGACCGTGTCCACGGGCGACCGCGTGGGCATCGTCGGGATCAACGGCACCGGGAAATCCACGTTGTTGCGGGTGCTGTCGGGTGAGATCGAGCCGGAGGAAGGGGTCGTTCGGCGGGGCCGTGGCGTGCGTGTGGCGGTGTTGGACCAGGATCCCACGCTCCATGGAGAAACCGTCGCCGAGGCCGCCGGTGGGTCCTGGGAGTCGGCGGAGGTGCTGGAGCGCCTGGGTCTGGCGAAGCTGGCGGACCAGCCGCTGGGGCGACTCTCGGGCGGCCAGGCGAAACGTGTGGCGCTCGCCGCCGCACTCGTGTCGGAGAGCGATCTGCTCATACTCGACGAGCCGACAAACCACCTCGACGTCGACGCGATCGCCTGGGTGGAGGACCGCCTCGCCGGCTACCGGGGTGGCCTCGTCCTGGTCACCCACGACCGGCACCTGCTCGACCGGACCACGACACGCATCGTGGAGCTCGATCGAGGTTGCTCGTACGTCCACGAAGGCGGGTACTCGTCCTATCTCGAAGCGCGTGCCGCGCGCGAGGTCCGTGCCGCGGAGGCCGACGCGCGTCGGCGCAACATCGCCCGACAGGAGCTTGCCTGGCTGAGGCGTGGGGCGCCGGCGCGGACCTCCAAACCGAAGGCGCACATCGCTCGGGCACGGGACGTGCTCGACGCTCGCCCGCAGGCCGCCGCGCGGGCAGGTGATCTGGACCTTCACTTCGGAACTCCACGCCTGGGTGACGTGGTCGTGGAGCTTCGCGGCGTCGGGCACCGCTTCGACGAGAACTGGTTGTTCCGGGATGCGGAGCTGTTGTTGGACCCACGCGAGCGTCTCGGCGTCGTCGGACCGAACGGCGCGGGCAAGTCGACGCTGTTGGACGTCATCGCCGGCCGCCTCGATCCCGTCGAAGGCTCTGTGGTCTTCGGAAGTACGGCGCAGGTGGGGATCTTCGACCAACGGGGCCGTGACCTCGACCCGAATCTTCGTGTCCGAGACGCCGTCGTGGGACCTGATCGGGTGCCGGACTGGCGGGACTCGGCGCTCATGGAGGCCTTCTGGTTCGACGGCGACGCGCAGTGGGCGGAGGTGGGCACCTTGTCGGGTGGCGAGCGACGCAGGCTCCAGCTCCTGCTGACCCTTGCCCGTCGCCCCAACGTCCTGTTGCTCGATGAGCCAACCAATGACCTCGATCTGGACACGTTGAGGTCGCTGGAGGAGTTCCTGGAGGAATGGCCGGGCGCGCTCGTTGTGGTCAGCCACGACCGCGCTTTCCTCGAACGCACCGTTGCCGACGTGATCGTGATGGACGGCACCGGGGTGGTGGGTCGTCGCCCGGGTGGTCTGGCGTTGTGGGAACGGGAGCGTCGCGCGGCGCGTCAGCGTCGAGGGGGTGGGCTCACACTGGGCGATTCGGTGGGATCAAGGGCATCCTCAACCCGCGACGAGATGCCGCATGTCGAGGTGCAAACCGATCGGACCATGAGCCCCAGCACGCTCCGGCATCGGTTGAGGACCGCCGGCCGTCTGATGCGGCAGTTGCAGGAGCGCAGCGACGGACTTCACGCGCAGCTCGTGGGTGCTGCGGCGGAGCCTGGGGGACACGGACGACTGGAATCGATCAGCCGCGAGCTGGGCGAGGTCGCGGCCGAGTTGGAGGCGACCGAGGAGGAATGGCTCACCCTTGCTTCCGAAGCCGAGGCGAGGGGGTTGCAGGTCGGCGAATGAGGCGCAGTCCCGCGAAGCGAGCCGGCTTCTGTGGTGCCCAGAGCACCGAACCCGGTGCCAACCGCACCCCGGAACCGTAGGTGTGACGGCTCGAGGTTCTAGGCCTTGGTGCGGATTCGGGCGATCCGGACCGTGACGAGACCAAAGGCGATGCATCCCAGCGCTATGAGGATCAGGCGTCCGCCGGAGAAACCCGTATTGGGCAGATTCCCGCCGCTGGTCTCCTCGGTGTCGCTGACGCTGATCGGCCCCCGCTCATCAGAGGCCACCGTGGTGGTGACACCGGCAACCGATGTGGGGACCTGGGCGATGGTTGTGGGGGCCACCACGGTTGTGGTTGCGCCGCCTACCGAAGTGATCGTGGTGGTGGTGCTGGCCACGGTGGGGAGTGTGGTGGTCGTCGTTGAGGTCGTGGTCGTCGTGGTGGTCGTGGTGGTCGTGGTGGTCGTGGTGGGCGTGGTGCAACCGGGCTTGGGGAACTGGAACGTGGAGGAGTACGGGTCCTCGAACAGCAACGGGCCGTGCATCGGGCCGAAGAGGGCGTCGATGGTGTTGGGTGCATCGCCTGTGATCACGTCGAACTGCTGAGGGTTGCACGCGAAGCTGTACGTGATCGTGGTGATGCCGGCGGGTACCTGGAACTTCACCTCTTCGATCTTGTGCTGAGGCCAACGCCACCCCGGGTTGAACGGCATGAGGTACACGACCGCTGTCACGGTCTCACAGATCGGGGCCTTGGCTTCGATCGTGAACTGGAATGCGCCGCTCGGCCAGGTGACCTTGCCGGTGGCGTTCTTGTCCTTCGCAGGCGTGCACTCAGGCTGTTCGGCCGTCGGCGTGGAGACCACGCTTATCTGGCTCGAGGAGATGTCCGCCGCCGCTGGAAGGCCTTCGAACGCACCGACCGTTGCTGCCGCCAGCACCATTGCAAGGATCACGATTCGTCGCACGGCGGGGAGGGTACCGCGTCCTGCCCATGGGGTTCTATACGAAGTGCGGGACAGGTCCCCCACCGGAGTGGCCGATAGCGCGTCGCTGCTGGGAAAATGGTCGGACCATGGCCGAGATGACCAGCGAACTGACCGAGAACCCAACCGACGGGGCAACGGTGCCGGTATTGGAGATCTCCCCCGTCGCAATGGAGACCGTGCTCGGCCTCCTGGCCGACGAGGGCGATCCCGAATCACTGGGGCTGCGGATCGAGATAACCGGAACAAGGGGCGTCGACTTCGTCTACGACCTGTCCTTCGACGAGCTGAGCGAGGCCTCGGGCGACGACCTCGTCTGCGACCTCGGCGGGATCTCGGTGATCGTGCCCGGATCCTCGGTCGAGCAACTCCGCGGTTCGGTGCTCGACGTGCCTCGGAACCCGACCCAGGGCGGCCTCGTCATCCGCAATCCCAACAGGCCCGATCCCCTGGCGGGTGTCGAGCTGCATCTCGAAGGCACCGTGGCCGAACGCGTGCAGCAGCTCATCGATCAACAGATCAATCCTTCCTTGGCGTCACACGGAGGTTTCGCAACCCTCGTGGGGGTGGAGGACGACGAGCGTGTCTTCATAACGCTGGGCGGAGGATGCCAAGGATGTGCGATGAGTCGCATGACCATCACCCAAGGCATCGACCGGGCGATCCGCGATGCGATTCCGGAGGTCACCGAGATCATCGACGCCACCGACCACTCGGCGGGTGAGAGCCCCTTCTACTGAGCCCAACTCGTTCAGCGACCCAGCGCGGCCGACCGCTGCCAGGCATGGATCTCGCTGAGGATGCCCTCGACGTCGAGGCCGAGCTCCGAGAGGATCGCATCCGGCTTTGCGTGAGGCAGGTGCGCGGAAGGTACGCCGAGGATGCGCACCGATGGCCCCCCGACCGGTGCCAGGTCGCTGAGGGAGTCGGTGATCATGGAGCCGACGCCGCCGTCTCGCAATCCGTCCTCAATGGTGACGACCAGGTCGTGGCGTGCCAGGTCGTGGAGCATCTCGACGTCGAGTGGCTTCACGATCCGCGGATCCCACACGGTGACATCGGTGCCCTCTTCGCCGATGCGGCAAGCGGCCTCGACCGCGGTCGCCAGCATCTTGCCCACGCCAACGATACAGATGGATCCGGCGCCCTCGCGGACGAGCCGAGCCCTCAAGCCGCTCCCCACCTCGTCGTGGGAACTCGCGGGCGGCATCGTCTTGGGGAAGCGGATTAGGGCGGGGCCGTCGGTGCAAAGGTCGAGTGCGTCGCCGAGCATCTGGGCGACCTCTCCGTAGGACGACGGTGCGAACACCGTCATGTCCGGAACCTTCGTGAACAGCACCATGTCCAGCACGCCATGATGCGACGGGCCGTCGTCGCCGGTGATGCCGGCTCGGTCGGCGACGAACACCACCGGGAGGTGGTGGAGGCCCACATCGAGATTCACCTGGTCGATCGCCCGGGTGAGGAAGGTGGAGTAGACCGCGACGACGGGTCGCAGGCCTCCCATGGCCATGCCCGCGGCAGCGGTGACCGCGTGCTGCTCGGCGATGCCCACGTCGATCAGTCGATCCGGGAACTTCTCCCGGAAGGGGAGGAGCCCGGTTGAATCCGGCATCGCGGCGGTGATGGCGACGAGCTCGGGGCGCCGCTCGGCCTCGGCGACGATCGCGTCGGAGAAGGCGCTGGTGTAGGAGCCTTCCTTCAGTTCGGACAGATCGTGCATGTTCTTCACGTCGTCGTTGAGGGCCGGCCCGTAGCCGCGGCCCTTCTGCGTGAGCACATGCACCACGACCGGCCCTCCCATCTGAGCCGCGTTGGCAAGCGCTCGCTCGAGCCCCGCGATGTCGTGGCCGTCGAGGGGACCCAGGTAGCCGACACCGAGGTCCTCGAAGAACGCAGGCGGTTCGAACATGACGCGCAGCGCCGCCTTGGCCCCGTCGAAGGTGCGCTCGAGGTAGGAGCCGAACAGCGGAACGTCGCTCAGCACCCGTTCGACCCGGGCCTGGCCACGCCGATAGCGCGGGTCGGCACGGAGCTTCGAGAGGCTCTCGGAGAGGCGTGAGATCGTCGGTGCGTACGATCGGCCGTTGTCGTTGAGCACGACCACAACGTCACGACCTGAGTGGCCCAGGTTGTTGAGGCCTTCGTAGGCCATGCCGCCGGTGAGGGCGCCGTCTCCGATGACCGCGACTATCCGGTGCTGCGGCCCACCCCTCAGGTGCTGGGCCGTTGCGAGGCCGTGCGCATAGGAGATGCTGGTGGAGGCGTGGCTGTTTTCGACCCAGTCATGAGGCGACTCACTCCGTGACGGGTAACCCGACAGGCCGCCCTGTTGGCGAATCGTGTGGAACTGGTCGCGCCGGCCCGTGACGAGCTTGTGGACGTATGCCTGGTGGCCGGTGTCCCACAGGATCACGTCGTGGGGGGAGTCGAAGACGCGATGCAGCGCCAGGGTGAGCTCCACGGCGCCCAGGTTGGAGCCCAGGTGGCCGTTGCCGGTACCTCGGATCTGCTCCACGATCACGGATCTGATCTCTTCGGCCAACTGGTCGAGTGCCGTGTGGTCGAGCCGACGGAGATCGGCCGGTGAGTTGATGCGGTCTAGCAGCATGTCCACACCAGACTACGAGGCTTCAGGTGCTTCCATGAGCGGGCGGGGTTCGGATTCCCCGCTGCCGGCCATCTCCTTGCGCCAACCTCCCAATGCGAACGCGGGTGCGCCGAGAGCGCTGGTCCCAACCATCAGGACGTAGCCGACCAACCCCACGGCGATCGCGCGCGCGTCGGCGACTCCCAGTGAGCCGAAGAACAGGACGAAGGCGCCCTCGCGGACGCCGAGACCGCCGAAGCCCACCGGTGCGTTCTGGGCGATCGCGGTTGGCGGGAAGAAGGCGAGTGATGCCGCGACGCCGACCTGTGGGACATCGAGGGCCTTCGCCGTGAGCCAGATCGACAGGCACTGGGTCACCTGGAACGCGACTCCCGCTGCGAGGACTCCGAAGATCGACGCCGGGTGGCGACCGATGATGCCCAACCCGAGGTGCAGCGACCCGATCCAGCGCCGCCATCCGGTGGTCGTCCTCTCAGCGTCGGACCAGCGTCGGTTCGCTGCGAAGCCGAGCACTCCCAGCAGACCTGCGAGGGCGACGAGATCCACCCCGACGGCGACGGTTGTTGCGTGCTGGGGCAGGTGCTGGAACCCGGGTGTGATGGCGATCGCCACAAGGCTGATCCCGGGCAGCACGATCCATCCGGTGAGCCGCTCCAGCGCTACCGACGCGAACGCGTCGGCGCGGTCGCCGATGTGGCGTCCCATGCGGGCGATGCGCATCACATCACCCCCGATGGCAGCCGGCACCACGTTGGAGATGAACTGCCCGGCGAGGAACTCGGCCAGCAGCCTCGGGAAGCTCACACGGTGACCCAGGGCGTGGAGGACCTGGGACCAGCGCAACGTCTGGAGCACGAACGCTCCCAGCAGCGTGACGCCCGCGGCCAACAGCCATGCTGCATTGCCGATCCCGAACCGCGGGAACAGCTCGTTCATGTCGAAGTCGGGGATCCGCCACACGAGTACGCCCACCAGCGCCAGGCTGAGCGACACGCGGATGGCCAGACGCAACGTCGGGGAGAGGTGGCGTCGGGTGGTGGAACGAACGGCGATACGTCATTGTTGTCGTTCAGGAGGTATCGACATGACCACCACCGGCATCGGCCCGAGCGACACGTTCGACCCCACAGGCGGTCTCGATGCGCGCCGAGTGTCGATCGGCGAGCTGGACCTGTCGGTGCTCGAAGCGGGCGCGGGTGGGTTGCCGCTTCTGCTGGTTCACGGTTTCACGGGGGCCAAGGAGGACTTCGGTGTGGAGGTCGCACGCTTCGCGGAGCTGGGCTTCCACGCGGTGGCTCCCGACCATCGCGGCCACGGCGACAGCGATCATCCCGGCCACGAGGACGCCTACAGCTTCGACGCCTTCGCCCTCGACATGATCGGGTTGGCCGACGTGCTGGAGTGGGAGCGATTCGACGTCATCGGCCACTCGATGGGCGGGATGATCGTGCAGCACCTCGTGACTCGAGAGCCCCATCGGGTCGGGCGGATGATCCTCATGGACACCCACCATGGGCCTGTGGCCGACCTCGACACCGAGATGTTGGAGCTCGGCGTGCAGCTTGCTCGAACCGAGGGGATGGCGGTCATCCAAGAAGTGCTCAGGGCGGGCGCCGATCCCCTGGCGAACCCGGCACACCAGCGTCTGTGCGCCGAGGTTCCGGGATACGAGGAATGGTGTGACGACAAGTTCCTGGCTGCCTCACCTTCGATGTTCGCGTCGATGCTGCGGCGCTTCCACGAGACCCCGGATCGGCTGGAGGAGCTTCGGTCGCTGCGCTGCGAGACACTCGTCGTGGTGGGTGAGCTTGACCGGCCGTTCCTCGGTGCGTCACGACGGATGACCGACGCCATAGCCGGGGCGGAGCTGGCGGTCATCCCCGGCGCGGGCCACTCGCCGCAGATGGAGGCCACCGAGGCGTGGCGGGCCGCCGTCGATGCCTTCCTGCTCCGCGGCCGCTGAGCGACGCCCTCGATCTCAGCCGAGCTCACGCAGAGCACGCGCGGGGCGGATTGCCGCGGCGTTCCGCGCCGGTACCAGAGTTGTCAGCATCGTCACCAACAGCGGCACGACGACGAGGGTCGCAACGGTGGCCCACGGCACCACGAACTCGACTGTGGCGTTCGAGAAGGCGCCCGAGCGCACCACGACCTGTGCGGCCGTGAGTAGCGCGAGCGTGATGCCGATGGTGACCGCATGTGCGGCAACGAACACAGCCTCCAGCAGGAAGCCCTGCCGCACGAGACGTGCTTGAGTTCCCATGGCGCGCAACATCCCGATCTCCCGGCGTCGTTCACGCACCGCCCGGACCATCACCACGCCGAGGCCGGCCAGCCCGATCAGAAGTCCGAAGCCGAGGTACGCCTGCATCAGGCGGATGAAGTCGGCCATGCGGGAGAGCTGGTCATCGGCGAGTTCCAGGAACGTGCGCGCCGACGTGCCGTTGTTGCTGAAGCTCCTCGCAAGCCGGCGCGCCACCAGATCGGCGCTCTCGCCCGCCTGAAGGCGGACGAACATCCGGTTCTCCGAATAGGTGGGGGCGAGCAAGGACCGAGCGCGCTCGGCGCTCACCAACGCGCCGTGGATCGGGTAGTCCGATCGCAACACTCCGGCCACGCGTAGACGGACCTGCTCGCCGGAGCGATTGCGTGCCACAACTCGGTCGCCGACTTCGGGCTCCTCGGTGGCGGGTGCGGTGGACGATTGCAGGAACTCGGTCCCCACGATGATCGCGCCCGGGTCATCGAGGACGTGTTCGAACGCGTCACGGTCGGTCCGGAATCGGCGATCGCGAGCCAACAGCGCGGGTGCGCCATGTCCCAGGAAGGCTTCGTCGAAACCGGTCAACGGCCAGGTGGTGGGCTCCGGCTGGTAGCCGTTGGTGAACTCCGCGCTCCCGCGAACGAGCACCGCCACCCCCGCGACATCGCGATCTCGGCTGATGTCGGTGGGATCGAGCGGATTCGAGGGGTTGGAGTCGACGATCAGGTCGAACCCCGCCGAGCTGTCCCGGGCGCCATTGGGAGCGCTGTCGCCGAGGATGGCGGAGAAGGTGCCCAGGAACGTCATCGTGAAGATGACGAGGCTGAACATCGCCAACAACATCCCGGTTCGGAATCGGCGCGCCAGGGGGTAGGCCAACGCCAGGTGGACCGCGACGCCTCGGCCGTGCGCGGTGAGCATGCGGATCAGCCGGGCCCAGAGACGGTCGAGGTTCGTGGCGAGCACCACCGCCGCGGCGACCATGATCAGGCCCATCTCGACGAAGACCGTGATCCTCGGTTGTTCCATCTCTCGGGGGAACAGGGGGAACACCGCGAGACACCACGCGATCACGAAAGCAGCGCCGGTGGTGGCCACGAGACGCCTGGGAAGTCGATGCGCAAGGAGTGACGCCGTCGACCACGCGATGAGAGGTGGTGAGGAGAAAAGCAGCTCGGGAGATGGCCGGGTGAAGCCGATGGCGAACTCCGCGACGCCCACCGCTACCCCGAGGCACGCGATGAGAGTTGCCCACCGCGTTCGCCGGACGACGTGGTGAGAGGGCAGGTCGCGGATCGCCGCGATGATGTTGAGACGTGCGATCCGTCCGCTGGTGGCTGCAACGGTGAGCGCCGAGATGCCGAAACCGATCGCGACGGACCCCGCCAGTGCGGCGGGACGGAGCACCACCAGGAGCTGAGAGGGGTCGTCGGGGTCCCCGAACACCCGGCCGGCACCTGAGATCACCAGGCGGGCGACGCCGATTCCCAACGCCGTGCCCAGCACGGCGGAAGCGGCCGAGTAGATGAATCCCTCGATGCAGAAGGACCGCCAGACCGCCCCTCGACGCAGGCCGATCGCTCGCAGGACACCGAGCTCCACCTTGCGCTCCTCGGCCAGCATCACCACGAGGTTGATGAGCAGCAGGACGCCCGCCGCGACGGAGAAGCCGCCGATGGCCGAGAAGAGGGTCCGGAGGTTTCCGCCGGTTCGCTCTGCGTTCTCGAGCAGGTCGGCCTTCAGCGGTCGAACCTCGGCGTCGAAACCGGCGGTGACCGCCCGAAGCTGTTCGGTCACCTGCTCGGAATGATCGACGGAGTCCTCGAGTCCGCCGTTGTTCGACACGAAGACCGCGCCCAGGGGCAGCTCCGCCATCTCGGCGCGCCCCTCGGGGGCTGATCGGGCGAGCTCGGCGATGCTGCCGGCAGGGACGAGCGCGTCGCAGTAGCCGGCCACCCCGACTGGCTCGATGAGCCGGGTGACTCGAAACGACCTGGCGGACCCGTAGGCGGCGACTTGCACTGTGTCGCCGGTGGAGAGGCCGAGTCGTGACGCAACGTCGCGACCCATGAACGTGGTGCCGGCGGCCGGTTCGTGTCGGATCCGCGCGAAGCCGCCCAGTTCCGGATCAGGACCGAAGTGCCGGACCTCGGCGGGGCTGACCTCCATCACGCAGGTGTTCGGGTCAGGCGATCCGGTGTCTTGGGTCCGGCCGCTGGAGAGCACCGCACCGGCCATCCGTGCCGTGAGGAGTCCGTCCACATGTCGAAGGCTGGTGTGGGCAAGGCGATCTGCGAGTTGTGCCACGCGCCGGTCGAGATCGTCGGGTCCGGCTCGTACCTGCACGATCTCGTCGATCGGACCGAGCTGAGTTCGGGCGCCGTCGCGTATCGAACCGTCGAAGCTGTCGCCGATCACCAACGCCGCCGCGATTATCGAGGTGCCAAGCATCGCTCCGATCACCACGAGCAGAGCCTCGGCGGGACGCCGGAGGATGTTTCGAGCCGCGAGCCTGCCCGCGACCGACCCGATCATGGACGGGGTGGGCCGTCGTAGGTGATCTGGCCGTCGTGGACCTCGACGAGCCGCTCGCCGGATGTGCCGATGTCGTGATCGTGGGTCACGAGAACCAACGCCTGCCCATCGGCATGCACCTCGTGTAGGAGTGCGAGCACGTCCTCGGCGGTGTGGGAGTCGAGGTTCCCGGTGGGTTCGTCGGCCCAGATGATCGCGGGATGGCTCACGAGCGCCCGGGCGATGGCGACTCGCTGCTGCTCGCCGCCGGACAGCTCGGCGGGTCGGTGGTCCTCGCGGTGGCCGAGCCCGACACGATCGAGCAGCTCCTGGGCGCGGGCACGTGTGCTGCGATCTGCCATTCCGGCGAGCAGCATCGGCAACTCGACGTTCTCGAGCGCGCTGAAGACGGGAATGAGGTTGAACGCCTGGAAGATGAAACCCATGCGTTTCGCACGGTGATCGGTGCGTTGGCGGTCCGGCAGGTTGTGGATGTCGTGGCCGTCGATGACGACCGTTCCTGCGTCGATCCCGTCGAGTCCCGAGAGGCAGTTCAACAGCGTCGTCTTCCCGTTCCCAGACGGGCCCATCACCGTCACGAACTCTCCCGCCCCCAGGTCGAAGTCGATTCCCCGCAGTGCGGGGGTCTCACCGCCGGCGCTCCGGTAGGTCTTGTGTACCCCTCGCGCCGACAGGATGGGACCGGTCACAGCCGTCGCCTGGTCAGCGGGCCTTTTCCAAGAAGCGCTCCACCTCGACGATCACCCGGGTGACCTTCCCTGCGGCGACGAGACCGCGCTCGTCCTTGGCCGACACGGAGAAGATGAGTCGACGCCCTTCGATCTTCTCGAGCGTCGCGTCGGCTGCGACGTGATGGCCGACCGCGGTGGGGGAGATGTGCTCGACCTGCACGCGTACCCCGACCGAACAGGTTCCCTCGTCGAGATGGCCGTTGAGCGCCTGGAGCGTGGCTTCCTCGCACAGAGCGATCAAGCGGGGTGTGCCCAAAGTCGGCACGCTTCCTGATCGGAGTGCGATGGCGGTGTCGGCCTGGGAGACCTCGAGGGTGGCGTTGCCGGTGAGGCCGGCCTGCAAGTGCATCGTCAGTACGATACGGACTCGGGTTGTCCCGAGCCACATCGCTGCGGCGCTTCCAACGCATGAATCGATCCGGTTCGGGTACTTCCCTCGCCGCGGACCCGGCAGGGCCGTGGCCGTGCCGCAAGAGCCCAGGAGCCAACTCACGTGCCCGATCTGATCGATTCCGAAACGCTCCAGCGCGTGCTCGGCGCTGCACTGTCCACAGGCGCCGAATGGGCGGAGGTCTTCGCGGAGGACCGCCGTTCCACGGGCGCGGTCCTCGATGACGGGAAGGTCGAGGAGCTCACCTCGGGTCGTGACCGGGGGGCCGGGATCAGGGTGGTCGTGGGGGACTCCACCGGTTTCGCCCACACGTCGGATCTGAGCGAAGCCGCCCTGTTGGAGACCGCACGCATCGCGGCACAGGCCGCGCGGGGCGCCGGAGAGGCCGGACGGACCGTCCAGCTGCGCGCCGGGGAGTCCACGCTGAGACCCGTCGGCATCTATCCGGATGACATCGGCAAGGCCCGCAAGGTCGAGTTGTTGACGCTGGCCGACCAGGCGGCGAGGACGGCCGGTTCGGGCATCACCCAGGTGACGGCCCGCTACTCCGACAGTCGGCGGCGGATTCAGGTGGCGAACTCCGAGGGGATCGTGGTGGGCGACGACCAGGTGCGCACCCTCTTGTCGGTCTCCTGCGTCGCCACCGGCGACACCGGCATGCAGACCGGACGTGAGTCGGTGGGCCACACCATCGGCTTCGAACTGTTCGACCGCTACGACGTCGAGGACCTTGCCGCCACAGCCGCACAGCGGGCCCTGACGAAGCTGGCGGCCCGGCCGGCGCCCTCGGGACAGATGACGGTGGTCATCGGCTCAGGCGGCGGCGGTGTGATGTTCCACGAGGCGTGCGGCCACGGGCTCGAGGCGGACCTGGTCGAGAAGGGCGCGTCGGTGTTCGCCGGCAGGCTTGGTGAGCTCGTCGCGTCGCCGCTGGTCACCCTGGTGGACGACGGCACACTCGGGGGAGAGTGGGGGAACTTCGGCATCGACGACGAGGGCCACGTCGCTCAGCGCAACGTTCTGATCGAGGACGGGGTGCTCGTCGACTACATGTGGGACGGGCTGCGTGCCCGCAAGGAAGGGCGCACCAGTTCGGGCAATGGTCGCCGACAGAGCTACCAGCACCTCCCGATGGTTCGGATGACCAACACCTACCTGCTCGGCGGTTCGGACTCGCCCGAGGACATCATCGCCGACACCGACTCCGGCGTGTACATCGCCCACCTCGGCGGAGGGCAGGTCAACACCGCAACGGGTGACTTCGTCTTCGGTATGACCGAGGCTTATCTGATCGAGGGTGGCCGTATCACCGAGCCGCTCCGGGAGGGGAACCTCATCGGCAACGGGCCGGCGGTTCTGGGCAACATCGACGCGGTGGGCAACGACTTCGCCATGGGGCCACCGGGAACCTGCGGTAAGGACGGCCAAGGCGTACCGGTGGGCGACGGGGTGCCGACCCTCCGGGTTCACGGGCTGACCATCGGCGGCACCGCAGCGTGACGCCCGACCGTATCCAGGCCATCGCGGACCAGGTCGTCGCGGGGGCGGCCCGAGGCGAATCGGTCGAGGCCGTCGCCACCTGGTCGCGCGACACAGAGGTGCGCGTCTATGACGGTGCGGTCGAGGCGTTCACCTCTGCCGAGTCCGCGGGGGTGGGTGTTCGGGTCGTGGTCGAGGGGCGCGTCGGGTTCGCGTGGGCGGGAACCCTCGATGAAGCGGCAGTCCGCGACGCGCTCGACGACGCCCGCGACAACGCCCGGTTCGCTTCGGCGGACCCCCAGGCCGGACTCGCCGATCCCGACGGTGTGGCCCCCGCGTCGCTCGACCTCTACGACGGGCGCCTCGAGGCGACGGGCACCGACGCCAAGATCCGGTTGGCCCTGGATCTGGAGGCGGCAGTGGTAGGGGCGGACCCGCGGATCGGCATCGAGTCGGTCGACTACTCCGACCAGGTCGCGACCAGCGCCATCGCCTCCACCTCCGGTGTCCGGGCGGCCTCGACCGAGACCGCCTGCGCCCTGAGCGCGTACGTGCTGGCCTCGGGTGAGGAGGAGACCACCACAGGGTTCGGCTTCTCGGTCGGCCGCCACCCCGAGGCCCTCGACGTTTCGGCCACCGCCTCCGACGCCGTCGCCCGGGCGGTGCGGATGTTGGGCGCCAAGCCGGCCCGCAGCGAACGGCTCACCGTCGTGTTGGATCCGTGGGTGACTGCGCAGCTGATCGGGTTGGTTGCTGCGGTGTTCTCCGCGGATGCGGTGCAGAAGGGTCGGTCGTTGTTCGCGAACCGCATCGGTGAGCAGGTGGCGTCTCCGTTGGTGACGCTGGTGGACGATCCGACCGACCCGCGACAGTGGGGTGCGACATCCAACGACGGCGAAGGAATCGCAACCAGGCCGGTCGCGTTGATCGACTCGGGCGTCGCCTCGGGGTTCCTCTACGACTCCTACACCGCCCGGGTGGCAGGTGCCGCCTCGACCGGCTCCGCGGTTCGACACGGCTTCAAGACCACCCCCTCGCCGGGCCCCCAGGCCGTCGGCCTGCGGCCGGGAGGGCTCACCGCGGAACAGGTGTGGGCTCAGGTGGGAGACGGCCTTCTCATCCAGGAGGTCTCAGGCATGCACTCGGGCGTCAACCCGGTCTCCGGCGACTTCTCCACGGGCGCCGAGGGTGTGAGGTTGAGAGGCGGGGAACCCGCCGAGGCAGTGCGGGAGGTGACGATCGCGTCCACCCTCCAACGGATGCTCACCGACGTGGTGGCGGTGGGCAACGACGTGGTCTTCTTCCCGCTCGAGGCGTCGGGGGTCTCACTTGCGGTCGCGGAGGTCACGTTGTCGGGTGGAGCGGGATGACCGACGACCTGCTCGCCGTCGCGGTCGCGGTTGCGGGCTCGGCGCGCAACGGTGAACAGGTGGACGTGATGATGAGCCGCGGGAGGTCCACGTCGGTCAAGGTCTTCGGTGGCGAGGTCGAATCGTTCACCTCTGCTCAGAGCTCAGGCGTCGGTGTGCGGGTGATCCTCGACGGGAGGGTGGGATTCGCCCACGCGGGTTCTCTCGATGCCGATGTCGTGGCCGAGGTCCTCCGAGACGCCCGCGACAACGTCCAGTTCTCGCAGTTCGACGAGTGGGTCGGCTTGGCGGAACCCGATGGAGTCGACCACGTTGCGCACCTCCAGTGGAACGACGATCTGGTCTCGATGGATCCCGCCGCGAAGATCGCCGCGGCGATCGACCTCGAACGTCGAACCTGTGGCCTCGATCCCCGCGTGACAGGTGTCCGTACCGCGGCTTGGAGCGACGGTGCAGGCGAGGTGGCGTACGCCTCGTCCGAAGGCATTGCCGTCCTCGACCGTGGCACGTCGTGCAGCATCGGGGTTCAGCCCCTCGCCAGAGACGGCGACGAGACCCAGATCGGCTCCGCCGGTGACGCGGCCCGCTCGGCGGGCGCTCTCGACCCGGAGCGTGTCGCCCGTGACGCCGTCGAGCGGGCAACCCGCCTGCTGGGAGGTGCCAAGCCGGCGTCCGGTCGGCTTGCAATCGTCTTGGAACCGCGTCTGGTCGGGTCGCTGCTGGGTCTCGTCTCGGGGATGCTCGACGGCGATTCGGTCCTCAAGGGCCGCTCGCCGTTCGCGGGGCGTGTCGGCGAGAAGATCGCATCGCCCCTCTTGAGCGTCGCGGACGACCCCACCCGTTCAGAGTCGCTCGGTGCCGAGAGCTGGGATGGCGAAGGCCTGGCGTGTCGGCGCAATCCGCTCATCTCGGGCGGTGTGCTCGATGGCTTCCTTCACAACAGCTACACCGCGCGTCGCTCGGCAACCTCCAGCACCGGCTCTGCGATGCGGGGCCCGCGTTCGCTGCCGGGAGTCGGCGCAAGGGTGTTGGTGATGGAGCCGGGCGAGCGGTCCTTCGAGCAGCTCGTCGAGTCGGTGGACCTGGGGTTGTTCGTCGGGTCGTTCGCCGGTCTGCATTCGGGGGTGAACCCTGTTTCAGGTGACTTCTCGGTCGGCGTCGATGGCGTGATGATCCGCGGTGGTTCCCTCGCCGAGGCTGTGCGTGAAGCCACGATCGCCTCGACCCTCCAGCGGCTGCTCCTCGACGTGGTCGAGATCGGCGGCGACGCCGAGTGGCTGCCGTCGGGCGATTACCTGGCGAGCATGGTCGTCGGCGACATCGCGTTGTCCGGCGCCTGAGGGCCGAGCCATCGGAGGGCGCCGCCGCGTCGGACCCAGACTGCGAGGCTTCCGAGCCCGAGGATGGCCCAAACCGCGTAGACGCCGCCCAGCATCGACTCGACGAGAGTGTGGTGCGGGCCGAGCCATCGGTCGTCGTCGATGAAGCGGAACGGGGCGACGAAGAACGGGAGGACCCAGATCGCGGTGAGAGCGATTGCGCGGCAATCCCGCGTCTCCCAGGCCCTGCGTCCCAGATGCAGCGCGGGAAGCGTGAACCACACCCAGTAGTGGTTCCACGAGATCGGTGAGACGACCAACGCCACGAACGAGACGGTGGTGATCCCGGCGATCTCACCGAGCCTGCGCCGTACCACGACGGCAAGCCACATCCCTGCCACGAGGAGCGGTACGGCCAAGGCGATCCACCAGGGGCGGGCTGCGGGGTAGCCCAACGGCCGTGCCAGCACACCGAGCAGGGAGCCGTTGACGAGCGAGTTGGTGCCTCCTATGTGGCGTGGATCGGTTCCGAGCCCGTCGATCCAATACGACCACGAGCCGGCGGGCATCGCGATCCACCCGAACAGGATCGTGGCGGCGAAAGTCCCCGAAGCCGTGATCGCGGCGCGCCATCGGCGAGTGCAGAGCAGGTAGAGGATGAAGATCCCGGGTATGAGCTTGAAGCTCGTGGCCAGCCCCACTCCCACGCCCTGCCACGCGGACGGTCTCCGTCGGGCCACGTCGCCGATCACGAGAGCCATCAGGAAGAAGTTGACCTGGCCGAACCCCAGCGTCTGGGAGACCGACTCGGTGGTGAGCAGCACCAGGCAGCACAACGCCTGCAACTCCAGTTGGGTGCTTCTGCCGCGGTCGGCCCACACGGACTCGATGAATCGACCAACGCTGAACCACAGGCAGGCCAGCGATGCAGCCGTCACCACGAACATCGCCACCGTGTGGCCGACGAGCGCGATCGGAACGAAGAGGATCGCCGAGAACGGTGTGTAGACGCAGGGGAGCCATGTGCCCTCCAGGCCGTCGGTGTAGGGGTTGACTCCGGCCAGCAGAGCCCACCCGGTGGATCGGTACACGTCGAGGTCCTGGCCGGTGAAACGCAGGGCGGCGACGGTCGCGACCACCAGCCCGATCGGAAGGACCGCCGGGATCGGCCATCGGAGTGGTGTCGGGAGGGGACGCGCGCGCGGCACCTGCACCGGCTCCTATCGGCAATCGACGTGGCAGCGTTGAGGCGGCCGCCCTTCCCGAACTTGCGTACCGATTCGTCGCGCGCCGCCGGATCCCTACGCAGGTTGGCCTGGGTGGGCGGGCCAAGGGCCCTGTCAGGTGGCTGAGCGGAGCACCGGCACCGCGGATCCCACAGCCACCGCGGCTGCGACCCTGGACGCGTCGGACTCGTTGACGGCCACGGTGAGGACGCCCTCCTCCGCGCTGACGACGACGGCGTCGCGGGCCGCGAAGCCCAGGCTGGTTGCGTCGTCGGTGGCGATCTCGATTAGATCGACGCGGTCGCCGCGTTCGAGTCGTAGCGAAGCCTCGCCCAGCGGAACCGCAATGGCCACCGTTTCCGGAGGGAGCGCGGCGGCGGTGCCCGAGGATCCCGGGTCGCCGAGATCTGCGGTGACGAGCACCTGACCTTCGGAGACCGCCTGGCGCAGGGCGCGGCCGGTCGAGCGGGTCTGAACTGCCGAAGGCGGTACCGCCGCGGAGGGCAACTTGCGGATCTCGACAGTCGATGGATCGATGACCGAGCCCGCGGGGAGGTCTCTCAGCGCCACCGCAACCGCAACCGGCTCGCCGTAGCGAGCGGCCCCTTCCGCTGCGTAGTCCAGCAGCCGCCACGTGGCGACGCCGGTGGTCACAGCCAGGATTGCACCGCAGATCGCGTACGCGGTTGGTCGGCGGAGCCGGCGGCGGATGGCCGACGGCAGGAGCAAGGTCCACGGACGCATGGCGTCCCCCCTGGGAATAGTCGATGGAGGGGGAAGTGAGCGCCGTTTCGGCCGGTGAGGCGCCCTGTGAGCGCCGAGAGTGGACCGGTTCAGAGCCCGACGCGGAACTCGGCAGGCTGCTCGCCGTTGGCGGGCAGCGTGAGGACCTCCACGCCATCGTCGGTGACGAGCAACGTGTGCTCGAACTGAGCCGATCGCTGGCCGCTGATGGTAGCGGCTGTCCAGTCGTCGTCCCAGACGAACAGGTCGGGGGGCCCGACGGTGATCATCGGCTCGATGGTGAAGGTCATGCCGGGTTCGAGAACGGTGGCGTTTCGCTTGTCGTAGTAGTGGGGGATCTGGAGGCTCGTGTGGAACTGGTCCCCGATGCCGTGGCCGATGAACTCCCGGACCACGCCGAAGCGGAACGGCGCCACGTGCTGCTCGATGGCGCGGCCTATGTCATAGACGTGGTTGCCGGGCCGCACCTGCGCGATGGCGGCGTGGAGAGCTCCACGGGTCTCGCGAACCAGTGACTTCGACCGATCGTCGACCTCTCCGACCAGGAAGGTGGCGTTGGTGTCGCCGTGGACGCCGCCGATGTACGCGGTGACATCCACGTTGACGATGTCGCCGTCGAGCAGCTTGCGGCTGTCGGGTATCCCGTGGCAGATGACCTCGTTGACCGAGGTGCAGAGAGATTTGGGGTAACCCTGGTAGTTCAGCGGGCTCGGATAGGCGCCGCGGGCGATGCAGCCCTCATGGCCGACGCGGTCGAGCTCGTCAGTGGTGACCCCGGGTTGCACCGCCGCGCCCACCTCGATCAGCACATCGGCGGCGACACGCCCCGCGATCCGCATCCGTTCGATCTCATCGGGTGTGCGCACAGCGCGTGAGTGCCGTGGCGAAGGCCGGCCGGAGGTCGCGTACTCCGGCCGGGTGATCGACGCGGGCACCGTCCGTCTGGGTGACACGATGCCCTGCCGTACCGGCGCCGATGGTGGAGGATGCAGGAGCCCGGAGCCCGAACGGTGTCTGCGCTTGGCCACCTCAGGCTGCCGAGCCGGCGGCGGAGGACTCCTTCGCCGGCTTCGAGGTGCTGCTCGCAGCGCCCTCCGATGACGAGCTCGAACTCTCGGAGGACGAGCTCCCCGAAGACGAGCTCTCCGAGGACGAAGATGCGCTCGATGTCGAGGATGAAGACCCCGCCGAACCCTTCGACGAACCGCTCCGGCTGTCGTTCTTGTAGAAGCCGGAGCCCTTGAAGGAGATGCCGACGCTGCCGAACACCTTGCGGAGCGCGCCGTTGCATTCGGGGCACTGGGTGAGGGCGTCGTCGGCGAAGGACTGGTAGGTCTCGAACTCGTGTCCGCAGTCGCGGCACCGGTAGTCGTAAGCGGGCATCACGGGGCTCCGTGCAGGGTATTGGCACTCGGGTGGGTCGAGTGCCAACGATACCCCCTTGACTCCCCGACCGAACAGCCGACAGGAGTCGGGAAGAAGTGCTGATTGACAGGTCGGAGTGCTTCTGCGTTGGATTGTTCCGACCGAGTCTGATCGACGGGAGTGGACGTGGCTCATCAAGCGGTTCGCAAAGCGGTCATCCCAGCGGCGGGGATGGGAACCCGATTTCTGCCCGCGACCAAGGCGCAACCGAAGGAGATGCTGCCCGTCGTCGACCGCCCGTCGATCCAGTACGTGGTCGAAGAAGCCGTCGCGGCGGGTATAGACGACATCCTCATCATCACCGGCCGGAACAAGCGGAGCCTCGAAGACCACTTCGATCGCAACTTCGAGCTCGAGCACCAGCTACGGGAGAAGGGCAAGGACGACGAGCTGGCCGACATCATCGAGTTGGCCGATCTCGCCGACATCCACTTCGTCCGCCAGGGCGAGCCGCTGGGGCTGGGCCACGCCGTGTCGGTGGCCCGCAAGCACGTGGGCGACGATCCCTTCGTGGTGATGTTGGGCGACGACATCATGCACCACAACTCCCATCTGCTCTCCGACATGATCGCCAACTACCGCTTCACCGGTGCATCCACCGTCGCGCTGATGGAGGTGTCGCCGAGCGAGATCTCCTCCTACGGGTGTGCGGCTCCGGAGAACCGTGAGCGCAACACCTGCCGCATCGTCGACGTAGTGGAGAAACCAAAGGCCGAGGATGCGCCGTCGAACCTCGCGATCGTCGGCCGTTACCTCTTCACCCCTGCGATCTTCGATTGCCTCGACCGGGTGGAACTCGGCGTAGGTGGCGAGATCCAACTCACCGACGCGATCGCGCTGCTCCTCAAGGAGGAGACGGTGATGGGTCTGACCTTCGAGGAAGGGCGCTTCGACATCGGCAAGAAGATCGACTACCTCCGCGCCACCGTCGAGTTGGCGTTGGAGCGTGAGGATCTCGGTGCGGAGTTCCGTGAGATCCTCGCCGCGATCTGCCGTCGCGAACGGATCTGTGAACTCTGACCTAGCGTCAGGCGGGTGATCCCACTCCCAGAGGCACAGCAGTTCGTCTGGTCGCTGGCCGAGCGCCTCCCCTCCGTTCGCCTCCCACTGCGGGAGGCGGCAGGGCTGGTGCTGGCCGAGCCCATCGTCGCAACCGAGTCCGTGCCGCCGTTCGCCAACACCGCGATGGACGGGTTCGCGCTTCGTTCGACCGACGCCGTGGCCGGGGCCCGTCTGCGTGTGATCGGCACTGTTGCAGCCGGATCGGTGTTCGAGGGAACGGTTGGCGACGGCGAGGCCGTCCGGATCATGACCGGTGCCCCCATGCCCGTTGACGCCGATGCCGTGGTGATAGTCGAGCGGACCAGGATCGAGGGCGACGACGTGGTGGTGGAAGTCGATGCATCCCCGGGCCAGCACGTGCGGCCCGCCGGCGATGACATCAAGCCCGGCGACGAGGTGCTCCAACCGGGGGTCGTTCTGAATCCCGGCGTGTTGGGCGTGTTGGCGACGCTGGGCCGCTCGGAAGTGTCGGTGATCCGCCGTCCCAAGGTGGGTGTCATGTCCACCGGCGACGAGTTGGTCGCCGACGGAGCACCGCTGGGTCCGGGCCAGATCCGCGACTCCAATCGACTCGCGGTCGGAGCCGCCGCGGCGGCAGCGGGGGCGGAGGTTGTCGACCTCGGCCTCGTCCGTGACGACGAGTCCGCGATCGAGGACGCACTTCGGAGCGGCGCCGAGTGCTGCGACCTGGTGTTGAGCTCGGGCGGGGTCTCGATGGGCGACTTCGACTGGGTCAAGGTGGTGCTGGACCGCATCGGAAACATGAGGTGGATGCAGGTGGCGATCCGCCCGGCCAAACCGCTCGCCGCAGGCCGTGTCGGGCACGCAGCGGTCGTCGGTCTGCCGGGCAACCCGGTGAGCTCGTTGGTCAGCTTCGAGTTGTTCGCCCGACCCCTGATCCGGCGCTTCGCAGGACATTCCCGTCTCGAACGACCGCGGATCCTGGCGACTGTGATGGACCCGTTGCCCGAGCCCCCTCCCGGTGTGACCTCCTTCGTGCGGGTACGGCTCACCCAGGCCGACGACTTGAGCTGGTCCGCGACCTCCGCAGGCGCCCAGGGCTCACACCACACGGCGGCCATGGCGGCTGCGGGCGGATTGGCGGTCCTCACCGGCGGAGGGGTCGAGGTGGGCGGGCGTGTCCCGGTGATCGCCTTCGATTGAGGCTCCGGCACTGGCGTAGCCTGGTGCGATGGTGCCTCTGGTGGACCAGTTCGGTCGCGTGCACCGCGATCTGCGGATCTCCGTAACCGACCGCTGCAACCTGCGTTGCACCTATTGCATGCCGGCCGACGGCCTCGAGTGGTTGCCGCGTGGCGACCTGCTGAGCTTCGAGGAGCTGGCGCGGATCGCGGGGCTGTTGGTGGAGGCACACGGCATCTCCTCCATCCGGCTCACGGGAGGGGAGCCCACGTTGCGCGCGCACCTGCACCGCCTCGTCAAGAGCCTCGCCGCGCTGCGGACTCCCCACGGCGCGCCCATCGACGTGGCGCTCACGACCAACGGAGTCACCTTCGTCCAACACGCTTCGGAGCTGCGGGCCGCCGGGCTCAGGCGCGTCAACATCTCCCTCGACACGCTGCGGCCGGAGCGGTTCGTGGAGTTGTCGCGCCGTGACGAGCTCCATCGGGTTCTGGCGGGAATCGACGCCGCGGTAGTGGCCGGGTTCGAGAAGGTGAAGTTGAACGCCGTGGTCATGCGGGGGGTCAACGACGACGAGATCATCGACATCGCGGCCTACGGCCGTGAGGTGGGGGTCGAGGTGCGCTTCATCGAGTTCATGCCACTCGACGCGCAGCAGCGATGGGATCTCTCCACGGTGGTCACCCAGGACGAGATCCTCCAGCGCATCGGCCACCGCTTCCCGCTGGAGCCCATGGCACGGGGAACCGAACCGGCCGAGCGGTTCCGTTACCTCGACGGTGCTGGGACGGTGGGTGTGATCGCGAGCGTCACGCATGCGTTCTGCCACTCCTGTGACCGGGTGCGACTCTCCGCCGAGGGTCAGTTCCGCAGTTGCCTTTTCGCGATCGACGAGATCGACCTGCGGGGCCCCATGAGGGCGGGAGCGAGCGATGAGGAGCTCGGCGCCCTCGTGGCGGGCAACGTCGCGGACAAGTGGGCCGGCCACCAGATCGGCCGTGTCCAGTTCATCCGGCCCTCGAAGTCGATGAGCCAGATCGGCGGTTGAGCACGCCCGGGGTCCGAGCCGGCGGTCCCTCTAGACTCAGGACATGGTTGATCGAGGACTGACCCACCTCGACCCACTGGGTCGGGCTCGCATGGTCGATGTCACGCCGAAGGAGCCGACCCACCGTCGGGCCCTGGCACGGGGTCGGGTCCACATGTCGAGCGAGACGACCTCGCTCGTCGCGAAGGGGGCGATCAGCAAGGGCGACGTGTTGTCGGTCGCACGCGTGGCGGGCATCCAGGCGGCGAAGCGGGCATCGGATCTGATCCCGTTGTGTCACCCGCTGCTCGTGGGCGCCGTCCTGGTCAACTTCCAGATCGAGGATGCATCCATCGAGGTGGAGGTCTCCGTGGAGACCGTCGACCGAACCGGTGTGGAGATGGAGGCGTTGACGGCTTGTTCGGTGGCCTGCCTCACCATCTACGACATGTGCAAGGCGGTGGACAAGGCGATGGTTATCGGCGACGTCGCGTTGTGGGAGAAGACCGGGGGTCGCTCCGGTTCATACCGGCGTGACGGAGTCGGGTCGAACGGCACGGAATTCGAGCTGTGACTACTGCCACGGACTTCAGACCGTAACCGGTTTGTCACAATCGCTCGCGGAAGCTAGCGTTCTGTCATCGAATCGTCAGACAGTCCCACCTCAGCCGCGCGCCCGGAGCTACGGTGCGCAGAAAGGATCAGGTGAGAGGACGTGCAGTTGTCAGTGCTTCTCGGTCTCGCCGTGTTGTGGATAGTGGTGTTGCTCCCAGACGTGTTGCGTCGCCGCTCCTACCGTCGTCCAACCGACTCCATCTCCTCCTTCAGCGCTCACCTCTCGGTTCTGGAGTCCTCTCAACGGCGTGCCATCCGTCGTGAGGGTGGACTCGTCGGCGTCGGGCCCCTCACGCGTCCGCAGGTTGCAAGTCGCCGGGCGCGTCCGGTGCCGGCCACCCGAGTGGCGAACCCACAGCCGCGTCCAGCCGGGGGTGATCCCCGTCGTTCGGTCGCCCAGCAGCGCCGACAGGACGTCATCGTCTCGCTATTGGCGGCATCGCTGTTGTCGTTCCTGGCGATGCTGACCTTCTCCGGCGCCTTTCTGATCCTTCACATCGTGATCGACCTGGCGCTGGTCGCCTATGTCGCCGCCGTGCTCACCATCACCCGCCGTACCCAGACCCGCGGCAAGGTCACTTCGCTTGCCCGGGCCCGGATGGAGCGGATGCCCAACCGCATGGTGCCTGTCGCTGCACAATCCCGCAGGTCGGCCATTCGCTGAGCTCCCCATGCGGGCCAACGATCCACCCGGGGTGTGCCCAGTGGCTCGATGTCGCGCTAGGTTGTGCGGTCCCCTGGGGGTGTAGCTCAGCTGGCTAGAGCGCCTCGGTCGCATCGAGGAGGTCGTGGGTTCGACTCCCATCACCTCCACCAGAGGGTTGTCGAGAGGGCGGGGGGACGGGGATCGATCCCCGTTCCGTCCGGCCTCTCCGGTGGGAACGCTGTAGATGTGGAACATTCAGGTGACCCCGGCCACCCGAGCGAGGCCACCGGCGTCGCGGTGTGGTGCGACGCCCATGACGCCGCCGACGGTGGGTGTGTCGTGGAGGTGTGCGGGGAGTTGGACAACCTCGGCGCGCTCGACATCGGAAGCGAGCTCCGATGGGCGGCAGCGCACGCCGCAGGTCGTATCGAGTTGGACTGCTCCCGACTCCAGTTCATCGACACAGCCGGAGCGCGCCTGTTCGCCGAGATCTCACGCATGGCGGCCGAGCGGGGAATCGGCTTCGCCATCACCTCGGCGCCGGCCGGGCTGCACCGCCTCCTCGGTCCCATGGGGCTGTCCGAAACCCGGACTGCGGCCCTACGGATGCAGCCCCGCTGAGCGACTGTCCTCGACGGGTGCAGTCGCGCGCAATGATGTGCGCCGTGGAACGGCTGGAGAATCGAGCGGCACAGCGGCAGTCGGTTCGAGGGTTGCGAGTTTCGTGGCATGTCCCCACGGCACGCGCCAGGCGTGATCGCAGGCCGAAGCCGGCCGAGGGTATCGACATGTCGGAGGTGGGCATCTCGCTGAGCGCCCCCGCCGCGAGCCAGTTCGCGCCAGGGGCCCGCGTGAGCGTCTCGTGCGGAGCCCACGAGTTCACCGGCATCGTGCGGCGCTGTGAACCCGTCGGCCATTCACAGATGCACTACGGCATCGAGTTCGACCAGGTCGGCAGCGACACCCTCGACAAGTTGCGCTTCTACTCGACCGCTGGACGCGGGGAGTGGATAGTCCCGCGGATGGGCGTCGCACCTGCCGGGGCATCGAGCGGCTAGGCCCCAGGCGACCCACCGTCGTGCTTTTCCCCACGATGACGTTCGCCGTGTTCTTCCTGATCGTGATGCCGGTCGCGTGGAAGCTGCGGCCCCGCCCCTTCGCCTGGAAGCTGTTCGTGCTGGCGGCCAGCTACGTGTTCTACGCGGGGTGGGACTGGCGGTTCGTCGGGTTGCTGGTGGTCTCGACGCTCGGAAACCAGGTTGCCGCGCAGGTGATCCACCGATCGACGACGGACAGGTCGCGTCGGGGGGGTCTTGTGGGCGGATTGGTCATGAACCTCGGCCTGCTGGGGTTCTTCAAGTACTACGGGTTCTTCGTAGAGTCGCTGATCGACCTGCTCCAGCCGCTGGGGCTCGCCCCGACCTCGCTGCTGATCGAGATCACGCTTCCCGTCGCGATCTCCTTCTTCACCTTCTGTGGGATCAGCTACATCATCGATGTCCACCGGGGCAGCCTCCACCCCGCCCCGCTGTTGGACCTGGCCGTCTACCTCGCCTTCTTCCCCCACCTGGTGGCGGGGCCGATCGTCCGCGGCTCTGAGATCCTCCCTCAGCTCCGGAGGCTCCCAGAGACCAGGGTTGTGGACGCGACCCGCGCCGCGCGGCTGATCACCCGGGGCCTGGTCAAGAAGGTGATAGTGGCCGACTTCCTGGCACGGGTCATCACCGACCCGGTCTTCCACGCGCCGCGTGGCTACAAGGCATGGGACCTGCTCATCGGCGCATACGCGTTCTCGGTGCAGATCTATGCCGACTTCTCCGGCTACACCGACATCGCGATCGGATGCGCTCTCCTTCTGGGGATCCGCTTCCCGCAGAACTTCGACCGTCCCTATGTGGCCGCGACCTTGCAGGAGTTCTGGCGACGTTGGCACATGACCTTGTCGCGTTGGCTGCGCGACTACCTCTACATACCCCTGGGCGGCAACCGGGGCAGTCGTCTCGGCCAGTACCGCAACCTGTTGTTGACCATGCTGTTGGGAGGGCTGTGGCACGGAGCCAGTTGGAACTTCGTGATCTGGGGCGGCCTGCACGGCGTGGGGCTCGGGTTCGAACGCTGGTACTCGGCTCGGCGCGCGTTGCCGCATCGGCAACGCGGCGCAGCGGTCGAGCGGATGAGAACCGAGTTGGGGTTGGAGACAGCGCACGGCGACGTGCCGGTGGTGGGACCCGACGGCGCCGTGCGAGTGGTCGAGGCCGAGGAGATGGCTCCGCACGTACCCAACCCCTGGATCGGCCGCCTCGTCGTCTTCCACTTCGTGACCTTCGCCTGGATCTTCTTCCACACGGGATCGCCGGCCGACGCCGCCCAGTACGTGTCACGCCTGTTCACAGAGTGGGGCTCCACCGATGTCGTCACCCCGATGGTGGTGGTGGTGATCCTCGCAGCGTTGGCGGCGCAGTATCTCCCGCCGAGGGTGGGTTACCTCTTCGAGTGGCGGATCTCCCAGTGGCCGCCGATCGTGCAGGGGCTGGGGTTCTCCCTCGTTCTGTTGACGTGTGACGTTTTAGGCCCCCAGGGCGTCGCCCCCTTCATCTACTTCCAGTTCTGACCGTGTGCTTCCAGTGACCATGCCCGACGAGATGACTTCGACACAGCGACGCGTCCGCAACGGGATGTTGCCGATGACCGCGTGGAAGGGCGCACTGGTGGCCATCGGTGTGTTCTCGCTGCTCGCGTCGGGCAGCTTCGTCAAGGCGGCGCGTGGCCAGCGAGACAGTTGGCACCGGACCCTCGCGGTGCGCGCCGCCGAAAGCATCGATCGGGTCTCGAACCTGCTGTCGCTGAACCGTCCCCTCGACTGGATGAACGGCGAGCTGGGGCGACAGGACCAGGAGCCGGAGATCATCTTCCCACCCACGACGGTCCTGCTGGTGGCGCCCACCAGCACCACGACCATCCCACCGCGGGTTCCCACCGTTGCGGATCCGCTGCGAATCCGGGTCTTCGGCGACTCCCAGGGATACAACATCGGCTACGTGATGAAGTCGGAGACGGCCGAGGACCCGCTCCTCCGCACGGAGTTCGAGGCGAAGGTGTCGACAGGGCTTGCCCGGCCCGACTTCTACAACTGGCCGGCTCGCCTACAGGAGAGCCTCGTGCGCCAGGACGCGGACGTCGTGGTGATCATGGTCGGAGCGAACGACGATCAGACGCTGCGTTCGGTCAGCGGCGAGCCGCTGGCCGAGGAGGGCACGCCGGAGTGGGAGGTGGAGTACCGCCGGCGTGTAGCGGGCATCATGGACCTGCTGAACAACGGCCGAAGAAGCATCGTCTGGATCGGTGAGCCACGGGTGCGCCGGGCGAAGCTCGACGGTGCCCTCTCGCTGATGAATCGAATAGTCGTGGAGGAAGTCGCCCGCCGACCATGGGTCGACTTCGTCGAGACATGGAGGCAACTGGCGGGGCCTAACGGCGAGTACGTCGACTACTACACGCCGCCAGGCAAACCGGCGATCCGTTGCCGTCTGTCCGACGGCGTCCACCTCACCTTCGGTTGCGTGGAGATCGTGGTCGACAAGGTGCTCGACGTGATCCGCGCCCGCTACCCGGCGCTGTCGCCCACGACGACCACGGTGCCGGCGGTGCCCTCGACGGCGACCACCACGCCCACCGCGACCACGACCACGACCGCTACGGGGCCAGGCGGCTGAGGATCGGGCTCCAGAACCAGATGGCCACGAGGGTGCCTGCCGCAAGGCCGGGACCGAAGGGGAAGTGGCGCTGTCCGCCACTCGCCCGCCGGACCGCGAGACCGAAAGCGACGCCCAACGTGCATGCGATGAACAGGCCCACCGCGGTCATCATCAGAGCGAGGCGGCCCAGGTATAGACCCAACAGCGCGGCCAACCGTACGTCGCCGAAGCCCATTCCCGCGGGGCTGATCATGTGGGTGATGAAGAGGAAACCGAAGTAGAGCGCGGAGCCCAGGAGCGCTTCGACGAACTTGTCGCCGTTGCCCATCGGCAGGGTCGTGAGAGCGATCAGGGCCACCCCCACGCCGAAGCCCACCCACACGATGCGCTTGGGGATCAACAGAAGACGTATGTCGATGGTTGCCGCGACCACCAGCACCGGGACCAGCCAGAGGTAGGGGATGAGCGACCACCTCAGGCCGAACGCGGCGAGCGTCGCCAGCCAAAGGGCAGGGACCGAGAGCTGCACGGAGAGCCACGTGAACGGGAGCCGCTCGGCGCAGTGGGGACAGCGCCCCTTGGCGGTGATCCACCAGCGTGGCGGAGCTGTGTCGCGGAGCGTGAGCTCCCGGTGGCAGTGATCGCAGGTGGCGGGGCCCAGCACCGAGACCTCGGCTTCGGGATCCTCGGTGTAGCGGTGGACGAGGTGGGCCGCCGCCCACCCCACGGGTAGGCCGCCAACGACCAAGAGCGCGCTGAGGATCCAGATCACAGTCCTCCATCGGCACGAGCAGGACGGAATCGAGCGGCGCTGCTCCTAACCTCACCCGCCGTGGCCGTCCTGTTGGCAACCCTCTCGTCGTTGGTGTACGGCACCGCGGACTTCCTCGGCGGCATGGCGTCACGTCGCAACGACGGAATGGTGGTGACGGTGGTTTCCCAGACCTTCGGCTGCCTGGCGCTGGCGATCGCGGTCCTGTTGTGGCCCGAGGTAACGGTGGAGGCGTCGGATCTGTGGTGGGGAGCGCTTGGCGGTGTGGGTGGCGGCCTGGGGCTCATGTGCTTCTACCCGGCGCTGGCCATCGGGCCGATGTCGGTTGTGGCTCCGACCACCGCCGTGTGCAGCGCGGTGGTGCCCCTCGTGGCGGGTCTGGCCATCGGCGATCGTCCCTCGGGGCCCGCGATGGCCGGCGTCCTGTTGGCGTTGCCGGCGATAGTGCTGGTGGCGCGGGAATCCGGGTCCCACGGGCGCGCCCAGCCGCAAACGGTGATGATGTCGATCGCGGCAGGGGTCGGCTTCGGCTGGTTCTTCATCGGGGTTTCCCAGACATCGGAGCACTCGGGCCTGTGGCCGCTGGTGGGGGCCCGAGTGGTTTCGATCGGGCTGGTGGGAACGGCATGCCTGCTGAGCGGGCGGTCGCTGCGACCTGCGGTCGGCACGACGCCGCTCGTCGCGTCCGCCGGGATGCTCGACCTGGCGGCCAACGCCCTGTACCTGTTCGCGGCGACCCGTGGTCTGCTCAGCGTGGTGGCGGTGCTCGGCTCGCTCTATCCGGCATCGACGGTGCTGCTCGCGATGTGGTTCCTCCACGAACGAATGTCGCGTGCCCAGGCGGTGGGCGTGGCGATGGCCGTGGCCGCGGTGGCGTTGATCGCCGTTGGGTCCTGAGCCGAGCCGCGCGGCGCTACTCGGTGGCAGCGATGACCGGTTGTGCCATCCGGAGGCGGTCGTCGTAGCCCTCGTCCCAGGGGAGCCTGCCCGAGCGGTCCGGCCAGATGAACTGTCGGATTCTGAAGTTGTCGCGCTCGTAGTAGGTCTGTGCGCCCTCGAAGAGGGGAGCGTGCTCGGGCATCTCGATCGGCAGCACGGCGGCGGGTAGATCGTTGTCGAGCAGGCCGACGAACGCGCCGATGGGCAACTCGTCCCCTCCGGCTTCAAGGTGAGTGGCAACCAGCTCCAACAGGCCCCGGGCCGCGACCGGCGTCAGGCCGAAGATGACGAGGTCGGGGTGGGCGAAGGTGTCCTCGAACCCGATCGTGTAGGTGTAGCCGGGCGTCGGCGGATCCTCCTGGGCCGCCACCGGTTCGGCACACCACCCCTGGGTCTCGACCACCCAGGCGATCTTGTCGGCCTTCTCCATGTTCCGGTCGGGGAAGACATCGTCGCTCACCGGCCCACCCTACCGACGCCCTTGCTATCGGCGGAGGTAGATGAATCCGTCGAGGTCGAGGTGCGGGGCAGCGGCCTCGCCGAGAGCGTCGTTCCAGAGCAGGTCGTTGGTGGGGTCGCACTGCTCCATGCCGTGATCCGCGATGACGAAGAACGCGGTGCGGTCGATCAAGCCGGATCGCTCCACCGCTGCGACGACATCGCCGATCCGCCCGTCGGTGTCCCGCACTGCGGCGCGGGCCGCTTCGCCGTGGGGGCCTGATTCGTGCCCGGCCTCGTCGGTGAGTGCAAACGAACACCACGACAGGGCCGGCAGGGGGTTGCCCTCGGTTCGTTCCCAAGCAGCGATCGTGTGAGCAGCGCTGGTGTGGTCGACCCCCGACATGAAGCGGTAGGCGTGCGAGGTGGCCGCGGCATCGGCGTCGAGGTGGGAGACACGGCCCTCGGGCAAGGTCGGTGGGTGGCCGTCTCGGAGCAACCCGAACGACGAGAACGACGCGCCGGTGTCGCAGAACTCGAACGACGCGGTGCTGAACGCGCCGGGCCGTGATCGTTGGATCGCCTGGAAGATGGTCTCGACACACGGGTCGAGGTGGCGCATCGCCGAGATCATCTGGTCGAGCTCCAACAGATCCGGTGTCCGGCCGGTGCCGCGATCGAGCCATCGGTTGTGAAGCACGCCCGAGTGTCCAGGGTGTGCGCCGGTGACGGCGGTTGTGTGGTTGGCGAGGGTGGCAGTGGGAAGCGACGCCATCAGTCCGTGGCGGTACTGCGTGCCGCGCTCGGCCAGAGCGCTGATGTTCGGCGCCTCCCCGGCGCTCATCACGTCGTGGAGGAGGTTGGCGTTGCAGCCGTCGAGGAGGAACACGACGACGTGTTCGGCCCGGTCGCCGCTCAGGATTGCTGCCTCGGGATCGCCGTCCTGGCGCCGCAGCAGCGCGTCGGGGCGGTGTTCGCCGTCGGCGCCCACTCCATGGGGGTGCGGGTTCAGACCCATGAGCGCGGCGATGGTCGGCGCGACGTGAACGGTGCGTGTAGAGCGGTCGAGGGGGCCGAGGTTGCGGATTCCCCTACCGGCGGCGATGAAGGGCCCA
Source organism: Microthrixaceae bacterium (assembly GCA_020845705.1). Lineage (GTDB taxonomy): Bacteria > Actinomycetota > Acidimicrobiia > Acidimicrobiales > Microtrichaceae > JADLFH01. The sequence continues at coordinate 7,702 of JADLFH010000079.1, read as the reverse complement.
CGGGCCTGCACTACGCCGAGCGAACCGTGCTGGCCGAGGTGCTCGTTGAAGCGGTGCCCGGCGGTGTGCAGGACGACGGCGTCGGGCGCGTGAGTGCCGTCGAAGAACTGGGCGATCGAGTCGAAGCCGTGTGGGTAGGTGTTGTCGGAGCGGGCAGGGAAGCGTGAGGCGCGCTCGGTCCGGTGATCGTCGAATCGCGCCGTCGAGCGATCCGCGAGCGGATCCAGGCCAGTCGTTCCAGCCACCGCGTAGCGGTAGCGGCCGTCGACCGCCTCGCGCCGGAAGGTCACCGAGCCGTCGCTGGAGGCCGCCCGATAGGTGTCGGTGTCGGGACATGACAGCACCATCTCCACCTGTCGCCCGAAGCTCGCGTCGGTCAGGATCGACTCGATCTCGGCGAGGGCGGCTCGTGTGGAATCGGAATGCATCCGACCATTGTCGGTCACCAAGGGTGGGATCTGCCCGGCATCGCCGGGCAGATGGCAGATAGGCCGATCGGACTGTTGCGGCGGTGGCCCCTCAACTTCGGAGGCGGCTTCGGTCGATGACCCTCCCGATGCTCAACTTCTCTTGTCGCACGCTCCGCTCGCTCTCCTTCGGCGCCGTCGTCTGCACCGCCGGCCTCTTGTCGGCCTGCATGCCTCCACCCGCCGCCATGCCTGTCGTGAAGACGGCGATGGTGGACATCCCCTCCATCCCGCTCGCATCGGTGCCGAACCTCGCGCTCGACGCCGCGACGTTCGACGCCGCGGCGACAGCGGCGTGTACCTCTGGTGGCACCCCCGGCACCTCCGACGGGTTCTACGGCTCGGAGCTCGGTCGCTGGTCGGCCATGCGACTCGCAACCGAGGCGACCGCCCTGGTGGACCAACAGCGCCTGTTGGGCAACCTGTTCGCCGCGGGTTTCTTCGGCGGCCGCCAGTTCGGCGAGGCACACGGTGCGGCGATCGACCTGTCGGCAACCGGGCCGTTCGCGGCCCTGTCGCCCATGGCGAAGTCGATGTCGACCGTCGCGATCAACCAACTGGCGGGCCAGATGTTGGCGACCGCGAACGGTGATCCTGTGAAGGTGGTGGCGGGGGTGGCGGCGATGGTTCCGCTCATCCAGAAGCTCGTCGGTGCGCTGGATCATCCGGCCCTGGCGTTGTTGCCCGCCGATGTCCAGGCGCTGGTCTCGGCGCTGCGCGAAGTTGCCACCACCGCTCACGCGGCAGCCCTCGCAGGTGCTGGCGGTGATGTGGCCGCGGCGAGGCGGGTCGAGGCGACCGTTGCGGGAGTGTTGGTGTGGGCGGGCGGCTTCTACCTGGGGCTGTCAGGTCAGCTGAGCGTGGCTGATCCTGCGCTTCACTGCTGAAAGCGGCTTCGGCCCGGGGCCGCCGGGTGGTCAGTGAGAAGCGAGCCAATCGTCGCCGAGGCGGAACTCGTCGTCCATCTGCTTGTTGATGATGCCCTTGGAGAAGTCGGCGATCCTGCCGCCGATCAACGGGACCTTCACGTCGATCTTGGTGGTGACCACGTAGTAGGTGCCGTCGTCGCCGTCGGGCTCGATGTGTGTCGTGCCATGCACCTTGATCGGAGCGCCCTGCGTATCGGCCGAGAAGGTGCCGCCGTAGGTGCCGTCGCCTTTGTCGGACCATTCGTCGGTCGAGACGACCGTGTTGGTGGGCTTGAGCACCTTCTTCGCGAAGCCGGGCAGGTCGACGGTAACGGTGCGGCTGATGACGATCTTCAGTCCGTTCTTGGTGGCCTTCTTCTCGGTTATCTCGATGCCGGTGTGCCCCATCGCTTCGAACTTCGCCACGTGGCTAGCCGGATCACGGAACATCTCCCACACCTTCGAGATCGGTGCGTCGAAGGTGTGCTCGCGTCGTACTTCGGCCATGTCTGTTCCTCCCTGAGTTCGCTTGTGCGGAGTCTGGCCGATTCTTTCGATCCGAGACGCCTCCGATAGTTTTCTGACGCTCCGTCAGATTTGGTGTCACTGCTGCCAGCCTCGTCGATCCACAGGGGGAACCGTGTCCCAACCGCTCGCCGGTGTCCGCATCATCGAATGCTCAATGCTCGGCCCGGGGGCGATCACCACGCCGCTCGCCGACATGGGCGCAGAGGTCATCAAGGTGGAGTCGCCCTCGGGTGACTACATCCGCCGCATGACCTGGCCCATCGTCGAGGGCGTATCGCTCATGCACCTGCACATCTCCCGGGGCAAGGAGTCGATCACCCTCGACCTTCGCACCCCCGAGGGCGCCGCCGTGTTCAAGGACCTCGTCCGTTCCGCCGACGCGGTGATAGAGGCGATGCGCCCAGGCGGGCTGGCCAGGCGGGGACTGGGTTACGACGACCTGAAGGCGATCAACCCCAAGATCGTGTTCTGCACGATCTCCGGCTACGGCATGACCGGGCCCTACAAGGACATGCCCAGCCATGGGATCGCGTACGACACCTGGGCAGGGCTCGTTAAGCCCGAGACCGACGACGAGGGGTTCTGCTACATCCCCGAGCATCCGTCCTGCGGCATCTACGCGGGGCCGTTGTTCGGTGCGCTGGGCGTGTTGTCGGGCATCATTCGGGCCCGGGCCACAGGCGAGGGATGCCAACTGGAGATCGCGCAGTCCGACGCGGCGGCGTCGATGGACTGGCTGCGGTCGGAGACCTGGAAGGCCTACGAGCGACCGGAGGACGAGGTCACCGGCAACCCATCGGACAACTTCGAACGACGTGCGCCTGGCACCGCCGGCATGCGTGACGGGGTCCGCTACCAGTTCTACGTGACCAGCGACGACCGCCACGTGCTGTTCATGGCGTCAGAGCAGGAGTTCTGGAAGAACTTCTGCGAGGGGGTCGGCCGGCCGGAGTTGTTCGAGCGCTGGCCGGGCAGCCAGTACGGCGACCACGCCAAGGGCAACCGCGAACTCCAAGCCATCCTGCGGGAGATCTTCCTCACGAGGACCGCGGCCGAGTGGCTCGCCTTCGGCGACGAGAAGAACACTCCGATCGCCGCGGTCAACACCCCCCAGACCATCGCGGAGGATCCCCAGTTCAAGGACCGCTTCCCCTGGCTGCCGGCGGAGGTGTTGGGAGCGGAGCAGCTCCCTTCGCCGATCAAGTTCGTCGGCGAGGAGAACCCGGTACCCACGAAGGCGCCGACGGTCGGCCAGCACACCGACGAGATCCTGGCGCGCGTGCTGGGCTACGACGAGGGGAAGATCGCATCGCTGCGAGACTCGGGCGCCCTGGGTTAAGCGGACAGTTCGCCTCTACCGACTCCCTCCACCAACCCCCTCCACCGCCTCCCTCCACCAACCCCCTTCACCGAACTTGCGTACAGATCCGACATCCGCCGACGGAACCGTACGCATGTTGGTGGGATCTGGCCGGGTGTTGTCAGGTCCGGGACAGGTGCCGGCCCGTCGCTACGATGTGACGACCCGTCAGATTTCGCCCGCGACCGAATGGGGGCTGGGGTGTCGGAAGCCGATCTGATCCGTGGCGACCTCGAGTGGGGGACCACGCCGATGTTGGTGCGCTCCGCGGCGCAGACCTACGGCGATCACCCGGCGATCGTCGATGCTGACATCACGTTGTCCTATGCCGAGTTGCACCAGAAGGTCGCCGAGGCGGCCAGGGCGTTCATCGGCGCGGGCATCGAGCCGGGCGACCGCGTGGCGATCTGGGCACCCAACATCTGGGAGTGGCCGGTTGCCGCCCTGGGGCTCCACTCCGCCGGAGCCGTGCTCGTCCCGCTCAACACCCGTTACAAAGGGACCGAGGCCGCATACATCCTCAGCGCCAGCCGGGCCAGGATCCTCCTCACCGTCGAGGGATTTCTCGGCAACGACTACGTGAGCATGCTGCGCGCGGCCGAGGTGGATCTGGCTCACCTGGAGCGGATCGTGGTGCTGCGGGGTGACGTCTCGGGTGAGGCGATGAGCTTCGACGAGTTCGTGGCGTTGGGCGCCGATATCGCCCAAGACGCTGCCGAGGAGCGTGTCGCCGCGCTGCGACCCGACGATCTCTGCGACCTGTTGTTCACCTCCGGGACGACGGGCGCGCCAAAGGGCGTCATGTGTACCCACGCCCAGACGCTGCGCGCCTCGTGTGACTGGGGCAGCGTGGGTGGGCTCCGCAGCGACGACCGCTATCTGGTGGTCAACCCGTTCTTCCATTCCTTCGGCTACAAGGCGGGGATCATCGCGAGCCTCTGCAAGGGGGCGACGATCTACCCCGAGCCGGTCTTCGACGTGCCACGGATCATGGCTGCGATCGAACGCCACCGGATCACGACGCTGCCCGGGCCGCCGACGATCTACCAGACGATGCTCAACCACCCCGACTTCGACCCGGCCCGACTGTCGTCGCTGCGGCTCATCGTCACGGGGGCCGCAGCGGTTCCAGTGCAGATGATCCAGGCGCTGCGCGACCAACTCGGCGTGGAGACGATCCTCACCGCGTACGGGCTCACCGAGGTGACCGGTTTCGCGTCGTCGTGTCGGCCCGGCGACGACCCCGAGACGATCTCGAACTTCTCGGGTCGGGCCTATCCGGGTGTGGAGCTGGAGACCCGCCGCGACGACGGTACGCGTTGTGACCCGATGGAGCCGGGCGAGATCATGGTTCGTGGCTACAACGTCACACAGGGCTACTTCGAGGATCCGGCCAAGACCGCCGAGACCATCGAGCCCGATGGTTGGTTGCACACCGGCGACATCGGTGTGATGGACGAGCGTGGCTACCTGCGGATCACCGACCGCAAGAAGGACATGTTCATCGTCGGCGGGTTCAACGTGTATCCCGTCGAGGTCGAGGGATTGTTGCTGGACCATCGCGACATCGCGCAGGCAGCAGTCGTCGGGGTGCCCGACGATCGGATGGGCGAGGTGGGAGTGGCCTTCGTCGTGCCGACTGTGGGCACCGCTCCCGATCCCGAAGGGCTGAGGGCGTGGGCGCGGGAACACATGGCGAACTTCAAGGCGCCGGTCCGCTTCATCGTGGTCGACGCCCTGCCCACGAATCCCAGCGGCAAGGTCCTCAAGTACGAGCTGCGCGACCGCGCGGCTGCGGAGATGAACTGAGAAAGGAACCCAGTGCGCTTCTCCAACTCCATGCTCGGCATCGAAGTCGAGGACTACGCGGCCATCGCCCAGGCGGTCGAGGCCGCGGGCTTTCACTCCGTGTCGCTGTCGGACCACATCTTCTACCCCCAGACGCTGACCAGCCGTTACCCCTACACGCCCGACGGTAAGCCGCAGTACGACCCCGAGGAGTCCTGGCCCGACCCGTGGGTGATGTGCGGGCTGATGGCGTCGGCAACCACCTCCTTGCAGTTCATGACGAGCGTGTACATCGCCCCGTTGCGCAACCCCTTCGTGACCGCGAAGGCCGTCGGCACCGCGGCGCGTGTGACGAACAACCGGGTGATCCTCGGTATCGGCGCGGGGTGGATGCGCGAGGAGTTCGACGCTATGGAGCAGCAGTTCGAGAGGCGCGGTGCCCGGACCGAGGAGATCATCGAGGTGCTGCGCACACTCTGGCGGGGCGGATACGTCGAGCACCACGGCACCTACTACGACTTCGACCCCCTCACCATCTCCCCGGTGCCCACCGAGCCGGTCCCCATCTACATCGGGGGGTCGTCGCCACACGCGCTGCGCCGCGCGGCGCGCTACGGCGACGGCTGGATGGGCATGTACCTCACCGTGGAACAGATCCGAGAGATCATCCCGGTGATTCGGCGAGAGTTGGAGGAGGCGGGCCGTGCGGATGAGCCGTTCGAGATCGGTTGCTCGCCGCTCATCGTGCCCCATCCCGAGTTGGTGGCCGAGTTGGAGGAGATCGGGCTGACCACCATCCTGACCTCCGCGTGGATCGCCAAGGGGGTGATGCGCGCGGGGCGGGAGCAGGCGATCGAGTTGGTCGAGTCGTTCGGGGAGCGCTTCATCGCTCCGCTGGCGGGCACATGACCGAGCGGGCGGTGTCGGCGGAGGAGTTCGACGATCCGGTCGACTCGGAGGGGGCGCCCCGAGCGTCGGACGGTCGGGTGCCGGGTAGGCGGGGCCGGGCGACCCGCCAGCGCCTACTCGAATGCACCCGCGAGATGTTGGCCAGCCACTCGTATCGGGATCTTCGCGTGGTGGACATCGCCAGGCAGGCGGGCACGAGCCCCGCGACCTTCTACCAGTACTTCCCCGATGTGAACACCGCGATCGTGGCGCTGGCCGAGGAGATGGCAGAGCAGGGCAACGACCTGGTGGTGCAGCTCGTCGGTCGTTCCTGGAGCGGTGCCACCGGGGTGCAGACCGCCGAGGCGATCGCCAGGGGCTACGTGCAGCTGTGGGAGCAGAACTGGCCGCTGATGCGGGTGTTGGATCTCACCTCGGCCGAGGGGGAGCACCGCTTCCGGGCCATTCGGGTGCGACTTCTCAACCAGTTCACCGAAGCGCTCGCCGAGGTGATCCGCGGGGAGCAGGAGGCCGGCCGTCAGACCGCCGAGCTCGACCCCATGGCCACCGCCGGGGTGCTGGTGTCGATGCTGGCGCATGTGGCGTCGCACCTCTACGGGTTCGAGCACTACGGAATTCGCACCGCCGATCTGGAGCGCTCGATGGCCCACGTCCTCTACACCACGGTCACGGGGCAGAAGCCACCGAAGTCGAAGGACTGATGGTGAAGGTCGTCGCTGCGGATCTTCCGGGAGCACCCTACGACTTGGAGTTCTTCTTCGACAGTGGTTGTCCGTTCGGTTGGCTGACCTCGCGGTGGATCCGGCGGGTGGCCGAACTGCTCGATCTGCGGATCGGGTGGCGAATCATCTCGCTTCATCTGATCCACGAGAACGACGAGGTCGATGAGTACCCCCTCGCCGGCCGAGCGAGGGCGCGATGCCACCAGGTGCATCGGGTGATGGTCGCGGTTCGGCGGGCTCACGGGAACGAAGCGGTCGGCCGGTTGTATGAGGCGTGGGGTCCGCGCCTTTGGGACGGTGAGCCGGGATCTGAGACGGCCGAGGTGGCCGAGGGGATCGAGTTGGGGCTACTCCTGGATTCGGTCGGGCTTCCCGCTGAGTTGGCTTCGGCGGAGGTCGACGCCTCATTCGACGCAGTGATCGCAGCGGAGACGGCGTTGGCGTTCGAGAGGGCGGGCGAGGATGTGGGAACTCCTGTCATCACGTTCGACCCCGCCCGCGGCGGAGGGTCCTTCTTCGGCCCTGTGATCAGCTCGCTGCCCGACGACGACAATGCACTGGCGATATACGAGGCCGTGCGAGTGCTCGTGGACCTCCCGACCTTTTCCGAGCTGAAGCGCACCAATCGTCCGCCCTTGGACCTCCCCCGCCTCCGCCCTTCCGTTCTGTGATGCGGATCACGACGCAAGCGTCGTGTCTCGCATCACAGAAGCGGTCGTGGGGTGGGGGCTTTCAGCGGGGGGCGAGTTCGATGCGGGTGACGAGTTCGTGGACGTCGATGGGGGTGGTGTTGGTGGAGGTGACATCGCCGAGGTTGCCGCTCTGGCCGTTGGTGGCGGTGTAGGTGACCGTCCAGCGTTGGGTGGCTGTGATGGTGAACTTGCCGGCTTTGGTGGTGTAGGTGAAGGAGCAGTCGGTGGATTGTTGTCGGGCTTTGCGGTCGAGGTCGTAGGCGACTCCGGGTCCGTCACAGACGATGGGGTTCGATCCGTCGCCGGGGTTCCAGGTGACGTCGGTGGG
>JADLFH010000078.1 GCA_020845705.1 Microthrixaceae bacterium | reverse complement strand
GCTGGCGGCTGTGAGCGCCGCGCTCGGCCGGTTGTTGGCGACAAGGGGCGAGTCTGTCGACGAACTGATCGTGTCGATGCCGGTGTCTCGTCGGCGTGAGACATCGGTGTCGGATCTCGGCAACGACGTCGCCTCGGTCCCTGTGGTTGTTCCGATGCGCGGAACGCCGCGCGAGCGGCTCGACACGGTGGCTGAGCGAACCCGGGTGGCGAAAGCCAACCCGAAGGAGCCGCCGACGGTGATGGTCGGGACCCTGTTCCGCGTGCTCGCCAAGGCGGGCGCCTTCGGGTGGTTCGTCAACCGCCAGCACATGGTTCACACCTTCCTGACCAACATGAAGGGGCCGGAGGTCGCGTTGTACTTCCTCGGAACGGAGATCTCCGAGGTGGTACCGATCGCAATGGTGGCTGGGAACGTGGCCGTTTCCTTCGCCGCCATGTCGTACGCGGGCACCATCTCCGTTGCCGTCCTCGCCGACCCCGATGTTTGTCCCGAGCTCGACGAGCTGTGTCGGCTTGTCGATGAGGAGCTCGCGGCCGTCACCCAATACACGACCTGAGGAGGACCGAATGGGTGCTGACCACTCAACCACCATCGACCACGCCGCCCAGATCGGGCTCGTGCAGCGATGCTGGCTCACCCATGACGCCATGTGGTTCGCGAACTGCATTGCGCGACTCGGAATAGACGTGGCCAACGACCTGAACCGGGCGGCGGTCCGGGACATGGCGGCGGTAGAGGCGAAACGCGTTGCGAAGCTCATCGCGCTCGACGCCGAACCAACACACGCCGAAGTCCACCGGTTCTTCGACACCGCGATCGCCCTGCTGATCCCCGCGGAGGTCATGAGCTACGACCTGACGTGGGAGCCCGACCACAGCGCGGTCACCTTCGAGGTGTCGCGTTGCTTCGCGCACGAGGGAACGACCGCTCTCGGGGTGGTGGCCGACTACCAGTGCGGGATCTTCGAGCGGATCGAAGGCTGGATGACCGCCCTGGGTGTTCCCTACACGATGGAGCCGGTGGTGGAGCACTGCACGCTCCACCACGACGGCTGGTGCCACAGAACCTTCCGTTTCACATAGCGTCCCACGGATGAAGACCCCCGACACCGTCATCGAGATCGGCGCCCGGTGCCTCGAGACCAGCCACCGGATCGCCCTGAAGTTGACCGGCGGTCGATTCCCCAAACGCCTCCTGGGGATGACGCCCCTGGAGCTGCACACCACCGGCCGCAAGAGCGGCCGGGCCTTCAGCACACTGCTCACCTCGCCGCTGGTCGATGGCGACCGGGTGATGCTGGTGGCATCCAAAGGCGGTCACTCCGATCACCCCGACTGGTACAAGAACCTGGTCGCGAACCCCGAGATCGAGCTGACCATCGACGGTCGTCGGAGTCCCTATTTCGCTCGCACCGCCGACGCGGCGGAGAAGCCCGAGCTGTGGCAGCGCATCACACGGCGGGCGCGGAACTACGAGGGCTATCAGCGCAACACCACCCGCGACATCCCGGTGGTCATCTGCACACCGAGGCCGGCCCGGTAGCGCTCATGCAGTCGGGCTGAGACTCGACAGCGTAAGGGTCGTCTGCTCGTTGAAGCGGACCGCGCCGGACAGGTCGAAGTTCCGCTCCATCTTCACCGGAAGGTTCTCGGCCGACCACCAGATGGTCTCGACCCACTTGCCCGAGACGGTCCCCACCACGTCGAAGTCGAGCGTCACCGGCACGGCCTCGATCGACTCGCTCCCCACTTCGAGTTCCGCTGCTTCACCCACGGTGGTTCCACCTCGCAGTTGAGTGCTGACCGCCATCGGCCCACCCGAAAGCTCCAGGCTGCACTCCAGAGCCTGGGGGGTGCCCGTCGGTGTGCGGATCACCTTGGGGTCACACGTGATGGTCGCGGTGGCCGAAAGCACCCCCACCTTCTGGTGCTTCTGGTGGCTCTCCCAGCTCAGAGCACCGTCGGTGACACACCACCGGCTGTCCTCGGTGTGCTCGGCGAAGTAGTTGACTGTGAAGTCGAAGCAGTCCGCGCCTGACTCGACCGCCACCGCAGTGACGCTCTCGGGCAGCGGACGTTGCTCCTCAGGGAGGGGACCGAGCTTCACGGTCTCGGTTCCCGTCGCGCTGTAGGTGTAGACCCCCGAAGCGGGCAGCTTCGTTGCCGAGTCCTCGTCGTCGTGGTGGGCCGTGGTGGATGTGGCCCGCTCCCGGAAATCCCTGAGGGCGGCCTCCGGCTTCACCTCACTCGTACCCCTCGGCCAAACCAGGAATGCTCCGACGGCGACGACAACCAGGATCAATCCAAGGACCAGGACGGTGACTCGTCGAGACATCTCTCAGCTCTCCAATCGGCCCGAAGTGGCAGCCGAAGCCAATAGTGGATGTGAGGCTAGCCTGATGGCAAGAGGTGACGTGAAACGTAGTCTCCCGGGGGCGTCCGAAACCCCACATTGAGGCGGTTCCATCCGTTGATGGCGACGATCGCGAGCGTGAGGGCGACCTGCTCCTCGGCGTCGAACACTGCTGCCACGACGTCATAGGCCTCATCGGGCGCGCCGGTGTCAGCCAGCAGGGTCAAGGACTCACACCACTCGAGGGCCGCCCGCTCGCGCTCGTTGAAGCACTCCGCGTCACGCCACGCTGCCACCAGGTCGAGCCTCGCCTGATCCTCCCCCAAAGCCCTGGCATCCTTCAGATGCATGTCGAGGCAGTAGGCGCAGCCGTTGAGCTGGGAAGCGCGGATCTTGATCAGCTCCGCCACCCTCCAGTCCAGTCCGCTTCCGTGCACGGCCTTCTCGAGGGCCATCATGGCCCTTTGGGCGGCGGGCCAGGTTTCGTTGTAGTCGAGTCGCATCTCGGCGGCTCCCTTCCATGCATTCAGCGATAGGTGACCGGGATTGCCTTTATGCCGTTCAACCACCCCGAACGCAACCTCCGTTGCGGACCCGCCGGGGCGATGTCGGGTACATGGTCGGCGATGGCATTGAAGATGAGATCGATCTCGAGCTTCGCCAGGTGCGATCCGGGGCAGAAGTGGACCCCGCCTCCACCGAATCCGACGTGGGGGTTGGGGTCGCGGTGGATGTAGAACCTCTCGGGCTGCTCGAACACCGCCTCGTCGTAGTTCGCCGATCCGTACAGCAGGCCCACGCGCTGCCCCTTGCCGATCTCCTGGCGCCCGACCACGGTGTCTTCCATCGCGGTGCGCTGGAACATCTGCACGGGCGTCCCGAAGCGAACCACTTCGTCCGCGAGAGTCGAGGGGCGTTCGGTCTTGTACCGCTCCCACTGATCGGGGTTGTCGAAGAAGGCCTGCATGCCGTGGCTGATCGCGTTGCGCGTGGTCTCGTTGCCGGCGACCGCCAGGAGCAGAACGAAGAACGCGAACTCCTCGGAGGACACGACCTCGTCGTCGGCGGCCGCCACCAGCCGGGTGACGATGTCGTCACGGGGATTCGCCTTGCGATCCTCGCCCATCTGCGCCGCGTAGCCGAGGATCTCAGTGGCCGCGGTGGTCGGGTCGACCTCGAAGTCGGGATCGTCGTAGGCCATCATCTGGTTCGACCAGTCAAAGATCCGGCGTCTGTCCTCTTGGGGGAATCCGACGAGATCCGCGATCGCCTGTAGTGGCAGCTCGCAGGCGATGTCATCGACGAAGTCGCCCGAGCCGCGCTCCTTGGCCGCAAGGATGATGTGGTTCGCGCGCTCCCTCAGCGCGTCCTCGATGCGAGCCACACCCCGGGGCGTGAAGACACCTCGTGAGACGACGCCCCGGACACGCGTGTGGCGGGGCTCGTCCATGTTCAGCATCATCCCCTTCTGGACCTGCCTCTCCTGGTAGCCGACGGTCTTGCCGTCGAACTTCACGATCGCGGTGTTCTCCTCGCTGGACCAACCACTGCGGGCACACGACACGGCCTTCACGTCGGCATGACGTGACAGGACCCACAGGCCGCCGTCGTCGAAGCTCGAGTCCTCCTGCGTCTGGGCGTTCCAGAACACCGGGGCGTTCTGGCGCAGCCACGCGAACTCGGCGAAGGGAACGGCCTCGGCGAAGATGTCGGGGTTGGTCAGGTCAAAACCCCGGGGGATCGGAACAGGCATCGACTTCCTCCGCTTCCGCCGACGATAGAGCTATTTCTCTAGGGTTGACTAGAAAATACCTCGGAGTCCTCGACTTCGCCCCTGAATTGCCATAGGAATCAGCCATGGACAGAGGCTTACGGTCGATGATGTGGCGTGCGTTGGTGCTCGGGGCGGTGATCGTCGGGGTCTCGTCGTGCGGCGACGACGAGACCGTGAAGAAGCCGGCGGCCGCCACGACCACCACCGAGGCGGCAGAGAAGACGACCACGACTCATGAGGGTGACCACGATGTGGACACCTCCGCCGTGCCGACCGACGCCGCGGCTTGGAGTGCAAACGCCGGGCAGTTCCGAGGCAAGATCGGAACCACCCACGAGCAGGACTGCACGCCCAATCCGGCCAAGACCACAGGATCGGTCTGGGGCGCAGGCACCTACACCGATGATTCCTCCATCTGCACCGCCGCGGTGCAGTCCGGTCTGATCACCTTCGCCAAGGGTGGCACCGTCACCTATGAGATCGCGGCCGGCCTCGACGACTACCGAAGCGGTGAGGCGAACGGTGTCGCGTCGAATCGGTATGGACCCTTCCCCGGGAGCTTCACCTTCCCCGACGCGCCCCCGGGATCGGTCGACTACGGCGAGGACAGCCAGTCGTGGGGCCGCACCGTTGCCGCCGAGCAGGGCGACGCCGGTACACGTATCACCATCGAGTGCTCGGCCGGTGGCCAAGCCGGCAACGTGTGGGGGAGCGGTCCTTACACAGCGGACTCCTCGATCTGCACCGCAGCGCTCCACAGCGGCGTGATCGACCTTGCCGAGGGCGGATCGGTCACCGTGGAGGTGGCGCCTGGAGCCGACTCGTATGAGGGCTCCACCGCGAACGGTGTGACGACCGGGGATTACGGCAAGTACGACCGCAGCTTCGTGATCGTCAAGGACTGATCCCAACCCGATCTACGCTCAGCGGATGCGATTTCATCTGCCCGCTGACCAGATCCCAACCGCGTGGTTCAACGCACTGCCGCGCATGCCCGAGCCGATGCAGCCGCCGCTGCACCCCGGCACCCGCGAACCCATCGGACCCGACGATCTCGCGCCCCTGTTCCCGATGGCGCTGATCGAACAGGAGATGTCGCCGGCTCTGGAGATCGAGATCCCCGGCGAGGTGCTCGACATCCTCCGACTGTGGCGGCCCACGCCGTTGGTTCGCGCGGAACGACTCGAGAAGGCGCTGGGCACTCCCGCGCGCATCTACTTCAAGGACGAGTCGCAGAGCCCTGCGGGTTCGCACAAGACGAACACCTCGGTTCCCCAGGCGTTCTACAACCGCCAGTCGGGAGCGACCCGTCTTACCACCGAGACCGGGGCCGGTCAGTGGGGGACGGCGCTGTCCTTTGCGTGTGCACAGTACGACCTGGAGTGCAAGGTCTACATGGTCCGTACCTCCTTCGACTCCAAGCCCTACCGGCGGGTGCTGATGGAGACGTGGGGGGCCGAGTGCGTTCCCTCGCCCGTGGACGATCCGTCCTCTCCCGGCTCGCTCGGCATGGCCATCAGCGACGCCGTTCGTGACGCCGTCGGTCGCGAGGACTCGCACTACGCGTTGGGTTCGGTGCTGAACCACGTGCTGTTGCACCAGACGGTGATCGGCCTCGAAGCGAAGGAGCAACTCGCAGCCGCCGGCGAGACCCATCCCGATGTCGTCATCGCTTCCTGTGGCGGTGGGTCGAACCTCGGCGGCATCAGCCTTCCGTTCATGGAAGATGCCCGGGTGAGGTTGCTGGCCGTCGAGCCGGCATCGTGTCCGACCCTCACGAAGGGCCGCTTCGAGTACGACTTCGGTGACACCGCGGGGATGACTCCGCTGATGGAGATGTACACCCTCGGCCACGATTTCATGCCGCCGGACATCCATGCCGGCGGATTGCGCTACCACGGCGACTCACCGATCATCTCCAGCCTGGTGAAGGCGGGCCGCATGGAGGCGACCTCCTACCCGCAAGGCAAGGTGTTCGAGGCCGCCAAGCAGTTCGCGACGGTCGAGGGCCGGGTGGCCGCTCCCGAGACCGCGCACGCAATCCGTGCTGCCATCGACGAGGCGCTGGCGTGCAAGGAGACCGGGGAGGAAAAGGCGATCCTCTTCAGCTACTCGGGCCACGGCTTCTTGGACCTCGCCGCCTACGACGACTTCAACCGAGGCCACCTGATCGACGCTTAGACGAGTAGCTCCAAGGCGAACTTGCGTACGGTTGCGACGCGGGAGGTCGGTTCCGTACGCAAGTTCAGGGATTTCGTCGACCTGAGGTAGGCTAGCCTACTAGGCATGAGTAGGCGAACCGTATCATCGAATCCGGACCTCCCTGGCGGAGACATCGACACCGCCCGTGTTGCAGGCCACTGGTTGTTGGCTCGCTTGGGCAAGCGGGTTCTCCGGCCAGGAGGGGTCGAGATCACCGAACAGCTCCTCGCCGCGGTCGAGGTGCGAGACACCGACGACGTGGTTGAGATCGCCCCTGGGCTCGGAGCCACGACGCGACGCCTGCTCGACCCGAACCCGAAGTCATACACCGGAGTTGATCGAGATCCGGACGCAGCCGGTCTGGTCGCATCCCTGCTCGACGGCCCGAATCGCCGGATAGTCCACGCCACCGCCTCCGAAACCGGGCTGGATGCGGATCTGGCCGATGTCGTCTTCGGAGAGGCGTATCTCACGATGCAGCCGGATTCACTCAAGCGGCGGGTGATCGCCGAGCTGGCGCGGATCGCTCGTCCCGGGGCGCGCCTGGCCCTGCACGAGGTCGCGTTTGCTCCGAGGGAGATCGCACCAGAAGCCCGCGAATCGGTGGTGGCTGCCTTGAGCTCCACCATCAGGGTGAGCGTGACACCGATGACCATCGACGAGTGGCGTGAGCTGCTCGAATCCCAAGGCTTCTCGGTTCGGCATCAGTTCACGGCTCCGCTGCACCTTCTGGAACCGCGCCGGTTGCTTCGGGACGAAGGACTCGTCGGCGCAGCAAGGTTCGTCCTGAACGTCGCCAGGGATCGATCTGCCAGAGACCGCGTGGTTGCCATGCGCGAAGCGATGAGGGACAACGCCGAGCACCTTCAGGCGGTCGGCCTGGTTGCTGTCCGCGGCGTTGCAGCTGTGTAGAGCTACCCGGACGGTTGGTTCCAAAGGGTGGTGTCAGGGTTTGGCCTCGGCGAACTCGCCATCCCACCAACTTGCGTACGTTTCCGTCGCCGGGCGCCGGATCCGTACGCAGGTTCGCCCTGGGGGTACTCGAGCTAGTCCTCGACAGGGAACCAGTTCGGCCGCGCTGCTTCGCATGCGGTGGTCAGAGCCTCCAACAGCTCCACATCATCCTCATCGAGGTTCACCTCACACCTGAAGTAGTGGTCCACCTCGTCGTCCCAGCGCAGAACCACCGACCGAGACGCAACCCCGTCCTCGGCGAGAACCAACACCGCACCGTCGGAACCCGCGGGTGCGCGGTCCTCGATCACTTCGTAGTCGCCTGTCACCATCGGTATGTAGCCGTCCTTGCCGCGAAGGCGCTCCTCCCAGTCGTTGGCCACACACATGCCGTCGCAGCCGTCGTCGAGGGAGATCGAGGTCATGAAGCCGAACGCCGACCCATCGGGCGGCTCGACGCCGAGGTTGAAGTCGTCGTTCACCTCCCAGCCGGTTGGAACGACGATCGACGCCTTGCGTCCGGCCTCCTCGTCCAACACGACAGTGCGCGCCTCGAAGCCGACGCCGCTACCCGCGGGGAGCTGCGCGGTGGCTTCCGAGATGTCTGCCCGGGGCGGATCCTTATCAACGGTTCCAGGGTTCGAGTCGCCTCCGAGGTCCTCCCCGGCCATCAGGAATGCGCCGGCGAGACCCATCTGTGCGGCGGCGCCATCGATCTCGCAACGTGCCTCTGCGTACATCCCGACGCCAACCAGGCCGGCACCGAGCTCTTCGGCCTCGGCGCCGCCCGGCGCGTCGGCCTCGCCGGATGTCTCGGCGCGTTCAGTGAACGCAGCGAGACGTTCGATCACGTCACGGTGTGTCGAGGGGGCGACCTCCAACATTCCCGAGAAGTCGGGAGGACCGTCCGATCTCTCGGTGTCGAAGGTGGCGCGCAGCGCGTCGCAGTACTTCTCGTCGGTCGGTGCCGCGGCGAGCCCGGCCACAAGCGGCAGCATGCGCAAACCAACCGCTGCCGCGCTGTCCTCGCCACAGGTCTCCTCGACCCAGGCTCCGAACGCCTCGAGCTCACCGGCCGAGTCACCCAGCTCGTCGGCCAGGCCGCCAAGGTCGGTTGCCTCCCCGCCCTCCATGGCGCCGGCCATCACGTCCAGCATCCGGGCAGCACCGCGGTGCTCCTCGGGCAGGTCGTCCACGAACTCATCGACACCATCGGCGTCGTCCATCTGCTTGCACAGCGAGCTGGTCGACTTGTCCACCGCGGCGTTGTCGGATCTGTCGGTCGCCTTCGGGGGCCGCGCAGAGTCGTCGTCGCCGCACCCGGCGACCAGTACCAGAGCAAGTGCTGCGAGAATGGTGTGGCAACGCTTCATTGCCGGCACGGTACCGCCTGAGTCCGACAATACCGACGATAGGCTTGGACCCTTGAGCCCGTCGTCCACGCCCATCACCGACACGCGCCTACGCGAGATGTACCTCGCGTTCTTCGTCGACCGCGGCCACACCGTGATCCCCAGTGCGTCACTCGTGCCACAGGACGATCCCACGGTGTTGTTCACAACGGCGGGCATGCACCCACTCACCCCATATCTGAAGGGCCAGAAGCACCCTTCGGGTACCCGCTTGGTCGACTACCAGAAATGCGTCCGCACCACCGACATCGACGAGGTGGGAGACCCGAGCCACCTGACCTTCTTCGAGATGTTGGGCAACTGGTCGCTCGGCGACTACTACAAGCGTGAATCGATCACATGGAGCTACGAGTTCCTCACCTCGCCCGACTACCTCGCGATTCCACCGGAGCGCCTGTGGATCACCGTCTTCTCAGGCAACGACGTGGTTCCCCGCGACGACGAGTCCGAGGTTGTCTGGCTCGAGCTGGGCATTCCGGCCGAGCGGATCGTCGCTCTGGGCGAAGAGCACAACTGGTGGTCGGCAGGCTCGGAGGGCGCGTGTGGTCCTGATACCGAGATCTTCATGGACCGCACCGGCCGGCCCTGCGTGCAGGGGAGCGCGTGTCTGCCCGGTGTCTGTGAGTGCGACCGGTTCTTCGAGATCTGGAACAACGTGTTCATGTCCTACGAGCGGCGAGGCGGGGAGATCACCGATCTCCCGAACCGCAACGTCGACACCGGTATGGGCCTCGAGCGCACTGTCGCGATGCTCAACGATCTTCCGTCGGTCTATGACATCCCCACCTTGGTGCAGATCCGCGACGCGATCACCGAGCCGCTCTCGACGGTGGGCGCCGACGAGGCCACGGCGCGGGCTCTGCGGATCCTCGTCGATCACCTCCGTGCGTCGGTGTTCATCATCGGAGACCCCACCAGCACGGTTCCCAGCAACCAAGGTCGCGGCTATGTCGTCCGACGCCTGATTCGACGTTCGGTTCGCGTGGCCCAGGGCCTGGGAATCGACCCGTTTCACTGGGCGGATTCCAGCCTTCGCGTCGTCGACCTCTACGGATCGACGTATCCGGAGCTGGAGCGACACCGGACCCACATCCACGAGGAGCTCCGCTCCGAGTGCGAACGGTTCCTCACAACCCTGCACAGGGGAATGCGCAAGCTCGAGCAGGAGATCGAGCGGCTCCGAGCCGTAGGCGGGGGAGTGATCTGCGGGGAGGTGGCTTTCCACCTCTACGACACCGATGGTTTCCCGATCGACCTGACAGTCGAGGTCGCCCGCGAAGCCGACCTCGAGGTCGACGTGGAGGACTTCGAGATGCACTTCGCGCAGCACCGTGAGAAGTCCCGGGGCCAGCGCGCCGCCGGCGGCCTGGCCGACGACAGCGAAGAGGCCATTCGCTACCACACCGCCACGCACCTCCTCCACGCCGCGCTCCGTCAGGTTCTCGGCGACCACGTGGTGCAAAAGGGCTCGAACATCACCCGTGAACGCCTGCGGTTCGACTTCAGCCATCACGGTGCGATGACGCCCGAGGAGCTAGCCAAGGTCACCGAGTTGGTTCAGGGCCAGATCGACCAGCGGATCGATGTCGAACGCGAGGTCATGACCATCCCCCAGGCGCGCGACGCGGGAGCCATCGGCCTGTTCGACGAGAAGTACGAGGGCGACGTCTCGGTGTATCGGATCCCCGGATTCTCGTTGGAGTTCTGCGGAGGTCCGCATGTGAACAACACCGGGGATCTCGGACGTTTCCGCATAGTGAAGGAGCAGTCTGCGGGCGCCGGCGTTCGCCGCATCCGCGCTGAGCTGGAGCCCATCGAGAGCGACTGAGCCGCCGCGGTCTGCTCAGTGCACAATCAGCGATGTCGACTCGACCATGCGGGCAGCGCGGTCCCATCGCTTCCACAACCGACCCAGCCACACGGGTCGTCGATCAGGTCCCGTAGCAGCGGCCAACTCGGCGGCGGCATCCGAGTCGAACTCGTCGGCCTGGGTGAGCGCCTCCGCGATCGAAGGCGGCTCGGCGAGCCAAGCGTTCTGGATGCCTCGGAGGCGGCCACCGATTCGAGCCAGCGACGCGGTGTGGTCTCGCATCACCAGGCGGTGCAGCATCTCGTGGCGCCACCAGCGAACGGAGCGGTCGAATCGATTGGATGCGTAACCCAGGTCGGGAAAGTCCCCGTTGAGTCCCGTCGGCATGAACAGTGACGTGCATGGTGCGGATGTGGCGCTGAGCCACACGTGTGGCCGATGGCGGAGGTCCGCGATCCATGACGCCGTCGTTTGGGTGGCCGTGAGAACGCCGCCCGCGTGAGCGCAAGGTGCGGCGAGTGCACCGTTGGACAGCCTCCATGTCGGGCCGGCGCCGGTTCCGTGATCCGAGAGTGTCGCTATGAGGTCGCCGACCCCGCCGGCCGCTGCTGCACCCGCCTCGGTGATTGCCCGGCGAGCGGCACAGGCCGCGACCCTCTCGCGCAGTCGGTCCCTGTGCGCCTCCGCGAAGCCCGGAATCGTCAACCCGTTGGAGATCGAACGGCCCGGCCCGCTCACGTGCTCGGTTGCCCAGTGCCGCCCAGCGGTCTCCAGGACGATCGCGCCGTTGGGATCGGCAATCAGAAACGAGTTGTCGTAGGTGAAGCCGGGGTGCTCATGGCTGGCGGATCCGCCTTGTCCGTGGCGTTCCAACAGCGTGACGATCACCTCGACCGCGGCTTCGGCTCCGGTGGCCCGTTCGAGCCCCAGCCTCACCAGGTCCATTCCCAACAGCGCCGTGTCGCCCTTGGGCTCGTGTGTGAAGACGGCCTCGTTCCCGATCGTGAGGCCGTGCTCGTTGGTGCCCATCTCGGCCCCCCACATCCACCAGGGCTGGGAGATCAGCACGGCGTGGGTGTGTGGCACCTGGGGTATTTCGATCCAGGTGCAACGCAACCGGGAGCCGGCGGGATGATCTGCTGCCGGCACCCAACGGGGCACCTGCGCCTCGTTGGGATCGCGGTCGCTGTTCTTCGCGAACAGCACGCCCTCGTCGGTGATCGACACCAAGGTGTCACACATGGACCCTCCCCTCCGAACCGGGCGGGAAACCCCACCGATCCGGTAGCGCGTTTCGCCCGGTTTCGAGATTAGGCCCGGTCGCGGCGCACGCTCGCTCGTTTGCCCCGTATGAGTGCACCCCGCATGGAGTCGATCACCTGGTCGGCGCGGTTGGCGGGCACATCGACGAGCGAGAAGCGCTCCGCGATGTCGATGGGGCCGATGTCGCGGCCCCGCAGCCCGGACTCGCCGGCAATGGCACCGACGAGGTCGCCCGGCCGGACGCCACCGGCGCGGCCCACGTTGATGAAGAGTCGGGCCTTGCCTGGCGCCGGAGGTGCGTTCCTGGCGCGCCGTTCCGCGACCGACTTGCGATCTCGGCGCTCGGCCACCGGCTGACGATCGCGGCGGTTGGCACGCAGGCCCACCTCGGGGATCTCCGTCTCCGCGTCGCCGGCCCCTGTGACGGCACGGTCGTGGAGAAGCTGGATCGCCGCGAGCGCCACATCGACCACGTCGAACTCGTCGGTCAGAGACTCCACCACCACCCGCACCTCGTCGCAGTCCTCGTTGAGGAGCCTCTCGCGAACAGCCTCTCTGGTGAGATCCAGCCGGCGCGCCTGGAGGTCTGCCACCGAGGGCACCTTCGCGATCCTCAGCCGTGAGCCGAGTGCCGCTTCGATGTTCTGGATCAGGCGGTGCTCGCGGGGTTCGGCGAGGGTGACCGCGACGCCCCGGCGGCCTGCTCGTCCCACTCGGCCCACCCGGTGCACGTAGGACTCGGGCGCGGAGGGAACGTCGTAGTTCACGACATGGGTCAGGACATCGATGTCGAGCCCCCGTGCAGCAACATCTGTTGCGACTATCAGCTCGGCAGTGCCTGCACGGAGACGCGCCATCACCCGTTCCCTCTGCTCCTGGTTCATCCCCCCGTGAAGCGCCTCGGCACGATACCCGCGGCCGTTCATGGTCTCGGTGAGCTGGTCCACTTCCGTTCGGGTGCGGCAGAAGATGAGCGTTGCGTCGGGTGCCTCAACGTCGAGAAGCCGTCCCAGCGCAGCCGCCTTGTGGGATCGGGGTACGACATAGAGGACCTGGTCAACCAGACTCGCCGTTTGGGAGTCGCCGACCCGGCCGGTCACGTCGACACGTTCGGGATCGTCCAGGTGACGTTGTGCCAGGCGATCGATCCGAGCGGGCATCGTCGCGGACAGCAGGACCGTCTGGTGCTTCGGAGGCATCTGGTCCAACAGAGCGTCGATCTCCTCGACGAAGCCCATGTCGAGCATCTCGTCGGCCTCGTCCAGCACGACCGTCTCCACGTCCTGAAGGCGCAGCGTGCCTCGGTTGAGGTGGTCCATCGCCCTGCCGGGGGTGGCGACGACGACGTCAACTCCGCGGGACAGCGCATGGAGCTGCCGTCCGATCGGCTGGCCGCCGTAGATGGGAACCACCCGCGCGCCCAGCCCACGGCCGTAGCGGTGGAACGCCTCGGAGACCTGCATGGCGAGCTCTCGTGTGGGCACGAGGACGATCACGGTGGGGCCCGAACCACGCCCCGAGTGGCGCGATTCGCTCCAGCGTTGCAGCGAGGGCAAGGCGAACGCGGCGGTCTTGCCGGTACCAGTGGCGGCGCGGCCCACAAGGTCGCGTCCTGCCAACAACAGGGGAATGGCCGCCAGTTGGATCGGCGTCGGCTCTTCGTAGCCGAGGTCTGTGAGTGCGGTGAGCAGATCCGAACCGAGGCCGAGATCGTCGAAGCCGGGATTGCCGGCGGGTGCAGAGCTGATGGTGTCCTCCGATCGGGGCCGCCGATGATACTCAGGTGGCGAGCTCGACAAACGTCCAGGCCGCCAAGGCGGCGAAGACGAACGCCCCGAGGTAGTTGATCTTCTCGATCGCGATCCGGGCCGTGAGCTGCCGTCCGAACGTCGCGGCGATGGCCGCCACGCTGCCCAGCGCCGCGAACGCGCCCAGCCCGGTCCCGATCGCGTCGCCTGATCGTGCAGCGAGGCTCGCAGTGGCGAGCTGGGTGAGGTCGCCCCACTCCGCCAACAGGATCAGTGCGAAGCTTCCGCCTGCTGCGGCCAGGACGGAGGTGTCGCTCACCTCGGCCTCAGAGGTTTGCCGCGGGACCGCGGGGTGCCGCGCCGAGCGCCACAAGAGGACGGCGCCCACTGCGAAGAGAGACGCAACGCCGATCTGCACTGCCTTCTCCGGTAGGAGTCCCACTGCCGACCCCGCAGCCACGGCTACCACTACGTGCACCAGGAAAGCGCCGGTTGCGCCTACCCAAACGGGCAAGGGCCTGCGATATCTCGCCACCAGGAGGATCGTCGCGATCATCGTCTTGTCGGGAAGCTCGGCCGGAAAGATGGTGGCATAGGCCTGGACTACCGAACGTGGTGACACGACCGGAGCAGCGTAACGGCCGCCCGGAACCGCGGCGACGCCACCGAACTTGCGTACCGATCCGGCTGTCAGCGACGGATTCGTACGCAAGTTGGGTGGGGGTGGGGTTGGTTTCTCCGAACTTGCGTACCGATCCGGCTGTCAGCGACGGATTCGTACGCAAGTTGGGTGGGGTGGGGTTGGTTTCTCCGAACTTGCGTACCGATCCGGCTGTCAGCGACGGATTCGTACGCAAGT
>JADLFH010000077.1 GCA_020845705.1 Microthrixaceae bacterium | reverse complement strand
TCCTCGGCACCCTGGTCCTCGGCGGCCAAGGCACCGGCAAGCGCGTCGGCATCGCCGGCGCGGCGATCAACCCGTTCGGCGACGTGGCGAACATGATGACCCTCGCCGGGTTTCTCGGCGCCACCAACCCCGTCATCCAAACCGTGCTCGAGTCCGTCGGCGTCGACTTCGGTACCGCCGAGCTCTACCCGACGTTGCGCTACGACCCCGAGACCGGGCGCATGGCCGGCGTTCACACCGACCCCATCAGCGCGCTCCTCGGCAACACCATCCCGCAGACCAGCATCCTCACGTCACTGCTCGGCGCCAACAGCGAGTTCCGCGAGCGCATGCGCATCGACCCCGCCGGCGCCTGGCGCACCCTCGCCGGCGCGGGCGGCATCCCCATTGTCTGGCGCACCTACGACCTCGGCGCCGAACGGATGAAGACCGAGCTCGCCCGCCAGCAAGCCCAACGCGACGTCCTCACCCAAGCCCTCAAGACCGGCAACTGGTCCGAAGCCGAGCGCTACCCCGACCTCGCCGCCGCCCTCCAACAGATCCGGGCCCTTCCCACCGAAGCGCTCCCGCGCCCCGTCGCCCCATCCGCTGTGGCCAACGTCGCAGCCACCACCGGCGGCATCTGATACCCAGTCCGCATCAGGACATACCCATACCGGTATCCTGTGGGCGGGGTCGCAGCGGACCTCGGCGGGGAGCCCACCACCCGGGCTCCCCGCCACCCAAGGGGAGTGGCATGCTCACCATCTCGTCGCCCAACATGCACCGCGGCCGGCTGGAGCCTGTCGAGCTTGTCGTCCTGCACACCGCCCAGGCGCCATGCCTCCCGGGTCGCGCCGCCGGCGTCATGCAGTACCTCTCCCGTGGAGAAGTAGGGGCCAGCGCCCACTACTGCTGTGACCCCACCGCGACCGTCGCTGGCGTCGCCGAACACGACACCGCGTGGGGCGCTGCCGGCGCCAACGCCAACGGCATCCACATCGAACAGTGCGGCTACGCCGAGTACGGCCGGGTCGAGTGGCCCAGCTGGAACGACCCCTGGCCGCAGCAGATGCTCCGCGAGCAGCTCATCCCCCTCATCGCCGACCTCTGTCGCCGGCACAACATCCCGCCCGTCGTCCCCACCGTCGAGCAGCTCCGCTCCGGCCGGGTCAAGGGCATCACCACCCACGTCCTGGTCAACGCCGCGTTCCGGCGCGGCGACCACTGGGACTGCGGCGAGAACTACCCGCTCGACGACGTCGTCCGCGCCGTCGCCGCCCGGCTCGGCGACTTCACCCCGACCGACCAAGGAGAACCCGTGGTCCTGCTCATCCGCTCGGCCAGCACCGGCAGCCTCTGGTGGTGGAACGGCCAGACCCGTGCCCTCATCCAGCCCCGCACTGCCGGCCGCACCTGGACCCAGATCGAGGCCTCCCTCAGGAACCTCATCGCCCTCCACCCGTCCGCAACCACCTGGCCCGACGGGGCGCTGCACCGCGACCTCGAGGACTGGGACCTCGAGCTCATCCCCATCGCCTGACCGGAGGAATCCATGAATCGCTCAGACCAGCTCGTCGCCCTGATCCGCACCTTTGTCCCCGCCGTCGTCGGCCTGCTCATCGCCGCGCTCGCCAAGATCAACGCCACCGTCGACAACGACGCCCTCGCCGCGCTCGTCGACGCCGTGTTCATCGGCGGCTACTACACCGTCGTCCGGTTCCTCGAGGCACGCTGGCCAGCGCTCGGCGTGCTCCTCGGCATCCCGCGCCAGCCGAGCTACCCCAGCTCGGCGGACCAGGACTGACATCGGCGACCACGGATGGTCGCGGCAACCACCCCGGGCGGCGGGGGCCTTCACCATGGGCGGACACCCAGCATGACCATCAAGCCAGCCATCTGGGCAGCGACCCTCTACGCCTGGGCTGCCGGCAACCTCATCGTCGCGATCGACACCGTCATCCCCGGTGGTGCCGCCCAAGCCTGGGCCGCCGGCCTCGTCACCGCCGTCGCCGCCGCCGCCGGCGCACTGCTGGTGCGCAACATGCGCGCCAACAAGCAGCTCGTCGACCAGTACATCCAGCTCCTCGAAGACGAACGCCACGCCCACCGCGAGACCCGCCAAGAACTACGCGACGCCATGGCTCGCATCGGCCGCCTCGAGCGCAAGGTCCAACGGATCCAGCCCGAGTAGCCCGAGCGCAACACAGGCCCCCGGTCCCTCCGCCGGGGGCCTGCTTGCGTTTACGTAGCAACGAAACCGGCAACGAAGCCTCGCTACACTGTGACCAGGGAGAACGCCGGGGGGACCAGCCAAATCGGCCCCGACCAGCGCACTGTGGCAGATCCCTATATCCTGATCGCTAGATAGTCGCTGGACTCAAAATCCTTTGCCGAAAGGCGTGCGGGTTCAAGTCCCGCCCCGGGCACACACTCTGACCAGGACATTCAGGTCTGAGCACATAGGAATCTGGCATCTCCTGATCCGGTCTGCGACTATCCCAGCAACGAAACTCTGAGGATGGAGCAGCATGGAACGCCGCCAGTACAACCTCGCCCTGCGCATGGGCGACCGCCACACGGTCCCGCTCTACAAAGAGGACCACCCGTTCACCCGGGAGGAGCTCGAGGAAATCGTCGCCGATGGCGAGGGGCGTATCCTCCTCATCACCCGCGAGGTGACCCCCTGGCTTGTGGTCGCGAGCGAGTCGTGAACAGCGACGCGCCCTATTTCTTCGATGCCCGGATCAGGCTGCTCAAGCGCGGGCGGCCACTCGTTTTCCCACTCTGGCGTCCGTTCCACGTCCTCAACCTCGGCTCCTCGGCCGCCATGGCGCCGCCGCCGACCTCGAGGCATCTGACCTTCCGGCACGACACGTCCCGCGGCGACCCAGTCGAAGCGCTCGAAGACCTACTCAGCCCCTGGCTACCTAGCTGGCTCGACAAGCGGACCGACGACGACCTATACCTTTCCCGCTTCGAGCTCGCAGCGTCGATCGTCGGCGACATCAGCACCGTCTGCTACGCCACTGCCACCGCCACCCACGAAGAGCTCGCGACCGCCCGAGTGCCGATCGTCGACATCCTCGGCGCCCAGCTTGTCCACGTCATCGCCGAACACCTGATCGAACGCATCGTCACCGGGCAGCACCGTGGCGCGTGAACGTCGGCGCACCGGCCACGTCCGCGAGCTGTTGCCTGGGGTGTGGCAGGTATCAGCCGAAGCCCAACCCGATCCTGTCACCGGGCAACGACGTCGCGTCTACCGCAAGGTCCGAGGCAAGTACCGCGACGCCGACCGTGCCCTCGCCAAGCTCGTCGCCGAGATCGCCGCCGGTCAAGCCACCGCCAACGCCGGCACCCTCGAGGCGTTCGCCAACCACTGGCACCACGCCATGGCCACTCGCTGGGAACCAGCCACCGCCATGCGCCACCGCCAAGACCTCGACGTCCACATCCTCCCCACGCTCGGCCGCCGCCGCCTCGCCGACCTCACCGCCGACGACCTCACCGCGCTCTACGCCAACCTCACCGCCACCGGCCTCGCCCCCCGCACCGTCCAACACGTCCACGGCACCATCCGCGCGCTGCTCAACCACGCCGTGGCCACCGGCAAGCTCGCACGGTCACCCGCCGCCGCAGCGCTCGTCCCCAAGCGCAAGCGCACCAACCGGCCGCTACCCACCGCCGGCCAACTCGACCGAGTCCTCGAGCTCGCCCACACCGACAGCGACGGCATGTGGGGCGCCTGGCTCCGCGTCGCGTTCTACACCGGCGCCCGACCCGCCGAGATCAACGCGCTCCGCTGGGCCGACATCGACCTCGACGCCGGCGCCATCCACTACCGACGCGCCATCGGCCGAGCGTTCCTCGAAGACGGCCGCCGCGGCTGGGCCCAGAAAGGCACCAAGACCCACAGCGAAACCCGCACCGGTGAACGCACCGTTCCCATCGACCGGGAGACCACCGCGGTGCTGCGCCGCTGGCGGCTCACGCTCGCCGAACGACTCCTCGCCTCCGCCGTGGCGGTCAGCCCGTTCACCGTCGTGTTCCCCGCCGACAAGTACGGACAGACCCCGTTCCGGCCTGATACCTCTTCGAAGCGGTGGAGGCGCTACGCGCTCGAGGCGGGAGTGGATCCGACGATCCGCCTCTACGATGCATCGCGTCATGCTCACGTGTCGTGGTGCCTCTCCCAAGGCTTCCCCGCCGCCGACGTCGCAGCTCGCGTCGGGAACAGCCCGGAGACCATCTACCGGTTCTACGCCCATCTGCTGCAGCCCGAGAGCAGAGCGATCGCAGACGCAATCGACTTCGGATCGCAACCGAACCCCTCGACACGTCCGACGCAGATGAACTAGAACCGCACGGTGATAGGACCACCATCGAACGTGGTGGAAACGCACACAGCGGTAGCAGCGTTACCAGAAGCTACGGAACTGTGCATCAGGAGTGGGAAGGACACGACGTACCGTGACGATCACCGAAGCTCGAAAGCTCTCAACCGCACTCGCCGAAGAGCTCTACGGTACCGAGCACTTCGACACCGCCACCGAACTACGCACCGCGGTCGACGAACTCATCCGCGCTCTCGAGACCGTCAGCATCGTCATCGCAAGCGTTGCCCCGATTCTCGACGCGGTGGGCGCCCCCGTACTTCCTCTGCCTTCGCGTTCCGCAAAGCCAGCTGCACCTGCAGCTTGATCGCGTCCCGCAACTCCCTCGACATCCACGACCACGCCTCAACCTGCTCGAGCGGATCGTCGCCGACATCAACCACATAGCCGGCACGACGCAAGATCGTCCCGCGCTGCAGCCCATAGTGATCCTCGATCGCCACCAGCTCGACCGGTCTCGGCTCCACCGGCTTGTCGCCGTGCTGCTCGTCCGGGTGCTTCTCCCGTAGCGACACCTTCGACTGCGACGTGAACCCCAGCACCTCGGCAATCTCGCGCTGGCTCACCCCGAGCACCTGCACCCGGACCTCGCGCATCGTCGGACCCAACGGCTTCAGCACCGGCCTGTTTCCCCTGGTCATCAACGACGACCATATCCGTATCCGGTATGTCCTAGACACGTCCATACCGAAGCTGATCCCGGGATAACGGTCGAACTCATTGCAAACCATCCGGCGACCGGTATAGATTGAACGCCGATGGCAGTCGAAGACGCACTCCCCGGGACCCACACCCCCAACGGGCAACCGCGCAAGTTCGCCTTCAACCCCCACGAACTCGCCGACCTCACCGGCATCAAACGAGGCCGCATCTACCGCCTCGTCCGCGAAGGCGCCATCCCGAAACTCCCCCTCGGCGCCGGCGACCGCACCATCCTCATCCCCGCCTGGGCCCTCGACGTGTGGACCACCACCACCCCCCACACCTGGCCCGGCCAACTCCCAGAAAACGACCCACGCCGGCACCCACCCGTGCCGACCGGCCGGTACACCTCGAGCGAGCTAGCCCGTGTGGAAACGGGTGAAGGCGGCGACCTGCGCCAGCGTCAAGCGATCCACCACGACCCTGTGGGCGACAACGGCGTCAACGGCAGCCCCCTGATTGCATCGGAACCGAAGGCCCGCCGCTCGCCCGTCCCTCCACTAGTCACTCGCAACTGGAGATCCCTCTGATGGCCGACTATTCGACAGCTACTCATTGGCTCCGAGCCAATGAGATAATGGCGGCATGTCTGGAGCTAGCTGCTGACGGCAAAGCGAAAGAAATGCGAATGCTGTTCTCGAAATCGAAACGGCCCGAAATTGAAAGCGCTCTTCTCCTGCTTGCCGGACATCATGCCGGCACTGTCCGTCAAGCGTCCGTCGAGGTCGCAGGATCGTACGATGAGTACGTCAAGCTGCTGCGTTCAAGTGGACGAGTCCTTGCTTATCGCCACGCACTCAAGGCGCGCCCCTCTCAGGAAGCGCTATCCGCCGCCCTGGCTCGGCTCATGCCGCCGATCGAAAAGGAAGAAGCGCAATGACCACCAAGTCAGATCAACACTGGGCCGTCGCGGCTGATCTCTTCATGCGAGTGCTACGTGCCGCTGTCGGTGACACCGTGGGAAATGTTAGGGGCATGTTGCAAGAACACCCACGAGACGAAGTTGAGTCGGCGTTCATCGCTCTTGTCGGCCTGCACCTCGGCAGCGTCGCCAGCGTCGGAGCCGAGGTATTCGGGTCAATGTCGAAATACCTGGATTGGCTCGAATCGGGCCCCGGTTCCTCCTTGAAGCAGCTCCGCACCGGGGTTATTGGTATGTCAGATCTCATTGAGAAGACCACTCCACCCCCCACATGACAACGGATCACGACTTCATGACCGTCGAGGAGCTTGCCGCGCTAGTGCGCGCCGACGATCTCCAGGCTTGGCTCACGGGCCTCGACCCGACGGCACCAACGCGACCCGCAGCCATGAAGATTCGGCAATCATGAGGTCTAAATGGGGTCCGAAGCAGTCGGAGCACGAATGGTCGGACAAACCCGTAGAGCACCCAATCCCCTGCCAGGTCTGCGGAGCCACCCACTGGGTCGACTGGGTGCTCCTCCCGCACTCACTGTTCAACCGGTACTGCCCGGCTGGGCACGGCTACCTCTGCTTCCCCTGCTTCGTGCAGAAAGTGTTCCTCGACGTTTCGATCGAGCAGCTCTACCACCGATCACCCAGCTTCCGTGCCGAGTTCGCCGAGCTCTCTCGCCGGATCGTGCGAGGCGAATTCAACGACAAGACGGAAGACGCCCACGTTGCAACCGATCGCAATAGCAGCTGACGCTGTTCTAGGAACACGCCTCCAGCTGAAATAAGCCTTCGCCCCACCAGATTCCGCCCAGGACAGAACGGGCCCAACCGGCTTCTCGGAGTCGCCGGTTGGGCCCTTCTGCTTCAACGCGCCCGGAGGCACACCATGCGCTCAGTCGATCTTCGTTCGCCGCTTCGCCAGCCGGGCACGCACGCTCGACACCACCGCGGCGACGACAACCAGGCCCACCGCAGCGTTAAACCAAGGCGACTCGACCAACGCCATCTGAATCCGCTGGGCCTGCTCGATCACGGCGCGCTCTCATCGGTCGCCGGAGGAGGGCTCACTGCCGGCGGATGGGCCTCCATCCATGCCAGGGCCGCACGCTCGAGATACCTCGACGGCGACAGCCGCTCAGCCCAGGCCGCGTCCTTGACCAGGTCCATCACGTCGGGATCGAACGTAAAGGTCATCTTCTCTCGGCGGCGGCGCTGTTGGGGCACCCCCCGAATCTACCGGATAGCCGTATGCGGACGCCTATACCCACTATCGGGGTTCGGCATATTTCCTAACGCAGCTCGACTACACCACCACGGATGTCAGACGTATAGTCATCCGTACACAACGTGCACCACCAGGGAGACCACACAGTGACTGTCAAGACCATCTACCTCGCCAACAGCGACCACAACGGCGAACCCCTCGTCTACATGCTCCGCAAGGGCTTCGAGCAGCTCGCCACCGCCGACGGCACCCCCATCCCCGACCGCCAGACCGGCCAACTCGTCTGGGTCGGCGAGATCCTCGTCCCCGGCCTCGTCGCCTTCGGCCTCAACGACAAGCCCGAGACCATCAACATCAAGATCGTCGGCGGCCCCAACCCCAACCTCGGCGACCTCACCCCCATCCGCTTCGAAGGCGCCGTCAAGCTCTCCGCCTGGTACGCCCGCGCTCGCGGCGGCAGCAAGAGCGACCTCACCATCAACGCCGAACGCGTCATCGCCGCCCCCAACAGCGCCCCCCGCACCCGCGGCGGCATGCCCGCCGCCGTCCCCGACGTCGAAGCCATCTTCCTCGGCCAGCACGGCTACGAAGACGCCGACCGGCCCGGCGAATGCGACGTCACCTTCGCCCCCAACGACATCTTCACCGTCGAAGGCAGCGCCAGCGTGATCTGCACCAGCAAGGTCCCCGACGAGCTCCTCCTCGCCGACGTGCGCCCCGTCGGTCTCCGCGCCTACTTCCGGCTCCCCGACGCCGCCGACGTCAACCAGCGCACCAAGGCCGAGCTCATCCTCGGCTGCTCCAGCTTCGAACGCCGCGTCGCCGCCAGCAACGGCCGCGCCCGCCGGCAGCCCGAACCCGCCGTCGCCGCGGCGGAGCCCACCGAAGCCTGACCCATGAGCCGCCCGGTCCGCAGATGGCCACTCGCTCCGCTCCTCGAGGTGGCCGGCAACCCGTCGGTCGCATCGCTCGCCCGCCGCGTCGACGCCCACGTACGGCAAGCGCAGCGATGGGCAGAGGAAGGCGGGCTCACCGATCTGTGGGCCGACCGGGCAGCCATCCGACTCGACTCGCACCCCGCTCTCATCTGGCCCGAATGGTGCGACCCCAGCCCCGACAACTGAGCCACCGTCACCAGGCTCCCAACCCCGAAAGGAGGTGACCCACCAGCTCCCAACGCAGAGGGGCGCCCCAGCCAACTTGGGGCGCCCCTCTTCCGTCACCAACCGCCAGCAAGAAGGACACCGTGAACACCACCACCGCAACCCGCAGCATCTCCCGGCCCGACTGGCGCACCGCCTGGCTCGTGTTCGTCGCCCTCGTCATCCTCGGCGGCTGGATCGCCGTCGTCACCCTCGCCCTGCTCTACCCCGCCCCCGCCCACACCCGCATCACCTTCCCCGACCCCGTCATCGTCGAGATCACGGAGGTATCCCGATGATCCGCCTCCCCAACCTCGACCCCGCCACCGACAACATCCACGCCGCCGGCTGCCGCAACCTCCTCGCCGCTGTCATCGAAGACGCCGCCACCGCGGACCCGGCGCTCGCAGTCCGTCTCGCGCACGCCACCGGCCTGCTCACCGAC
This sequence comes from Microthrixaceae bacterium, assembly GCA_020845705.1. Lineage (GTDB taxonomy): Bacteria > Actinomycetota > Acidimicrobiia > Acidimicrobiales > Microtrichaceae > JADLFH01. Next base: position 11,634 of record JADLFH010000077.1, on the reverse strand, counting down.
GACCAGCTCGAGCACGCATGGAACACCGGCACCGACCCCCTCAAGCTCATCGACGGTGCAGCGTGAGCGCCTTTCGATGCAACTTCGACAGCATCGACCACATGGTCATCAGCTACCCCGATTGGTGGACCGCCGCCGGCGCGCGCTCAGCATGGAACAAGCACGACCATGTGTTCGTCGAGATCGCTCCGGGCGACATGACCGTTTACCGCATCGGTCTCATCCAATCATTCGAACCGGACTTCGTCGGCCTCTCCTTCTACAGCCCGTACAACCGTGCCGCCGTCGTGCCCACCTACGGCGACCCCGCCTACATCGCCAGCAAGCTTCGCTTCACTGACGACGAGCTGCGATACCCAGGACTCACCGACATCCTCACCACAGTCCTTCGCGTCCTGCGCATCGACTGATGGGCCTCCTTTCGTTCTTCCTCGGCCGCAACGAAGACCAGTACCACACCCCGTACCGCACCAGCGCCGGCCTCGGCCTCGACTGCGAGTACATCGGTTGCTGGACCTGCGGCGCCGGCAACGGCACCCCCTGCAAGTGCGACCCCCACCTCCACCGACCCCGCAAATGGAGCGAATGATGGGCCTCCTCTCCAAGCTGCTCGGCAAGGTCGACCCGTACGGCAGGCACCACAAACCCGTCGCCACCCCCAACGTCCAAGCGCTCATCGACCGGATCAACGCCACCGCCAAGCCCGACCCCGGCGACGACAGGGAGTGGACCTGATGGGCGTGCTGTCATGGCTGGTTGGCGGGCGAATGGTTGACGACGACCGCCACCCCGGCCGCTACGTCAACCCGGAGGCTGGTGACGTTCACCGCGCTGCCGGTCGGGAGCACTACCGCGCTTGGGTGCGTGGCCGCATGAAGGTGCGCAAGTGATGGGCCTGGTCGCCAAGTTCCTCGGCATCACCCCCGCTGACGAAGCCCGCGCCAACTGCCACGGCCGCGCCGGCATCTCCCCGTACCAAGCATCGCTTCTCCCAGGCGACGTCAACTACCAGTGCAACAGCTGCGGCCAAACCCTCCTCGGCGGGTTCCTCGGCCTCGGCTGGTGCAACTGCCAGGAGCCGAAGTGACCGCGCTCCTCGCCATCGCAGCAACCGCCGCCGCCGGCTGGCTCACCATCCAGGCAGCCACCGGCGGCTGGCGCCGCATCCTCATCCGCTCCGAATGGGCCACCATCATGCGCAGCTGCGGCCTCGCCCAACGCCGAGACCGCGAAACCACCCACAAGCCCGGCGCCGGCGAGAAGACCAGCCCCACCAAGCAGATCGAACACCTCCCACGCCTCTGGGCACTGTGGGGCAGACCCCTCGGCCCGCTCACCGCCCGCACCGGCGCCACCTACCGCATCTGGGCAGCCAAGGGCCAAACCATCGACGAGATCGCCAAGAAGGCCGAAGTCATCGCCTCGTCCCTCCACTGCCAACGCGTCATCGTTGACCGGTACAGCCCCCGCCGCGGGCGCATCACCATCCTCTGGAAAGACCCCTTCACCATCCCCAAGCCCTGGGCCCAGCCGATCCACGGCAGCACCAGCCCCTGCTTCGAAGTCACCGGCCGGCCCCTCGTCCTCCCGCTCAACGACAACAACGGCGGCAGCTGGCTCGTCGCCGGCGCACCCGGCGGCGGCAAGAGCGCATGGATCACCGCTCTCGTCGCCGACTGGGTCCGCCAACCCGGCGACACCCGCTGGCTCTACGGCATCGACATCAAGCGCGTCGAGCTCGGCCCCTGGGCCCCCGCGTTCCAAGCCGTCGCCCGCGACCGCAACGACGCCACCGAGATCCTCAAGCGCGCCCGGGCGTTCATCGACCAGCGCTACACCGACCTCGAACAAGCCGGGCTCCACGGCGTGCCGCTCATCCCCACACCAGAGTGGCCGTATCTCGTCCTCGTCATCGAAGAGCTCTCCGCACTGCTGTCCGGCGAAGGCGAACAGGTAGCCACCCTCAAGCAGCTCCTCGCCGAGATCGACGAGCTCGGCCGCGCCGCCGGCGTTCTCGTCATCGCCGCCAGCCAGAAACCCACCAGCGACATCGTCCCCAGCCGATTCGCCAACGCCATCCCGCGCCGGGTTCTGCTGCGCGTCCCCACCATCGAACACGCCAAGTCCATCCTCGGCTGGACCCCCACCCAAGCCGAGATCGACCAGCTCACCACCCACGGCCTCGCACTCCTCGACGTCCCCGGCCGCCGCCTCCACCTCGCCCGCAGCACCTACGAACCCGTCCAATCCGCCGTCGCCCTCGCCGCCCAGTACGCCATCCACCCAACCAGCACAGGAGCCCGAGCAGCATGACCACCCGCACCTACGTCTACGTCGCCAGCTCATGGCGCAACCCGATCCAGCCCGCCGTGTGCGCTGCGCTCACCGCTGCTGGGATCGGGCACTACGACTTCCGCAATCCACCGGAGGGTGCTGGGTTCGGGTGGGAGCAGCTTCGCCCGAGCGACACCGCGAGCACCGGTGAGTGCGAACACTGCGGACGACGCATCGTCCACTCGACGATGCGAGCCATGGGCTACGCCGGGCGCGACCTGACCAACCACTCCGACCAGCCCCTGTGGCGGCATCTCGACGCGACGGTGTCGTGCGAGTGGGGCGGCGTTTCGGCGGCGGCCCCGAAGAAGGGGTCCGACTGGGTGGACGTGGGCACCTACCGATGGATGGTCGAACACCCACGGGCCATCGAAGGGTTCAATGCCGACTTCCGAGCGATGCAGCGGGCCGAGACCTTCGTGCTCGTGCTGCCGTGTGGCAAGTCGGCACACCTAGAGCTCGGCTGGGCCGTCGGGGCCGGCAAGCGCACAGCCATCCTCCTCGAAGACCCAGTGGAGCCGGAGCTCATGTACCGCATGGTCGACTTCATGACCGCCAGCGTTGACGAAGTCGTCGAGTGGGTCGCAGGAGACGTGAAGGGGTTGGAACGATGACCACCCGTACCTACGCCGCCGGCATGACCGTCGCCCTCATCATTCTCGGCTGGGCCTGGCTCACCGGCAGCTTCATCATCACCCTCCTCGGCTGCGCCCTCGCCATCGCCTGGTCCGTCGCCGTCGGCGCATTCGTCTTCGCTCAACCCACAGCGAACCCCGCAGCCCCGCCGGCTGCTGCCGCACCTGCAGCACCTGCAGTCCCACCGCCGCTCGGCTGGTCAACACCCGACCAGATCCTCGACGACATGCTCGGCGTCACCAACCCACCCACACCACCCCCCGACATCGACCCCGACACCGGCGAACTCCTCGGCGACCGCGTCTGCCGCATCGAAGAGGTACTCACCGGCATGGAACGCACCATCGAACAACTCGGCAACCTCATCGGCGAGCAATCCAACCTCATGGCCAACGGACTCCTCGAGCTCCGCCGGCGAGTCGACCAGCTCGAGCCACCCCCACAGCAGCAGGTACTCCCGCTCCGGGAGGCCTCGTGATCCCCAACAACACACCGGCCGGAACGCCCATCGTGCACACCTGGCGCGATGGGCACCGCCGCGCCGGCACCCTCGCCGCACCCTGCTACCGCTGCGCTGCCGGCTACTGGCATGCACCCATCCGCTACCCCGACGGCACCACCTTCGACGTTTTCAACCAGCACATCGGATGTGACCCCGTCACCCTCGCCAACCCTGCCCCGCCCCAACTCGCCCTGTTCGAACTGGAGTAATCACCCGTGAATACGCCAACCAAGTGGATGTCGTTTGCCCTGCAGATCCCCGGCCTTGAGATCCAACGCGGCACGTCGACGACCGGTCGCCCCGCCTGGTCCGTGGATCACACGGAATCTGGCGTCATGGTGGCGTGGTTCCACGACCCAGAAACGGCGTTCAAGGCGGCCACAGAACTCGCGGCCCTCGCCGACTGGACCAGCTCGGCCAAGGCGCTGCAGCAGCAACCAGGTCTAGCTGAGCAGGTATGGCACGTGATCGTGGCCAACCGCGGAAGCGGAGAAGGAGAACTAGGCGTGTACCAGCCGGACCAGGAACCGACGCCGTGAACGATCCGAACGCAGCGCTGCGCGCCGTCGCCGGCGGATGGACCAGCGACCCCCAACATCCCGTAGGCGAACCCGAAGGGCTCGAGGCCCCGCCTCGAGCCCATGCCCAGCCAACGGCAGCGAGCGAGCACGGAGTCAAGGGTCTGCCCGAAGGGACGCCGCAGGCGCCCTTGACGCCGAGCGCAGCCGATGCCACCGCCCCGGCCAGAGGACTTCACCACGGCGACGTCGTCCACTGGACCAGCCACCGAGGCCAGGGCTACGGCCAGATCGTCGTCCTCACCCCAGCATCGGTCACCATCCGCTGCTTCCTTCCCGTCCTCAGCAAGCAAGTCACCGTCGCCCGAGACCGCGTCACCTACGTCTGCAGCAGCCACCATTTCACCCGCGTCCTCGAAGCTCTGGAGCATTCCTAATGACCATACCCATCGGTACGGGCGCCGGAGTGGAGATGCTCGGAGATCCGCCAAGGCCAGTCGGTTCGGGCCAGGCGGGCGGAGAGCACGGAACGAAGACGCCCAACCAGGTCTCGGTAGATCGCGGCCAACAGCAACAGCGCCTCAGAATCGCCCGAGCACACGCCGGAGTGGCCATCCTCCGCCGGCTGCTCCGCAGCTGGGGACACGACGAAGAACGCACCGCACGCTGCGGCTACCGGCTCGGCTCTGGCGACGAAGGCGAGACCTGGACACTGCGCAACGGACGCGCCGAGCTCCGCGGCCGGGAACGGTGCGCCAGTACCAAGCTCTGCGCCGTCTGCCACGACAAGGAAGCCCTCGTCCGCGCCGCTGTCGTGTCGGTGGCCACCCACCGGTGGCTCGAGCAAGACGACAACAACTGGGCTGCGTTCTGGTCCATCACCCCAGGTCACAGCCACAAAGACCGGCTCGACCTGGCCCACGACCGGCTCCTCGAAGCCCGCGAAGCCGTCTTCAACAACCGCTCCCGCTGGTGGTGGACCTACCGCAAGCGGTTCGGGATCCGCGACGTCCTCTGGACCGTCGAACACACCGTCGGCGTCAACGGCCCACACTGCCAGCTCCACGCCGTGTTCCTCATCCACGGCATCTGGGACGCCGACACCGCCCAAGCCGCGCACACCGCGCTCTGGTCCAAGTTCCGCGACGAACTCATCCGGCTCGGCTACTCCCGCCGGTTCTCCGCCCGCTCAGCGATCGACCTGCGCCCCGTCCACGACACCACCGGCCTCGCCGCCTACGTCGCCAAGGTCGGCATCGGCGCCGAGCTCGCCGGCCTCGCCGGCAAGGACGGTAGGGGAGAAGGCAGCATCAGCTACCTCGAGATCCCCGCCCGGCTCGCCGAGCTCTGCGGCCGGCGCGACCCCGAGAAGGTCGCCCGCCACGACCGCGAGGTACGCCGCCTCGTCGACGCCCTCCACGAGTACGCCGACCTGGTCTACAGCCACCGCGAACGCGGACGCCGCTGGTGGAAGAGCTTTCACACCACCCGCAGGCTCGTCCCCGAACTCGCCGAGCTCGAGGCCGAAGGCCTCCGCGGCTCCCAGCTCGCCAACGGGCTGCTCGAGCTGCTCCCCGCCGAGATCCGCCCCGGCGCCGGCGGCGCAGAGGAGCAGCTCCCCGGCCCTTTTGACGACGACGGCACCGACCAGGCACCACCAGCGGAACAGCACGAAGCCGGCGTCCTGCACGTCGACAGCGACAGCTGGCAAGCCGCCTACGAGGCCTACATCCAAGGCCGCCGAGACCCCAACGGCATCTGGCGCGACGCATGGCACCTCGTCCCCGATCACCACGGCCTCGTCGATCTCACCCTCGTCGTCGGCTGGCTCCTCGAAGACCACGGCCTCGAGCACACCGCCGACATCATCGCCGGCTGGGCCGGCGCCGAAGCCGTCGAGTCCGACATCGGCTGGGACGTCATCTGGAGAGCACCACCCAGGAGAGCAGCATGAGACAGCGGACGCCTTTCATGGACGTCTTCGAAGCAGCCATGAACGAAGCCGGCTACCCCGTTCACTGGTCTCACAACGACGGCGAGGACGAATCGTGGGACATAAGCGCCGGCGTCCCGCTCCGTACCATCGCCGACTACCACCAGGCGTCCTACCGCGCGCTGTGCCTAGCTGCAGCGGCCACCGGGCAACCAGTCCCCGAAAGCTTCGAAGCCTGGGCCGGCGGCAACTGGATCGACGGCCAATGGGTCGAAGCCGACTGAGACCGTACCCCGTAGGGTATTCCCGCAGGTCAGACGCATTAGGACTAGCCGCATGCCGCATCAAGAGATGCGGACAGCGGATACAGTGCCACCGATGGCGGCGCAACGTCCCTTCCGCCACCGGTTCGCTGCAGCCACCTGGTGGCACGCCTACCGGCTGGCCAGCATCATTCGCGAAACCTCAGCTGACGCAGCGAGGTACGCGTTCGAACAGCACCGGCGCCACGCCGGCCTCCCAAGCTGGCGACGCCGATGACCGACGACCCCCGGCTCAAGAAGCGCGCAGCGATGGCCCGCCGCCAGTTTGGCATGGACCAGAAACCAGGACCCCCCGACCCCCCAGCCCCCAGTCCTATGTCCGACGACCCCCAAGAAGTCGCGCCCGAACCGAAGATCCCGCTCGAACCGTTCATCGACCAACCCGGCGTCTACCCCGACATCACCGCCGAGCAGTACCACGCCGACCCCGTCATCGGCGGCAGCCTCACCTCGAGCGGCGCCCGCGCCCTGCTCCCACCCAGCTGCCCAGCCCGCTACCACCACGACCGAACCCACGGCAGCGCACCGCGCCGGCACTTCGACCTTGGCCACGCCGCCCACCGCCTCGTCCTCGGCGTCGGCCCCGAGCTCGAGATCGTCGAAGCCGACAACTGGCGCACCAAGGCCGCACGCGAACAAGCCGACACCGCCCGCGCCGCCGGCCGCACCCCGCTCCTCGCCGCCGAACACGCCACCGTCACCGCCATGGCCGAAGCCCTCCTCCAGCACAACGACGCCAGACTCCTCCTCGCCCCCGACCATGGCGGGCCCGAAGTCACCCTCGTCTGGGACGACCCGGCCACCGGAGTCCGTTGCCGCGCCCGCCTCGACTGGCTCCCTCACCGCCTCCCCGGCCACCGCCTCCTCATCCCCGACTACAAGACCTGCGCCGCCGCCGACCTCGAGTCGCTCCGCAAGGCCATGACCAACTGGGGCTACCACCAGCAAGCCGCCTGGTACCTCGACGGCATCCACGCCCTCGGCCTCGCCCCCGACGGCGCCGCGTTTTTGTTCATCGCCCAAGAGAAGACCGCGCCCTACCTCACCACCGTGTTCGAACCCGACGGTCCCGCGCTCCGCGCCGCCACCGCACGCAACCACACCGCCCGCACCATCTACCAGCACTGCACCAGCACCGGGCACTGGCCCGCCTACCACGACGGCGTCGCCCTGCTCTCCCTGCCCCGCTGGGCCGAGCTCGAAGCAGGAGACCTATGACCCTCGACCACCGCCCCGCCTTCAGCCCCGCCCCCGCCCCCGGGCGCATCGGCCAAGGCACCGCCGTAGAACAATCCCGCGCCGTCGCCGAAGTCCAAGCCCTCGTCATCGTCGCCCAGAACGTCCCCCGCAACGTGTCCGCAGCACGCGCCGAGATGCAGGCCTCATGCAAGCAACTCGGCCTCGCCGAACGCGCGTTCTACAAGTACAACCGCGGCGGCCAAACCATCGCCGGCGCATCCGTCCACCTCGCCAGAGAACTCGCCCGCTGCTGGCGCAACGTCCAGTTCGGCGTAGTCGAACTCCGCCGAGACGACATCGCCCGCCAATCCGAAATGCAGGCGTTCGCCTGGGACGTCGAGACCAACACCCGCATCAGCAACACCTTCATCGTCCCGCACCTCCGCGACAAGAAGGGCGGGCCCGTCGAGCTCGTCGAGCTCCGCGACATCTACGAGAACAACGCCAACAACGCCGCCCGCCGGCTGCGCGAAGCCATCTTCTCGATCCTGCCGCCGTGGTTCACCGAAGAAGCCATCACCATCTGCCACGCCACCATCAACGCCGGCGACGGCCGAGAGATCAGCGAACGCACCTCCGCCGCCATCGAATCGTTCGCCAAGCTCGGCGTCGACCAGGACCGCATCGAACGCAAGCTCGGCAAGCCGTCCACACGGTGGGACCAGTACGACCTCACGCAGCTCACCATCACCCACCGGTCCATCACCCGCGGCGAAGTCGCCATCGACGACGAGTTCCCGCCGCTCCGCGCCTCCGCCGCCGAGATCGCCGCCAACGCCGCCGCCGCTGCAGCAGCTGAACCCGGCGACGCCGTCCAACAGCAGCTCCCCACTACCTCGCCCGCTAGCAAGAAGGGAACCCCGTGAACCAGAACATCCACGACCGCATCGACAACGACTTCGCGTTTCACCCCGCCACAACAGACGAGAAGCGAAGCGCGCACGGATCCGTGCGCCACGAGTGCCGCCAGCTCGCGCACTTCATCGCCGACAAGGTCCCCGCCGGCCGAGAGCAGTCCCTCGCCCTCACAGCGCTCGAGGAGTGCATGCACTGGGCCAACGCTGGCATCGCCAAGACCAACACCAACAGCTGAGGAGCCCGTGCGATGACCTCCACCGAACCGATCGAAGACCGCGAAGCCGCCTACGGGCAGCTCCCCAGCATCTCCCGGCTCCTCGCCGTCATGCGCAAAGGCAAGATCGACAGCGACCTCACCCAGCAGCTCTCCGACGTCGTCGGCATGGTCAAAACCGCCTACGCCGAAGGCGTCAAGAAGCCCGGCGAACTCACCATCGTCATCAAGGTCGAACCCCTCACCGATGACCAGGTCGCCCTGTCCGTCGAGTCCCGCGCCAAGGGCCCGAAGCTCCCACCAGAGAGCGCCATCCTCTACGTCGACGAGCACAACCGGCTCGCGACCGACAACCCGTTCGCCTACCGCCTTCCCCTCGGCGAGCTCGAAGACACCGCCGCTGCCGACCTGCCCAACTTCGACCACGAGACCGGAGAGATCCTGTGACCGACCTGCAACCCGTCCTCGCCGCCCTCAAGGCCGCCGCGTTCGCCGACTCCAAGCTCGTCCCGATGCGGGAAGCCGCCGGCGTGCTCCACACCATCGACGAACACGGCAGGCCCATCCTCGTCGACCTCACCGAGTATCTCGACCAACCCACCGACAAGCGCGGCCACTACCAGTTCACCCGCCCCGGCGACTTCGCCCGCTACGTCCACGCCCACCACAACGCCGGCACCGCCATCTTCGTCGAACCCCGCCGCGGCGAAGCACACGCCATCATCGACGGCCACGGCCCCGGCGACATCGAAGACACCGGCTGGGCCGGCCACGGCCGCCACACCGCCACCCTCACCCTCGAACGCACCGGCAGCTGGCAACGCATCACCGGCGGCCTCGGTGTCGCCAGCCAAGAACAGTTCGCCAACTGGCTCGACGACATCCGCGACGAGATCCGCAGCATGCCCGCCGAAGACCTCATCGAGCTCGTCGACACCCTCCACGTCTTCTCCGCCGCCAACCAGAAGGAAGTGCGCGCCAGCGGCCACGGCCGCAGCATCGCGTTCGCCGACGACGTCACCGTCAAGGCCGGCAAGGCAGGCGTCGAGCTCCCCAACAAGATCACCGTCGAGACCACCGTCTACAACGGCGTCCCCAAGGCCTGGCGCTTCGAGATCCGCCTCAGCGTCATCGCCTCACCCGGCCAACCCACCCGCTTCAAGACCGTCGCCACCCGCCTCGACGACGTCATCGAAGCAGCCACCGACGAAGCCATGACCATCGTCGCCGACACCCTCGACCTGCTCAAGCCTGCCGACCAGCTCGACATCCCGGTCTACGCCGGGCGAGCCAACCACGGCGGCACCCTCGCCCCACGGCTCTCCTACATCGAAGGCTGACCCCCACCTCACGGACGGACGTTGGCCACGGACGGCCACCACACGAAAGGCGGGGCCATGGCCCGAATCCGCACGATCAAACCCGAGTTCTTCTCCTCCGAACGCATCGCCAAGCTTACCGACGCCGCCAAGATCACCTTCATCGGCCTCTGGTGCGAAGCCGACGACTACGGCGTCGTCCACGCCAACCCCCGAGTCCTCAAGGGCCACATCTGGCCCCTCGACGACACCATCACCGCCTACGACATCAACACGCACCTCGAGGAGCTCGAGAACGGCGAACCGCTCATCCACCGGTACACCGTCGACGGCAAGGACTACGCCCTCATCCACGGCTTCACCGAACACCAAAAGGTCTCGAAACCGAGCCAGAAACGACACCCCCGACCACCCTCCGAGAGCCCTCCCGGAGCCCTCCCGGAGCCCTCCGGTAGCCCTCCTTCCACAACCCACCCTGTGGAAAACCCACTCCCGGAGGGCTACGCGGAGGAAAGGGAAGTGGAAAGGGAAATGGATAGGGAATCCTCTTCGTCTACTGGTCCCTACCACCAGCAGCTATCCACAGGCCCCGACGACGACGACGGAACCCGCACCCCCACCACAGTCGCCCGCGCCGTCGCCCTCGAGCTCGGCCGGCGCGACTCCCTCGCCACCCCCACACCCGTCTACGCCCGCGCACCCCACGCCCTCCGCTGCGCCAACAACCGCTGGCACACCGAACGCTGGGCCCTCACCGCCCTCGTCGAACAACACCCCGACCTCGCCGCCATCGGCGACATCGAAGCCCTCGCCGACCTCGCCGAAACCCGACCCATCACCATCGCCGCCGCGCTCCACCCAGCGAATCGCCCACCACAGCCGCAGGAACGCCCCTCCCAGCTCCCCACACGCCAACCATGGATGGAGAGAGCCCCCGCCACCTGTCCACGCTGCTGGGGGCTCGCCGTCCACATCGACGGCGAATGCCAGATCTTCGACGACCTCACCCCCGACGAAATCGCTGCCCTCGAGCGAACCGAGACCCCATGACCACCTCGAGCGACCCCACCGAAACCGCCACCATCGGCCCAGGCCAACCCACCGACCCAGACCTCGCAGTAGCCGTCCACGAAGCCCTCCGCGCCCGCAAAGCGCTCCGCCGCATCGTCCAGATCTGCGCAGAAGCCGGCCGGCCACCAGCAACCCGGCTCTGGGACATCCGCCAAACCGCCGCCGACGCCCTCACCGACGGCGCCCCCCACGCACTCTGGCTCGAACTCGGCCTCCGCCCCGCCCCCGAAGCCAACCCGCAGCGAAGCGAAGGGGCGGCAGCCCCATGACCCTCGAGCACGTCACCTACACCTGCCGCTGCTCCGCCTGCGGCCACCGCTGGCAAGACACGCTCCCCGTCGCCACCGTCACCCCGCCACGCTGCCCCAACTGCGGCAGCTGGCTCGTCGGATACCGCCGCGGCCGATGACCCCCACCAAAGCCGCCATCCACCAACGCGTCCGCGAAGCAGCCGCCCGGCACCAGTGCTGCGACCCCACCGACTGCGACACCGCCGCGCTCCTCAACCACCTCGAGACCCTCGAAACCAGCCACCGCAACGCCATGCGCCAGATCGCCATGCGCCTCCTCGCCAAGCCATGACCGACCACGCGTTCATCGTCCGACTCACATGGACCGAACCCGGCCCACCCGACCACAACCACGGCGCCCCCATCACCCGCACCCGCACCCCCCCCCCCCCCCCCC
>JADLFH010000153.1 GCA_020845705.1 Microthrixaceae bacterium | reverse complement strand
TGTTATTCGATCGTAATCTTATCTTTTGGAATTCTCCCTAAGTCGTCTTCAATCAACAGAGTTTTCATAAGGCATAATGCATCAATATCTTAAGACAAGACAGAAAAATCTGGGGCAGTCGCAGGTTCTCTCGATCAGGAATTAATAATGTCAAAACGTCCACTATTTTTAGTGAATAATCGCCAAGCCTCGGAGATCAACACGATGGGAAATCGGTCGCTTTCCATCAGCCGAGGGTGACGTCGGCCAAGGCCGAAAAGCTCACGACCTCGTCGCGGCTGACATAGACCTTGGCGCGGTTGACCCGCACGCCGTGTTCTTGCGAGTCCAGAATGTACTGCTCGCGAGAAGTCCGCGATTCGCGCAGGTCGTGTACGTCGGCGTCAGTCAGAATCAGGTAGCGGTGATCGGCTGCGAGCAGCGTCCCCAGGTAGATAAACGGGGCAGCCGTATCGAGGACGACGACCTGGCCAATCAGCTCGGGAGGGATATCGGGGCTGGACATCACGCGGTCTCCTCCTCGGGTGGCAGTGGAATGGCTCCCGGAGCCGGCTTTCCTTTCCCGGAGCGAATGTAGGCCGCCCGTCCGCGCGCGTACTCGTCCGCTGACAAGTTGTCATCAGCACTGGTCCCGGTCGCCTGGCTCGCCTCGAACAACCGGGTCAGGTAACGGATGCACCACCCGCATCCCGTCCCCGCGCCGCCGCACTCGCTGATCTGGCTGGCTCGCCGTGGGCGATGAACGCGAATGAAGTTCACGATCTTTCGCTGGGTGACATGAAAGCAATAACAGACCGTGTCTTCGGGCTTCATCGGCCCCTCCCTGGCGCTGCGGAGGACGGATTATCAATTTCGAGGCAACGGTTCAGGCCGTTCGCCAGTTCGCGGTGACTCCGCAAGCCCGCCTTCCACAAAAATTCTGTCACGCTCGACGCGCCACGTCAGGTTGATTGGCAGAAGCAGCGCGGTCAGTACGTCCGCGACCGTCGTCTCTTCCAGTGTCAATTCTGCCTCGCGGGCCAGCAGCGGGCGTACGGTGTCATCGTACTCGATCGGGACGCCGACCAGCTCTTCGAGGAAGAAAAGCTGCCGTTCCAACGGAATACCGGCCGGTTGACGATACGCGAGCAACCGTTGTTCGAGCCGATCGCGGATCGGATCGTGTTCGCGAAGTCCGTCCGGCGCATTCACGGGAATCAGAGCATCCGCGGCAGGGCCGAGATCGACGTCGTTCTCCGCCACAGTCGCGGGACTTTCAGGAATGACGGGCGATGCTACGCTCGCGATGGGTTCCGATGGCTTCTCCGCCGGCGTCTCGACAGCCGGATCGTTTGAAGCCGGGGCGATCGTCTCGGCCGGCGACGCGGATTCCTGCGCCGCGAGGGCGGCCAGTCTCGCTCTTTCGTTGTGGCGTTCCCACTCCTGGCGAACCACCACGCCCACCATCACCAGCACCAACAGACCGGCAGCCACGCAGGCCAGCACGAACGGGGAATGCAGAAAGTCGCCCGTCCGACGCGCGACCTGCCGGGTCCGGGTGACCAGATTCTGCCCGAGCGTCGCGATGACCATAGGCGCCGCCGGGACTGCCGGCTCCTTGGGCGCTGCGGCAGCCGGGTCGAGAGTCCGCTTCTGAAACGGCTCGTCGGGGTCATCGACAAACACGAGCCCCGCCTGGCAATCGGGACACTCGAATTCCAATGCCGCGCGATGGTCGATTCGGAGACGCAGAGGCGTTCCACAATCAGGACAACGCCCCGAGACAGCAGCCATGCCGTTGAACCTTCGTCGATCGAAAAACCAGATGGACGGGAGCCAGTGCTCTATCAATGTTAAGGATATGGAT
>JADLFH010000076.1 GCA_020845705.1 Microthrixaceae bacterium | reverse complement strand
TCGGGGCGATCTCGGCGGCGTCGGTGACCTTTGCGGTCTGCTTGTCGGTCATGGTCAAGACGATGGTGTCGTCGTCGCTGCTCACCGGCCCGGCCCCCACGACCGTGGCGCCCTCGGCGACCTTCACGCCCGCCACGCCACCCGCGCCGCGGCCCTGAATCGACACCGACGTCGTGTCGGTGCGCAACGCCTGGGCGTTCGAAGTGACCGCGATCAACTCGGCTCCGTCGGCGGCCGAGAACGCGGCCACGAGGGAGTCGCCCGGCTTGAGGTTGATGATCGTCTTGCCGTTCGCCGTGCCGACGATCTCCTCCACGGTGACCCGCTTCATCACCCCGTTCGCAGTGACCAACAGGATGGGTGCCGGCTCAACGCGGCCATCCGAGGACAGCAGGTCGTCGTGGAGGGCGACAGGTCGTGGCTCGGCCGCCAGGGTCAACACCGCCTCGCCCTTCTCGGTGGTGAACGCCTCGCTGGTGGCGACCCCACGGGAGCGACCGGTGACCTCGCTGATGGAGGCGGCGGTCGCGTGCAACACGCGACCGCGGGTGGTGATGGCGAACACGCGCCGCTGGGTGGAGGTCTCGACCCGGCAGGTCAACACGTCGTGACGCCCGAACGCGGCGGGTTTCGGCCCGTCGTCGGGTTCGCGGCCCACAAGCCCCGACGCGCTCAGCGCGATGACGCATGGTTCATCCGCGGCGCTCGGGTCTTCCAACATCGCTTCCAACGACACGTCGCAGATCTGATCCGCCGAGACGATGCGCGTCCGCCGCACCGAACCGAACCGCTCGACCAACTCGTCGAGCTCCTTGAGCACGAGCGTCTTGCGACGCTGCTCGGAGGCCAGCAACGCCTCGAGATCCGCGATGCGCGCTCGCAGCTCGTCGGCCTCGTCGACCAGCTTCTGCTTCTCCAGCGCGGTGAGGCGGCGGAGCTGCATGTCGAGGATGTGGGTCGCTTGGACGTCGGTGAGTGACAGCTCCTCGATCAGCCGCGACTTCGCCTCTGTCGGATCCTGTGAGCTGCGGATGATCGACACGACCAGATCGATCTGGTCGAGAGCGATGAGCAGACCCTCGAGGATGTGTAGCCGATCCTGTGCCTTTCCCAGACGAAAGCTGCTTCGTCGCACGATCACGTCGAGGCGATGCTCGATGTAGAGGTCGCATAGCTGCCACAGACTGACCGTCGTGGGCGTGCCGTTGACCAGCACCACGTTGTTCACGCCGAAGGACTCCTCCAGCGGGGTGAGGCGGTAGAGCTCGGTGATCATCGCGGCAGGGTTCACCCCGGGTTTCAGCTCGATGGTGAGGTTGAGCCCCGAGCGGCGGTCAGACAGGTTCTTCACCCGGTCGATACCCACGATCTTGCCGTCCGCCATCAGCTCCTGGATGCGGCCGATGACCCGTTCGGGCCCCACCTGATAGGGCAGTTCGGTGACGACGATGCCCTTGCGGGATTTGGTGAGGTCGACCACCTCGGCGGTGGCGCGGATCCGCAACGAGCCGCGCCCGGTTTCGTACGCGTCGGCGAGGCCGTCGTCGATGATGGTGCCGCCGGATGGGAAGTCGGGTCCTGGGAGCACTGCCATCAGTTCGGCGACGGTTGGCTTCGGGCGACGCTTGTTCATCACCAACCGGATGGCGGCAGCCACTTCGGCCAGGTTGTGACACGGCATGTTCGTGGCCATTCCCACGGCAATGCCGGAGGTGCCGTTGACCAGCAGGTTCGGCAGGCGGCCTGGCAGATACAGCGGCTCGTCACGCTCGCCGTCGAAGGTGGGACGGAAGTCGACGGTGTCCTCGTCGATCTCCGCGAGCAGCTCCATTGCAGCTTCGGTGAGGCGGCACTCTGTGTAGCGGTAGGCGGCAGGGCCGTCGTCGAGGGTGCCGAAGTTGCCGTGGGGATCCACGAGCGTGATCCGACGGGCGAAGTCCTGGCCCATGCGGACGAGAGCGTCGTAGATGGCACCGTCGCCGTGGGGGTGGTACTTGCCCATGGTGTCGCCCACGACGCCCGCGCACTTGCGATGGGGTCGGTCGGGTCGCAGTCCCATGCCCGACATCGAGAACAGGATCCGGCGCTGCACCGGCTTGAGCCCGTCGCGCACGTCGGGGATCGCGCGGGCCGTGATGACCGACAACGAGTAGGCGAGGAACGACTCGCTCATCTCCGTGGTGACGGGCACGTCGATGATCTGGCGGGCGAAGCCGCCCGGCGCGCTGAAGAGGTCTCCCTGGGGAGGGCGGGTGCTCCGACGTGGCATGGTGCTGAGCCTATGGGCGCCCACCGACAGCACCGTGCTCAACCACCTGCCCCGGTACGGCCCAGAGTCGCCCCGCCGGATCGGGGACGGTATTGCTGCTTCAGGAGCAGCCGCGTGCAAGGCGGATGCGGGTGACCTGTCCGGAGGAGTCGAAGGTCAGTGCGTCCTGGCCGCCGAGAGCCGAGGGCGCAGAGGCGAGCTGTTCAAGGGTGATGAGCTCCCAACTTGGCTGATCGTTCGCACAGCTCCACTTGGGCGACAGCAGCAACACCTCAGCGTTCGGGTCAACCGCGAAGGTGCGCAACCGCGGGTTGGTGTTGGAGACGGTGATTCCGCCGGTGTCGCCGATGTAGATCGGCTCGGTCTCGAGGGTCGGCCCGTCCCTGACACCGTGCTCGTCGCGGATCTGGGCACGATCGAAGGTCAGGGTCCAGCCTCGGCCTTCGTTGTCGACGCGGCGGACGACGCCGAAGTCGAAGCGTTGTCCCTCCCACTCGCGAGCGATCGCCTCGAAGTGCTCCCGCGTCATTTGCGACGCGGGGAGCAACTCGACCGGCACCGGAATCGTGGTGGTGGGTGCAGCGGTGGTCCGCTCGATCGCGACGCCCTCGACCGCTGCTGCTGGACCGTCGCTCGTCCCGCACGCCGGCGCGGCAAGGAAGAGCACCCCCGCCGTCGTCAACCAGCAGAGCGGGTGGGCCACCTCAGCTCCCCAGCACCAACTCGGCCGCCAGCCGCATCTGCTCAGGTGACGACGGATACATCGTCAGTGTGGTCACCGGGCTTTCCTTCCACGCCTCGAGCCGCTCCTTGATTCGCTCGGCTGGGCCGACCAGTGAGATCTCGTCCGCGAACCGGTCGGGAACCATGGCGATCGCCTCGTCGCGCCGACCTTCGAAGAACAGGTCCTGGATCTTGTATGCCTCGGCCTCGAATCCCATCCGCGCCATCAGATCGGTGTGGAAGTTCTTTCCCTTGGCGCCCATCCCGCCGATGTAGAAACCGAGAGCGGCCTTTACCGGATAGAGACCCGCCTCGATGTCGTCGGTAACAGTCAGATTGCACATGGCTGGGATCTCGAAACCCTGCTTCGCTCCAACGAGCGAATCGCGGTAGACCTCCTGACGGTACGGCGAGTAGTAGAGCGGAATCCACCCATCCGCGATCTCGGCGGCCATCGCCACGTTCTTGGGCCCCTCGGCGCCGAGGAATATCGGGATTTCTCGGCGGAGTGGATGGGTGATCGACTTCAACGGCTTGCCGAGCCCCATCGAGTCGGGACCGCGGTAGGGGTGGTCGTGGAACTCGCCGTGAAACTCGAGCGGCCCTTCACGTGCGAGCACCCGACGGATGATCTCGACGTACTCGCGCGTGCGCGCCAAGGGCTTCCGGTATGGGCGCCCATACCACCCCTCAACCACCTGTGGGCCCGACACGCCCAGCCCCAGTATGAGTCGTCCCCCGGAGAGGTGATCGAGCGTCATGGCATGCATGGCGGTGGCGGTGGGCGTTCGCGCGGCCAGTTGCACGACCGAGGTAGCCAGCTTGATCCGGCTGGTGTGGGCGGCGAGGTAGGCGAGGGGGCTGAACGCGTCGGACCCCCACGCTTCGGCAGACCACACGGAGTCGAAGCCGAGGTCCTCGGCGAGCTTGGTCGTCTCGACCAGATTGGAGGGAGGCAATGCCCCCCAGTAACCCCAGATCAATCCGAGCTTCATTGCACCCCATCCTTGTCGATCACCGGGCCCTTGGTCTCGACGCGCCACTCGGAGAGTGGTTCCGACGCGATCTCGGCGAACGCCGCCCCGCAGGTCGTGAGAGGCGAACGTCGACGAGGACTGCGGTCCGGTTTCCTTCGGCCGCGGCGTCCGCCACGAGGATCGGCTCGCCGCGGCCCCGAACTCGCGTCGTCATCGACCCTGGAAGTTCGGCGTGCGCTTCTCCTTGAAAGCGCGCGGACCCTCCCTGGCGTCCTCGGACGCGAAGACATCCCAGCCGTAGGTGAACTCGTAGGTGAGCGCCTCCTGTTCCTCCATGCCGTTGGTCTCCCGGAGCGTCCGCAGCAGGGCCTTCACCGCGAGTGGGCCGTTGGCACAGATGGCCGCGGCGATCTCCTTCGCCTTCCCAAGCGCCTGTCCGTCATCTACGACGTGGCCTACGAGGCCGAGCTCCAGAGCCCGGTCGGCTGAGATGTGATCGCCGGTGAGTAAGAGCTCGCACGCCACCGTGTAGGGGATCTGGCGCGGGATGCGTACCGCCGAGCCCGCCATCGGGTACAGCGACCAGCGCGCCTCGGAGATGCCGAAACGGGCGCTGCGGCCGGCGACGCGGATCTCCGTCGCCGCCAACAACTCAGTGCCGCCTGCGATGGCGGTGCCCTCCGCGGCGAGGATGATCGGAACGCCCGGACGCCATGTGCGCCACAGCGCCTTCCAGGGCAGGTCGGCGTCGGCGGCAAGTCGGGCCTGCACGTCGAGTCCGTCGGGGAACGGGGCTTGGTCGGCGTGGCCTCCGGCCATGTCCTTGAGGTCGGCGCCTGAGCAGAAGTTGCCCCCGGCGCCGGTGACCACGAGACAGCGGATGTCTGGGTCCTCGTCTGCGAGGACGCACGCGTCGTAGAAGCGAACCAGCATCTCGCCGTTGATGGCGTTCTGTCGCTCGGGACGGTTGAGGGTGACGACGAGGGTGTGGCCGTCGCGTTCGGTCAGGACTGCGGACATGGCGGCCAACGGTAGACGCGAGGCCCGCTCACCTGTTCCGTGGGTCTTGGCGACACAGATCTGCGTCGTGGTCACGGTTGGGGTGTGGTGGGCGGGGTCAGGACCAGTCGTCGATGGGGCCGTGGTCGCGGCAGCGGGCCTGAACGCCGGTCGGAACGATCGTGACCGCCAGGCGCCGTCCGCAACGCGGGCAGTGACGCGGCGGGTCCAGCTCGGGGCTGCATCCGCCCGGGCAGTCCGCGGCGGGGCGCCCACATCCCGTGCAGTAGGTCGGCATCAGGTCCAACACGCTGCCGATGAGCGAATCGATCTCCACCAACGGGTCGAGCCGCTCACGCTCGACCAGCCAGGCGAGGTTGCGTCGGTGCAGCTCCGTGACTGGGTCGTAGCGGTTCAACAGGACGACCGTCGGGTACCCGGCCAGGTCGGCCACCGACTGGCGAACAGAGTGGATCGTTCCGAGGCCGGCATCGGCCACGAGGACCACCAGGTCGGGCGCCAGACCCAGGATGAGGTCGATCCCGTCGCCGTCATGGCCGAGAGGGGAACGGACGCCTCCGGCCAGCTCCACGACCCCCACGTCGGGGGCTCGACCCGGCCAGCCGTCCCGTACCTCGGCGAGCAGTTCGCCCAGGAAGATCGGCTCGCGGCCCAGTGAGTCGGCGGCCATCGGTGGGGCCATGGGCATCGGATACCAACGGTGCCGTGGGCAGACGTCGTCGACGGGTTCACCGGAAACAGAGGCGAGGTGATCTGCGTCGGTGAGCGCATCGTCCTCGTCGAAGGACTGCGCCGGCTTGCGAGCCGACACCGTGAGATTTCGCTCTCGGAGCCCCTCGACGAGTCGTGTCGCCACCCATGTCTTGCCGACTTCGGTGGCGGTTCCGGCGATGACGATGAGGCGATGGGGTCGGCTGGATCGGGCCATTTGGGGGCGCTCCTCTCAGGGGTGGAGCCCTCTTCGCCTGAGAGTATCTGCGAGCCGATCCACATCAGCGGGATCGTGAGCGGCCGACACGGCGATCCGCAGCCGGCAGGTCCCGGGCGCGACGGTTGGCGGCCGGATGGCGGGGACGAGGAGGCCCTCGGCCAACAACGACTCCGCCGCTGCCAGCGCCGCCTCCTCCGAGCCCACGACCACAGGGATGATGGGGGAGCGATGGCCCGCACGGAGTCGTTCCACGTTCGAGCGCAGCCGACCCAACAGCTCTGCTCCCTCGGGTGATCCGACGATGCGTATCGCTGCTTCGGCAGCAGCGGTATCGGCAGGAGTTGATGCTGTGGTGAAGATGAACGAGCGTGCGGTGTTGCGACACAGATCGATGATCGGTCCAGGTCCTGCCACGAACCCTCCGAGAGTCCCGAGCGTCTTGGAGAGGGTGCCCACCAGCAGGGCGCCGGAAGGCGGCGACTCCGCGAGCACGGAGTGGGCGACATCGAGTACCAGCAACGCTTCGTGGGCCGCGCAGAGCTCGGCGAGGGCGTTGATGTCGGCGGTGTCACCGTCCATCGAGAACACCTCGTCACTCACCACGATCTGAGCGCGGCCCGCAGCGGCACTCAGCGCCGAGTCGAGAGCAGCGAGATCCAGATGTGGGAACACGCGCACCTCGCTGCGTGCCAGTCGCGTGCCGTCGATTATCGAAGCGTGATTGAGCTCGTCGGAGTGGATCAGAGCGTCGGGAGCGACCGCTGCAAGCGCCCCCACCAATCCGAGGTTGGCCTGGTATCCGGTGGAGAACAGGAGTGCTGCGTCGCGCTGCTTCCACTCGGCTATCGCCACTTCGAGACGGTCGTGGACCGGGCGGCTCCCGACGATGAGGCGTGCCGCCCCGGCCCCTGCGCCGAGGTCATCGAGCGCCGCGTGAGCGGCCGCGGTCACCTCGGGGTGCTGGGAGAGGCCCAGGTAGTCGTTGCCCGCGAAGGAGACGACCCCCTCGCCCGAGGCCGACACGGCGGTTCGGGGTCTTCCCGTATCCAGGGTCCTGATCGTCCGCCAGCGCCCCTGTAGTTCGATCGACCGGAGTGCTTCGTCGACCCGCTCAGCCCAACTGGGTGGGAAGCCTTCGGAGCTCATGTGGCAGCGGAGGTGATGGCGGCTGCGATCGTGTCGATGATGCGGTCGATCTCCTCGGGGGTCGTGGTGAGCATCGGAACCGACACGATCACGTCGCCCAACGGGCGGATGAGCACGCCTCGCTCAACGCACGCCGCGCTCACCTGTCGCCCCCAACGCATGCCCTCCGACGGCGGCGCCAGCTCGACGCCCACCATGAAGCCCTGTTGGCGGACTTCCCGGACCTGGGGCAACGGCAATACCCGTTCCGCGAGGGCCGCGGACAGCTCCGCGGAGCGGGCTTCCACGTTGGCGAGCACGCCCCATTCTTCGATCAACTGGAGGTGGCGGCGGGCAACCGCGGCAGCCAGAGCGTTCCCTGCATAGGAGTGGCCGTGATAGAGCGTCCGGGGCCCGAGGTCCTCGCCCAGGAACGCGTCGTACACGCGTCGGTTCGCTGCGGTGGCCGACATGGGCAGGTATCCGCCGGTGATGCCCTTGCCCATCGTGAGGAGGTCGGGACGAATACCGCAGCGCTGTGACGCGAAGAGGCTGCCCGTGCGCCCGAAGCCCACTGCGATCTCGTCGCAGATGAGCAGGACGTCGTTCGCTCGGCAGGCCTCCGCGAGCATGCGGAACTCCTCGGGCTGTCGTACATGTATGCCGGCGGCGCCCTGGACGAGTGGTTCGGCGATCACTGCCGCCAGACGATCGCGGTACACCTGGATCAGATCGCAGGCCACGTCGATGCAGTTGGGATCGTCGAAACCCGGTGCGTGTATCACCTCGAATCGCAACGGGTCGAACAGGTCGGTTCCGAACCCGCCCGCGCCCACTGAGATGGAGCCGATGGTGTCTCCGTGGTAGGCCCCACCGAAGGCCAGGTAGCCGGTCCGGCCTTCGACGCCGAGGTTCACCCAATACTGGAATGCGATCTTCAGGGCCTGCTCCACAGCGGCGGCGCCGTCAGCCGCGAACAGCAGGTGCGGGTCCTCCATTGGCAGTCGCGCAGCGAGGTCTTCCGCGAGCTCGATGGTTGCGACGTTGCCATGACCCAACATCGTGGAGTGTGCGATGCGGTCGATCTGATCGCGTAGAGCGTCGTCCAACTCGGGTACCCGGTGGCCCAGCGTCATCATCCACACCGAGGAGATTGCGTCGAGGTACCGGCGACCCTCCACGTCGATCAGCTCGCGGCCTTCGCCGCGCTCCACCACGATCGGCGAGTTGGTCGCGAAGGTGGACATCTGCGTGAAGCCGTGCCACACGACCTCCGCGTCCCGTCGCACCCAGTCCGTGGTGCTCACCTTGTTGGCCAACCGACCCTCCCGGTACTGTCCGAGCCGCTCCGGCACTCGGGACATGTCACCGTAGGCCCTGGTCCGCGGCCGATCCGAAACCCGTTCGCCCACACCAACGGAGGGTCATGAGCGACGTCCTTGTCATCGAGGCTGCACGTGAGGCGCTCCTCGGTGAGCACCGCCGACTAGACGCAACCGATCTCGCCGACCTCGCTGCCCTGCCGGCCTCCGCTCTGGGTCGCCTGGTCGAGCTCGCCCACGAGGTGCGCCTCGAGTGGTGCGGCGAGACCGTAGAGGTGGAAGGGATCATCTCGGCGAAGACCGGTGGCTGTTCGGAGGACTGCGGATTCTGCTCCCAGTCGGCTCATTTCGACACACCGGTGCAGGCCACCCCGTTCCTCGACACCGACGAGGTCCTTCACGCCGCTGCGGAGACGGCGAAGCTGGGGGCCACGGAGTTCTGCATCGTGTTGGCGGTGCGCAGCCCCGACGAGCGAAGCATGCAGCGGATCCTCGAGTTGGTCCCGCTGGTTCAGGACAAGACGGGTCTCAGCGTGAACGTGTCGGCCGGCATCCTCACCGACGACCAGGCGCGCCGTTTCGCGGAGGGTGGTGTGCACCGCTACAACCACAACATCGAGACGGCTCGCAGCTTCTTTCCCCAGGTCGTGACCAGCCACACGTGGGACGAGCGGTGGGATACGTGCCGCCGTGTCACCAGCGCGGGAATGGACCTCTGCTGCGGTGTTCTGTTGGGCATGGGCGAGACCGACGACCAGCGCCTTGAGATGCTCGGCCAACTTCAGGAGCTGTCCCCACGAGAGGTGCCGATCAACTTCCTGAATCCCCGGCCTGGCACGCCGATGGCGGTGCGTTCGCTGACCCCGGCGAAGGAGGCGCTCAAGTGGATCGCCCTGTTCCGCCTGGGTCTGCCCGATGTCATCCTGCGTTACGCGGGTGGCCGTGAGGTGACCCTCGGTGAGCTGCAATCGGCCGGGATGACCGCCGGCATCAATGCCCTGATCGTGGGCAACTACCTCACGACGCTCGGCCGCTCGCCACAGGAAGATCTCGCCATGCTGGGCGAACTTCAGATGCCGATCGGTTCGCTCACCAAGGTGCTCTGAGACGTGGGTTCCCTGCCGGCTTCGAGCGGGGATGGAATGCCGTGTAATTACATGGGTGCTACACTCCCGTGATGAGTCGGCCAGAAAGCGTGCTCGTCGTCGACTTCGGAGCTCAGTACGCGCAGCTCATCGCCCGTCGAGTTCGTGAAGCGAAGATCTACAGCGAGGTCGTCCCGCACACGATGCAGCTCGACGAGCTGCTCGCCAAGAAGCCCGCGGCGGTGATCCTCTCAGGTGGTCCCGCCAGCGTGTATGCCGATGGGGCGCCCAAGGTCGACCCGAAGTTGTTCGACTCCGGCGTTCCCACCCTCGGAATCTGTTACGGGTTCCAGGCGATGGCGGTGGCCCTGGGCGGCTCGGTGAAGCGGACCGACCTGCCCGAGTTCGGACGGACAGAGGCAAGCGTCGATGCCGAGTCGCTGCTGTTCGCCGGCCAGCCCGTCAACCAGGTCGTGTGGATGTCGCATCGCGACTCAGTGGTCGATGCCCCACCTGGATTCCACAAGGCCGGCTCCAGCGCCGGGTCGGTCGTCGCAGCGTTCGAGAACCGGGATAGAGGGCTCTATGGCGTGCAGTGGCACCCCGAAGTACTGCACTCGGAGTTCGGCCAGCAGGTGCTCGAGCGGTTCCTCTACGAAGGCGCGGGCATCGAGGCCGGCTGGACCGCCGCGAACATCATCGAGGAGACCATCGCGGAGGTGCGCCGGCAGGTCGGCAACCGCCCGGTCTTGTGTGCGCTGTCGGGTGGCGTCGATTCGGCCGTCGCCGCAGCCCTCGTCCACCGAGCGGTAGGCGACCAATTGACATGTGTCTTCGTCGACCACGGATTGCTCCGCAAGGGCGAACGAGAGCAGGTCGAGCGCGACTACGTGGCGGCCACAGGCATCAACGTCAGGGTCGTCGATGAGAGCAAGCGGTTCCTCGAAGGCTTGGCCGCTCTGGATGACCCGACCGATCCGGAGCAGAAGCGCAAGATCATCGGCAACCTCTTCATCCGTACGTTCGAGGACGCCGCCGAGAAGGTGATCGAGGAGCAGGGCGCTCAGGGGGGCATCGAGTTCCTGGTGCAGGGAACCTTGTATCCCGATGTCGTCGAGTCCGGCGGTGGTACCGGAACCGCGAACATCAAGAGCCACCACAACGTCGGCGGTCTGCCAGACGACGTCGAGTTCCGGCTCATCGAACCGCTCCGTCTGTTGTTCAAGGACGAGGTTCGAGCGGTCGGAACGGAGCTGGGTCTACCAGAGGAGATCGTTCACCGGCATCCCTTCCCCGGTCCCGGCCTGGCGATCCGGATCGTGGGGGCCGTCACCGAGGAGCGCCTGGCGATGTTGCGAGAGGCCGACGCGATCGCTCGCGAGGAGCTCACCGCTTCGGGGCTCGACCGCGAGGTTTGGCAGTTCCCCGTTGTGCTGCTGGCCGACGTTCGGGCGGTAGGTGTGCAGGGCGACGAGCGAACCTACGGTCACCCCGTGGTGCTGCGGCCGGTGAGCAGCGAGGACGCCATGACCGCCGACTGGTCCCGCTTGCCCTACGACCTGCTGGAGCGGATCTCGACGCGCATCACCAACGAGGTGGAGGGCGTCAACCGCGTGACGCTCGACATCACCAGCAAGCCGCCCGGCACCATCGAGTGGGAGTAGTAGCGCCGACATAGCCCCTTTTCCTGGCGGGATCCACTTGCTACAAATTGAGAGGATCCGCGCGGGGGGCCGCGAGCTGGGGTGCTGGCGGATCAGCAAAGGGAGACCGCCATGACACAGCCGCTGATGTCGACTGAGACCCCGTGGGACGCCTACGGGCCTCGTCCCACCTGGCGAGGCCGACTGCATGGGATCGCGTTCTTCGTCACGCTGCCCGCCGGTCTCTTCCTGCTCGCCGAAGCGAAGACGGCCGCGGCGCAGGTAGCCGTCGCCGTCTATTGGGCAACCTTGGCAGGCCAGTTCGGCGCTTCGGCCTCCTATCACCGCCTGGCCCACACCGAGAGAGCCGTGAAGTGGCTGCGCCGCTTGGACCACTCGATGATCTTCTGTCTCATCGCCGGCACCTACACACCCATCTGCCTGCTGGTGCTGCCCCGGGCATGGGGCATCCCGATGCTCGTCGCGGCGTGGGTCACAGCCCTGGCAGGGGTGATCATGAAGATGATCCGGCTCGGAACCGGAGGAGGGCCCAGCGGGTCCTGGCTGTACATGGTGCTGGGCTGGGGAGCCGTGATCACCCTGCCGAAGCTGTTGGGCAACCTCGGACTGGTCCGCGGGTTGCTGCTGGGCATCGGCGGCGTTATCTACACGGGTGGGGCGGTGGTTCTCGGCAAGCGGAGTCCTAATCCCAGACCACTCAGCTTCGGATACCACGAGGTGTGGCATGCATGCACCCTGGCTGCGGGTGCATGCCACTTCGTGCTGATCGCCTTGGTGGTCTGAGGCAGCGAGGCCCGGTCCGCTGTGACTCAAACTCGTTCATGAGGCAGCGAGGCCCGGAAACCGCACCGCCGTGCCTCAAGAACCAGATTGAGGCAGCAGGGGTCGCCTCCACTGGCCAGGTCGTCCTCCTTTGAGTCAAGCGCTCTCACAGAACCATCACACATCCCTGGTCGACGGCTCACGATCGGCGGCGATGATCTCTCCATGAGTTCCACCCTGAGTCGCCGCCGGCTTCTCCAGTCCGTCGCCCTTGTCGGACTGTCGGCATGCAACTCCGGCAGCGGGGGGCTCTCGCGGTCTGGTCCGACATCGATGGTTCCCTCCACCGAGCTTCCCCGGTCGGGCCAGGCCGCGTCGGCCCTGCTGAATCGGCAACTGGAGCGCGCCACGTTCGGTGTAACCGCTCCGTTGCTGGCGTCAGTATCCAAGGTGGGCTTCGAAGCCTGGCTGGATGCACAACTGGCGACGGACGCGCTCAACGCAGACGCGAACGCGGCCGAACCGCTCGGAGCGGTCGAAGCCCATCTCGGCGATCTCGTTCCGGACCGGGCCATGTCGAAGGAGCAGGCGACCGAGGTGGCCCGGCGGTCGATCGAGACGCTCACGGGACGCACGATCCTGGGTGCGGCCTTTGCCGAGGATCAGCTTCGTCAGCGGGTCCTCGACGTGCTCGCGGACCTGTTGCACGTGAGCTCGGCTCAGCGACCGGAGCTCTTCTTCATGCCCGACTACGACCGGATGCTGCGCGACGGCGCGTTCGGGCGGTTCTCCGACCTCCTCGTCTCCACGGCACGGCACCCGGCGATGCTGCTCTACCTGGATCAGGCCCGGAGCCGTGCCGACGGAGATCGGACGCCGAACGAGAACTACGCCCGCGAGGTGATGGAGCTGCACACCCTGGGCGTCGATGGCGGCTACGACGAAGGAGACGTGAAGGAACTCGCGCACGTGATGACGGGCTGGTCCCTCGATAAGTCTTCGGGGGCGTTCGTGTTCCGTTCCGCGTGGCATGACTTGGGACCGATGAGCTCTGGTGGCGACATCGTCGGATGGCGACCGAGCAAGGATCAGGTAGGTGAGGAAGCGGGGCGAGCCGCCCTGGAGCACCTCGCCCGGCACCGTGTAACCGCGGAGCGGATCGCACATCTCTTCGCCCGACGGTTCGTGTCCGAGTCGATCCAGCGCGACGATCCCCTCGTCGAAGAGGCCGCCGCGGTGTATCTGGAACGCGACACGGAGATCGGACCGGTCGTACGGCATCTGCTCACCTCAGAGCGCTTCGCCGACTCGGCGACGCTGATGGTGCGCAGGCCGATCGATCTGGTGGCACACACCCTTCGTGTCACGAGCGCAACTCTCGAGGTTGGGGAGAACGGCGATCCTGTCCTGCGGTCCCTCGTCGGGCTGATGCGGGTGCTCGGCCAGGTTCCCTATGCCTGGCCCTCGCCGGACGGCTATCCGTTCGGATCGGCAGTCTGGTCGAACCCCGGCGCGATGATCGGCCGCTGGAACGCCATCGTCACCCTCGCCGTGGCGTCCAATGGCGGTGTCGTCGTGTTGGATCCCTCGGCGCTGGGCGCCGGGGATGGCACAGAGCTCGTGGAGGCTCTGTGTGGACCCGAACATCAGGTCTATTGAGGAGGAGCGCGTGGCGAAGCTGGTGAACATCTTCCTGCGGGGTGGAGCCGACGGGCTGAGTCTGTTCGCTCCGATTGCCGATCCCGCATATCACGCGGCCCGGCCGACGCTCGCGGTGGGCGAGGGTGAGGGACTCGACGTGGGCATCGACGGGTTCGCCCTGCATCCGAAGGCGGTTCGGCTCGCAGAGCTGCTTCGAGGAGGGAGGGCTGCGATCCTCCCTGCCGCGGGCTACGAGGGCCAGTCGCGGAGCCACTTCCAAGCCCAGGCGTTGTTGGAGGCGGCGGTGGATTCCGACGGGAAGCCAGTATCGGGATCCGGTTGGTTGGGGAGTCGTCTTGCGGCTGCCGCCGACTCGGTGCCTTCGCCGTTTCGGGGTGTCGCTGTCGGGACGGTGTCGGTGCCTCCGTCGCTGTGGGGTACCGCCGATGCGCTGGGGGTACCCGACCCGTCCGCGTTGCGCCTCGGTGCTCTCCGTCCGAAACGGCGGAGAGCAGGTGGTGGAGGAGCAGGAGGAGGCTACACGGTGGTCGACAGCCTGCTCGTTCCTGCGGGATCCAGGCTGGTCGAGGAGTGGTCGAGGGCTGATCTGCTTCCCGAGGGCGCGGCCGTCGGGGTGGGCGCTGCGGTGGGGGTGTTGGACCTGATGGCGCGTTCGCCGATCGAGGTGGGTGACCCCTCGTCATTCGGCTCAGGCGAAAGCGCAGCCATATTCGCT
The DNA here is from genome assembly GCA_020845705.1 of Microthrixaceae bacterium. GTDB lineage: Bacteria > Actinomycetota > Acidimicrobiia > Acidimicrobiales > Microtrichaceae > JADLFH01. Next base: position 94,730 of record JADLFH010000076.1, on the reverse strand, counting down.
GCCGCGTCCGAGCTGCTGGGAGCCTCGGTGGGCACCGAAGTTGTACAGGTCGACCTTGGCGGTTGGGACACCCACACTGCCCAGGGCACATTGGACGGGCAGTTCGCCGAGTTGGTTTCCTCGCTCGATGCGGGCGTGGGCGGTCTCATCGACCGCCATTTCGATGACGCCGACGGCCTGGTCGTCACGGTGATGACCGAGTTCGGTAGGCGAGTGGCTGAGAACGCCTCCGGCGGCACGGATCACGGTCGCGGGTGCGTGGCGATCGTGATCGGTGGCGGGGTGGCCGGCGGCCTTCGGGGCGACTGGCCGGGGCTGGGGGATCTGGACGACGGTGACATAAGGGCGGTCAACGACCTGCGGGTGTTCCAGTCCGAGGTGGCGGCGGCCGTGTTCGGCGCGCCCATCGAGACCACCGAGGCATCGCTGGGCTTGTTCCACGGGTGAACGGTGGGTGAGGGACTTCCAGATCAGCGGGCGGGTGCCCATGCGAAGGTGTCGTCGGCCACGGGCACCGCCAGCCTGGAGCGAACCCCGACCGCCTCCGCCGTTCGACCTTCGCGCTCCAGGGTGGTGATCAGCCTGCTGAGTCCCTGGTGGCGTTCGCCTAGTGCGAGATGGTCGATCAACTCGGCGAGTTCCTCCACCTCGTCGTAGCCGGGGAGCAGGCGGGTGACGAGCCACGACGGGGGTGGTGTGGATTCGGTCGCGAAGCCGCGGGCCAACAGGGCGATGCAGCCGTGGTGGTCGGCGCGAGCGTGTGCATCGACCGCGGCGAGCAGCCCCGTGTCGTACCTGCCGGCGATGCGATGGCACATGCCTGCGAGCACCTGCTGATCGCCGGGCCCCATCTGGAGCGCTGAGCGCCAGGCGAGGGCGTGCGCGACCGCGGCGTCCATCGCGGGGCTCAGTGGTGTTCCGAGGACCGCGAGCAGGTCGCCCTGGGAAACATGTTGGAGCGGCGCGGCGCGGTCGAGGAGATCAGCCGCTTCGGCATCTGCTCGTTCGGTGCGTCGGGCGCGGCGTTGGCCCGACATCCACCGCAGGTTGAGGAGCGCGAAGGCTCCTGCCAACAGGACGGCGATGGGGTAGCCCTCGGCCCAGGCCAGGCCGAGGCCCGCGAGCGAGACAGCGATGCCTACGACGTAGGGAACGATGTGACGCCAACTGGGCAGGAGCAGACCGGTGAGCCGTTCGAGCACCTGTCCACCATCGAGGGGGATCACTGGCAGGAGGTTCAGCAACCCCCAACCGAGGTTCACGAAAATCACGTCGTCGAGGAGAACCCGGCTCCACAGAGCATGCGCGCCCACGTCGTGGATCTGGAGCCAGAGCGCGACGAGGCCCACCGCGATACCCACAAGGGGTCCTGCGAGCGCGACCCCGGCGGCCTCGGCGTCGCGGAGCTCGTCTGGGTCCTCGCTGATGGTGACACCGCCGATCCCGTGGATGACGATCCGCGACGAACGGCCCACGAGGCGGAAGGCGACGGCGTGTCCGGTTTCGTGCCAGAGGATCCCGACGAATGCCACGCCGGCGAACATCAAGCCGTAGCCCCAGGGGCGACCCAACACGAGTGTGTAGAACGCGACCAGGATGAGGAAGGTCCAGTTGAGTGCGATCGGCGTTCGGCCGACTCGCAGGGTGATGCTGCCGAAACGGTCGAGGTAGACCCTTCGCTCTGAGTTCATGCGCAGCTCAGAGTACGCAGGCTCACGCCAGGAGGGATCGCGGGAGTTGCGTAGCCGATGTAGCCCGTAGGGCGTGCCGGAGGCGTAGCAGGCTCACGCCGGGAGGGATCGCGGGAGTTGCGTAGCCGATGTAGCCCGTAGGGCGTGCCGGAGGCGTAGCAGGCTCACGCCAGGAGGGATCGCGCTATCTGTGAGGTTTGGATCTCGTCGGTGCCCCCGTAGATCTGGAGAACCTTGGCGTCGCGTGCGAGCTGTTCCACTTGGAACTCGGCCATGTAGCCGTTGCCTCCAAAGAGCTGCACCGCCTCGAGCGCACACTCGACGGCGGCGCCGGCCGAGTACAGCTTCATGGCCGATGCCTCGGCAAGGGTCATCGACCGCCCGGCCTTCGACATCTCAATGGTCCGGAACACGAGGTTCTGACAGTTCATCCGGGCGACCTCCATCTTCGCGAGCTTCAGCTGGATCAGCTGGAACTCGCCGATGGGCTGGCCGAACTGCTCACGGTTCTTGGCATAGTCGACACAGAGCATGAGGCACTGTTCGATGATGCCCAGGGCCATCGCTGCAACACCCGAGCGCTCCATCATGAAGGTTGCCTTGGCGCCTTCACGCCCGCCGGAGGACACGTCCTCGGTCTCTCCGATGAGTCGATCGCGACCCACGCGGACATCGGTGAGGAACAGCTCGCCGGTGGGCGAGGAGTGCATGCCCATCTTCCGCAGTGGCTTGGACTGCTCGAGGCCGGCCATCCCCGAGTCGAGGACGAAGGACAACACTTTGCGGTCCTTCGGGTCGTTGCCCTCGTCGAGCTTGCAGATGAAGACGATCGTGTCGGCGTAGGGGCCGTTGGTGATGAAGGTCTTCGAGCCGTTCAGCACGTACTCGTCGCCATCGCGACGCGCAGTTGAGCGCATCGAACCGAACGCGTCGGAGCCGGAGCCCGGCTCGGTGATCGCCCAAGCGCCGATCTTGTCGAGAGTCAAGAGGTCAAGCGCCCAGCGTTCCTTCTGGGCGATCGTGCCCTTTGACATGATCGCAGCGGAGGTGAGTCCCATCGACACCCCCATGGCGGTGACCATGCCCGGGCAGTACCGACACATCTCGACGATCGGGATGAGCGTGAAGCCGGCGTCCATTCCGGCGATGCTCTCGACATCCTCGGTGACCGGCGTCGGCTGTGCGCCTTCGGCCAGGGCGGCCTTCTCCTTCTCTATTCGTTTTGCGAAGGTGGCCCGTGCCATGGCGTCCATACCGAACGTGGTGAACATCTTGCGGAGGATGTCGTAGGGGGGTAGATCGCCGTGCTCGAGTTCCTCGACCTTCGGCTTGATCTCCCGCTCCACGAAGTCGCGGACGACTGTCTGGAGCATCTTGTGTTCGTCGGACCACTCGTACATGCCGAGGATCGTACTTGACCACCTGGTCAAGTACGAACGGGGAACCCCTCGGGGCCCGTACCCTTGCTCCCGTGCAGTGCGACGATCGTCGAACCTCCTGGACCCTCACGAAGGTCACGGCGCTTTGCGCCGTGTTGTTGGTGGGATGCTCCGATGGCGAGCCGGCTCAGAAGAAGACTGCGTCCGACTCGAGTTCGGCGACGAGCGAGTTGGTGATCAGCCAGGCCATCGATCGCGTCGGTCCGAGTCGGGTGAGCCTCGGCTCCATCGAGGACAACTCGGCTCTGCTCACCACGATCCTGGGAATTCGTGGTGTCGGACGGAGCGAGATCGACTGCTACCTGGACAAGGTGGTTCCGGTGTTCGGTTCGGAGAAGTTCGCGAAGCTCACCGTCGCGGCGATTCAGAAGTGGACGAAGATCACCGTGTTGGACCTTCCCCCTGAGGTGCGTGAAGACAGCGCTACTTGTCTGACACAGGCCTCAAACGATCGCCGGAAGGCAGATGAGATCGCGCCGGATCTCGATATTGCCTTGGCGCGTACCGTGGTCCGTAAGTCCTCGTTGAAGCAGGCGGTAGGTGTGGATCTCACAGAGGGAGAGGCGGAGTGCTACGTCGAAGCCAGCCTCGATCACCTCACCGACGATCAGTTCCGCGACGGTCTTGCCGGGAAGCTCACTCGGGAGATCCGAGATCCTGAGGCCGCTGTCCGGAAGTGCGTGACCGCAGCTCGGCGAGAGGAGCTGCGTGAGCCACTGCTGGCCGGTCTCGACGCTCAGCGGCAACGGGAGGAGGCAGATCGCAAGATCGCCGAATCGAAGCTGAACGCCGAGGTGAACGACCAACTGACAACCACCACGGTCGACTGAGCCACGTCGGACGCGCCGCTAGAGATCGGGCAGACCCAGTGCCAGGTTGGGTGCCTCGATACCCCCGTCGATCTCCAACATCTTGCCCGTGATGTATTCGCCGGCAGGCGAGCAGAGGTAGAGGACGCCGAGCGCGATGTCGAGCGGGCGGCCCAGTCGGCCGAGTGGAGTGCCCTGCTCCATCGAGACGCGGATGTTCTCATCGGTCAAGACCGACTCCAGCGCGCTCGTAGCCGTCGAACCCACAGCGATGCCATTGACCCGGATTCGGGGGGCACCGTCCGCGGCCATGAGACGAGTGAGGTGCGCCAGCGCCGCCTTCGCAGTGCCGTACGCGGCGTAGCCACGGTCGGCCAGCCGTCCCATCGCGGAGCCGATGTTGACGATGGAGCCACCACCGCGTTCGAGCATCGGGGGGATCGCCGCCTTCGACAAGGTGAGCGCAGTGGTCACATTGAAGTGGAATGCCTGCTCGAACATCCGCGCCGAGGTGTCCAACAACGGCCTCGGGTAGGACCCGCCCACGTTGTTCACGACGATGTCGAGGCCATCGAGTTCGTCGATGGCGCGCTCAACCAGCAGGGGAAGAGTGTCGAGGTCGTTTGCGTCGGCAACCACCGCCACGACTCGCCGACCGAAGTGACCTGCGGCGTCGGCTACCGCGTCGAGATCCTGGGCAGTTCGAGCCGACACGACAAGATCTGCCCCCGCCTCGGCCAGCGCCAAGGCTGTTGCCCTGCCGATTCCTCGCCCTGCGCCCGTGACGATGGCTACGCGGTCTGTGACGAGGAAGTGATCGGTGATCGGCACGCCCAGAGCCTGCCAGGATCTGGGCGATGAGGCGATCAGTCCCGGGGGGTGTCGTCGGTTCCGACTTCGAGCGCCTGGGGCTCGAAGACCACCTGCGGGGCGGCGGAGGGGTCAACTCCGAACAACGGCGGCCGGTCCTCCACTGAGAACGGCATCGGTCGGACGGTGAAGAGCGGCGGATCGGTCAGATCGATCGTGTGGGATTCGATGTCGAACAGCTCGACGCGCTTGGTGATCATCTCGTTGTCCAATTCGATAGGGGAGATGGGCCGCTTCCAGCGCCTAACCCACCGCCGGACTCGCTTCTCGAGCACGACTTCTACTCTCTTTCAACCCGAAATGGACTGGGGACGAGTCCCCGAGGCCCACCTCACCCTCTCCCGGGGTGGAAGGCCGGCGATGTTACGCGGAGTGGGCGACTGAATGTGATTCAGTCGCCGCCCAGCGGAAGACGCCCTTCGCCATCGTCGAGCGCTCGAGGTCCGCGCGTCGGCTGAACACGAGCGCTCGGACCCTGTGCAGGCCCGGATCGTCGGGGTCGGCCTGGACTGCGAGTTCGGCCAGGTGTCCGGCGAGTCGGTGCTCGCCGCGATCGGAGAGGGCCTCGGCGTGCGAGGCGAGGGCGGTGGCTCCTCCTGCGAGCATCGCAAGTTCGCCCGCCAACGCATTCGCGGGCGAAGGCTTCAGGTGGGAAGGGTCGCCGTCGTACCAGCCGCCATAGAGCCTCCAGAGGTTGTGGACGACGAACTCCGGTTCGTCGTAGACGGGTTGGAGCCATGGCCTGTCCAACAAGTGCGGCGGCGCCGTGACGGCATGGACGATCTCGTCGAGGCGCGCGCCGGCGTTCATCAGTTCGAGCGTCTGGTCCACCAGGGATTCGAGGAGTTCGGCCGTCTCGGCCAGCACGGTCGCAATCCGGTCCCTGCCGGCGATGGGAAGTCCGTGGCCAGGCAGTAGCAGTTCGGGTCCCAACGCCACCATCGAGCGCAACGCGGCCGCCCATTCAGCTGGGTAGCGCTGGACCTTCTGCGGGTTGCCGCAGTTGGGCGAAGCCCAGATGAACAGGTCACCGGTGCACAGCACCTTTCGATCGGCCAGCCATACCCAGGTTCCATCGTCGGTCTCGCCCCTGTCGTGGCGAAGGGTGAGCTCGACGCCACCGATGTCCAAGTCCAAGCGGTCCCGATAGAGCTCATCCGGGTAGCGGTAGTTGCCGGGGAAGATCGGTTGGGGGAGTTGGAACTGTCGCTGGTTGATGATCGCGTTGTAGCCGTTGGTGGATTCGTATCGTCGAAAGCGATCCGGAAGTGCCTCGTGGGCTACCACATGTGCGGGGTTCGCTCCCGGTTCGGACTCGAAGATGCGAACGGCGTAGATGTGGTCGACGTGTCCGTGGGTGAAGACCGCGGTGTGCAGCGGCCGAGCCGACCACTCGCGGACTGCGTCGTGGGCGGACTGGGCATGTAGCGGACCTGCGGCATCGACGAGGACGAGGCCTTCGTCGGTGTCGATGGCGACGACGTTGGCGAACGCTTCCACGAAAGCCACCCGAGGTGCCACCTCTTGGATCACCGAAGCACCCCGGAGGTTGAGCGGATGATGATCTTCGATCGATGCCGATCCGTCGAGGAGTCTCTCGGCGAGCGTAAGGAGGTCTTGTTCCATGTCGGTCACCTCGGGTGTTGTCGGCGGGCTGCGGCAGCGTAGGAGAGAAGGTGTTCGTAGCGCGTTGAGAACTGTCGGGGTCCAGCGCTATCTTTGAAGGCGTTGCTGCTTCCTGGGGGGCAGCGGAAGGACTGATCGTGATGAAGCGTCTGGTAGCAGTCGTGTCTGTGGTGGTTTCCGCGGTCGCGCTGTCGGCCGCGCCGGCGGCGTCCCAAACGGGGGAGTCGACCACCACGGTGGCCGAGCCGACGACCACGGTGGCCGAGCCGACCACCACCACAACGACGCTGCCCGAGGCGCCGACCACCACGGTAGAGGTGTCACCTGCGCCCACCAGCACCACCATTCCCCAGGTCGACCGTCCCGGCGAGCACGTAACAGCGGGTCAGCTCAGCCTGGGTGCGTCGTTCAGGGAACAGACCGCTGCATCCTGCAACGTTTCCGGTTCGGTGGCCGGAGGTGAGATGAACATCATCAAGGACGAGGCGGGCAACATCGGAGTCGTCTACGGCAAGTCGGATCTCGGCGCCGGACAAGCGGGTGTGGTGATGGTTGCACTCGGCCCGCTCCCCCTCGCTATCGGCGCATTCCGCACCACCGGCACGTGCAACCAGGACGTGGTCGGAATTGGCGCCTACGAGGGTTCGCCCACTTCGGCGAAGTTGAGTTCGGTGGGCTACGGCCTCTATCCGCAGGATTACGCGAATCTGGTGGAGATCGAGTTGCAGGTGTCCGCCACCGAGCCGACCGCGTCGCTCAACCTCCAGTCGGCCTACGACTTCCTGGCTGCACCCCGCGAGGCGGCGCAGTAAGCCGCCGCCACCTGGCGGCGTCAAGCGCTTCCCGCGACCGCTTCGATAGTGTGCGCCGTCGTGCTTGTCGCGCATGACCTGACGAAACGCTTCGGATCCACGATTGCAGTGGACCGCCTCTCGTTCGAGGTGCACGAGGGACGGGTCACCGGCTTCCTCGGCCCGAACGGCTCAGGCAAGTCGACCACGATGCGGATGATGCTTCAGCTCGACCGTGCAGATCGCGGATCGGCCACCTTCGACGGCAGACGATACCGTGAGCTTCGGCATCCGTTGCGTGAGGTGGGGGCGCTGTTGGACGCGAAGTACGTGCATCCGACCCGCACTGCTCGCAACCACTTGCGGGCGATGGCGCTCACCAACGGGATCCCCTATCCGCGGGTGGACGAGATGCTCGGTCTCGTCGGACTCGAGGAGGTCGCCACCAAGCGGGTGGGCGGGTTCTCTCTGGGTATGAACCAGCGCCTAGGGCTTGCTGCCGCGATGCTCGGCGATCCCCACACGTTGCTGTTCGACGAGCCCGTCAACGGGTTGGACCCCGAAGGGATCTTGTGGGTTCGGAACTTCATGCGGACCCTCGCCGGTGAGGGCCGGACGGTGTTGGTCTCGAGTCACATGCTGGCGGAGATGGCGCTGACGGCCCAGGACCTCGTGGTGATCGGTCGAGGTCGGCTCATATCCCAGGGCCGGGTCGAGGACTTCGTGCGTGACGCCGCCGGCTCGTGGGTGGAGGTGCGCAGTCCCCAGGTGGCCGAGTTGGCGCAACTCGTCGAGGCCAGGGGAGCGCGGGTGTCGATGGGTGAAGGCGCATTCTCGGCTTCGGGTATCGAGGCGGCGACGATCGGTGAGCTGGCAGCGGAGAACGGCATAGTGCTCCACGAGCTCTCACCCAAGCAGGCCTCGCTCGAAGAGGCCTTCCTCGAGGTCACCCGCGATGCGCAGCAGTACCGATCGGGCTCGCCGGTCAGGCGTGAGAGCGGTGCAGGAGAGCCCCGATGATCGGGCTCATCCGCGCCGAGTGGCTGAAGCTTCGTTCGGTCCGTTCGAACGTGGTGTTGATGGTCGCGATCGCGGTCTTGGCGGTCGGCCTGGGGGCCTTGCTCTGCGCCGTCGTTCCGCTCGACGATACAGCTGGTGCCGAGAACGACCTGGGTGTCTACCCGCTTCTCCGCTTGCAGATCGCTACGGCGGGTTTCGGGCTCGGCCTTGCACTGCTTGGTGTGCTGGGTGTGCAGGTGATCGGCCAGGAGTACCGGTTCAACACGATCAGGGCGACCTTCGCGGCCGTACCGCGACGGGGGCGCGCTCTCGTCGCAAAGGTCGTCGTGGTCGTGGTTGCCACATTGACGATCGCAGCCTCGCTCATTGCGCTGTCGCTTCTCGTTGGCGGAGCGATCCTCTCCAGTCGGGGTGTCGGTCTGGATCTTTCGGTAGAGGGTGCATGGAGGGTGCTCGTCGGAACCTGGTTGCTGGCGCCGGGCTATGCCCTCGCGGGGTTCGGGATCGGGATGATCCTGCGCCAGCCGATCGGCTCGATCGTCGCGGTGCTTGCGTGGCCGATGGTGATAGAGCCGATCGTCGTCGCCTTCCTCCGTAGCTCCGTTGGACGGTGGATGCCGTACAACGCCGGTTCCCAGGTTGTTGAACGGGTCGGCGATCCCGATCTGTTGAGTCCCTGGGGTGGCTTCGCGTACTTCTGCGCGGTCGCTGTCCTGCTGTGTCTGGTTGGCGGGGTGATGGTGAGCCGCCGCGACGCCTGACCACAGAGCGCGCCGCCCTTCAGCGCCGCCCGAGGGTGGGGTCAGGCGAGGCCGAGGACGACGACGGTGACTACGAGGATCACGGTGCCGATGAAGTCGGTTGCCGCCGTAACCACCGGGATGCCGTAGGAGTCGGGATCGACCTCGATGCGCCAAGCCCCGATCGTCGCGTAGTAGCTGATGGCAACGACGAACAACATGGTGAGCGCTGCCGCCACCAACGCGATCAGAAGGATCCACCACCACCCGGGTGAGATCCGGCCGGTAGGTGACATGGCGCTGAAGGACCAGGCGCCAACGGCATTGAACACGAAGATCGGCACGGTGAGTCCGAGCAGGAACGACGTGTCTCGGCGTACTTCACCACCGGGAATCAACGTCGGTTCCACCGAGCCGAGGTGCAGATTCGTCGCCACCCGGCCGCAGAGGATTCCCCCGAGCGCTCCGGCTGTGGACACGAACGCCGGTTGCAGCAGCAGGATCGCCGGTAGTGCCGCCAGCACCTCGACCTGCTTTTGGAGGACCAGCCCTCCGAGTGCGGACAACAGCAGTGCGACGCCCAACACGGGGATCGATTCACGAACGATCTGGTTTAGCTGCTCCAGGGGGGAGCGGAAGACCCACACCACGGCGATGATCGCGGCGACGCCGACCACCGCGCCCGCAACCTGGGAGCCCTTGCCGTGACCGACGAGTGTGGCAGCCAGCCACAGGGCAGGGATGGTGATGCCATCACCGAGGGTTCCGACGGTCGGCGCGACGAGGTTGTCGAGATCCCAGCCGAAGCGGACAGCGCTGCGCGCCAACACGAGCGTGGCGAGAGCCACCGGCACCGACGCGAGGGTCCCGCCGAGCACCGAGATCAACATGAGGTCCAAGAGGCTGATCGTGTGGGGGATGCCGACGGCCACAGCGATGATCTTCGCCAGAAACGCCAGGATCACCGACATGAACGTGGTCAGCGAGAAGCCGGCCAGAAGGTTCTGGCCGAGGATGGATTCACGGCGTAGCGAGGGGCTGAACGTGCCGGCGTGGATTGTGGTGGAGAGCCGGTTGCCGAGCGTCGAAAACACGTTGCCCCGCAGGCCGATCGCAGGGGTGACCAGGACGAGGAGTCCGGGTAGCCGCTGGAAGGTGGGGAGGATGCCGACCAGCGTTGCGCCGGCGACAAAGCTGGTCAGTGAGTTGAACCCCAGCGCGACCAGGCTCTGGCGCGCCGCTCCGCCGGTCGGACCGAGAAGGTCGACCAGTCGACGGGCCAACCGCGCTGGCGCGAGGTTGACCCAGCGGAGGCGGGGCCGGCGAGCCATGAGAAGCAGTTCGGAGACGGAGGATCGGAGTCCATGGTGGTGGGCCGCCAGCGTACCGGTGGGGATCCCGCGATGGCCGCTGCCCAGATGGAGACGGCCGACCTACCGGTAACGAGAGCCGGTCTCCTCGACCGGAACGATGCCATCGGGTGTGGCAATGAGGCGCGCCAGGGTCTGATCGTCGGTCGAGAGGCGCCACGACAGGAGCCGCTGCGCGTAATCGAGGACCCGATCCCGGTATTCGGGGTCGTCGGCTCGGTTCCGGAGCTCGTGGGGGTCCTCGTCGAGGTCGTAGAAGGCCGCCGGTAGACCGGCGAAGTGAACGTACTTGCCGTGCCCGTCGCGCAGCACCGCGAGGTTCGACTCGTGAAGTGCCACGCCAAGAAGTGCCGAGGTGGCCGGATCCCTGAAGTCCCACTCCCAATGGGCTGCATCTCGCCAGCCCTCAGGCTCGTCACCGCGAAGGAAAGGCTGGAGGGCGACACCGTCGCATTGGGCAGGTACGGGGGCGCCAACGCCGGCGAGGATCGTCGGCATCAGGTCGATGTTCTCGGTGAAATGCTCCACGGTCCGTCCGCCGACGACACCCGGCCCTGCGATGACCAAGGGGATGTGGTAGCTGGAGTCGAAGTAGCCGAGCTTCTGGATGAGCCAGTGATCGCCAAGCTGTTCGCCGTGATCCGAGGTGACGATCACCAGGGTGTCCTCGGCATCGGTCGAGTCCAGGTGGTCCAACAGCCAACCGAGCTTCTCGTCGACCTCGGCGAGCATGCCCCAGTAGGTGGCTCGAAGCTGACGTGTGTCGGGCTCTGACGCCGGTGCGCGGACAGCATCGACGATGAGGGCGGCGGCGACCATGGGGTGGACGGCTCCCTCCCGGTCGATGTCGGGGTGGCGCACGGGCATTGGAACGATGGCCGGGTCGATGAGGTCGTGCCAAGGTGCAGGCGCAACGAAAGGTGGGTGCGGCCGGAGGAAGGTGACGTGCGCGGCCCAGCTCTCATCGTGGGGGAGCCTCGAGTGCCAGTCGATGAACCGCTCCACGAGGAACGCCGCCTCGGTGTGCTCGCTCGCGTAGCGGACCGGAGCCCACGACGCACCCCGGCCCTCGGCCCCGTTGTGGTCCCGATCCTCGTATAGCTCACCGACCGACGCCGGCACGTCGTAGCCCTTGGTTCTCAACCATTCCAGCCATGCGTCGGCCGCCTCGGGGAGTTGCACCTCGATGTCGAAGCCGGCAAGCACCCCCTCGTAGGTGCGAAGGCGGGCGTCGTCGGGGTCGTCGACGGTCCGGGGGTCGACGGTCGTGTCGGTGTAGCCGAACAAGGTCGGCCGGTAGCCGGCGGAACGGAGCTCCAGAGCGAGGTTCGTGAAGCGCGAGTCGAGCGGGGTTCCGTTGTCCACCGCCCGGTGGTTGTGGAGGTACATGCCGCTCAGCAGGGAGGCGCGGCTCGGACCGCAAGGGGCCGTCTGCGCGAAGTGCCGCGTGAAGCGCACACCGCGTGCCGCGAGTCGGTCGATGGTGGGCGTCCGGGCGCAGGGATGGCCTGCGCAACCGAGGCTGTCGGCTCTCCACTGATCGATGGTGACGAGCAGGACGTTCATCCCGGTACCGCGTGTGCGGTTGTGTCGCGAGCGCGGCGGTCCAGTGTGCTGAACGCAGTGAACGACCAACTCATCGCGTGCCCGACGCCGAGAGCGAACAGCACGGTGCCAAGCCCTGCCCTTCCGCCCAGGGCGATTCCGGCGAACAGCACCGTGGCTTCCATTGCCAAGCGAACCCAGGCGATGGGGATGTCGAAGCGGCGGTGCAAGCTCTTCATGAGCCCGTCGCGTGCGCCCGGGCCCAGGTTCGCCGTCAGGTAGAGCGCGCAGCCGAAGCCGCCGATGACCACCCCGAGGATCGATTGCCCGAGCTGCCAGCCGAACCGGTTTGGACGGGGAACGAGTGGCGACATGACGTCGATCGCGATCCCGATGAGGAGGATGTTCGAGAAGGTCCCGAATCCGGGTCTCTCGTCGAAGGGCAGCCAGCTCGTCAGCACGAGCATGGAGATGATGATCGTGACGGTGCCGATGCTGAGGCCGACTCGCTCCGCGATGCCTTCGGAAAGCACGGTCCATGGGGTGTTGCCCAGGCGGGCCTGGATCAGCAGTGCTTCTCCGGCGCCGAAGATCCAGAGGCCGACCCACAAGACGATCACCGTCGGAAGCCGTAGCGACCAGACACCGGTCGCGCCCCAGCTGCATCTGGGTACGGTTCGACTCGCCGACAACTTCGCCACGGCACCATCCTGGCAGGACCGACACCGGGGGCGTGTCGTGTTGCATCGCACCCATCGAATGCGGACGCGCCGGTGCCCGGCCGTCGGGGCCGGGCACCGCTTGGCTATCGAAGGGATGCTCAGGCGAATCCGGCACACGCTCCGTACAGGCCTGGCACGCACTGAACCAGCCGGACCACGCCCGTGCCAAGGCCGACGCCACCCGCTCCCGGGTTGGCGTATCGAGGCGCCCATCCCTCGAAGAGCGCCAGCCCTATGTTGGTGTTGCCCGCAACGCTGTAGCCCTTCATCGTCAGGTACACGTTGGACGGGGTGTTGGAGAAGGTGGCGCACCCGCTCTTGTTCGTCTTGCCGCTGCGAATACTTGTCCAGGTGGAGCCGGTCCACTTCATCAGGTGCACAGGCTGTGAGGCGTATGGGGCGCCCGTGTACCACTTGAAGCAGGCGGTCGTGGCGGTGGCGGCTGATGCCGTCGGAGCGACGGCCACCATTCCGAGCACCCCGGCTGCAACGACCGCGATGCTTGTGATCAGTGAGCGGATCTTCATTGGTGTGTTCCCTTGTTCGAGGCGACGATCTTTCGCCCGCCGGTAGTTGTTGGGAGCAGTGTCGATGAGGATCCGGTACCGCTCCGTGTGCGGGACGACGTTCGCTCTGTGCTGCCCCAGACGCAGGTGCGACCCCTCGGAGTTCGTTGGCGCTCATGAATGAGCGGTTGGGCAGGGGCGTAGACTCCGGCCCATGGCCGAGTGGCATCCTGCGTTCGAGGAGTACTGCGAGACGATCTTCGAGCTCGCCGAGGACGACATCACAGTGGTCCAGGCGCGGATCGCCGAGCGGTTGGCGGTCTCACGTCCCTCGGTGTCGGAGATGATCAAGCGGCTCGACGCAGAGGGGCTCGTCGAGGTCTCCGCGAACGTCATTCGCCTCACCCCGAAGGGCGTGGCGCTTGCTGAGTCGGTGGTTCGGCGGCACCGGCTCGCCGAGAGGTTCATGACCGATGTCCTCGGTCTGTCGTGGGCATACGCACACCAGGAGGCCGGCAAGTGGGAGCACGTGATCAGCGAGCCGGTGGAGGAAGCGCTTGCCCGACTGCTGGGAGACCCCACGACCTGCCCACACGGGAACCCGATTCCAGGCAGTGGCTACAGCGCACCTGATCTCCACCCTTTGGCCGAGCTTGCTGTCGGAGCCCAGTTCAAGGTCACCCGGATCCCCGAGGAGCTCGAGTTCTCGCCGGGTCTGCTCGACTTTCTGGAGGACTCCCGGCTAGTGCCGGGTAGCACCGGAGTGGTTACCGCCGCGTCGCCGGATGGGACGCTGACTGTCGAAGTGGCCGGACGCAGCGTCGGCATCGGATCCTTCGCCTCTGAGCGGATCCTCGTCACCCTCTAGTGGGGTGGCGCTGAGCCGAGTTCTCAGGGGCTGATGCGCCGCGAGAGCTCCATGCCTTGTTCCGATGCTGCGAGGAGGTCGGTTCGAGCGCGAGACACACGGCTGCGGATAGTACCGACGGGACATCCACATACCTCCGCCGCCTGTTCGTAGCTCAGACCCAAGAGCTGGGTGAGCACGAATGCATCGCGGCGGTCAGGGCCGAGGCGCCTGATCAGATCGTCGACCTCCGCTGTGCTGCCCAGAACGGACGGCTCATCGCGGCGAAGCGCGTCCAGGCGTTGATGGAGGCCGCGGTGTCGTTGCCGGCGACGAACGTCGTCGGCGCATGCTCGCCGGGTTATCGACAACATCCATGTCCGCGCGGACGACTCGACCCTGAAGGCCGGCAGTGCGCCGATGATTCGCACGAAGCTGTCCTGGCACAAGTCGTCGGCGCGGTCGCGGCCGCCGAGGAATGCGCACAGACGCCAGACGTCCGCCTGACACGCGCGAACGAAATCCTCCATCGCGGCGGGGTCGCCGTCCCGGGCTGAGATCGCCAGGTAGGTGAGATCGTCCACACCCACATCCTTGTCACCTGGAACCAGCCGCGCACGTCGGACGACCACTTCGTCATGGACTGTCACCAGATCCGTGACCTCGTCTCCGCCCGGTTGGACGGCCGCGTGAGCGACACTGAGGATCGGCTCCTCGACCTCCATCTCGAGGTTTGCCCCGCATGTCGCGAGTTCGACCTACGCGCGTGGACGTTGCATCGCACGATCCGCCTACGTCCAGTCCTCGACGTGCCAGACCTGGCGGGCGCCATCCTCACCCGCGCCCGTCGCCCACGAGCGACGCGCCTCACCTGGATCCGGGTGGCGATGGCGTGGGTGGGAGTCGCAGGAATAGCGCGATCTCTTCCCCAGCTCCTCGTGGGATCGGGCGACGACGCGGTCGGGCACCTGTCCCGACACGTCGGTGCACTCAACCTTGCGCTGTTCGCCGGTTTCCTGATCGTCGCCTGGCGCCCCCACCGTGCCTACGCGCTACTGCCGGTGGCCGGTGTGTTGGTCGCCGCGATGGCCTTGGGTGCAACCGTTGACATCGCGACGGGAGCTGTACGAGCGCTCCCCGAGTTGAGTGCGCACCTCATAGATGTTGCTGGAGTCGTGTTCCTGTGGCTTCTCGCGGGCTCACCCCGACCGTGGCGCCGGCGGTGGGTCGTGGCCAGGCCCACAAGCTGACCTGACGGCTCATCATCGCGGCAGTGGTGCTATCTCGAAGCTGACCGTGCGGGTCCGGGGGTCTGCCTCGACCACCCGGGCGACGACGTGGTCGCCGGCTTCGAGCTGATTCACGATCGGAGCGGTAGCGATCACCGCCGGATCGGTCAGCTGCACCACGGCGGTGGTTCCGTTACGCAGTGCGGTCACCACGCCATCGAGGGCTTCGCCCACGCGATGTTGGAGAATTGCAGCCTCAACAAGATCTACGCATGCCCGCTCCACCGCCGACACGCGGGACGCGGTCTGTTCCATGATCCCTGGGAGGCTTTCGAGCGCGTCGAGCGTCCAGCGGGGAGGGCGAACCCCGTTGCAAAGGGCGAGGGCGCATTCGGCGCCGAACCGGTCGACCAACCGACGCAGCGGTGCGGTGACATGTGCGTAAGGCGCGGCGAGCGCATGATGGTTGGGCGAGGTCGGCGCGGTCCCGTCGAAGGTGGTGTAGCCGGCTCCGCGGAGGGTTCGGGCGGCGGCGACCATCAACGCCGCCCCTTCGCCGGTGGCCGGGTCGAGGGAGCGGACCCATTCGGGATAGGAGCGACCTTCAGGCCACGCAACTCCGAGCTGCTCGGAGGTCAAGCGGAGAGAATCGAGGACGGTCGCGTCGGGGTCTGGAAGGGTGCGTAGGACGCCAACTCCTCCCTGGATCATCAACTCTGCTGCCGCCATGCCGCAGCAGAGGGACAGCTGGGCGTTCCATCGCTCCGTGTCGAGGGTTGCGCCGTACTCGATCCGATAGCGGTCGCCCTCGCGGGTGACCAGCTGGTCCGGCAGGGTCAGGCTCACGCCCCCTCGTTCCATCTCCCGAGCGAGGCGAAGCGAGCCCACTTCTTCGAGGAGGCGGAGCTGTTGGTGGGTTCCACCCGCGTCCAGGTGCCCCTGGGCGGCCGCGTAGTCGAGTGCCTCGCGATTGCGAACCAGTGCGCGCTCGACGCCGATGTCGGTGACCGAGGCCCGGTCGTCGAGATCGATGGTCCAAAGGACGGCGGGCCGATCACCATCGGGAAGGAGGCTTGCGGCCCCTTCGGAGAGCAAGGGCGGGTGCAGGGGGATGCGCGTGTCGGGGCAGTACACCGTGGAGCCACGTTCCCGTGCTTCGCTGTCGAGCGGGCCGCCTGCGGGGATCCATGCCGCAACATCCGCGATCGCGTAGCTGAATCGGTAGCCCCCACCACGAGTGGCCAGGTGGAACGCCTGGTCGAGGTCCCGACTTCCGGCAGGGTCGATCGAGACCAGAGGAAGATCCCGGCGGTCGGCGCGCTCGCCCGCGAAATGGTCGGAGGCGGCGCGCGCTGCGTCGAGAACCGCCGGAGGGAAGACCTGGCGCACGTCGAGCTCCCGTCGGATCTGCTCGAAACCCTCGTGGAGATCGGTCGAGTGGGCCGTGATGTGAGGGCGGGGCACGGCCGCGACCGTAACTGGGTCGGGAGTAGAACGTGTTCTCGTCAGCTTCTACGCTCGGTCTCCATGCAGAACGATCTGACCAAGCGCCTCGGCATCGAGTTCCCCATCTTCGCCTTCACGCACTGCCGCGACGTGGTTGCAGCGGTCTCCAACGCCGGTGGACTCGGAGTGTTGGGTGCGGTGGGTTACACGCCTGAGCAGCTCGCGGTCGAGCTCGACTGGATCGACGCGCATGTTGGCGATCACCCCTACGGCGTGGACATCGTCATCCCGATGAAGTACGAGGGTATGGGCGAGCTGGACGCCGAAAAGCTCGAGGACGACCTGCGTGACATGATCCCCCAGGGCCATCGGGATTTCGTACACGAGCTGCTCGACAGCCACGGAGTGCCGTCGTTGCCCGAGGACCAGAAGGCGCCCGAGCTGATCGGCTGGACCGAGGCGACTGCGGGTCCTCAGATCGAGATCGCGCTCACTCACCCGAAGGTGAAGCTCATCGCCAATGCCCTCGGTACGCCACCGGCGGAGATCGTTGCGGAGATCCAGTCGACGGGACGCCTCGTCGGGGCGTTGTGCGGGGCTGCGAAGCAGGCGCTCTCGCACAAGGAGGCCGGGCTCGACTTCGTCATAGCTCAGGGCACCGAGGGCGGAGGCCACACCGGCGACGTGGGCTCGGTGGTGTTGTGGCCCGAGGTGATCGACGCGGTGGCACCACTTCCCGTGTTGGCTGCGGGTGGCATCGGGACAGGCCGGCAGATGGCTGCGGCGATGGCGATGGGAGCCGCCGGCGTGTGGACAGGTTCGCTGTGGCTCACGGTGGAGGAGGCCGAGACGCCTCCGGCACAGCAGGCGGAGCTGCTCGCCGCGACCAGTCGTGACACCGTGAGGTCAAGGAGCTGGACTGGCAAGCCGTGTCGGATGCTGCGCAGCGACTGGACCGAGGCGTGGGAGGCGCCGGACAACCCCAAGCCGCTGGGAATGCCTCTTCAGTTCATGGTCACCGGGGAGGCAGTGGCCCGCACCGCGAAGTACGCGGATCAGTCCAAAGGGGTGATGTTCAACCCGGTGGGCCAGATCGTGGGGCGCATGAACAGGATCCGCAAGAGCCGCGACGTGATCCTGGAGATGGTCGAGGAGTACGTCGATGCCGTCGAGCGACTCGGTCGCGGTCTCAGCGGCGACGCCTGAGCCGGAGACGATCTGAGCTTCAGTGGGCGACTCCTTCCGGCTGGCCACCTTCAACCTTCGACATGCTGCGCCGCCCGGGCACTTCGCTCGGATCGGCCGCGCCGCCGAAGCGTGTGTGAGCCTGCGAGCCGACGTGCTGGCGCTACAGGAAGTGGACGCAGCCGCCGTGAGATCCTTCTTCGTGAACCAGTCGGCATGGATCGCCGCGGCAGTCGGAGCGGAATGGTGCTTCTTGCCGAACTGGACGCACTGGGCGTTGGGACGGTTCGGCAACGCACTGTTGGTGCGCGGTCAGCTACTCGATCCTGTGGTCGTCGAGCTCCCGGGAAGTGGAGCGGCCCGGCCGCGCAGGGCGCTGTTGGCGGAGGTTGTCCTCGTCGGCGGGACCCGACTGACCGTGGCGGCGACCCACCTCGACGAGCGCCGGCGGAGCGCGGGTGGGACGCCGGCGATCCGCCAACTTGAAGCAGTGCTCTCGGTCCTCGCAGGGTGTCGGCCACCGCTGGTCCTGATGGGAGACCTGAACCTGGAGTCCGACAGCGTGGTTCCGCTTCTCCGTGACACCGGGTTTCGGTGGGTTGACGCGGGCGCCACGTTTCCCGCGGACCGCCCGAAGAGGTCAATCGACTGGATAGCCGCGGCCGGTCTGAGCCTTGGCGACGCTGAGATTCCCGCGGTGGGGGTCAGCGACCATCGCCCACTGGTTGTCACCGCGCGCCGCTGTTGAGCAGATGTACTTCTCCGTGCGTTGCCGGGCGGAGGAGCACTGGGTACCCTCCGGATCACGGCGGAGAGAGGGCGGCGGTTGATGAGAGGGGTGCGCGATGACGGGTGAGGCGGCCGGTGGTTCGCATCGCGCGGCGGCGTCAGTGCTCGACGACGGCAACGATCTCCAACCACTCGATGGCAAGGTCGCGGTGGTAACCGGCGGTGGTGGGTCCGTCGGCCGGGCGGTCGCCCTCTCCCTGGCCGATGCCGGCGCGCGGGTCTGCGTTCTGGATCGAGATGTCGCCGATCTCCGCGAGACGGTGAGCTCCGCTGGGTCGACCGCGTCGATCCTGTTCCTCCAGTGCGATCTCGGGAGTGTGTCGGAGGTGTCAGGAGCCGCGGACTTCATCACCCGGTTCGACCGACCGGTCGACGTCCTGGTCCACACGGCCGACGTCCACGTCCGCCACGGTGTCGATGGGGGGGTCGTCGCCGATCTCGACGAGCAGTACCTCGTCAACCTTCGCGGGCCCTATCTGATGACCCAGCAATTGCTTCCGAGCCTGCGCGAGGGAGGGGGCCACATCGTCTTCGTGAACCCGACGGCCGAACCAGGTGACACGCAGTACGCGATGACCCGGGCCGGTGTGAGGTCCCTCGCGGATGAGACGCGGCGTGAGGTGGAGGGCAGCGGCGTGCGGGTTTCGACGATCCATGTGGGGGCCTCCGCAGGCGACGGTCCGGGCGAGAGTGGCAGGTCGGTGCCGGATGCGGTGGATATCGCCGACTGCGTGATGGGCGCTCTGGAGATGCCGGCCCGCGTCGAGATCAGCGAAATGCACCTGCGATCCCGCGCGGGTGTCGGTGCGTGAGGCAGGTGTCCCGGCTCGATAGCGTTGGCCCATGACCGGCTCGTGCAGGCGGCCCGGATGCGCAAACGTCGCCGCCGTCACGATCCACTACGACCCTGTGTCGTGCCAGCTGTGGCTCGATCCGATCGTCGTCGCAGATAGGTCCGCTCAGGTCTTGTGCGTCGAGCACGCCGAGCGGTTGTCTCCGCCGAGGGGCTGGGTTGTGGTCGACAGGAGGGGAGCGCAGACCACGATCCTGTCCGAGGCGCCGGCCGCCGTGTCTGCCGAGCGCGCTTCGCGAACCCCCCGGATGCCCCGGCGACGCTGGGGGAGCTTCGAGGAGCCGATGCTCGACTTCTCTGTCGTCGAAAGGGATTCGGAAACAGACGAAACCGGCTCCGACGAACCGGATTTCGCCGGTGAGCGCTCGCCGAACGTCGAGCCGGAGAAACCTGTCGAGCCGGTGGACGACCTTGCCGACCTGCTGAAGCCGCGCGGCGGACTGTTGGGCCGTGCGTTCGCGGCGACCGGCGATCAGCATTCGGCCCTCACGTTGCCCAACGAAGCCGCTGAATGAGGACGCGCGCCAGAACGAGAAGCCACGCGCTCGCTGCCACCAGTCCCACCACGATCCAGATCAGACCTCCCGGGGGGAGTTCGAGTTCGAAGTAACGCCTGCCCACGGGAGTGACGATCGAGAGCAGCAACGTCACGCCGAGGACCCCGACCATCGCGGCCTTCCACGGAAGGAACGGACGTGCAGTGCGTACCACGACCAGCAGCGAAACCCCCGCCAGGACCAGTACGGCCGTGGTCCGCTGCTGTGGTAACGCCACGCCGTCGGTGTTCTGAGCAATCACGTATCCCGTCATCGTCGCCGCGGCGGCGACGATCCCCGAGGGGATGGACACCAGGGCGACCGACCTCAGGAAGTTGCCCTGGATCCTTTCGGTGGATGGTGCCAGCGCGAGGAAGAACGACGGGATACCGATCGCCACTGTGCCGACGAGTGTCAGGTGCCGTGGAAGGAACGGATAGGCGAGCGTCGATACGCCGGTGACAAGCGCTATCAGCAGCGCGTAGGTGGTCTTCGTGAGGAACAGGCCGGCAACCCGCTGGAGGTTGTTGATGACACGACGCCCCTCCACCACAACGTGGGGTAGGCCGGAGAAGTTCGAGTCCAACAGCACCAGTTGGGCCACGGCGCGGGTCGCGTCGGATCCCGACGCCATCGCGATCCCGACATCGGCGTCCTTGAGTGCCAACACGTCGTTGACGCCGTCGCCGGTCATGGCAACGACGTGGTGCCGGGCCTGCAGGGCTCGGACCATTGCGCGCTTTTGGTGAGGACTCACCCGCCCGAACACGGTTGTTGCGTCCACCGCACGCCCCAGCGAGTCGATGTCATCCACCGGGGGTAGGTCGCGGGCGTCCATCTGGTTCTCGGCGTCCGCCAATCCGGCGCGTTTCGCGACCGCGGCCACCGTCTTGGGGTTGTCACCAGAGATGACCTTCAGCGTCACCCCCTGCTCCTCGAAAAAGGACAGGGTCTCAGCAGCGTCGGCGCGTATCCGATCCTCGATGAGCACGAGCGCCCGCAGGCGCAGGTCCACCGGTAGGGCATCACCGACGGGGGGGTTGTCGCCCGACGCAAGGACCAGGACCCGCCTGCCGGCCTCGGCTTCTGCTTCGACCTCGGCGCGGATCGATTCCCACAGTGGCCCGGTGGCAACCATCTCCGGAGCTCCGAGTACGAACGTGCCGCGCCCGGCGAAGCTCATCGCGCTCCACTTGCGTTCCGAGCTGAATGGAAGCGAGCTCTCCTCGATCCAGGCCCTGGGGAGTTCCGGCAGTCTGGTCCGCAGCGCGAGCTGGGTTGCGTTCGGGTTCGGTTCGGACCAGGACAGCGCTGCGAGCGCGTTCTCGACGATGCAGTCATCGCCGGTGCCGGCAGCGAGCGGCCGGATCTCGGTGACATCCATCGCTCCTTCGGTGATGGTGCCGGTCTTGTCGAGGCACACGATGTCGACTCTCGCCAGAGTCTCGATCGCCGGGAGCTCTTGCACGAGAGTCCGGTGACGGGCCAGTCGGACAACCCCGACGGCGAACGCGACGGAGGTGAGCAGGATCAGACCTTCGGGCACCATCGCGACGACCCCGCCCGTGGCGGAGACGAGTGACTCGCGGATCGATCTTTGGCCGTCGCGTAGTTGGCTCCAGAACAGCACTGCTCCGGTTGGGACAAGCGCCCAGCTCACCTTGGTGATGATGCGATCCATCGAGGCGCGCAGTTCGCTTCGGGCCAGGGTGAACCGTCTTGCCTCCTCCGCTAGTCGGGCCGCGTAGGCGTCCGCTCCCACCTTGGTCACCTGGGCACGGCCCGAGCCGGCCACGACGAAGCTCCCCGACAACAGGTCGTCTCCGATCTCCTTGACGACGGGGTCGGACTCCCCGGTGAGCAACGACTCGTCGACCTCCAGGCGGTTAGCCACCGACACTTCGGCGTCGGCGACCACCTGCATGCCCAGTCGGAGCTCGATGATGTCGTCGAGAACCAGTTCGCTCAGGTGGTGTTCACGTACCGTGCCCTCACGCACCACCACAGCGCGTGGGGTGGAAAGAACCGCCAGGCGATCCAGTGTCCGCTTGGCCCTGATCTCCTGCACCACTCCGATCACCGCGTTTGCCAGGACAACCCCGCCGAACAGAGCGTCCTTGTAGGCACGACAGACCAACACGATCGCCAACAACGTGCACATCAACGCGTTGAACCTCGTGAGAAGGTTCGCCCGGAGGATCTCCGAGACGCTGCGCGAGGGTGAGTCGGGCACCGTGTTTGCCAGACCCGACTCGACCCGTGATGCGACCTCCAACGCGCTCAGACCGAGTTGCGGATCCGTCCTGTGCCCGGTCCTCGACATGGACGGCAACAGTACGATCCGGGGAGGGAGGTAGGTGCTGGAACCGCCTGTAGCGTTGCTCGAATGCGTGCGAAGTTCCTGATTCCGGGCCTCTGCGTGGTTGGGCTGACGTTTCCCGCCACAGCGGGTGCCCAAACCGGGCCGACTCCACAGGAATCAACGTCGACCACTGTGACGGCACCGACTACCACGACTACCACCACCGTCGTGCCTGCTCCGGTCGAGCCGCCACAGCCGGCAGTCCCCTCGCCGCCGAGCCAAGAGCAGATCGACGCCTTCCTCCGTGCTTTGGTGCCACCGAACTCCGGCTCGGGCAAGCGCATCGTCTACTCGAACCGTTGGCAGCGTGTCTGGTTGGTCGACGAGCAGGATCGACTGGTGAAGTCCCACCTGGTGTCGGGCCGGCGCGGCACACCCGCCGTCGGGGTGTATCGGGTGTACTCCAAGAGCCGGCATGCCTTCTCGGGGTCCGCCCGGATGGAGTACATGGTTCGCTTCGCCCGCGGGCGAAGCCTGGCCATCGGGTTCCATTCGATTCCCACGCAGGGCCGGCGTCCGCTCCAGACGGTGTTCCAGTTGGGGACACCCCGTTCGCACGGCTGCGTGCGCCAATGGATCGGCGACGCGGCGTTTCTCTACATGTGGGCACCAGTCGGGACTGTCGTGGTGGCGCTTCCCTGACCTAGACGCAATTGGTCCAAGGCGGACTTGCGTACGGATCCGGCGTCCAGCGACGGAAACGTACGCAGGTTGGTGAGATTCGCCGAGCTATCGGCGACCACCGTCGGTTCTGTCGCTCGCCAACCATCCGGCCGCGCCCGCGCCTTCGTTTGGATTCTCACCTGGCTCTGGACGTGCTCTTACCTGGCTGTTTCACACTGCTCTCATGGAACAGCAGCGGCAGTGGTATGAGCAGGTCGAGTCGATAACCGAGACGGTCGAATCGCCGTCACGTCCGAACCGTTGGCGCGTGGGGCTTGCCGCGGGCACGGTGACGCTCGGACTGACCGGCGTGGCTGCTGGTTTCGTGATCAACGGTGCCGGCGAGACGACCCGTTCCAGTGTCGCGCAGGCAGCCACAACCACGACCGTTGCCGGCGCGACCGACAAGGACGGATCCGACAAGGACGGATCTCACAAGGACCGGGCGGCTGAACGCGTCGAGGCGCGGACCAAGCGTCTCAGTGAAATGCTCCAGCCGCTGGTGGACGACGGCACCATCACCGACGCACAGCGTGATGCTGTGGTGAAACGCCTTGTGGAGGCGGCACCCGAGCATCGACCCTTCGAGCGCCGCTCGGGTATGGGTGAGCGCCATCGGGGCGGCCGTGGGCTGTTCGGGACCAAGTTGGACGCTGCCGCCTCAGCCCTTGGTATCTCGCTGGATGATCTACGAACGGCCCTTCGTGACGGATCCTCGATCGCGGATGTGGCCAAGGAGAAGGGCGTTGACGTTCAGACGGTGATCGACAAGATGGTCAAGTCGATCACCGAAACCATCGAGGAGATGGATCTGCCCGAGGGGGTGGATCCGCCCACCGAGAGCCGGCTGCGTGAAGCGGTGGAGGCGATGGTCAATCGGGATCTGCCCAAGATGCCTTGGATCGGTGAGCTTGGTGGTGGCCACAGGGGCGGTCATGGTCCCGACGATGTCGAGGGCGGCAAGGACACGACCACGACGACGGTCAACTGAGCCCTCCTCCGTGGCTCTGCCGGCTACTCGACGCCGCCAGGTGTCGACCCCACCGGCAGCCTCACCACGATGCCGGCACCGCCCTCGGGATGGTTCATGGCGCTGACCGTTCCGCCGTGACGAGCCGCGATCTCCCTGACGATGGCGAGCCCGAGGCCAGAACCGTTCGTAGCGCGTGCCTCAGCCGATCGGTAGAAGCGCTCGAACACGTGGGGCATGTCTTTGGGCATTATTCCGCTGCCGTGGTCGCGGACTGCCAGGAGACCCGGGCGAATCGTGACCTCGATCGGCAAGCCTTCGGGGGAGAACTTCGCAGCGTTGTCGAGCAGGTTGTCAACCATGCGGGCCAGCTGACGCGGCCGGCCCAGCAGCGGTGCCGGTGTCTGCTCGACTCTGACTTCTCGGCCGGTGCGGCGCCGCACCCTTGCGGCCGATCTGGACACGACTTCGGCGAGATCCACCTCGGTGGGTGCCTCGTCGGGACTGACATCCGCCGCAAGGTTCACCAGCTCGTTCGTGAGCGTGGTCAGCTCACGGAGCTCCGAATCCAAGTCGGCCAACAGCTCGTCACGGGCAGCTCCGCCGAGGTCGGGATGTCGGCGGAGAGTGTCCACGTTGGCTCGCAGGCTGGTGAGCGGAGTTCGGAGCTCGTGGCCGGCGTCTTGCACGAGGTTTTGCTGTTGGCTTCGTGACCGGCGAAGTGCGTCGAGCATCCCGGCGAAGGAACGGGACAACCGACCGACCTCGTCGGTTCCGTCGTTCGGCGGCACGTCGAGGTCGAGCCGTGCCTCGGCAGCGATACGTTCGGTGATGTCTGTGAGGGTGAGGACCGGGCTTGTTACCCGTCGCGCGATGGCCGCTCCCGCCGCGGCTGCCACTGCGGTGATTCCTGCGACCAGCAGGAGGTAGCGGATCCGCAGCGCTGCCAGCACCCGTTCGGTCTCCACCGTCGTCCGGGCGAGTTGAACCGCCCCGCCGTTCACGGGGATCGTGATCATGCGGGCGGTGATCCCCGAGGAGCCGCTGATCGTGCGGGTGAAGGAGGTTCGCATGGCTCCCGCCGCGGCGGCGCGGTCGAGGTCGTTGACCGGAAGGGCACCGTCCACGGCACGGGCGATCACCTCGCCGTCGGGGCCGAGGCACTGGATGGTGGCGCCGGGCAATGCGAGGAGGGGATTTCGGTCCGAGGTTCGCCATCGTCCCGCGACCGCGCCGACGCTTCGGCAGAGGTCACTGGCGAGTGTTGCGTCGGGTCCTTCGAGGCGGCGTGCGTACTCGGTGAGCGACGAGTCGACCTCGGTTCGCAGTCTTCCCGATGTGGCCTGGTAGCCGGTGATCGCCACAGCGATCGCAACCGCGGCGGCGAGTGCGCCCATCCACAAGGCAAGGCGGGCCCGAAGGTTCACGGTGCTCTCAACGTGTAGCCGACGCCTCGGACAGTGTGGAGGAGCCGATCTTCACCGCCTTCCTCGGTCTTGCGACGGAGATAGCCGATGTAGACCGCGAGGGACTTGGACTCGGGCCCGAAGTCGTAGCCCCACACCAAGTCGTAGATGCGGCTATGAGTCAGCACGATGCCGGCGTTGCGGGCGAGCGCCTGGAGGAGGTCGAACTCCGTCTTGGTGAGGTCCAACTCGCGGTCACCCCGCCAGGCGCGGCGAGCGGACTCGTCAATGCGGAGGTCGTCGATGACCAACTCGGTGGGTTCGGCGTCGATCACGCTTCGCCGGATGAGAGCGCGTAGCCGAGCGAGGAGCTCGTCCATCGCGAACGGCTTGGGCAGGTAGTCGTCGGCGCCCGCGTCGAGGCCGGAGACCCGATCCGCGACCTCCACTCGGGCAGTGAGCATCAGCACGGGGGTGTGGTCACCGCGGCTACGCATTCGGCGACAGACGCTCAACCCGTCGACGTTCGGCATCATCACGTCGAGGATCACGACATCGGGTTGCTCCAACTCCAGCGTCTCGAGAGCGGCTGCACCATCGGGGACCGCCATCACCCGATAGCCCTCCAGCTCGAGCGCGCGGATGAGGGCACCTCGGACCGCACGATCGTCTTCAGCGATCAGAACTGTGGAACTCACGACTCCAACGTAAGCCCATGGTCCGGCTTGGCGGTCGCTTCTCACTCAAGTCTTACCGGATCTCCGGGCTGTTCTTACCGCACTGGGCAATCATCGACCTGTAAGCGATCCGGGTAGTCGGGGGGTGCCGACCTTCCCTCCCCACCCGCCGGTGTCCGTGGGCAGCGCCTCACTGACACAGGTACCCTCCGGCCCCTGATCGCTGAGCGTGGCAACGGGTGTCGCTGGTCTTCCGGCCGACCGACCCGTCTGTGGCTTGATCGGGTACGTTCGACGTATGCAGGTCGTGATCGCAACGGACGGATCAGAGGCGGCGTTGGAGGCGGCTCGCTCGGCGTTGCGGCTGCTCGCCGGAGAGGCCGAGCTTGCGCTCGTGCACGTCGTGCCGCTCGAGGAGGACCCCATGGCGATGGCCGGCGGGTTCGAGGGGCCGCTGTTCACCGCTGCGGAGGTGAAGCAGATCCACGAGCAGCAGGTCGCGCACGGTGAGGAGATCATCAACAAGACCGAGGAAGCTCTGGGGACCCCAGCCGCCCATCTGGTGGTTTCCGCTGCCGATGTCGGCGAAGCGATCTGCCAGACGGCTGTTGAACGGAACGCAGATGTGATCGTGATGGGGGAGAGCGAGAAGGGCTGGTTCCGGCGGCTCCTCGAGGGATCCGCGATGCAGCATGTGGTGCGTCATGCTCCCTGTCCCGTGATCGTGGTGCCTCACCATCCAGCCTGAGCGGCAACCTGACATCAGGACAAGGGCGTATCGAGGTTGTCGAGCGCGGTCAGTCGATTGGCGGTCGTCTCGTCGATGAGGTGGACCGACCACACTTGTTCCACTCCGTCGACGTCCCAGCGTCCCAGCTGGGCGCCGGAGTTCGGATCGATCGCGATCACTGCTGCGGATCCGCTCGCCTCGCCGGGGTTGAGGTAGCGCTTTCGGGTCGGCGATACACCCGCGTACCAGACGGAGGCACCCAGCGCGAGGCCGCGGCCCCAACCGTGGCTCGACCAGCGGTGCAGTTCAGTCCAGTCGGCCCCGTAGACCACCAGCTCCGATCGACCGCTGTCGAGGATCGCATAACCACCCTCGGGGGTTCGCCGAAGGCTGTGTGGGGCGCGTAGGCCGAGACGGTGGACACGCCCAGCGTCGGTGTCTATGACGGCTCCGTCCCCGTGGCCGGTGAGGCGCTGTCGCAGGTGGACCGTGGGTCGGTAGCCGGTCGAGTGGTGCACCACCGCAAGGAGGTGGTCGTCATGGCCGACGGCCAGCTGGTTGAAGTGGAAGTGGTCATCGCGGATGGGTTTTGGTCCGCCTGGGAGTATGCCGCCGAGGGGTCGATCGTGTGCGATCGGCTGGGCGGATGCGTGCCGGTACCCGTCAAGACCGATACGTCTGACGATCAACCCGTCGAGGGTGATGACGAGTCCCTCGTCGTGTCCGGTGTTGGCCGCCACCAACCCGTGTGAGGTTGCGGCGAGCTCATGCAGATCAGCGGCTTCGGGAAGGTCCCACTCTTCGATCAGCCCGGTGTCGAGATCCAGCACGACGAGGTCGTGTCCGGTGGTGATCGCGACGTGGTCGTCGTCGATCGCGACCAGGTCGCGGATGCCGTGCACGCCGAGGCTGTCCAGTCGGTGCACCGGGCGGACGCCATCGGCAGTGAGGACCTGGAGCGGGTGGATTGCGGCGCGGCCCAGCGTCCGGTCGTCGGGGTTCCAGTTCTCCGAACCCGTGACGACCAGCGCCTGTTGGGGTTCCAGCGGCAGGATCGGTCTCGACACGATCCGCGAGCCTGACCGACCGGACGGTCGTTGTGCCAGCATCCTTGCGCCGTGTCGGTATCGGTCATGGGCCGCCTACCATCTGAAGCGTGGTCGTCGAGAGTGGAGAGATCCGCACAACTGTGCCCACATGCCCTCGTAGCTCAGGGGATAGAGCGTCGGTTTCCTAAACCGTGCGTCGCAGGTTCGAATCCTGCCGGGGGCGCCCCGCGAATCGGCGGCTGACCAGGGTGAATAGCCTGGTCAGCCGCTTGTGGGTATGTCCGCCAGAGACCGCCAGATCCCTCGATTCTCGGATGGTTTTGGGCGGAGGTTGGGCGGAGAACGGATCGCTGTCTCACCCTCGGGGTAGGTTCGTGCCCGTGGAACACCGCTTGCCCACGCGGGACGAACAGCCTCCGGACGACGCCGTCGTCGTGATCCGGGCCGGCGTGCTGAGCGAGCAGAGCGTCGAGGACGCAGCCAATCGCTGCCTGGAGGGCTACGGGCTCCTCGGGATCTCGGTCGAAGGGGCGATGGATCTCTCGGTCCCGGAGGCGTGCCGGACGAGTCCGAGGCTGCGGAGGTACCGCCAGGTCCGGCTGTCGACCTTTGGCCGATTGCGGGCTGCAGGGTTCCCGGTCGTCGCCACCTTCGACGCGCCCCACTACACGATCGCTCTCTCCGACCTGTCGGAGGTGACGCTGGGTCGGCTCCTTCGATGCTTCGACGAGCCCATTCCCAACCCTGGGCTCGAACACCCGCGGGAGCCTTGGTGAGCGGAGGAGCCATGGACACGACCAACTACGACATCGCCGTCGACTTCATGGACATGACCAACGACGGTCGACTGTGGACGCGCCTCAGCGATGTCCGCGAGGGCTTCGTCCCGGTCGCCGGTCAGTACGCGGTGGTCGGCTGCGAGGATGCCGAGCCCGCGGTGGCCCAGATCATCTCGGTCGACATCGAGCGAGGCATCACCCTGCAAATGCTCGACGGCACCGTCGAGGAGCACCGCGACCTTCTGCCGTCTGCGTAGCCGCAGGCCGAGATGTCGGACCCTGAGGGCGTCAACCTTCCCGAGAGTCTCGACGTCTTGGTCGGGTTCCTCGGAGACGAGGAGCTCACGACGCGGATCGCACGCCTCGAGCACGAGCTCGAAGGTGTTCGTGTCGGCGACATCCCGTCCCTCCTGGATGCCGCCAAGGTCGATCGTCGTCTCCTGCAGTCAGCGCTCGTCGTGCGCGCTCGCCTGGGGCGGATGAACGACCTGATCCATGCCACCGCCATCGCGCTCGCCCTCCCGCATCTGCTCGAACCCGATGAGCAGCTGGTTCGTCCATCACTCGCCGCGGGCAACGACCCGTCTCGTCCGTTCGACGCCGAGACCGAGCGGCGGGTCGCTGAGTTCAAGCTCTCCCGATGGGGCGGTACCGACGCCATGCGGAAGCGCCAGGTGTTCAAGGACCTCGTGCACCTCGCCGCGAATGCTTCGGGGCGTCGGGCCGAGCTGTACGTGCTCGGTGACCGCCCGATCCGGTTCCTGCGAACCTCCACCTCGAAGGCCTCGTGGGGGCTCGACCGTTCGCCCCGCGAGCGAGCGGTGTTCGAGGAGCGCTTCGGCTCCCTCGATCGCAGGATCTGCGACTTCACGGCCGATGAGGGTGCGCACGTCGCGCTCGTCGATCTGGAAGAGCGGCTCCCGGCGGTCTTCGTCGGCTACGACGACCCCTCCGAGGACGAAGCGCCGACCGCCAGCGGGCCGTAGCCTGGACGAAGGTTCGATTGCCATGACCCCTGACGTGTGGTTCGGCCGCAATCACCTGAGCAGAACTTCAGCCACCAGTCCGCGCTGACGATTCTTCGACCGTGACGATGCAGCCACGAACTGTTCGGCCGAGAGCCAACGAGGTCGAGCCGCTCCGTTCGGCTATGCGGGACCTGCAGGTGTCGATCACGGACTACTACCTGGGCACCACCGGATTCGTCGAGGACGCCGAGCAGTTCACCACTCCGGTGCGAGCGACGGTCGCGTTCATCCAGAAGGTGCACGAGGTGCTGCAGCACGACTTCGGTCAGAAGGCCCGATACCAGCAGGTCTTCGCCGGGCGACTCGCTGGTGGCGATCCGGGTGCCGAGACGATTGAGGGGCTCCGGTATGTGCGCAACGTCGGCCAGCACCTGATTCACCCGGTGGTGCCGGACCCTGCGCGAGTTGTCGGCAACAACATGGCCCTCGGCTTTCGCACGTCCGCGCTCTGGGCCGATGTCCCGCGTCGGGTACATCGATCCCTTCGTCCCAACACGCAGGGGTTGCGTGTCCACTACGACGCTCATCTCCTGGGGAGCGACGTACTCGACACGTTCCTCGATGCTGCTCGCTTCTTCTGGGAGGTGTGCCCCAAGGCGATCCACCGAGCGGCCGGTGGCGAGTGGACGGGCTTTCCGTTGCGGCACCAGGCAGGCGTCGCGACCCGCCTTCATCCGGAGGAGCCCAAGTGGGACTCCACGGACCGGCGGGACTGGGATCGAGCGAAGCGTTGGATGGACCGAGGGAGGCCCGGCGGCGATTTCAGGGTCATCTGCGGCCGGCTAACGACGGAGGCGGGCACCCTCCTCGTCGGCTGCACGTTCCGAGGCCACGCGTCGTTCCAAGGATTCGCAGAGACAGCCGACCAGGTCACCGCCGACATCGCTCTTGGCTACCCCTACCACGCAGCTGATCCGACCGGGCACGTCGAGCCTCAGATCGGCGCCTGGGATCGGGGCGGCGAGTTCACCCCGTTCTTCCTGAGCTCTGCACCGGTCGCGGACTGGATCGGCGAGCCGATCGCGGTGGCACCCGAGGGCCCAGGCTTCGTCAGCTTCCAGGACCGAGCGTCTTGCAGCACATCGCGGATCTGTCTCTGTCCTCCCGACTCGACCGGCGGAACCAGCGTCTTGGTGCGTGGTTTCCGATCCGTTGAGTCCGGCCCAGCATCGAACTGATCACGTCGATCCGGCCTTGCTGGCCGTTGCGTGCTGCGCACGAGACGCCAGTAGTTGACGGCAGCCCGCCGCAGCAGCGGCGGGAGAGGGACCCGGCGTTCCCGGGGGCCGCAGGTCGAAGTCTGCGCGGGCGGCTTGCGCGCTTCCGTCGGTTGGCCGGGCGCGGCACCGAGGCCTCCGGCTCCGTCGATGTCGTGTAACAATCCGGTATTGTTACACGAATGGGTCGGAGAGCGATTCAAGAGAGCGAGCGGGTTCGGGCCGAACGTCTGGTTGCCGACCTGATCTCGGCCAGAGACGAGCGCGGTTGGAGTGTTCACGACCTATCAACTGAGTCGGGCGTGCACTACGAGACGGTGCGAGCGGTCCTCGGTGGTCGCAGCATTGGCCCGAGCTTCTTCAACGTCGCCGATCTCGCCCGGGCACTAGGGGTCTCGCTCGAGCAGCTCGACGCGGGGTCGCGGCCGTGAGCCCGAGCGCTGAGGTCGTTCGGGACGCATTCGGCTTCGCCGGCTCGATCGCAATCGAGCACCCGCTGGCTCAGGTGCCGGTGCTCTTCTTCGTCGACGTCGACCCCGAGGAGGTGCGTCGTCGAGACGATGCCGGTGTGGGTGCGATCACTGACCGCCGGACGATCAACGCCCTGTGGGAGCTTCCGGCAGGCATCGAGTTCCCGCCGAACGCACTTCCCGATTGGGTGGTCGACCGTCTGAGTGTGGGCGTCGATGGTCACGCCGCCAGAACGGTCCGGCGAGACCTACGCCCTCCGCTGACCATCCACGCTGCAGCTGCGACTGCTGGCAGCCTCTCCCGAATCCTGGGCGCAATCGGTCAGCTCTCGTCAGTGTGCGCCACAGCTGCGGTAGTCACAGGAACGTCGCCCGCGCCCACCGACCCAACGCTGCTGAATGCACAACTCTTCGGAGTCGCCGTGGGCTTGGCCGAAGGCGCCGAGATCCGTGTGCTCAACCATGCGCAGCCCGTGCGGCCCGACATTGGCGCCTATCAATGGCACCTCGCCGAGATGCTCTACGCGGAGCTCGTCCGAGTCAGCTGAGCTCTGCCCAGGAAACAAGTTGCCGCGAGGTGACGATCTGCCGACGAGCGCGCACGCTGAGCGTTTCCGTCTCCACGATTGCCTGCTGGCACATCGACCTGAAGCGACCCGGCCGCTCCGAGTCGGCCAGTTGGAGCACGGCGTCGATGAGTGCCTGGATCGCGAGTCTGTTGTGGACTCGCGCCTCAGCCTCCATCCGCTCGTCGTTGAACCGGCTCAAGCGCGCCCCCAGGCAACACGCCAGGTCGCAGACGGGTACGGCCTCCCTCGGAAGTTGCTCGATGAAGGAACCCAAGCGGAAGCCAAGAAGTTCCGGCCAGAAGACCGACGGGGTCTTGTCGCCAGGCACCCCACCCCCGTGCTTCCCAGGCGGGAGGGCGTGACGGACGATCGTCGACGTACCGATCGCTCCCTGCCGAGCACCGTGGGCCACTGCTCCGAGCGCACCGAGATCGCCGCGCAGCAGCATCAGGTCCTCGACCTCACTGACGATCCTGACCAGGCCGGCGACTGCACCGCTGCGGCCCAGCGGGTCGGTCGGATCGGCGAGAGCCAGGGCCACCGGGGAGTCGAGGTGCCGGAGTGCGTCGATGACCTGTTGCGTGCCGTCGACTAGCCAGCCCGCGTGCAGCGCGAGCGAAGCCCGGCCTCCTCCCGCCCGCTCGAGCCATTCGACCTCGTTGGCAAGTCCGCGCCGTAGTGCTCTCTGATCGCCGGCGGGCACGAAGGATCCAGGACTGATCCGCTCGGCGACGCCGAGATCATCCTGAGCAACGGCCCACCGGTTGCCAAAGAGCGTCAGATCCGACTGCTTGCCAGGTCGCTCGTACGTTGCGGGGTCGAGCCAGATGCGTCCCGTCCATCCGTTGCGTCGAAGGGTGTTGGCGGTTTCAATCCCCTTCTCACCGCGGAGCACGACACCGCCGCTTGCATGCGCGTACTCGTGGGCCTCAGCCGCACCCAGCGACGCGGACAGGTACCACGCGACCTCACCAGTTCGAGTACGCAACGTCGGCGGCACTCCACCCATGTTCACCAGCGTGCCTTGCCAGCCGGCGCAGGTGGTGGATGGTCGGGCGAGAGGAGGGATCAGCTATTCGAAATCCTCACTTGTACAGTGAGTATTTCACTTGGCTGAGGTATTGTGTCGTCGTGACCACGACCGACCAGGAGGCCGGCTCCGGCAGGATGGAGACGGCGATCCGTGCCGTCCTCCCTTCGGGCACGCCTGTGCGCCTCGCCCGTTCGGGCGAGGGCATCGCGCTGGTCGACGTGGCCGGCGCTCGCGTCCGAGCCGCATGGGCAGGCGAGGGTTGGCTCGGCGACGTCCGCGTCGTGTTGGATCGCCCGAAGGGCGACGTCGACGTCGTCGTCGCGCGGCGCATGTCGCCCGGGGCCCGTGTCGCGATCGCCGACGCCGGGCTGGGGTGGGTGGACGAGGCGGGTGGAGCAGAGATCTCCCTGCCCGGCCTTGTCGTCTCCCGGAGCGGTCGGCCTGAGACGAAGTCCGAGGTGGTCCCACGCTGGACGCCATCGGTCATCGGAACGGCCGAGGCGTTGCTGCTCGGCACGCGCCCCACGGTGGCCAACGTCGAGCGAACGACCGGTCTGTCGGCCGGCTCTGCGACGAAGGCGCTGGCGACGTTGACGACGTTCGGGCTGCTCGAGGCCGACGCGCCACGTGGGAGGGCCTCGGCACGGGAGCTCGTCGACCGACGGGCTCTGTTGACGGCGTACGCCGATGCAGCTCTCGCTGCGACCAAGCCCCTCATGCTCCGTGTTGGGGTCCTCGGCGATCTCGCCGACGAGCTGGTGAAGCTCGGCCGGCGGTGGGATGCCGACGGCCTGGCATGGGCAGCCACCGGCCCGGCTGCCGCCGCAGTCCTCGCTCCCTACCTAACCGAGGTGAGCGGCCTGGACGCCTTCGTCGATGCGCCGACCCCGGCCACGCTCGACGAGGTCGCGGACCGCGCTGGCCTCAAGCCGATCGAGGGAGGTCGCCTGGTCTTGCGTCCGTTCCCCACGTCAGTGACCAAGCGGCTGTCGGCCCCGGCTGGTGACCTCCGCGTCGCGCCATGGCCCCGCATCTACGCCGACCTGCGCGCCTCGGGCATCCGTGGCGAGGAGGCTGCGGAGCACCTCTGGGAGGTTGTCGGCGATGCCTGAACCCGAGCGATCCCGCGCCGCTCGCGCCGCGTCTGAGGCGGCGCTTGTCCGCGTGGTGCACCACTACGGCGGTCGCCCCGAGTTCGTCGTGCTCGGTGGGCTCGTTCCGGAGCTGCTGTGTGCAGGCAGCGCCTGGCGCCACGCCGGCACGATCGACACGCGGGCGCCGGCGACGCCGATGAGGGGCACCACCTCACGGCTGGAGGTCAAGTGGTCGGGTACCAAGGTCGAGCTCGGCGGGATCATGGCCGCACAGGCGGGGCGCCACCTCGGCGATCAGGTTCGTGCGGGTGAAGACCTTGTGGCTGGCCAGGAGCCGCCCGTCGATGTCGAGCACCTCGGCGGCCAGGTCGTCGGTCTCTGCTTCGGTCATGGGGAACGGCAGGTCCGGCTGCACGGTCGAGGCCGAACCCAGGTGGGCGACCAAGCGCTCGACGGGCCAGCCGATTGCCTCCAGCTCCGCCCCGCCATCGTGGAAGTAGTTCGTCGACGCCGGTTTGGCGCTTCACGTCCCGCGATGCCCGGGCGGCGATGCCACGTCGCTGCCTCCACGGTGTCGCGCAGCGCAGCGCTGTCGAGGCCCTTGTAGCCGCCGCGGCCGTCGAGCATCTCCACCACGTTGGCCACCAGCACGTGATCTTGCGGTGCCGGGTCCCCCGCCCGAGAGGTGCCGTGACCCGGAAGTTCTGAACTCGTAGAAGCAGCTACATCCCCTCGGCGCGTCGGTTCGCAAGCTCTGCGCGCCCGGATCTCATCGGGTCGACAGGCAACTCACAGCTTTTTGCGCTCCGAGGCTTCCCATCGATGCTCCGGGGTCCTCACCCGCCGCCTCGGCTCGGCCCGATGCCGCGGATGATCGAGCATCGAGGGCCTCCCAGGTTCCATTCGCGAGTCTCGCCAGGACGACCGGTGAGTCGTTGCCATCGGCAACCTGCATCGCCACGAAGATGATGTCCCCCTGGGTGATGCTGAAAGCCGCCTCGATCTGGATGGACGGATCGGAAAGCAGTTCGGACGCCTGTGGGTAGATCTCGCACGAGGGAAGAGGTCCGCCTGCCGACGGCGCGGATGCAGCCTCGGTTGTGGGCGTTGACGCTGGATCTTCCTGGCGGGTCCCCTCCGCGCCGCCGCACGCGGTGGCAACGGCGACGGCCGTGACCAGGGCGGGAAGCACGAGCCGACGAATACGGGTCGTTGGACTTCGAGCCATCTATCTCTTTCCGCTACGTCCGGTGCATGCCCGGTTCCAACCCGCTCAAGTTTCCGCCGCGGACCTTCCGAAACGTAGGGGAGCGGTAGCCGGCGGGCAACAGCTCAGCGGCTGTGGGTAGTGCCCTGCGGACTGCCTGGATCCCTGCCGAGGAGGCGTGGCCGATGAACCTCAGTCCCACTACACCCCGTTTGGTGATCTGTCTCATCGTTGGCCTCGCCTTGGTGGCATGCTCGGTATCGCCTGGCCCCTCGCCAACCATCGAGACATCCGGCGCCGCGCGCGCGACCGGTCCAAAATGTCGTGTCCGGGGGGGCTCAGCTCCCGGCCTCCGTCGATGCCGACGAGGAAACACAACGCCTGTGACAACCACCACTGCTCCGACCACGACGACCGCCCCCGCCTCACCTTTGGCCGTGGAGCCGGTATTCGGGCTGACCGTCGAGGACGTGGACACGGTGGCGTTGGTTCGCGCGGTTCGTTCGTTCCGGCAACGGCCCACGGTGCGGGTCGTGTTTCAGGAGGAGACGGCCGCGTCGTACTACAGGCCCGCTCTCGTCGCGCTCGAACCTTATGCGGATATCGTCGGACTCCTGTACGACTCAACGGCTTTGGCAGGAGCGAGTCTTGCCGAGGTGAATGCGAGGGCCGGCTCGTATCTCGCTTCGCTTGGAGACCTTGTCGACATCTGGGAGATCGCCAACGAGATCAACGGCGAATGGGCTGACGAGGGCTATCCGGTACGGGCGAACGCTCGGCCGGCCGCCACCACGGCCAAGGTGGATGCGCTCTTCGATCGCTTCACAGCGGCACATCGGCCCACGGCTCTCACCGCGATGTACATGCCGGATTGCAACGAATGGGCAGAGAACGAGATGTTCGGATGGCTGTCGAGGAACATCTCCGCGAGGGTGAAGGCAGGGGTCACCCACGCCTGGATCTCCTACTACGAAGACAACTGCACAGGAGCAGTCTTCCCGCTGTCGCACTGGCAGCAGATCTTCGACCACCTCGGTGGAATGTTTCCGGCGAGTCGACTGGGTTTTGGGGAAATCGGCTACAGCAACGATCGGTGGGCGGGACCCGGAAACGTGCGTAACGCGCGGTACAGCACCGACGAGGCGAAGGTGGCGATGATGACTCGGTACCACTCGCTGTCGATCGCCACTCCGAACTACGAGGGCGGGTACTTCTGGTGGTACGCCTACCAGGACGTTGTACCTCATGAAGGTAATCCTCTCTGGGCGGGCCTTGATTCCGCCTTTGCGATCCAGGCCGCCACGCTGGGCGGCGGCGACTAGGTCGCTGCCAGTGGGGTGGCGCTGGACTTGGCGCCGGAGTCGAGGTAGTCGGCGCCTGAGATCGCTCCGGTGTTGCAGACCGATGGGAACCAGGTGTGGCGGGTGATCGTCGAGTTCGATTCTGATGGCATGGAGTCGCTGCGCCCTCCTACCGGGGGCGGGCGGTCTACATCCGCCGACGCAACCGTGACCACCACGACCCACGGATCATCGAGCTCGAGAACCGCCTCAAGGTCGCCTGACAACCGTTGCCGGTGGAACGATCCGCGCCACCCCACTATGCGGCTTGGAAATCGGCTATGGGCGAGCCGGTCAGTGCAGCGACGATTCGGTCGGATGCCTTGCCGTCTCCGTAGGGGTTCACGCGGTGTGCCATGTCGGCATATTCCAAATCGTCGGTGAGCAGTCGGGTCGCTTCGGTCAGGATCACGTGCCGGTTGCAGCCGACCAGTTTCACTGTGCCGGCCTCGACTGCCTCGGGGCGCTCGGTGACCTCGCGGAGCACCAGCACGGGCTTGCCCAACGACGGTGCCTCCTCCTGGATTCCGCCGGAATCGGTGATGACCAGCCGGCTTCGCTGCATGACGTGGACCAATCGTCGGTAGTCGAGCGGTTCTGTCAGCGTCACATTGTCGACCGCATCGAAGAAGCGGTGTGCCATCGCGGATACCGACGGGTTCGGGTGCACCGGATAGACCAGTTGGATCTCGTCGTCGAAGGTCTCGGCAAGCTCCGCCAGGGCGCCGAAAGCCTCCTCGAAGGGGGCCCCGAAGTTCTCCCGTCGATGAGCGGTTACCAAGACGATGTCGCGTTCGTCGAGTCGGGCAAGGGGGTCGCTGGAGTCCAGATCGAGTGTCAGGTCGGCCACATGAAGGAGCGCATCGATGACTGTGTTGCCTGTAATGGACACCGACATCGCATCGTGGCCCTCGCGCAGCAGGTTGGCGGCAGCCCCAGCGGTGGGAGCGAAGTGGTGGTCGGCACAGCTCGCCACGACGAGGCGGTTCAGCTCTTCTGGGAAGGGTTGGCGCTTGTTCCACGTCCGCAGTCCGGCCTCGACGTGGCCCACCACTGCACCGTGGTAGGCAGCGCCGAGTGCGGCCGCCATCGCGGTGGTGGTGTCACCCTGGACCAACACCACGTCGGGATCGAACGAACTGAGGACCGGGCGTATACCCTCGAGTACCCGGCTCAACACCTCGGTCGGAGATTGGCCGACGGACATCAGATCGAGGTCCACGTCGGGAGCTATTTCGAACAGCGCCAAGACCTGGTCGAGCATGGACCTGTGTTGACCGGTGACACAGACCGCTGACGTGACGCCAACTGATTGCTCGAGTGCTTTGACTACCGGCGCCATCTTGATGGCTTCGGGGCGCGTGCCGAAGACGGAAAGTACCCGCATCTATTCGTCTTCCTTCTCGGTTGGAATCGGTGGTCGACCGACTCAGAACGAGGTTGGGCTCACCCAGGTGTACGCGCCGATCGCGTTGACTCCCTCGATGAGCTGTTGGAGGGGTTCCAGCCCGTAGTACGGGTGGTAGAAGTAGCTGGCGAAGCCGTCTCGAACCACCAGGTTGGTCCTTGCCCGTTCGACCAGCTCGGGGACGAGGACCGCCGGGTGGTGGTTCGCCGCCTCGGGCTCGTAGTTGCCGGCATTCTCCGGGTAGACCTTGGTGCCGTAGACGTCTACAACGTCGTATGGGAAGAACTGGCCGATCGGCCGCGTGTAGTCGATCTTCTTCTTTGTCAGGACCCCGGGGAAGTAGAGGCGACGGTCGTAACCCTTGCCCACCAGGGTGTTGACCGCTGCATAGTCCTGAACGCCGGCCGCGTAGTGTGGGAACTCCCAGATCTTCTGCACGGAAAGCCCGTTCCTGGCGAAGTCGAGGCGGCCAAGGGTGATGAGGGTGGTCGCCCGGAGATAGGAGTTCACGGCGACCGGGCCGTCGTAGACGATGTAGTCGTTGGCGTCGAAGTGTGCCCGGTAGAACTCGAAGTCGTCGCCACTCACCCCGTTGTACGGGTTCTTGATGTTGCTGTACTGATGCGTACGGCCGTGTTGGATGATGATCCCTCCCTTGCTCTGCATGTACTTCAGGGCCGCAACCAGCTGGGGTCGCTGAGCCAGCGTGACCGTCTGCGGTTGGCCGTTTGTGTGGACGCCGTTGGGGTCCCGGTAGACCGAATAGGTCGCAACCGAGAATGGGACGTGCTTGCTCGACAGGTAGTCGGCGATGGCACGCAGCTCCGTCGGATCCGAAGTTGGTCCGACGTCCTCGATGCGGATCATCGCCCGATGGCGCTCGGTGGTCTGTGGCGCGAACACGTCGAAGAGGATGTCGGACCAGGCCAGGTAGCGGTCCTGTTCGCTCATGTAGGAGTAAGGGTTCTCACCGACGTAGGTGAAGTTGCCGCTGCGGATTGCCCATGGGAACGTGGTTCCGTCTGCTCGCACGGCCTCGGCCAACACGCTGACCTTCTGCGGGTCAATGGAGTAGTACGACATGATGCCGCCGAGGTTGAGCGTGGAGCGCCGCAGGTCGACGCCCTTGTAGCGAACCGTGGACACGGTGCTCGTGTCGTATGAGGCCCACATCCAGCCCTCATCGGCCAGGAAGGTCGGTGATGTGGCTGTGAGCTGCCAGATGTTGCTGTAGATCCACACGATCGGCTTCGTCGTGGCGAGACTGTCGGCCAGGAACGCGGCCGGCATCGGCTCGTCGTAGGTCGACCCGATGTAGATCGTTGCCGTGTACTTCTCGATGTCTCCTGCGGTGTAGCTGGAAACCGCCTTGGTCGTCGCCTTGCCGAAGTGGCCGACCAGGTTGGCGGTCAGCGCGGCGTACATCTCGCCCAGGTGACCCCATGGTCCCGTGGTGTCGTACAGCACGAGGGCCGTGACGCTCGGAGCGGGCGCAGCTGACGCCGGGGTGACTCCGAGAGCCCCCGACCCCGTGCTGAGGACCCCCAGTACCACGGCCAGGATCAGCCACGTTCTGAAGCGCTTCATCTGGATCTCCTGTCTGGCTCTCTTTCGAGAACGGATCTGGGTCTCTTGGGGTGTTGGTCTTGTCATCGATCAGCTCGCAATCCGTTCGAGGGGCGCGATGGATTCAGTCGGAGAATCTGGAACCACGTAGAACACAGGGGCAGGTGGTCTCGGGTCGAAGTACGGCACAGCCTCATCGCCGGTGCCGAGGATGCGGCTGGTCTTGGCCCAGGAGCGGGAACCGCGAAGTTGGCGGTATACGGCGCGAACTCCGGCGAACCACCAGATGTACGTGTAGAGGATGTAGAGATGCCCGTCGAGCATCGCCCGGGGTATCGATATCCCTGGTTCTGTGCGCAGGTAGGCGAAGGTCGCGAGTGGAGCGAGCCCGAATGCAACGAAATACAGGAACGCCGGGGTGAGGCCGCTGAGGAACACGGAGAGCGCTTCGGGCGAGGCAATCGTCCACGACAGGACGGTGAGGACGAACCAGATGGAGAGGCTCTGGAACATGAGCATCACGATCGAGTTGAGCAAGTGGAAGCACAGGTCGAACTTGGCGACAGGATGCAGGTTCGATCGCATGATCGATGGCAGCAGCCTCAGGCACTGAAGGTGGCCCTGGAACCATCGTGATCGTTGTCGGATCAGCGGTCGCATCTTCGTGAGACCTTGCTGGCTGACCCAGGCTGACGGCTGGAATGTGTTGCGGTGACCGTGAAGAAGCAGGTTTATGCCCAGCTCCAGATCCTCTGTCAGACAGTCGCTCCAGGGAGAGTCTCCCAGGTCCATCAACGCGGAGAGTCGGTTGAACTGACCGTTACCACCCAGCCCGCTCGATCCCAGCCGGGCCCGGGCGCGCTGGAACACCTCGGTGAAGGTCGCGAACTCGTAGTCCTGCATGCGAGCCGTCGTTGCGTCGGGCGCATTGTGGATGCGGACCTTGATCTGGACCGCGCCCACCTCTGGGGAGCTGAAGCACGGTGCAACCTTGTTGATACCCTCCGGATCGAGTCGACCGTCGGCGTCGAGCACGACGAGCACCACTTCGTGCGGATCAAGCCCAGTCATGAGTGCCTGGTCGCGGACGTAGCGGTACGCGGCGTTTAGTGCTTCGCCTTTGCCCTGCCGGCAGTTGGGGGCGACCCGCTGGAAGAGCCGAACGCGGGGGTCGGTAGAGGCGTTCACGATTTCCGCGGTTCTGTCGGTCGACCCGTCATCGATCACAAGAACGATGAGCTGGTCGTCGTCAATGGAGAGGAGTCGTTCGATGGATCGGCCGATAACCAGTTCCTCGTCCAGACAAGGGATCATCACGACGAATCTCATCCTCGGGGGCCTGTCACGCACGTCGACTTCGCGGCGGGACCCGTATGCGAAGAGAAACAAGCTGTAGGACACGGTCAGCACCGACACCGAGATAAGAACGCTGCCGAAGGGGTGGCGTGGGGCTAGATGTCACCCGAGCGGGCGTGGCTTCACCAACGCGACGGCGAGTGGGCGCGTTGGTGGCGTTGCTCGCCGTATCCCTACTGGTGGGAGGATGCACGCCGGCGGCCCGGTCGAACTTCTGGACCGCCAAGCCGACTTGGTGGCGGCCCAAGCCCATGTGGTTGCCACCGAGTTCCACTTCCGTGCCGTTGGGTCGGCCGTCTCATGCGGCCACCCGAGTACTGACCACCAAGCCCACGACGGTGGTTCCCACCACTCAACCTCGGGCGACCACGATGACAACCGAACCACCCTCGAGCGCCCTGCCGACCACGCGGCCTCCGGTGCCAACCACGCGGCCTCCGGTGCCAACCACGCGGCCTACGACCACGGTGCCGACCGAACCGTCAACAGGAGCTGTTCGGACCGGGATCGAGGTAACCGTGTACTACACAGCGGTGGAGTCGTTCCACAGCGGGCCCACCGACGAGGTTCGAGGCTGCATGGTGCGGGAGTGTGAGTTCGGCGATGCCGATCTCGGTACCTATCCGCGTTCGTTCGTGGAAGCGGTGAGGGCGGAGGGGACGGGGCGGATCACCTCCGGGGTTCATGTCGGCCGCTATCTCAACTGGTCCTTCGACGTGGGGTACTGGCTCGACTCGATCGCGTCGGATTCCTATGGCAACGCGTTGGTTCCGCTGGTGACAGCGGCTTGTGACACCTCTGTTGCAAGGCGCGGTCAGAAGTTCAGGTTGATCGCCCCGCTTCTGCAGGACAACGGTGATCCACTCGATGCCAGGTTCGCGTCACAGCTATTGGCAGGTGAGTGGTTGGTGAACGACGAGTTCACGCCCGGACTCGGCGGCCCGGCGCATGTCGATGTCTACATCGGTGAAGAAGACCAGGTCGACTTCACCGAGACCAGCCCGAAGTACGTCGATCTCCGCAACGTCACCCTTCAGTTCACGTCCTGACAAGATCAACCGCGTGACCTCACATGAGCCGCCGAGATCTCGGCGAGTCCGTGGATCGGCGCCCGACTCGCTCGTTGCGGACGGCGCGTTCGTGTGGGGCACCTTCGACGCTGCACCGGGTCGGCTGAACCTGCTCGAGCGCTGGCCGAATCCTGTTGTCCGCAGATGGCACTCCGCGAGGCTCAAGGAATGGCAGGCGTTCCAGCTCTTCGGCGAGTCGCACCTCGTCCTCGGTGCCATCTACGACGCCAAGTTGCTGGGGCTGGTCCAGATCGTGGTGGTGGACACCACCACGAACACGGCGACGCGGTGGGAACGTCGGGTTCGCTCCGCGAGGTTGTCGGTCGCGCAAGGTCTGCGAGGCACCCGGAGCAGCGGGCGGGGTGGTCCCTTGCGGATTGCCATCGCCAACGATGTCGCGGATGGTCGCCTGGCGGTCACAGCGATGTCGAGTGCGTATCACGGGTCGCCGTCGATCGACTTGCGGATCGACGGCTTCTGCTCTGCTGAATCCGGAGACGGTGCAAACCTGGTGATCTGTCACCCGTTCCCGGGCGACATGCCCCTCTACAGCCACAAGTGCGTCATGGAGGTCGAGGCCACGCTTCGGATCGGCGACGATGACATCCGATTCGAGCGTGGTGGTTCGACGCTGGTCCTTGACGATCACAAGGGCCACTACCCCTCACCGATGGTCTACGACTGGGTGACCGGCGCCCGGCGCGAACCCGGTGGCCGGCGGGTCGCGTTCAACCTGACCGACAACCAGGTACGAGATCACGACACCTTCAACGAGAACGCCCTGTTCCTCGACGGCGAAGTCCACCTGCTCGGCGGCGTGCGCTTCGAGCGACCCGATGGTGTCCACGAGCGATGGCACGTGAGGGATCATGACGGCCGGGTCGAGGTGGACTTCGACCCAACGGTGCGCAACGAACAGCATGTCGGACCCCGCGGCTTGCTGGCCGACTATTACGGGCCCTTCGGCCGTTGTTCAGGGTGGATCGAGGCCGACGACGGCGAGCGCGTGTCGGTCGATGGTTGCTTCGGTATGGGCGAGCAGAAGTTCATCCGCTTCTGAGCCTCGGTTCAGGGCATCCGCTCCTTCGGGTGCTTCGGCCGTTGCCAACCTTCGTGCCGCGATGTTGATCGGCTCGACCACCCGTAGCTCCCTGGTGGAGTCGACGCCGAGCTCGGCCATCCTGCGGACCGACACGGCCGCGCGGGTCTCGAAGGAACCCACCGAGTCGTTGTAGGCCCTGACCGCCTTGTCGAGTTGTGCGCCGACCTTGGCGTAGTGGTTGGCGAACGCAACGAATCGTTCGTGCAGCTCGACTCCGAGTCGGTGGATCTCGGCGGCCTGTTCGTCGGCACGGCGCTCACGCCAGCCGAGCGCGATTCCGCGTAACACGGGAAGCAGCGAAGAGGGCGTGACGAGATGCACGTTGCGCCGTGCCGCGGACTCCAACAACGACGGATCGGCGTCGAGCGCTGCGGCCAGAAAGGGGTCGGCGGGAAGGAACAGGAGTATCAGATCGATGGAGCCGTCGACCTTCGACGCGTAGTCGCGGGAGGCGAGCGCCGCGACGTGGGAGCCGACTGCCTTGGCGTGACTCCGCAGCAGTTCCGCCTGTTGGTCGGCGTCTTCGGTGTTGGCCGCGTCGAGGTAGCGGTCGAGGGGGACCTTCGAGTCGATCACGACGCATCGTCCGTTGGCGAGCGGTACGACCACGTCGGGGCGACCCCGGCCATCGGGGCCTTCGACCTGTTGCTGCTCGATGAAGCTGACGTGACGCTCCATCCCGGCGAGCTCCAGCACACGACGGAGCTGGACCTCACCCCACACACCTCGAATCCGGTTGTTCCGAAGCGCGTTGGCCACGCCGGCAGCGACGCTGCGTGTGGCTTCGTTGGCTTCGCCGAGCGAACGGACCATGGAGCCGAGCTCGACGGTGGCCGCCTGGCGTTCCTGTTCCAACTTGGCGAGCCGATCGGCGAGTGATCGCAGGCCGTCGTCCACCTGACGGCTGTGGCCCTGGAGAACGGTGTCGGTCCGCTCGTGGAGTGCTCCGTACTTGGCCTCCGCGAGCATGACCAACTGCTCGTTGAGCTGAGCGCCCTGGATGGCGACACCCTGAGCCGACGCGGCACGAACCGCGTCGAGCAGCTCTGGTGTGGGGCCTTGTCCTGGTTCGGGGCGGGCGTGGAGCGCCAGCCATGCACCGGCGACCCCTCCGAGCAGGCCGAGGAGCACGAGAGCGACGACGAGAGGGAAGTCCATCCCCAGATCATGACGACGACCTGTGACACTGAAGCCGAAACCAAGCCGGTTCGGGGGGGTGTCAGGAGGGGGTGAGAGGGGTGAGCGGGTCAGATCACCTCGGAGCGGGAGCGGTTCCTGCCCGCGTGCTTCGAT
This sequence comes from Microthrixaceae bacterium, assembly GCA_020845705.1. Taxonomy (GTDB): domain Bacteria; phylum Actinomycetota; class Acidimicrobiia; order Acidimicrobiales; family Microtrichaceae; genus JADLFH01. Next base: position 50,327 of record JADLFH010000076.1, on the reverse strand, counting down.
TGGTAGAGCAACCGATCCGCGGCCTCGATGATCGACTCGATGGCGCGGTCATCGGCGATCTCGCGTACACCCACCGCGCCCACGCTCACGGTCACTTCGAGACGGATTCCCTCGTAGACGATCTCGAGCATCTCGATCGCGTTGCGGATGCGCTCGGCGGTCGCGTGCAGGGCGGTGGCGTCATCGACGGTCGGGGCGATGAGAGCGAACTCCTCGCCGCCGTAACGACAGACGGTCTCGCGGTCACGGGTGAGCGATGCGAGACTGCGACCGATCTCCTCCAACACCTGATCGCCACAGCGGTGTCCATGAGTGTCGTTCAGCCGCTTGAAGTGGTCTATGTCGAAGATCAGCAGGCCCAGATATCCCGAAAGGGTTGCGCCGGAGATCCGGTCGGCAACCGCGGCGCTGAGCACCTCGTCGAACGCCGCTCGGTTTCCGAGGCCGGTCAGCTTGTCGGTACGTGCTTCGCGCTGGAAGGCGTCGCTCTGCTGCTGGAGGCTGTTGAGCTGGGCAGAGCGCTCCATCGCCTCCTGTGCGACCGCGATCGACGCCTCGATCATGTGGCTGCGGGCCTGGGTGAGGAGCGCCACGTAGTCGGGTGTCTCACCGAGTCGGATGTCCATGCTGGCGGCGAGCTGCGCGACGTTCGCGGCAAGCCCCTCGGCGATCTCGTCGATCGCGTCGCCAGGTACCCCCAGGCGAGCGGCGACGGACGCGACCTGCTCGGCGTGGCCGCTGGAGTGCCCCAGAAGCTGTCTGCCGGCGTGCCGTGCGAGCGAGAGCACCCCGGCGAGCAGGTCGACCTCGGCATTGGATGCCGCTGCTCGATCGGTGGATGCCTCTGCGACCACTTCGCGATACAGCGGTGGCACCTCCCATGCGGTGAGGGCAACCCCTACCAGCTCGGGAAGCGTCATGCCGAGTGTGGATTCGACGGCCTCGTCCGACGGCCACGGCGTCGACTCCAGAATCGATCCGAAGCTCTCGGGTCGGGCGATCAGGCCGAGGAGCTGGCCCATCCCGTCGAAGAGACCCACGAGGAACGCCTCGGAGGTCTGGCGGAGGCCGGCGGCGCGGGCAAGTTCCCGACACGCGACAGCCTCTACCAGGCAGCGCTGCCAGACGCCGTCTACGACTTCGTCCCCGTGGTCACCGATGGAGTCCGAGAGGCTCGAGCTGACCACGAAACCCAGCGCGGTGAGCTTCACCATCTTCAGTCCGAGCTGCATCATCGCCCGGTCCAGTGCCGTGATGGGCTGCCCGCGGTTGTATGCCGCGGAATTTGCCAGGCGCAGCAGACGCGCGGACAGCGCTGGGTCAAGAGAGACGGCAGAGCCCAGCTCGTCGAGGCCGACTTCCGGATCGTCACACAGCCCGATGATGGTTGCCGCCGCCGCCGGGAGAGACGGGAGCTGGTCGAGTGAGATGGGTTGGGCCGCAGTCGGTGGAATCACAAAATTCATGTCGGCCGATCAGGGTAAATCTTGAGTCGGTGCCTCGATCGCGGTGGCACCGGACCGCCTCCTGACCATGTGAGACTCCGCCTCGGGGTCGCGCGCGAGGTGGAACGGCACGTTGATCACGATGGTGTCACGACGGTTCAGCAGTCGCATCTTTAGTGCCAACGCGGACTGGTTGTGGAAGACACCTTGCCACCAGTGGGGAACCACCGCCTCGGGGATCACCACGGCGAGGTAGTCGTATCCCCACCGCTGCTCGAGCTCGTCGAGGTAGTCGATCACGATCGTCGTCAGGTCGCGGTAGGGCGAGTCGATGACCTCGAGAGGCACGCTGAGCTCGAAATCGGCCCACTGCTTGCGGAGCCGCTCGGTGTGGTCCTCGTCGATGGCAACGCTGATGGCGAGCACGGAGTTGGCGTTGAGCGACCTCGCATATCGGAGTGCCATGAGCGCCGATCGGTTGACCGACCCCACGAGCACCACGGCACCGTGGGTCAGGCACGGCGCCTCAGGGGCAGGCGCCACGGAGAGCTGACGGCCGACACTCGTGTAGTGCCCCTTGATGCTGCGGAACATCAACACGATCAGCGGGATCAACACCACCACGATCCACGCGCCGATCGCGAACTTCGAGACGATCACCACCATCGCCACGATGAAGGTGGCCGCAGCACCCAGTGTCGAGTTCACCGCGGAGAGGTGCCAGCGAGGCTGGCGCTCCTTGAAATGGTGACGCACCATGCCCACTTGCGAGAGGGTGAAGCTGGTGAACACGCCAACGGCGTAGAGCGGGATGAGGGCGGTCACATCGCCGTCGAACGCGATCAGCAGCAGCGAAGCCGCGCCGGCGAGGATCACGATGCCGTTGGAGAACACCAGGCGGTCGCCCCGGGCAGCGAACTGCCGGGGCAGGTAGCCGTCGGCGCCGATGATCGCAGCGAGCCGGGGGAAGTCCGCGAAGGCGGTGTTGGCGGCGAGCACCAGGATCGCCATCGTGGAGAACTGGAGCAGGTAGTAGAAGGGGTTCGACCCACCGAAGAGAGCCCGTCCCATGATCGACAGAGCGGACTCCGTCTCCGAAGGCGTGGGCCGCATCCACGAGCCGATGAAGTTGATGGCGAAGAACGTCACTCCGAGGATGCCGGCCATCCACAGCAGGGTCGTGGCGGCGTTCTTCGAGGTCGGCCTGCGGAACGCAGGGATGCCGTTCGAGATGGCCTCGACGCCCGAGAGGGCCACGGCACCCGAAGCGAACGCCCTGGCGAAGATGTAGGTGGAGATCGACCCGATGTAGGGGCCGTGGTCCTTGATGACCTCTTTGAGGCTCTCCTCGTTGACGGGTATGACGTCGAGCTCGCCTCGGGCCTTCCGGTAGAGGGCGAAGCCTATGAACGAGAGCATCGCCACGATGTAGATGTAGGTGGGCACGGCGAAGATGCGCCCCGACTCCTTCACGCCGCGGAGGTTGCCGAGGGTCAGCATGGCGACGAAGCCGAGGCAGATCAGCACCCGGTGCTGCTCCATGCTGGGGAACACCGAGTAGATGGCCAGGACCCCGGCGGCGATCGACACCGCGACGGTGAGCACGTAGTCGGTGAGCAGGGACGCACCCGCCACGAGCGATGGGACTTCTCCGAGGTTCTCCCTGGACACGACGTAGGCGCCGCCGCCATTGGGGTAGGCGTGGATCGTCTCGCGGTAGCTGTTGGCAACCAGCGCCAGGAGGATCACAACGAGGAAGGCGATGGGCTGGAGCAGGTGCATGCTCGCCATGCCGCCGACGCCGACCAACACGATGAGGATCTCGCCGGTCGCGTACGCCGTCGAGGAGATCGCGTCGGAGGAGAAGACCGCCAGGCCGATGGTCTTGGAGATGCGCTGGTGGTCCGCGTGCTCGGTGCTGATCGGTCTTCCGATCAGCAGGCGCTTCAGAGTCGATGCCACAGGGGTCCTTCGGGGGGTCCGTTCGGTGCCGGGGACTTCGTTGGCCCAGGGATCGAGAGTGCTCTTCGATAAGCGGGCCGAAACGCTACGCGGTCTGGGGCTCAGGGGGAAAGGCCCACACGGCCCGCCGCATCGATATGGTGCCGGTCCTCGGAGGTGATGCGCGATGCCACGATTGCGACAGGTGCCCCGGGCCGAGGTCTCCGGCTCGGTGGAGCGGATGTACGACATGCTCTTCGGTGACCGTGACCCGGTCGCAGAGCCGGGTACCGTCACCGGAACCCCGGGCGACTGGTGGACGGTGTTCGCGGCCGTTCCGGAGATCTTCGACAACTGCCTCGGGGGCTTCGCGATCTACCGAAACCCCGAGCGACTACTCGACCCGCAGCTTCGCGAGCTCGCCCAGACACGGGTGGGCTGGGCCATCGAGAGCCAGTTCGTGTACTCCCAGCACGCCAAGTCGTGTAGGACCGCGGGCATCTCAGAGGAGAAGATCGCAGACATACCGTCGTGGTCGACCTCCGAGCTGTTCTCGCCGCTGGAACGGGCGGTGCTCGCCTACACCGACGCGCTGGCGTTGCAACACGGCCGGGTCCCAGACGGGCTCTTCGACGCCCTGCGGGCCGGGCTGAGCGATCACGAGATCCTCGAGCTCACCTACATCACGTCGCTGTATCTGATGCACGGCGTGATGTCGCGGGCGCTGCGCACCGAGTTCGACGACCGTGACGACCCGATCGTCGAGGTGCCGGCGCCCGGTGAGGATCAGAGCTTCAGGATCAACTGAGCGTCCCGCTCAGCCGGCCAGCACGCAACGGGTGCCGGTGTAGATCGTCGGCAGGCACTTGTTGCAGTGCACGCAGAGCCCGACGCCGTGCTTCGCGTCCTTCTGCATCCGCAGGGGCAGATCCGGTTCGCGCAACAGCGCGCGCGCCATGGCGACCAGCTCGAAGCCCTCATCCAACGCCCCCTCGATGGTGTCGAGGCGGTTGATGCCACCGAGGAGGATCAACGGCATGTGCAGCTCGTTGCGGAACTGGCGAGCGAAGGGAAGGAAGAACGCCTCCTCGAAGGGCAGTTCGGGGAAGAGCTTCGGGCCGATGACCCGCAGACCGAGGCCGACCACCTTGGGTTGGGTGGCGATGAACTCGGCCATCGGTACGTCGCCGCGGAAGAAGTACATGCCGTTGAGCAACGAAGATCCGCCGGTGAGCTGGATGGCGTCGAGCTGGCCGTCGGCCTCCAGCATCTGCGCGACCTGGAGGCTCTCGTCCAACCACAGGCCCCGCTCGACGCCGTCGGCCATGTTGAGCTTCGCCGTGACAGCTACCCGGTCTCCCGCAACCGAGCGCACGGCGTCGATGATCTGGCGTGGGAACCGGGAGCGGTTGGCGATGCTGCCGCCGTAGTGGTCGCGCCGCTTGTTCAGGTTGGGGGAGAGGAACGAGCTGGGCAGGTAGTTGTGGCCGAGGTGTACCTCGACGGCGTCGAAGCCGCCGTCGAGCGCCACCTGGGTTGCCCGACGGAACTCCTCGATCACCTCGTCGAGCTGGGACTGCGACGCGCCCCGCACCACGGCCATCGCCGGGTTGCTCCACCGGGTCGATGGCGCCAACGTCGGCCGGCGGTTGGAGCGGGTGTTGGCCACCAGCCCGGCGTGGCCGATCTGCGCGGAGGCGAGCGCTCCCTCGTCATGCACGGCGTCGGTGAGGCGACGCAGGTCGGGCGCGATCTCGGGACGCATCACCATCGTGTTGCGATGCACACGACCGCCCTCGGACACCGCGCAGTAGGCGACGGTCGTGAGGGCAGTGCCGCCAGCGGCGACACGTCGGTGGAAGTCGATGAGCGCGTCGGTGACCGCACCCTTGGGCATGACACCTTCGAAGGGGGCGGCCTTGACGATGCGGTTGCGGAGGGTGAGTGGCCCGAGGCGGTACGGCTCGAATGGCGAAGGTGGCGGGGCTGTGGTGTTACGCCGATCGGTCATTCCCAAAGCCTGCCCGACACCGGGACGGAAGTCAGCAGCACCCATCGTATGTAAGGGTGGACTCACGACAGCATGTTAGGTAGCCTTGATTCCATGATCGTGTGTTCCTGCCGGGCGGTGAACGACAACACAGTTGGCGCGGCCATCCTCGGCGGCGCGGGAAACGTGGATGACGTCGCCGCGATGTGCGGGGCCGGCGGGGACTGCGGCACGTGCAGGGTCACGATCCGCGACATGATCGATGAGCATCACATGCGCTGCGGCGGACGCGGGAGTGCCACCGCTGCGGCATGATGGCTGTTCCCCGCGATCGGAGTTCACATGCACGGCGACCCTGAGATCATCGAGCTCCTCAACGAGGTCTTGACCGCTGAGCTCACAGCCGTCAACCAGTACTTCGTGCACGCGAAGATGTGCGCCAACTGGGGATATGGTCGCCTCGCCGATCACATCCGTCACGAGTCGATCGACGAGATGAAGCACGCCGAGAGACTCATCGATCGCATCCTCTACTTCGACGGCGTTCCCAACCTCCAGCGCCTTTCGGCTCTGCGGGTCGGAGAGTCGGTCCCCGAGCAGTTCCGCAATGATCTGGCCGTCGAGAAGGAGGCGATCGAGCGACTCAACCGGGGAATAGCGCTGGCGGTCGGGAAGTCCGACAACGGGACTCGCTCCCTGCTGGAGGAGATCCTCATAGCCGAGGAGGAGCACGCGGATTGGCTGGAGACACATCTCCACGCGATCGATGCTCTGGGTGAGGCCGCTTACCTCGCGGAGCAGCTCAGCTGAGCTTCGGGTCGGGCGTCACCTGCCACGCCGCGCTCGGAGCGAGGTGAGCCTCGATCTCGTCGGCGGCAACGCGGCCGAGAGCGGTGATGAGTCCGTCGAAGGCTGCGGAGGAGTGCCGGTGGTCGCCGGCGTCGGTCGTCACGTGCAGGATGCTCACCCCGAGTGCCGGGTCCTCGACTGCGGCCACCCGTACCAGCAGGTCGTCGGCGGGGACCCAGTCGTCGGTTGCGCTCCCCAGAGCGCTCGCCGGGAGCGCAACCGCCACCGCGTGGATCCATCGGCTGCCGATGGTCGTTCGTACCAGTCCTCCGGGGCGGCAGATCTCTCCGGGTCGGACGCCGTAGGCGATCCTCGTCTCGGAGGCTGAGTCGACTCCCAACAGCGATACGTGTCGTCCCGCCGCTCGCTCCTTGTGGGCGTCGATCACGGCGTTGCGGAAACGACACCAAGGGACCACGGGGTGTGGTGCAAGGGGAGGGAACGGGGGGCGTACTGCCTCCAGGAGAGTGCGGCCATCGACTCTGACTCGGACACGCACGGAGGGTAAAGCGGCGACCATCGCCGCCGCGGACCGCAGCGAGGCGAGAGCGCTGTCGGAGGTCATAAGCAAATAAGGTATCGCAATCAGGGGATGTTAGGCAAGCCGAATACACGGGGCATGATCTGGTGCTTCCGAATACCGTCCTTGAGGTGTCGCATTCCCTCGCGTTCGACCCGTCCGAACATGCTCGACTGCTGGTCGACGGTGATCCCTGGCTGGAAGTGATCCCCGCGGTGGCCGACGGTGTCGCCGGCGAGGTCGAGCTGGCTGCGGGAGTGATCGACGGCTCTGCCGTCAGCCTTTCACTCGCCGGCAGTGGACTCAGTGGGGTTCGTGGCGCCGGCTTCGCCGACCCGCAGGTGGCCTGGTCGATCCGCCCCGTGGTCGCGGAGCTGGAGACCCTCGGGGTGGTCAGCTTCGGATACCAGTACATGGAGTTCGCTCTCCCGTCGGCCGCCCGCGCGGATGGACTGGGCCTGGCCCCGTGGCCGCTTCGCCCGCCCGCCGCGATGCCGCTGTTGTGGGGAGGCGCAGGCCGGCCCGCCCTGCTGTTGGGTCCGCTGAACCATCCGCACGAGTCGGTGATCGTGGTGCCATCGGAGGAGTTCCCGCGCGACGACATCCGGGCGGGATGGCACGGCGACCTCGAGACCGTGGATGAGCTCGTGTCGGAATTCGTGCTCATCGTCGCCGACGACGCCCGGCAGGCCATGGCCCGCTACGGCGAGATGGTGCGAGGAGGAGCCGGTGCCCTCCACGGTGCTCGCGCGACGGACGCGGCGGTTCGTGGCCTCAGCTACTGGACCGACAACGGCGCCACCTACTACTACCGGCCGGCCCCAGAGCGAACCTACGCGGAGACACTCGGCGCGGTTGTCGACGCACTCGCCGCCGAAGGGCTGCCGATGCACGCCGTGCAGCTCGACTCCTGGTGGTACCCCCATGTGGAGTCGCGTGGCCTCGGCGAGGGTGCCGCGGTCGTGCCGCCGTCGGGCGCTCTGCGCTGGGAGCCGCGCGACGACGCGCTCCCGGGCGGGTTCGCGCCTCTGCACGCTGCAACCGGGGGGCTTCCGCTCGTGTTGCACAGCCGCCACCTGGCGGCTTCGTCTTCCTACTTCGCCGCATCGTCAGCCAGCGGCGACGATGGTGGCTTCGCCGCCTTCCGCGACGGAGAGTCCGGCCACGCACATCCGGCCGCTCCGGACCTGTTGGATGCGTGGATGGAGCAGGCGGCGAGTTGGGGGGCATGCACCTATGAGCAGGACTGGCTGGTGGAGATCTTCCTCACCGTCGGGGGCCTGCGCCACAGGCCCGGCCGCGCCGGTGCCTGGCTTGACGGCATGGACCGCTCCGCGGCACGCCGGGGCCTCACCCTCCAGTTGTGCATGGCGTCCCCGGCTGACTTCCTCCACGCCGCGACCATGGCCCAGGTGTCGTCGATCCGCACTTCCATGGACTACCGCTACCTGGCGGACCGCCAGGGCAACTGGGGTTGGTTCCTGCACGTGAACGCACTGGCGCGCGCTCTCGGCCTGGCCGCCTCCAAGGATGTATTCGTAACCACCGACGACCCTTACGCCGATGTCGAGGTGTGTCTCGCGGCGTTGTCGTGCGGTCCTGTGGGCATTGGCGATCCGATCGGGGAGATCGATCGCGATCTGGTCGCTCGAACCTGCCGCGAGGACGGGATCCTCGTCCAACCCGATCTTGCGCTGGCCGCGCTCGCAAGGTCGTTCTTCGCCGAGCCGATGGGCTCGAGCGTTCCGTTGGCAGCCGAGTGCTGGAGTGAGCATCCCGCCGGCCGGTGGCACTACGTGGTGGGCTGCGCGGTGCCCGAAGCATCTGCTCGCCTCGATGTAGGCCTCGACGATCTGGACGGTCCGGTCGGGGCGCATCTCGCACGGCGCGACCTCGACGGAGTGCTCGTGGGCTTGGTGGATCGGGGCGACACCTTCCCCCTTGATCCTGCCGATGGCCCCCTCGACCTGTGGGTGGTGGCGCCCCTGTTGTTGGATGGTTCCTGTGCGGTCTTCGGTGACGTGTCGAAGTTCGCCTCGGCAGGATGTCGTCGAGTGGGCGCGATCACCGAGTGCGGTGACGAGGTCTCGTTCCTGGTGCTGGGCGTTGCGCACAGCGAGGTGGTGGTCTCGGGATGGGGTGTCGCGCCGGAGGGCGCTCGAGTGGATGACTCGAGCGGCGCGTGGGAATCGGTCGTCGGGGTGGGGCCCAACGGTTGGACCCGCGTGTCTATACGTAGGCTCTGACTCCCCTGCAAGTCTCACGAGCCCCAACTGAAGGGAACCCGATGCAGCATCTGCGCACACCCGACGAGCGTTTCGCGAACCTGCCCGGCTTCGACTTCGCCCCGCATTACGTGGAGATCGACGACGGTGACGGTGGAACCCTTCGAGTTCACTACCTGGACGAAGGACCCAGCGACGGCGCCGTTGTGTTGTGCCTCCACGGCGAGCCGTCGTGGTGCTACCTGTACCGCCACATGATCCCGCCGCTGGTCGCGGCGGGTCACCGGGTGATCGCCCCGGATCTGGTCGGCTTCGGTCGATCCGACAAGCCCTCGATGCGAGGTGACTACACCTACGCCCTACATGTGGAGTGGATGGGCGCGGCGCTTTTCGGTGCTCTGGATCTGGACGGCATCACGCTGGTGTGTCAGGACTGGGGCGGGCTGATCGGGCTGCGGCTCGTGGCGGAGGAGCCGGAGCGCTTCGTAGGGGTCGTGGCGGCGAACACCTTCCTGCCGACCGGTGACCGAGACCCGGGCGACGCCTTCCGGGCCTGGCGTGACTTCTCCCAGAACGTCGAGACGTTCCCCACCGGATTCATAGTGAACAGCGGCTGCACCACTGATCTGACACCGGAGGTGATGGCTGCATACGACGCTCCGTTCCCCGACGAGGCCTACAAAGAGGGGGCGCGTCAGTTCCCGACCCTGGTTCCGGCCACCCCGGACGATCCCGCGAGCGACGACAACCGTGGGGCATGGGAGGTGCTCCGACGCTTCAACCGCCCGTTCCTCTGCGCGTTCGGCGACTCCGATCCCATCACCGCTGGAGCGGATCGTGTGTTGCGAGCCGAGATCCCCGGTGCCGGCGGCCAGGCCCACGTGACTATCGAGGGTGCCGGCCACTTCATCCAGGAGGACCGGGGCGCGGAACTCGCCGCGGTCGTCATCGCCTTCATGGCCCGCGAGTCCTGATCGCCGGAGTTTCGAACCCCCATCTCCGGGGGAGGGTGGCTCAGACTTGCGGTGGGGCAACTGGTTGTTGGACGGGCGTGAACACAGGGGCCGGAACCTCCTCACGCGGCGGCCGAGAAGCGCTCGGCACGCCTGCGCCCGGCCCGTCGCGGAACAACTCGGCCACTCCGGCCAGTGTGCCGTAGAGCCCGCCGGTGTCCAGTGGGAGGAAGATCTTGGTCGCGCGCCCATTGGCGATCGACCGCAGCGCATCGAGGTACTTGATCGCCAGCAGGTCGTTGGTGGGCTCGCCCCGGTGGATCGCCTCGTACACCTGCTCGATCGCCAGCGCCTCCCCGGCCGCGATCGTCTCCTGTCGGTAACGCTCCGCGTCGGCAAGCTCGCGTGCCGCCTGCGCCTGGCCCTGCGCCTCGAGGATCTGGCGCTGGCGAACGCCCTCGGCGGTGAGGATGGCGGCCTGCTTCTGGCCCTCTGCGGAGAGGATCGCCGCCTCGCGGGTGCCGTCGGCGGTGAGGACCTGAGCGCGACGGTTCCGCTCGGCCTTCATCTGCTCGTGCATGGCCGACATGACATCGGGTGGCGGATCGATCCGTTGGATCTCCACCCGCATCACCCTCACACCCCACTTGTCGGTAGCGTCGTCGAGGATCTGGCGCAGGTTCATGTTGAGCTGATCGCGGCTGGTAAGGGCGTCGTCGAGGCTCATGTCGCCGATGACGTTGCGGAGGTTCGTCTGGGCCAGCTTGATGATGGCGACGATGAAGTTCGCCACGTTGTACACGAGCCGTTGTGGGTCGGTGGGCTCGTAGTAGATGACGGCATCCACCGACACGATCACGTTGTCGGAGGTGATGACCTCCTGTGGCGGCACGTCCACCACCTGCTCACGCATGTCCACGGACTGGAACTGTTGGATGAAGGGGATGATCACGTGCAGGCCGGGCTCGACGGTGGCCTTGTACTTGCCCAGCTGTTCGATGATCCCCCGCTGGTAGGGGCGGACGATCCTGATTCCGGCGAGGGCGATGATCAGCAGGAACACTGCGATCACCACCAGGATCGCGATGCCGACGCTCATGGGGTCTCCTTGAATTGACGAGCCCTACTCGGGACTCTGGGGGATGACGAAGACGCGGGTGCCGCGCACCTCGACGACCCGCACCGAAGTGCCGGGCGTCATGGTGGAGCCGTCGGCGCTCTCGGCCCGCCAGGTCTCGCGGTCGATTCGCACCAGACCGGGATCGTCGGGGCCGAGTTGCTCCAGGACCGAACCCTGCTGGTCGATCAGGCGATTCGCACCGACACCGGCAGGCTGTGACCCGCGGTTGAGTCGGGCAGCGACAGGGCGAAGCGCGGCGAAGGCGACGATCGAGACCAGGAGGAACACGACGAGCTGGATCAACAGATCCGCGCCGGCGAGAGCGGCCACAGCGGCGCCGACCGCGCCGATGCCGAACGGCAGGAGGACGAAGCCGGGTAACGCGATCTCTGCCGCTGCGAGGACTGCTGCCAGGACGAACCAGGCGACTTTCATCACGTCTTCGGATTCCATCTGCGCAGGCCACCTCCAGGTGGCACCACCGTACTGTTCCGCCCCTTCAGGAGGCGCGCCAATGGCGGAGCGCTCCGGCGAGCAGGTAGCCGAGGCTATTGGTCGAGGTGTGGAGGATGACCGGCGCCAGGAGGCTTCCGGAACGCCGTCGCAACCAGGAGAAGGCCACGCCCGCGGCGGCGGTTCCGAGCACGGATCCGGTGACGGTCAGGAGTCGGCCGGAGGGGCCCTCGACTGCGGTCCGCACCCCGGCGTTGGCTGAACCGAGCGTCCATGAGGGGAGCACATGCCAGAGGCCGAAGAGCGCGGCGGCGCCACCGACTCCCGCCCTGGGTCCCCAGCGCGACTCGAACAGGGCGGGAACGACCCCGCGGAAGGCGACCTCCTCGAGGACCACCGTGCCCAGCGGAACGGCCACGAACGCGTCGAACAACAGGCGCGACAACTCCTCGGATGCACGATCGTCGTCGAATAGCTCGCGTGTCGCAGGCAGCGCCAGGCCGCACAGATACAGGGCTGTGACCCCGCCGGCGGTGCCGGCACCCCACCGGAGGCCCTGGCGCCACTCGACGAAGCCGACCTCATGTGGCGATCGGCGGTCCCAACCCAAGGCGATAACCGTCAAGCCGAGTGCCACGGCCATGTTCCACGGCACGTACCAGGAGCGGGGCAGCACCCGATTCGACACGACGTTCGCAGCCGCGAGGACCCCGACAGCGGTCACTGCCGGTGCGGCGGTGACATCGGATGCTGCGGGCACCACAGCGGGGAATCGTACTTCTACTGTGTCCGCATGGACCATGCCCCGGACGCGGCGGTGCTCACCGAGCCCACTGCGAAACCTTCGGTCGGCAGGGACACCTTCATCGATTTCGTGCGGGCCTTCAGCCTGTTGGTGGTCGTCGCCTGGCATTGGTGCTTCACCCTGATCCGCTGGCGCCCCGACGGGCCTCATGCCACGAGTCCGATCGGTTTCACCGAGGGGCTGTGGACCATGACGTGGTTGTTGCAGGTGATGCCACTGTTCTTCTTCGTGGGTGGCTTTTCGAACCTCGTGGCCTGGCGAGCGAAGGAGGCGCATGGCGCCACGATCGGCAGCTTCGTCTGGAGTCGGGTGAGGCAACTGGCAGCGCCGTCGCTCGCGCTCGCGGGCACCTGGATCGGTCTCGGCGTCTTGGTCTCGATCCGCTACGACTCTGCGTGGATCGGCAACGCGGTGAAGCTGGTCATCAGCCCGTTGTGGTTCATCGCGGCGTATCTGGTGATCATCGCTCTGTTCCCCATCTTCGAGTGGCTCCACGACCGCTTCGACGTGGTCGTGCTGGTGGTTCTGATCGGGCTCGCCTGGCTGGTCGACGTCACCCGTTTCCGCCACGACTGGAACAACTTCGCGATGCTCAACATGGTGTTGGTGTGGGGCGCGGCACATCAGCTCGGCTTCTTCTACGAGCGGATCGTCAATGCTCACAGAAGGGTGGCTTGGTCCCTGGCCCTGGGCGGCCTCTTCGGGCTGGCCGCACTCGTGTACTCGGATCGGTACCCCGGCTCGATGGTCGGCGTGCCGGGCGACAAGTTCTCCAACATGGCGCCGCCCACCATGTGCATCGTCGCCCTCGTGTTCTTCCAGGCGGGGATCGCGGCTCTGATCCGTGACCGGGTTCTGGACCGGCTCGAGACGAGAGAGCGGTGGTCGGCGATGAATCGGCTGATCAACCGGTTCTCGATGCCGCTGTTCCTCTTCCACTCGACCGGCCTCGCCATCGCCTTCTGGCTGGGTCGGAGCGTGGGGCTCTACTCGAAACGGCAACCGGATCTGCGATGGTGGCTGTTTCGGCCGGTCTCCTTCGTCGGGCCCTTGCTGTTCACCCTGCCGGTGATCTTCCTCTTCGGCCGACGTTGGTTGAAGGGGGCGCCGGCGCCCGTGGCCGATTCGCGCTGAGCGGGGCTTCAGCCCGGGTCGAGGAGATGTTCGAAGTCGGCTGCGGGCATCGGTCGGGCGTAGAGGAATCCCTGACCGCGTGGGCAACCCATCTGGGTGAGCAGCTCCGCCTGCTCGGCCTTCTCGATGCCCTCGGCGGTCACGTCCATGCCCAGCGACTGCGCGAGCTGGATGATCGTGGCCACGATCGCGAGGTTCTCGTCGTCGCCCGGCAGGCCCTCCACGAAGGAGCGATCGATCTTCAGGACATCCACGGGGAACTGCTTGAGATAGCTGAGTGACGAATACCCGGTGCCGAAGTCGTCGACGGCGAGTGACACTCCGAGGCGGTCCAGCGCTTCCAGGATGGAGCGGCTCGCTTCGGCATCGGCCATCAGCGCCGTCTCGGTTATCTCGAGACAGAGGCTGGAGGGATCAAGTCCGCTGCGATCGAGGATCTCGCACACCTGATCGACGAGTTGGTGGTCGTCGAGCTGTCTGGCCGAGAGGTTCACCCGCATCGTGATGGGCTGGTGGGGGAAGCGTCTGGTCCAGTCGGCGGCCTGGCGGCACGCCTGTTCGAGCACCCAGGCGCCGATGGGGATGATGAGCCCGTTGTCCTCGGCCAGACCGATGAAGGAAGCCGCGCTCACGAGGCCGTCGGGGCTACGCCAACGCAACAGCGCCTCGGCTCCGAGTACCTCGCCCGATTCCAGGTCGACCTCTGGTTGGAAGTGCACCTCGAACTCATGTCGTTCCACCGCGTGGCGGAGCCGTTGGTCGAGCTCGAGGCGGTCACGCACCGCCGCAGCGAGGTCGTCGTCGAAGATCGAGACACGATTGCGACCAGACTCCTTTGCCCGGTACATCGCAGCATCGGCCCACTGCATCATCTCGGCTGCCGTCACCGACCTGTCCCGCGCTATCGCGACCCCGATGGAGCAGGCGACCGACAGCGATCGATGCTCCAGGATGACGGGCTCGGCCAGCGCCGCTTGGATCTCCTCGGTGAGTCGATGGATCCCGTCCTCGTCTGAGGGGGAGGTGAGCAGGACAGCGAACTCGTCGCCGCCGAGGCGGGCTAGGACATCATCGGGTCCTAGCACGGCGACGAGGCGGCGGCTCAACGCGATCAACAGGTCGTCACCGACGCGGTGACCCAACGAGTCGTTTACGACCTTGAAGCGATCGAGGTCCAGGAACAGCACGGCGGGCATCGAGGACGCGTCGTTGAGCTGATCGAGGGCGATCTCCAGGCGTGTCAGGAAAGCCGCCCTGTTCGGTAGATCGGTCAGATGATCGTGGGTTGCGCGGTGAGCCAGCTCCGCCTCATGGCGTCGCCGCTCGGTCAGATCGATCGAGAACAACAGAAGCGAGCTGGTGGTGCCGTCGTCGCCGCGCTCAGGCACGAAGCGGCTCATGAAGTACCTCACCCCGTTGGATGTCCGGAGCTCATGAGAGGTGGTCTGCGGCTCGCCGGTGGCCAGTGCTGTGATTCGAGCGGCGTCGAGGGATGCTTGTGCCGCGGGATCGAAGCGAGCCTGGTCGCCCTCGCGCAGGGAGAGAAGCCGCGCCGCGGCGACATTCGCGAAGACCGTCTGGCCCTGTGGGCTCATGCGAATGACAGGGAACGGGAGGTTGCTCACCAAGGTCGCGAAGCGCGTCTCGCTCTCGTCGAGAGCGGCCTTCGCTGCAAGAACCGATGTGATGTCGTCGATCCTCACCACGTAGTTGACGATTCGTCCTGCGAGGTCGTGCACGGCGCGGGGGAAGAACTCGGCGAACACCCGACGGCCATGGCCGGTTGCGAGCTCACACTGGTGACGGGGCGTGCCGTCCCCTTCCAAGCCGTGTGCCAGACGGTTCATCCATCCCTGGGCCCATACCAGCACCGACGCGCGGTCACCGGCTGCAATGAGGATTCCCGCGTGGGCGCCCTCCAGCGTGTTGCGGGGGAAGCCCACCAGGCTGCACAGCTCGTCGTTCACCCGCTGGATCCGGCCGTCGGCCGACAGCAGTGCGATGGGAACAGGTGATTCCTCGAAACCGACACGGAGTTGCTCGACGGTGCGGTTCAGTTCGGCCGTCGCCCGCTTGCGGGCTATCAGCTGCGCGAAGGTGGACGCGAACATCCGGAGCGCGACCAGGTCGTCGGTCGTCCAGCTTGCCGTCTCCCTCCTCCAGTCGAAGCCAAGACTTCCAACGGTATGGCCGCCGATGATGATCGGGAACTCGAGGATCGACACGAGTCCGTCCTCGAGGAGTGCTTCGCGATCCGCGGCCCACATGCCGTCGAGGGCTGAGATGTCCTTGATGGCAATCGTCTCACCTGCGAATGACAGGTCGGTGAGCAACGGCCACTCGCTCAGGGAGATCCCTTGGTACTCGTCGATCTGCGCGACGGTTCCAACCCCGCACCATTCGTGGGTCATCGACTCGGTTCGGGCGTCGAGGTCGTAGCGAAGGAGGTAGGCCCGGTCCGAACCCAGGAAGCGTCCGATCTCACGAAGGGCCCAGCCGAGCGCGTCGTCCATGTCGTCGGCTGCGACGTGGATGAAACGTCGTTGAACCTTCTCGATCATCTCCTCGAGGTGGATCTTGCGTTCGAGAGCCGCGGCGTTCGCTCGGCTTTCGGTGATATCGCGACCCGTCATGACGAACCAGGTGAGCTCGTGATGCTCGAAGCTGCGGATGGTGATGTCGATCTCGTGGTACGTGGCGTCGCCCAACAGGATCCGACATTCGAAGTGGACCGACTCGACACCCTGTTGCAGGTTGTGGATCGCCCGGACGAGACGATCCCAGTCCTCGGTGTGGACGACGCGGGCGAGGGAGACGTCTGTGAGATCCTCGGCTTCGAGACCGACCAATTCACGGACCGAATCCGAACAGAACCGGACCACCAGCTCGTGGTCCACCAGCACCGTGACCTGGGGTGTGGCGCGTGCGACGCGCTCCCAGAGGCCCTTCCCGAACGGGTCGGGCGCGCCAGGTGGCGCCATCGCCCCGGAGGGCGCGTCTTCATGCTCTACGTGGGTCACTGCCGGTGTTCATCGGCGGGCGATGATCGCTGCTGAACAAAGTGCACCCCGTCCGTGGGACCTCGGATCTCGAACAGCGAAGTCCGATTTCCGCCATCGCGACCCCGGTGAGCAAGGTGAGAATGACGGAGTGCAACTCGACGGTGATCACCTCGAGCGGGTTTGTCGTAGCCGCGACGCCCGATTCGACGGTTGGTTCGTGTTCGCCGTCGCGTCGACCGGCATCTACTGCCGTCCATCCTGCCCGGCTCCTCCCGCCAAGCGGGCGAACATGCACTTCTTCCCGACCGCTGCGGCTGCCCAGGCCGGTGGTTTCCGGGCTTGCAAGCGGTGCCGTCCGGACGTGTCGCCGGGATCACCCGAGTGGAACATCCGATCCGACGTGGTTGGTCGCGCGATGCGGCTCATCGCTGACGGCGTGGTCGACCGCGACGGGGTCGGGGGCCTTGCGGCCAGGCTGGGCTACAGCGAGCGTCAACTGAACCGAATCCTCACCGCCGAGCTGGGGACCGGAGCGAACGCGCTGGCTCGGGCCCAACGCGCACAGAGCGCGAGGATCCTCATCGAAACCACTTCCCTGCCGTTCGCTCAAGCCGCCTTTGCGGCGGGTTTCGGCAGCGTTCGCCAGTTCAACGAGGTGGTACGTGAGGTGTTCGCTGCCACGCCTTCGGAACTGCGCGCCCGTTCGGGTGTCGTCGATGCGGGTGGGCCAGGGGTGGTGCGCATTCGGCTGGCTTTCCGCCCTCCTTATGACGTCGCAGGGATGCGGGAGTTCCTGGCTGCACGCGTAGTCGACGGCGTCGAGTCGCTCGAGGAAGGGGTGTACCGCCGTCGTCTCCGTCTCCCGCGCGGGTCGGCCGTCGTGGCACTGCGTTTCGCTGCGGATCACGTCGCAGCCGAGCTGCGCCTCGACGAGATCGGTGACTTGTCCGCGGCAGCGCAGCGATGCCGCAGAATGCTGGACCTGGATGCAGACCCGGTCGCGGTCGACGAGGCGCTCGCGCCGCTCGGTCCGCGGGGAGGTCGGGTTCCAGGAGGGTTCGACGGCTGGGAGATCGCAGCAAGGGCGGTGGTCGGCCAGCAGGTGTCTTTGGCCTCTGCCAGACGTACGCTCGCCCGGCTGGTCGACGCCGGTGTGGAGCCGGGCCTGTTCCCAGATGTCGAGTGGGTCGCCTCGTTGGATCCGGCCCGGCTCCCCTTGCCGTTGGGTCGAGCCCAGGCTCTCGTGCGTGTGGCTCAGGCCGTCGTTTCGGGTGATGTGGCCTTGGACCCGGGCGCCGATCGTGACGAGACCTGCGCACGGTTGCTGGCGCTTCGGGGAGTGGGCAGATGGACCGTCGACTACATCAGGATGCGTGCGTTGGGCGACCCCGACGTGCTGTTGAGCACCGACTTGATCATCCGGCGTCAACTTCACGAGGTGGACGCAGCGATCTGGGCACCGTGGCGTTCCTATGCGACGGTGCGCCTGTGGAACCGTGCCGGGGCGCTGCGGCGTCGCACTTCGCGTGGGTTGGACGAGGAACAGGAGGAGTTCGATGGCCAAGGCAACACCCGTTGACGATCTGCGCGAGCCGCTCTCGCTGGTATCGCTCGAGACGCCGGTGGGCGTGCTGAGAGTCGTTGGGTCCGACCGGGGTCTGAGGGCTGTGCTGTGGCCCGACGACAAGCCCGGGAGAGTCGCGCTGGGCGCCGTGGTACATCGGCCCCACGTGGTCCTCGAATCCGCCGTCACCCAGTTGGACGACTACTTCGCCGGTGAGCGACGCAGCTTCGAGCTGCCACTCGATCTCGTGGGCACCGAGTTCCAGGTCGCCGTCTGGCGGTCGCTGTTGGAGATCCCCTACGGGCAGACGCACTCCTACGCGGAACAGGCCCGCCTCATCGGTCGTCCCACGGCGACGCGCGCCGTTGGGGCAGCGATCGGACGCAACCCAGTGTCCATCCTGCTCCCGTGCCATCGGGTGTTGGGTTCCGGTGGTTCGCTGACAGGTTTCGCCGGTGGCGTGGAGGCGAAGCGGTGGCTGTTGGATCACGAGCGGATCGGTGGTGGGTACAGGTGAGCCGTTTGGACCGGAAGCACGGTTCCAATGGTCCGGTGGGTTGACAACGGAGTGGTTGCGGAGGAACGAGCCGTCCTGCCTCAAAGTCGGCCATGAGGCAGTGAGGGTCGCAATCCGGTCCTCCTTGCCTCAAGAATCGGAATGAGGCATGTGGGACCGGTCCCCATCGCGAACTTGCGTACAAATCCGACCTCCGGCGACGGAAACGCACGCAAGTTCATGGGATCTGCCGAGCGATCGGCGGCCACCATCAGTTGGAACCAACTTCTAGGGCGCAACCTCGAATGGTGCAATGATGGCCGCCTCGTCTGCGTCGAGGTGCGTAAGCGCCCGCTCCGCAGTCGGGTGAATGCTCGACAGCATCAGCCTCCCGTCGAAGAGATTCGGGTATCCGAGTAGGTCCACAGTGGAGTCGGTGAAGTTGACGGCGATCACCACCGAGTCGAGTCCGAGTGTCCTGCGGTACGCGACCACGCCGTCGGGTGAGTCCACGAGTGAGAGGTCGCCCAGTTGGAGGGAAGGTGTCGCGCGCCGCAGGGCGATGGCGTCGCGGTACAGGTGCAGGATCGAGGTGGGATCCTCACGGAGGTTTGCGACGTTGCGGCGCTCCGCTTCGGGTGGCCAGGGCAGCCACGGAGTGGCATCGGTCCAGCCGTGGGTAGGGGTGCCGTCCCAGGGGATCGGTGCCCGGCAACCGTCCCTGCCACCGGGATCTCGATGCTGGTCGTCGCCGATCTCGGCATCGAGGAGACCAAGCTCTTCACCGGCATAGAGGAACGGCGCTCCTCGAAGCGTCAGCAACAGGACAGCCGCGGCTCGGGCACGGGCCTCGGAGCCGCCGTAGCGCGTTCGGTGCCGAGGGTTGTCGTGGTTGGACAGCACCCAGGTCGGCCACGCCGCAACCGGCCCCAGGGCCGCCTCGCTCTGTTCGATCTGGTGGCGCCACGCGGTCGCGTTCCACCGCGCGTGCAGGGGCGCGAAGTTGAAGCAGAGGTGCAGTTCGTCGTCGCGGCCGTAGTACTCGACGACCTGAGCAGGGTCGAGCAGGTACACCTCGCCGATGGAAACCCGCTCTCCGGATTCGTCGAGGAGCCTCCGAATGGAGCGCAGGTGCGCGTGGGTCTCGGGACGGTCGTTCAACACCACGTGGGGCAGTCCCGCGACCACCTCAGGATCGTCGGGCAGGTCCGGGTCCTTGCCGATGAGGTGGACCACGTCCATGCGAAACCCGTCCACGCCGCGCTCCAGCCAGAAGCGGAGGGTGTCGTGCATCGCGGCCACCACTTCAGCGTTGCTCCAGTTCAAGTCGGGCTGAGTGGGCAGGAAGCAGTGCAGGTAGTACTGGCCGGTGGCGGCGTCGAGGGTCCACGCGGGACCCATCGTCAGTGACTCGATCCAGTTGTTGGGAGGGCCACCACCGGGAGCGGGGTCGCGCCACACGTACCAGTCCCTCTTCGGGTCCTGGCGCGAGGATCGACTGGCGGCGAACCAGGGGTGGTCGATCGAGGTGTGGTTCGGGACCCAGTCGATGACCACCCGAATTCCGCGCCTGTGCGACTCCGCCACAAGGCGATCGAAGGTGCCGAGATCCCCGAAGAGCGGATCCACCCCGCAGTAGTCGGAGACGTCGTAGCCGAAGTCATTCATGGGAGACGGGAAGAACGGCGAGAGCCAGATCACGTCAACCCCGAGCCACAGCAGATGATCCAGGTGGCGTATCACCCCTTCGAGGTCACCGACTCCTTCCGCGGATTGGTCTCTGCCACAACCGGTGTCGCAGAAGGAGCGTGGGTAGATCTGGTAGGTGACGGCGGTCTTCCACCACGGAACGTCCACGGGTGGACCGTAATGGCCTTGTCTGCTAACCCGCCTTCTTGGCCCGGGGTGGCTTCGTGGAGGACCCGACGACCGCCTCATGGATCTCGCCCACCTGTGCCGCGAGCAGCGGCACCTGATCCAGCACCTCCAGCCGACCGCGAAGGAAGACGAGGAGGTCCCGCACCTCCGCGAGGGTGTCTGCCGCCTCGCTGAGGGTTCCCTCGACGTCGATCAGAGTCGTGCTGACGGTGCTGAGGGTGGCGTCTACCCGCTCCAAGACCTGATCGACCTGCTCGAGGGTCCCGTCGGCCTTGTCGAGCATTGCGCCGAGGGGGTTTGGAATGATTCGTGCCATCTGGGATATCACCTCCGTCGATCGGCTCGAAGCGTAGGGGGGCGCTTCGCGCGATGGTGTGATCGTCGCGGCGAGGCAGAAGACGAGCGGCCGACCGGTACCCTGGCCACGGATGAGCGTCCGTGACTTCACGCCAGACGAGGCATCGGTAGCCGATCAGTTGACGAAGCTGAAGGCGGCGGCGGGCAGCCATTCGCCGAGCTTGCTGACACTGCGTGAGCAGCTCCCGCATCTCGACATCGCAGTCGACGCCTGTTTCATCTCGAACCCCTACGCGACCCAGCTCTTCTTGGATCACCTCCAACGTGAGTTGATCGACACCGGTGCGATCCGTGACGTGCTGGAGTTCTATCCGTCGCAGAACGAGGTGATAGCGGAGCTGCTCGCGTCGCAACTCGGAATCGGACCGGAATCGCTCTTCGTGGGCAACGGCGCCATCGAGATCATCCAGGCCCTGATCCACAACGTCGCCAGGCGCCGGGTTCTGGTGACCCTGCCGACCTTCTCGTCCTACTACGAGTTCGCCGCGGGCCGCGTCGAGGTCGCGTTCCACACTCTGTCGAAGGACGACGAGTTCAGGCTCGACCCGGAGGAGTACCTGGCGCGGGTCCGTGAGGTCGAACCCGACATGGTCGTTCTCATCAATCCGAACAACCCCGACGGGTCGTATCTGCCCCACGGCGACCTGCTGCTCATCCTCGACGGCCTGCCGCCGGAGGTGACAGCGGTGGTCGACGAGAGCTTCATCCACTTCGCGTTCGAGGATCTGAACCTCGACATCCGCTCTGTCATCCCCGAGTGCGAACACCACCCCAACCTCGTGGTGGTGAAGTCGATGTCGAAGGACTTCGGCATCGCCGGGATCCGTGCCGGCTACGCGGTGATGCATCCGGACCGGGTGGGGGATCTGCTGCGCAACGGCTATCTGTGGAACTCGAACGGGCTCGCCGAGTACTTCTTCCGCCTCTACTGCCGAGCAGACTTCCTCGAGAGCTACGACCTGGTCCGCAAGCAGTACATCCTCGAAACGCAGCTCTTCTACCGTCAGCTCGCCAAGGTCCCGGGCACCAGGACCTACCCGTCGATGGCCAACTTCGCACTGGTGGAGATCCTCGACGGTGTATCAGCCGATCTGGTCACCCAGCACCTGTTGGTGCGTCACGGTGTCTACGTGCGGACGTGCTCTGACAAGATCGGCCTCGACGGTGAATTCCTCCGCGTCGCTTCACGCGGCCTGCGCGACAACCAGCGGATCATCGACGCGTTGGGCGACGTGTTGGGCACCGGGTGATTCCGCGTCGGACGGCGGTCATGAAGCAGCGGCTGCGACGGGCCCTGGACGCGATCGCCGACGCGGTCTCGGGTCTTCAGGTGAGGCGCTTCCGCTGCCGCCACAACGGCGCGGTCACGGTGCTCGACATCGACAACACGCTGGCAGATGCCTGGCCGTCGTTCCTGGCCGGCCACCGTTCGGAGCGCGAACGGCTCCGGGATCTCGAGCTGCTGCCCGGGATGAAGGTGGCCGCGTACGACGGGCGCGATCGGGTGCTGTTCCTTTCGCATCGGAGCTGGTGGTACTGGTGGCTGACCAGGAGGTGGCTCCGCGAGAACGGGTTCGATGGAACGTTGGTGCTGGTGTCCACGCCGGGACACAAGCTCGGCCACCTCCGTCGCCTCGTCGACGGTGGTGGTCAGGTCGTCTATTGGGATGATCTCTCCCACGGCACCGAGCGGGGCAGGACAGAGCTGTACGTCGAGCTCATCGACGCGGTCGGTGCCCTGGACCTGACCTACCACGGCATCGACGAGATCGAGGCGGTGGTGGCCGCAGCCGGTGGTCGCCGCTCCGGCTCCGGTCGAGGCTCACTATCGTGACCCGGTGATCGAACGGCTCCGAGCTCTGTCCGACAAGGCGATCAAGCGTCTGGTGCTCGTGTGGGACCTCACCCGCGTCACGCCGTGGCGCCAGATCCGCCGCCTGCGTGACCCGTCATCGGACCTCGTCGTCTGGTTGCACCACCGTCATCCGGGCGGGTGGGCGAAATGGGTCCTCCAGGAGGACACGGTTGTCAAGGATGTCGCGATCCTCCGCGCTCTGTGCCGTCGCGGACTCCGCTTCCGAATCGTCACGGGCGACGGAATCGAGTCACTCCGTGACGCCCGGGTGCTCTACACGCTGCACTGGTACAACCCCGACCGGCTGGCCAACCACTCAGCGTCGCTCATGGCGGCGCTGCGGCGCGCCGAGGAACGCGGCAACACGCTGTTGCCATCCGCTGACGAAGCGGAGTGGTGGGAGAACAAGGTCTTCATGCACCGTCGTTTCGACGAGCTCGGCGTGAACTGCCCGCGCACGTGGATCCTCGACTCCACTTCCGATCTCGAAAGCGGCGAGGATGCGGCTCGCGCCGAAGCGCTCCCCTTTCCCGTGCTCGCGAAGGAACCGCACTCGCAGGGTTCTGCAGGTGTGCACAAGGTGGACTCGGTGGCCGAGTTGCGAGCGCTGCGGTCCAAGCTCGTCGCCGCCGGCGAGCCGGAGCTGCTGGTGCAGGACCTCATCGACATGCGACGTGACCTGCGGGCCACCTGCGTCGGCGGCGAGGTCGTCCACCACTACTTCCGGATCAACACCTCCGGCGAATGGACCCCCACATCGACGCGGCGGGGGAGTCTGGTCGACTTCGAGACGTTCCCCGAGCAGTGGCGAGGGCGGATCGTCGATGTCCTGGGCAAGTGCGGGCTGCGGACCGGCGCGTTCGACATCTGTTGGGAAGGCGACGACCTCGAGAGCGAACCGATATTCCTCGAGGTGAGCCCGTCGTACACCCCGAACCCTCCGCCACCGCCCAGCTTCAGCGACAAGCCCTACTACGCGTTCAAGAAGCAGTTGAGGGGTCCCGACTCCTATCCGAAGCGTTCGATCGAGACGGTAGCTGCGATCGTTGACCGTGTACTTCAGGAGTACGGCCTCTGATGCATGAGGACCGGGCGATCGCCGAGGGCCGTCTCGTTCGGGTACGACGTGAGCTGATCGCCCCGAACCGCTGGCGGCAGCGGACCCCCCTGACGATCGGGATGTGGGCCGTGCCCGATGATCCCGACGGTGGTCCCGGCGAGCCGGTGCCGGTGTCCGACGCGCTCGCGGCTGTGTTCGACGCGGTGGAGCGTGGAACGGCCTGGGGTCGGCCGTGGGGAACCACCTGGTTCAAGCTGACGGGTCGCGTGCCCGACGAGTGGGCGGGCGAGGCGGTGGAAGCGATCCTCGACCTGGGCTTCGGTGCGGTGGGCGCCGGTTTCATGGCCGAAGGGCTTGTCTGGAGCCACGGTCCCGACGGCGTGTACCTGCCTGAGCGCGGCCTGCACCCGGCCGCCCACACCTGGGAGTTGTTCGCTGCGGCGCATGGTGGAGAGACCGTGGAGCTCCTGGTGGAGGCTGCGTCGAACCCGCTGATCGATCACCTGCGGCCCGACCCCAACAGTGACCGGTTGAGCGCCGACGCGTCGCCGCGGTACTTCATCGGTGCGGTCGAACTCGGGGTAGCTGATCGTGAGGTGACCGACCTGCACGTCGATGTCGGCGTGTTGAGCGCGCTGGCCAAGCAGCTCGACGCGGACTCCACCCGTGCCCGGGAGATCGCCGCAGCCCTCGACCGCTGCATCGACGCACTCGATCCACTGGACGTGCCGGGAACCGCCGCGGCGGCACGAGCGGAGCTGGCCGAGGTGTTGGGCCGGCCGGCGGTTCCCTCCGCCCATCGGATCACCGCTGCAGGCCACGCGCACATCGACTCGGCTTGGCTGTGGCCGCTGCGGGAGACCAAGCGCAAGTGCGCCCGCACGTTCTCCAACGTGCTGCGGTTGATGGAGGAGGACGACGAGCTGATCTTCGTGTGCTCGCAGGCTGCGCAGTACGAGTGGATGCGCGAGCTGTACCCGTCCATCTTCGAGCAGATCCGTGAACGGGTCGCCGAGGGGCGGTGGGTGCCCGTCGGCGGGTCGTGGGTGGAGGCCGACGGCAACATCACCGGCGGTGAGTCCCACGTCCGTCAACTGCTGCACGGTCAACGCTTCTTCAACGAGCACTTCGGGGTGACCTGTTCGGAGGCCTGGATCCCCGACGTGTTCGGCTATCCAGGGTCTCTTCCACAGATCTACCGACTGGCCGGGCTGAGCAGGTTCCTCACCCAGAAGCTCTCTTGGAACCGCACGAACCGCTTCCCCCACCACACGTTCCGGTGGGAGGGCATCGACGGGTCACGGGTCTTCACCCATTTCCCTCCGGTTGACACCTACAACGCGTCGATCGAGCCGTTCGAGCTCGTGCACGCCGAGAGGAACTTTGCCGAGCGGGGGGTGGCGACCCGATCGTTCATGCCTTTCGGGTTCGGCGACGGAGGGGGTGGCCCCAACAGGGACATGTTGAGGCGGATCGCCCGGGTGCGGGACCTCGAGGGGCTTCCGCGGATCGAGATGGGTTCTGCGGCGGAGTTCTTCGACGCCGCCGAGGAGGACTACCCCGACGCACCCGTGTGGTTCGGGGAGCTCTACTTCGAGATGCACCGCGGCACCTACACCTCCCAGGCCCGCACGAAACAGGGCAATCGGCGCTGCGAGGCTCTGCTGCGCGAGGCAGAGCTGTGGTCGGTCGCGGCTTTCGGTGGGCGGGCCGCGGACGGCTATCCGGCCGACGAGTTGGACCGCATCTGCAAGGAGGTGCTCCTCCACCAGTTCCACGACATCCTGCCTGGATCGTCGATCGGCTGGGTCCACCGTGAGGCCGAGGCGACCTACGAGCGGCTCGTCGCCGAGCTCGGCGCGCTGATCGATCGGGCGTTGCGTGTGTTGTGCCCCACCGCTTCGGTGTTGGCCAACGCGGCTCCCCACGACCGCGACGAGGTGGTGCTGATCGACGACGGAGGCGTGCTCGAGATCGGCCAGCGACTCGGCGACGGTCGGGTGGCGGTCCGCGCGGAGGTGGCGGCGTGTGGTTTCGCCCCGGCAGCGGAGGAGGTGGCCGCGCCGGTAACGCTCGACGCGTCGAGCGCGGGTGTGGTGATGGACAACGGTCGGCTCCGCGTTCGGATCGACGAGTCGGGGTGTGTCGTGTCGCTGTACGAGGTGGCGTCGGACCGAGAGTTGATCGCCGCGGGCGGCCGTGGTGGCCTCCCGCAGCTCCACCACGACCTTCCATATGAGTTCGACGCCTGGGACATCGAGGAGTACTACCGGCGACGGGTGACGGATCTGGTCGATGTCACCCGGGTCGAGGTTCTCGACGAAGGGCCATTGGTCGTTCGCGTTGCTGGTCGATGGGAGTTCGGATCCTCGTCGCTCGTTCAGACGTTCGCGCTTCGAGCGGGAGCCGGCAGGCTCGATGTCGATGTCGAGCTCGACTGGCGCGAACGGGATCACCTGCTCAAGTTGGCCTGGCCCCTCGACCTGCTGTGTTCCGAGGTGACCCGGCACATCCAATACGGGGCGGTCCGTTCGGCGATCCACACCAACACCTCGTGGGACCACGCCCGCTTCGAGGTGTGTGCCCACCAGTGGATCTCTGCGGCCGAGGGCGACTTCGGCGCCGCCCTGCTCTCGGACTCACGCTACGGGTACGACGCAACCCGGACCCGCGGACACGACGGCCGGCCCTCGACCACGATCAGGTTGACGGCCGTCAGAGGCGCGCGGTATCCGGATCCCCATTCCGATGAGGGGGGCCACCGGTTCCGCTATTCGGTCCAACCCCACGGCGCCGACCTTTCCCCGGTGGTGCAGACCGGGTACTTCCTGCGCCATCCGGTACGGCTCGTGACCGGGGGTGACCGCGCCACTCCTGCGCCGCCTGTGGTGAGCTCCAGTCACCCGGGTGTGATCGTCGAGGTGGTCAAAGCTGCCGAGGACCGCTCGGGCGACCTGATCATCCGCGCCTACGAGGCGCTCGGGTCCCGTGCGACGGCCACGCTGTCGTTCTGGCGTGATGTCGGCGCCATCGGGGTTGTGGATCTGCTGGAGGAACATCGTGAGGACGTTCCTGTCGTGCCCCTCGTCGTCGATGGTTCGAGCGTGACGCTGAGGCTCGCGCCTTTCCAGATGGTCACGCTGCGAGTGGGACCGCCCAGCGCGGCCTGATTCGCGCTCGCGAACGCGAACGCGAACATACTGTCGGTATGCAAGCGACCTCCCCGACGAATCGGCCCGCGTGCCCCGACGGCCTCGAGCGGGTCCAGCCGGACACGGACCCCGACAAGCTCGCCCACATCCTCCACCGCGACGGTGGGCTGGTGATCGAGGGGCTTGTGGGCCCCGACGCGGTGGAGCGCATCAACGCCGATCTCGCCCCACATCTCGCGGCCCGACGCCCGGGGTTCAAGGACGGCCACGACGAGAGCTTCTACGGATCGTCAACGATTCGCATCCAGGGCCTGGCCGCCAAGAGCCGGACCTTCGTGGAGGAGTACCTGCTCCATCCCACCCTGTTGGCCGTCGCCGATCGCATTCTGTTGCCGAACTGCGGCGACTACTGGATGAGCCAGTCCGAGACGATCTTCATCAACGCAGGCAACCCGGTGCAGGAGCTTCACCGCGACGACTGCAACTGGGGGGTCGCCCAGCGGCTTGGGATTGATCTCCAGATCTCGTCGTTGCTCGCGCTGGGCGATTACGACGCGGAGGTGGGGGCCACCCGTGTGGTGCCGGGGTCGCATCGTTGGCCCCTCGACCGTCGCATCGACAACGCCGAGTCGTTCCCGGTGGAGATGGAACCGGGTTCCGCTCTGGTCTACCTGGGCAGCCTGGTGCACGGAGGTGGCGCCAACGAAACCGCAGATCGGGTGCGGAAGGGCCTCTACCTGTCGTTCCTCCAGGGATGGTTGACCCCCGAAGAGGCGGTTCCGGTGGGGTTGGGTCCGGAGGTTGCAGCGTCGCTTCCGAAGCGGGCGCGGGAACTTCTCGGTTGGGCGAACCTGCGCTCACCTGCCGATGCGAGCGACCCTGCTGCCGCCGCGTTGCAGCTCTGGCAGCTCGACGCGGATGACCTCGCCCGCAGCGAGGGAGCCTTTCACCACCGCTGATGTGGGCAGCGGAGGCTCGGGCGTGGCGTGCATTTCGTGTAGTGATGGGAATGGTCGAAGCCGACGTGGCGTTAGAGTCCTCGCCGTTTCACACTGATCCCAATCGACGTTGAACAGAGGTACGCACAATGGCATTCGAACTTCCCGCCCTGCCCTACGCGATCGACGCGCTGGCGTCGAGGGGTGTCTCGCAGGAGACGCTGGAGTACCACCACGGGAAGCACCACGCGGCCTACGTCGCCAACCTGAACAAGGCCATCGAGGGAACGCCCGACGACGCCAAGTCGCTCGAGGAGATCATCCTCGGTTCCGAGGGTCCCAAGTTCAACAACGCCGCGCAGATCTGGAATCACACCTTCTTCTGGAGTTCCATGTCGCCCACCGGTGGCGGCGCGCCCTCGGGCGAGGTGGCGGAGCGCATCGACCGTGATTTCGGGTCGCTCGACGGCTTCAAGTCGGCCTTCGCCGATGCCGCTGCCACCCAGTTTGGCTCGGGCTGGGCGTGGCTGGTGGAAGACGGCGGAAAGCTCTCCGTGGTCAAGACCCCCAACGCGGAGCTGCCGATGACCACCGGTCAGAAGGCCCTCGTGACCCTCGACGTGTGGGAGCACGCGTACTACATCGACTTCCGCAACGCGCGCCCCAACCACATCGCCAACTTCCTCGACAACCTCATCAACTGGGACTTCGTCGCGGCGAACCTCGCCGGCTAGTCCACCCATGAACCGTCGCCTCACGGCGGCGCTGCTCTTCCTCGTCACCGTCGTCGCAATGGAGGCGATGTCGGTGGCCGTCGTGTTGCCGAATGTGGAGGAAGAGCTACGCGGCATGGCCTGGTACGGCTGGGTGTTCGCCGCGTTCTGGCTCGCTCAGATCCTCGCCATCCCCTTGGCCGGACAGTGGGCCGACCGGTGGAACCCCGCCGGCCCACTCCTCGTAGGGATTGCGTCGTTCTCCGCGGGCTTGCTCGCGGCCGGATGGGCCCAGTCGATGCCGATGCTTGTGGCCGGCCGGGCACTCCAGGGCTTCGGCGCAGGGATCATCCCGGCGGTCGCGTACGTATGCGTGGGGCGGGGCTTCGCGGAGGAGGTGAGGCCCCGTGTCTTCGCCCTGATGTCCATGGCGTGGATCGTTCCCTCGGTCGTGGGTCCCGCGGCGGCGTCGTTCGTCATAGCGAACGTCGGATGGCGCTGGGTGTTCTGGGGGTTGATCCCTGTTACGACCGTCGCCGGCGGTCTCTCCGTCCGCTCGGTCGCCGCGCTCGGCCCGCCGACCGAGCATGTGGGACCCGTGGCGGGCAGGCTCGGGGCAACACTGGTGGTTGTGGCCGGGGCCACGGCTCTGATCGCCGGGTTCCAGCAGCACCGGCCGATCCTCGTGCTGCTCCTAGTCGGGTCCGGGCTGGTCGTCACCGCCGTCGCCTTCAGCCGGCTCACCCCGGCGGGAACCTTGAGGTTCGGCATGGGGCTTCCGGCGACGATCGCGTCTCGGGGGGTGCTCACCTGCGTGTTCTTCGCCGCGGATGCTCTGGTGCCGCTGACCATGGAGCGCGTACGTGGAACAGGACCCCATTACTCAGGGGTCGTCCTGGCCTCGTCGGCCTTCCTCTGGTCGGTGGGCTCTTGGACCCAGGCCCGCGTGATCGACCGCGTCGGTCCCCGCTCCCTACTCCGCGCGGGTCTGTTGGTGGTAGCTGCCGGAATAGCGCTGCTGATCGTGGTCGCCCTGACTCCGGCCCCCACGTGGCTGGCAGTTGTGGCGTGGGCTCTCGGCGGAGCCGGGATCGGCCTCGCGTACTCGCCCCTGAGCGTGGTGACCCTCGCCAGAGCGGAGCCCGGTCGGGAGGGCTTTGCCACATCTGCGCTCCAGCTCAGCGACGCATTCGGTGTCGCGATCGGCACAGGCATCGGTGGGGCGGTCGTCTCGACGGCGACGCGGTGGAACCTGGGGGTTGACGACGGCGTGGTGGCCGTGTACGTCGGTTCGTTGTTACTCGCTGTGGTAGGGGCCTCTTTGGCCGCTCGGGTGCCGGCATCGATGTCGGGCTCGGTCGACACCGCTGCCCTCAGCTGACAACCTCTTGCGGTGACCGGCCCCTATCGCATCGAACTCACACGCCAGGTTCCCGCCCCGATCGAGACGGTTTGGGAGATCATCTCCGACCACCGGGGGTATTCCGGTTGGACGATGATGTCCACGTCACGACTCGAAACCGAAGGGGTCCCGCATCCTGACGGTGTCGGCGCGGTGCGCTTCTTGGGCGTGGGACCTATGGGTGCGCGGGAGAAGGTGATCGAGTTCGATCCCCCGCGGCATCTCGCTTACACGATCCTCAGCGGACCTCCGGCGCGCGACTACCGGGCGGACATGTGGCTGGAGTCGACCCCTGATGGAGGTACCGAGCTCCGCTGGGAAGGCTCTTTCGACTCGGCCCCGGCTGGTCTGGCGCGTGCAACGAAGGCGCTGCTCGCCTTCGCGTTGCGCGACATGGCCAACCGGGTCGTGAAGGAAGGGGCCCGGCGGGCCTCGGCGAGTCCTGCGTCCTGAAGTTCTCGATCCCACCCCGGAGGGGTGGGTGACGTTGCGTTGATCAGCTCCGGGGTGTGAGGACCGGCACCATGTCCATGTGGCGCTTGCCGGCCGAGGGAGTGCGGTAGGGCGCCCACTTCGTGGGGTAGCGCGTCCGGTTCTCGTACACCCAGACCTGGTTGGCATCGTCCAGGTCCTCGGAGGTGAAGAGCTCGATTTCGAAGAGGTCCCTGAACCGGTCGAAGTAGTCGGGGCCGGGTCCGCGGACGTGTCCGTACTCGGTCTCGACGACCCGCGGGAACTCCACCGTCGAGCGACACACGATCGGCACGGGCAGGACGGCAAACCCGCTCGGCTTGAGGATCCGCTGCACGTTGCGGGCGGCGGCCTTGTCGTCGGGGATGTGTTCGAACACGTGCGACGCGAACACCACGTCGAAGCTGTCGTCGGGGATCTCGTCACAGCTCGTGAGATCGATCTGCATGTCGATGTCGGGCCGGGGGTCGTAGTTGGCCGAGGTGTAGGTGCCGAACTCCTTCCTGAAACGATCGGCGAGGAACTGCTCGGGAGACAGATGGAGGATCGACAGGGTCGAGAAGTCGTGGCGCTCCGCTAGTCGGTCCATCACCTGGGCCTGGGTCCGGTGGCGTTCCGAACACCAGCACTGGGGGCACTGCGCGTTGGGTCGGCGGCCGGTGAGCGCGATGTCGCTGGCGAACGGACCCGAATAGCCGCAGAAGGGGCACGTGAAGTGCGGGCGGTACCAGGCGTACCGCGCGATCCGTTGCTCGACACGTCGTGCCGCTCCGACTGCCTTGGTGCCGACCGACATCGACTCTTTCCCTTTCGACCGAAATCCGGTCAGTCAGCTTTGCAGAGACCTGCCGCGGCCGACACGTCGGCGACGGCGCCCACGATGTCGTGCTCGATGCGCTTCGCGGGGATTGTCAACTCCACCTCGACATCGGAGCTTCGGGCCCGCCATTCCTTCATGCGCCAAGTCCAGTAGCGGCTGATCGCGGTCGCATCGGCGCGGCCGGTGGCCGACTCTCGGGCAGCGATCGCAGCAGCGACGGCGGAACGGTCCTCGACATCCGGGTCGTCCACCACTCGGACCACCATGGCTCCGGGCATCTCGGCCCGGAGCGCGCTGAGTTGCTCGAGGTGCATCGATTCGCCGAGTAGAGCCCGGGTTTCGGTGCCGGCGATCCGGCTGGAGACTCGCAGCAGGTCACGGTAGGTAGGCCGGAGATCGGCGGTGAGGAGCCACTCGGCGTAGGCGGGCACATGCCAATCCAGCTCGAACAGCGGCGCTGCGATCAGTGGTTCCAGTGAGTCGGGATCGGTGGGTGGGCCGAGCCGCGTGAGACTCGGCGTGGCCTCCAACAGGGCACCTCTGAGTCGGGCGGCCCTGGGAGAGCCGGGTGCGCCGACGACCACGAGCGGCTCAGCGGCCGGGGGTGGTGGAGCGCCGGCCAGCAAACAGGCGCGTCTGACCAAGGCATCGACGATCCTCCGCCTTGCCGCCCGACGCGGGAGGGCCGGTAGATCCGCCTGTCGGTCGAGTGATCGGCACAACAGCTCCAGCGGTTCGGACACGGTGCCGATCTCGATGTCGGTTTGGGTGCGCTTCGTTGCAGCGACGACGAGCGCGGGGGACTCGAGCGAAGCCGTCCAACGACCAAGTCCCGCGGACAACGACCTGCCTGACACCGAGAAGGAAGCTATCGGGGTGGCAGGCTGGGGTTCATGCGTGGCGAAGCCGACACTCCTCAGACCGCGGGACAGGCGTATCTGGTACGACCGGAGTCGGGTTCGGGCCCGGGTGTGCTGCTGTTGCACGCGTGGTGGGGGCTGACGCCGTTCTTCAAGAGTTTGTGCGATCGGCTCGCGGATGAGGGATTCGTCGTGGTCGCTCCGGACCTGATGGGTGGGCGCCGGCCCGAGACCGCAGCGGAGGCGGAAGTAGAGCTGGCCGAGACGGATCCGAACGAGACTGCGGCACTGGTGCTTTCCGGTGTGGTGGCGCTGCGGTCCCAAACCACGGATCCCGACGGCCCGATCTCGGTGGTCGGATACTCCATGGGTGCGTCGTGGGCGCTCTGGTTGGCTACGCGCCAGCCCGAGTCGGTTCGCTCGGTTGTCGTGTACTACGGCACCCAGGACATCGACTTCACGGACCTCCGAGCGCCGGTCCTCGGACACTTCGCCGAGGTGGACGACTTCGTTTCGGAGGACGAGCTGGCCTTCTTCGAAGCCCAGCTCAGGCTGGTGGGCAAGGAGGTCGACATAGTCCGCCATGGCGGCACCTCGCACTGGTTCGCGGAGGAGGACCGCGACGCCCATGTCGAAGAGGCCGCCGCGGCGGCGTGGAATCGAACGTTGGAGTTCCTCCACGAGACGAGCGGTTGAACCGGGAGTCCGAGGGCGTCTCAGACCTACTGGCCGGGGTAGGTGATGTCGTTCGCCCAGCACGCGAGCTGTGAGTCGCCGCCTTCGGCGCAATGGTTCGTGGGAGGCGCCAATACGCGGATGCGCTCTCGGGTGATGAGACCGTCGAGGAGTGTGTCGCCGACCTTCTGGGTGACGCCCAACTTGCGCCATGCCCGGGCGGTTTCGGCGTCTGCGCCACCGGCGACCTGCCAGTTGGCAGGGCCCCCCGTGGTGTCGCTCTGGATGGAGCCGAAGTCGCGCAACGCGACTGCGAACACCCGGGCGGTCTCGCGCAGTCGGCCGGCGTATCCGCGTTCGTCGAGCCACGCGTCGATCTCGGCGTCGGTCACATCGACGACCCAGCGGGTTCCGTCGGGAGTCATGCCCCCTAGGCAGGCCGACTTGCGGGACCTCACCTCGCAGGGGGTTGCTGCGGCGGTGGTGCTTGCTGACTCGAGCTTGGCGGCCGGTGCCACCGACACGCCGCAAACCGTGCCTATCCGGGCGTCATCGGGTGAGGTCACGTCGGCAGGGCAGGGCGGACCGGACATCGACGCCTGGCCGCCCACGGCGAACTTGAGAGCGTGGGGTATGCGGCCCGCGGCAACTTCGTTCGGTGTTGTGAGCCCGGCGGTGTTCTGAAGTCCGACGCCGTTGGCCGGCGGGTAGTTGCCTCTGTAGGTGCGAACGTCGACTGCATCGCCGCTGGGGTTGCTGACGACCATCAGCGCGGCAGCGCACAACGACTCGTCGGAGTTGAAGCCGTCGAGTTGGTTCTTCAGGTCGAGCGCGCACCTGAACTGGGGCAGATAGTCGGCCGGGTGGAACTGTGGGGTCGACAGCGCCCAGATGTCCCACTCCTTGCCGGTGGTCGGGTCGACGATGACCATGAAGCCATCGCGGCCGTCGGAGGGGCGCCAGTTCGGGTTCCACGGAATGGTCGTCCCAGACTCGAAGGTGCCGGGCCAAGAGGGCCGCTCGAAGACGCGGGCGATGGTCGTTGCCTGATCCGCGCAGTAGAGGGGGATCGAGTAGTCGTTGCCCGGTGTCTCATCGACGCCCGTCTCGATCGAAGGACTGAACGTCTCGTTGTCGTCCGCATACCGCCAGATGCGTTCAGCCCACTTGTCGCTGCTTGGCGAGGTAGGGATCTCGGCCGCAGGAACCTCCCACACCCGGGGGGTCGTGGGGGCGGGTAGAGCGCACGGCGCCGGCGCCGCCGGTGCCACGGTGGGTCCGGGAGGTAGGGGAGCCGGAGCCTCGTTGAGGGAGGTGACGATCACGGCTGCGGCCACGACGAGTAGTGCGGCACCGACGGCTATGAGCGTCGCCCGATGGGTGCGGATCTGCATCGTCGCTCCGTGAGGGCTGTCGGGTCAGTCGACCCACAGCCCGCGGAGCGGAGGAACGACGAAGAACACGGCTATGAGCAACGCGAAGGCTGTGGCGCCGAGGATCCACGCGACCCGGTCGGCCTCGATCCTCGCAAGGATCGAGGACCATGTCGCCCACATCAGCCAGATGCCCAACGCGCAGACCGCCGAGAGGCGAACCTCCATCACCAGGCCCCCGGTGTCGGCGAGTCTCTCGGTTAGACCTACGCAGTTGAGCGCAACGGCCATGACCAGCAGCGAGGTGGCCGTGCTGCGCAAGGGTGCCATCCACACGGTGACGCTCATCGCGGCCAACCAGCCGAGCCCGACAGTGAGCGCCGGCAGGTAGAGGCCGATCCCACCGTCCCAGATTGCCGCGGAGTTCGTCACGCGATCGATGGTGACGACCACCATCACCACGAGCGCGACCGCTGTGAACATCGCCTGGACGCGCCCAGCGGCCGCAGTCCGCGAGGTTCGCTTGCAACGCGGATTGGAACTGGACATGCGCTCGGCGACGGCCATCACCGGCGAGAGTACCGCCAGTGACGTGTGCAACATGCGGGCGCGGATCCGCGGTGATTACGGTACCTGACGGCCCGTCAGGAGATCTGTCGGTCAGTGAACGGAGGGAAACAGGATGCGTCGATTCGAGGACAAGGTCGCGGTCGTCACGGGCGCTGCCTCGGGTGTGGGACGGGCGACGGCACGGAGGCTCGCCGGCGAGGGCGCCACGGTGTTCGGCATCGATCTGAACGAGGCCGGATTGGCCGAGACGTTCGAGGGGATCGACAAGGGCTCTCATCTGGTCGTCGACATCACCGAACGTGCCGCCGCCCACGCTGCCATCTCCACCTGTGTCGACCGCCACGGCGGCGTGCACGTCCTGTGCAACGTGGCCGGCGTCCTGCGAACCAACCACCTCGCAGATGTGACCGAGGACGAGTTCCGCCTGATCATGGGTGTGAACGTGGGCGGCATCATCTGGATGGCACAGGCTGCCATGCCATATCTCATCGAAGTCGGCGGCTCGATGGTGAACGTGGGCTCCAGCTCCGGGCTGATGGGCTGCGCGTACCAAACCACCTACTCCGCTTCGAAGGGCGCGGTGATCCAGCTCACACGAACGCTGGCAATGGAGTTCGTGCGAAGCAGCGTCCGCATCAACTGCGTGGCCCCCGGCGGTGTCACCACCCCGATGACGGCCACCGTGGAGTTCCCCGAGGACCTCGATTGGGATCTGCTGGGTCGCTATGCGGGCTTCCGTGAGATGTCCAGCCCCGATGAGTTGGCAGCGGTCATCGCCTTCGTTGCCTCCGACGAGGCGTCGGCGATGCATGGGTCGATCATCTCCGCCGACTACGGAATTACCACCGGCTGAGGGATTCCCGGCGCGCGATTCCGGATCGCGCGGCATGATGCGAGGGTGGATGCCGCGCACCAGCCTGCCCCAGCCGACGACGCCCACCACCCGGCGGTAGGAGACGCGGCACACGCGCCACCATCGGCGGCTCCCCGCGAGGTTCACCGACCTCGCATGGTCGATGTCACGGTCACGGCGATACACCCCGATCGAATCGAGGTGAAGCTGGCGGATGGGCGGCTCGGTGCCATTCCGGCCTCGGACTTCCGTGACCGGACCCAGCCTTCGGTCGGCCAGCACCTCGACGCGGCGATGCTGGCACGCGAGGACCCCAAACGCGTGTGGCTCTCGGCCGCTTGGGCGGCGAAGGTGCATGCGTGGGATCGCCTGGCCGAGGCCCGCGCAGCGCATGAGGCGGTCAGCGGAGTCGTCAGGAGGGTC
Source organism: Microthrixaceae bacterium (assembly GCA_020845705.1). Lineage (GTDB taxonomy): Bacteria > Actinomycetota > Acidimicrobiia > Acidimicrobiales > Microtrichaceae > JADLFH01. The sequence goes on along the minus strand of JADLFH010000076.1, from coordinate 14,430 downwards.
GTCAAAGGCGGGGCCGTCTTGGATGTGTCGGGCTTGCGGGCCTTCATGCCCGCATCGTTGGCCGACGAACAACCGGTGGATCTCGGCGAGCTGGTGGGTGTCGAGGTCCAGGTTTCGGTGATCGACCTCGACGAGGACGCGGATCGGGTTGTAGTGAGCCGTCGCGACGTGCTGCGTCGTCAACGACGCGAGGAACAGCGTGCGGTGCTGGGTGCGCTCGACGTTGGTCGACGGGTGAGTGGGATCGTGGTGGGGATTCGGGACTTCGGAGCCCAGGTTGACCTGGGTGGCGGGGTTCGGGGCCTTGTGCATCGAAGCGAGCTCGTATGGGGACGCGTTGGGGCCGTCGGCGATGTCGTGTCGATCGGTCAACACGTGGAGGCCATCGTCACCGAAGTCCACAAAGGGAAGCGCCGCGTGTCGCTGTCGATCCGACAGCTCATGGCGGACCCTCTCGCGGATGTCGAGGTAGGCATGGTGGCCGAGGCCGAGGTCACGCGGGTCGTGGAGTACGGGGCGTTCGCCCGCCTGCTGGGAGGCACCGCCGAGGGGCTGATCCATGTGAGCGAGCTGTCCGAGATGCAGGGCCTGCGTCCGGATCGGGTCGTGGCGCCCGGCGACCAGGTGTGGGTCAAGGTGATCGACTTGGATCGTGATCGGCGCCGTATGGGGCTCAGCATCCGCCAGGCGTTGCTCTCCTGAGCTCAGGCGTCGAACCGGACCTTGTCCATCTCCCAAAAAGCTCGCAGCGAGACGACCTTTCCGTCGTCGTTGACGCGGTAGCAGATGACCAGATCGGTATGCACGACCCCTGCACCTTCTGGCAGCGTCGTCGTGATGGTGCCGACGTTCGCGACCTCGTGTGTGCCACCGGCATGCGAGCGCTCGATGCGGAAGCGCACCGACTCGTTCGGACCTATCACGTTGTCGTAGAACGCCGTGATCGCCTCGGTCCCTTCGTGCCCCTTGCCTTCGGGATCGAAGATCGACGGGCCGATCGGATCTTCGATCTTCGCGTCGGGGGCGAAGAGCGAGAGCCAGGTCTCGCGGTCCTTTGCCTCGACGGCGTGCATTGACGCGAGTGCAGCGTCGCGGGCCGGATGCGGTTCGAAGTCGTCGGGCAGCTCAGGCATGGGCCGAAGCCTCACACATCCTGGGTCGCTCCTCCACCTCGATCGTCCTGCGCTACTCCCGGGGGTTGTCGCCCAGGCCGTCGTTGAAGAGGCGATACGTGTCGTAGACGTCGCGGCAGCGCTGGCACACCGGAAGCTGCTTCGGATCGCGCGAAGGCACCCAGACATGGCCGCAGAGTGCCTCCAGCGGCGTCCCTTCGATCCGCGCCTCGAGCACCTTTGCGGCTGCGTCCTCCCCCGGTTGGGTCTTGACGATGTGGGCCATCGGACCGTCCTCGGTCTCGTGGCGCTCGTCGGTGTCGAGGCGTTCGACGGTGAGGGTCGAGGGCTGAAGGGGAGTCGTCACCACGCCAGTCTCGCGCCGCGGCTTGGTGCCGGACGGCCTTGGCGCGGGACACTCTGGATGTGGGATCGACCAACCGCCACACAGTCACGGGCCTGCGGGTGTTCCCGCGCTATCTCGCCCCCGCCAAACGCGAGGACATCCTGCGCCGCGCCGCGCAGATCGCTTGGGTCACGACGAAGCACTTCGGGCCGTTCGCGCTCCGCACTGCCCGCCAGGGCGGCCGCGCGGCCGTCAGGACGATGCGGCCCGATGCATTCGCCCGACCGTTGCGGTTGACCTTCGAGGAGTTGGGCACGACCTTCATGAAGTTCGGCCAGCTAGTGGCGTCTTCGCCCGGCATCTTCGGCGACGACATCGCGGCCGAGTTCCGAGGTTGCCTCGATACCGGGCCGGCGGTGCCATTCGACGACGTTCGCCACATCGTCGAGTCGGAGCTGGGGATGCCACTGGAGGAGGCCTTCGCCTCCTTCGAACGGGAACCGATCGGTCGAGCCTCCATCGCGGTCGTCCACAAGGCCATCCTTCAGGACGGCAGCGAAGTGGCGGTCAAGGTGCTGCGTCCCGGCATCGAGCACAGCGTGTCCATCGACATGGACCTGTTCGAGCCGCTGTTGCAGATCGTCGCCCGTACCACCGGGGAGTTCTTCGCCGGCCAACTCCTCCAGATGCTCGACGGGTTCCGGATGCAGCTCGGCGAGGAGCTCGACCTGCGCAACGAACGACGCGCCATCGAACACATGGCGGAACTACTCCAGATCGTCGATCTGCCCCTTGTGGTCGTGCCCCAGACCTACGCGGAGCTCTCCGGTGCCAGGGTGCTGACGATGGAGTTCTTCGACGGCATTGCCGTGGACGACCTCGCCCGGATAGAGGCCTACGGGTTCGATCCCTCCCCCGTGGTCACACAGACCGTGAAGGGTTTCCTGCTCACGACGATTCGCTGGGGGTTCTTCCACGGCGACGTGCACGCCGGCAACCTGTTGCTTCTGCACGACGGGCGGCTCGGCGTCATCGACTGGGGCATCATCGGACGGCTCGACGAGGACTCCCACACGTTCTTCCGGAAGTCGGTCGAAGCCGGCCTGGGCGATGAGGCAGCCTGGGACGACATCGCGGCGATGGCGTCGAAGATCTACGGGCCGCTCATCGCGGAGCTGGGTATGACCGACGATGAGCTCACCCAGTTCATGCGGATGATGATGCAGCCGCTGCTCACCCAGCCCTTCGGCCAGGTGTCACTGGTCGACATCCTGAACGCCCCCCAGCGGCTCGTGGCGGAGACCCGCGGTCTCGAAGCCGAGAAGATGACGCTGAGGGGAGTGCTGAAGCGGTGGCGGGAGCAGCGGAAGTTGAGGCTTCTGGCCGAGGACGAGGGGATCGTCGATTCCGACTTCGAGCGGGGCATGTTCCTGTTGAGCAAGGCGCTGATGTACTTCGAGCGTTACGGCAAGATGTACATGGCCGACCAGGCACTCTTCGAGGACGAGGAGTTCTTCCGAACGGCTCTGTCGGCCGAGGAGGATGCTTCGACTTCTAGGACGGGTTGAGCGCTGCCACCACCTGCCGGGCCATGTCGCCCCAGGTGGGCGGCTTGTACCCGGCAACGATGCGGCGCCGCGATTCGTGCCACCAGTCGTTGCCCGCGTGGCGGCGGAGCAACTCGGCCAGCTCCTCGGCATCACCTGGTTCGAAGTACTCCGCGAGCTCTCCGCCGGCTTCGGTCAACGCGCCCGCCCGGGAGGCCAGCACCGGGACCCCCGCGGCGAGTGCCTCCACGACCGGAATCCCGAAACCTTCGCTGAGCGACGGTGCCACCGCCACGAACGCGCGGCGGTAGAGCGTGCTCAGCAGTGCGTCGTCCACCTGGCCGAGCCAGAACACCTGATGGCCGGCTCTGGGGTGCTCGACGATGCGACGGACCACCTCGTCGGCGTGCCAGCCGGCCCGCCCGACGATCACCAGCGCCAGGTCGGGCTCCTCGTCCGACACGAGGTCAAATGCGTCGAGCATGCTGCGGTGGCCCTTGCGCGGTTCGATGGTGCCGACCGACAGCACAATGCGTCGACCTTCGAGCATGGGGGGCAGTTCCGCGTTCCCCGACGACGCTAGGTCGGCACCCGGGGTGACCACCGAGCAGTTCAGCTCGCGATGCACCCCGACACGCGCGGCAACTTCACGAAGCGCCGTCTCGGTCGCGGAGGAGATGCACAGGAAGAGCGTGCTCTGACGGAGGTGCGCGCCCAGGTGTGCGCGGAACAGAGCTGCCGGAGCCGTCTCGAACCACTCGGGGTTCGTCTCGGGCAACACGTCGGCGACCACCACAGCCGTCCTCACCCCTGCTGCGGCCAGCTCCGGCAACAGCTCGGCGCGGGCCCGCGGGTTGTGCCACGCGGCCTCGACGTCTAGGAACACCGCTCCGCTCGGCCACGAGTCGATTTCGAGATCGGGATGAGCCTGAGGAAGCCGCCGGGAGCGGATCGCCCCTCGCGCCCGCCCCAACAACGCCAGGGCGGCCACTCGCCGCAGCGACCGCCGCAGCGGAGCGCCGATTCCGCCGACGCGGCCCACCGTCTCAGGGGCCCCGTCGTCGGCCGCGGTCAGCTGATGATGTTCCTCGTCGGTCAGCCGGCGGAAGGTGCGGTGGCGTCTGCACCAACGAAGAGCCACGACATCGAGACGCCCGTCGTTGAGCTCGGGGTCTGCAAGGGCGGCGACCAGTCGCTTGGTCATCCGCTGAAGCCCGCTGGTGTACGGAGCCGCGAGTGTGTTGGTGACCTCGACGAACACCGTGAGCGGTTCCTGCACCCCTGCACCTTCCCACATCCCGCCGACGCTCAGTTCGAGAAGGCGTCGATCAGGCCGGCCGCGCCCTGTTCCCAGGTGGGAGGGCGATAGTCGACCAGAGCGGCGAGCGCCGCGTTGTGGTGGTCGGGATCGTCGAGGTGCCCAACGATCAGCGATACGAGCGCATCGAGGTCGTCGGGGTCGAAGTACTCGGCGAAGCCGCCACCGGCCTCAGGCAAAGCGCCGCGGGTGGACGCCAGGGTGGGAACGCCGTTCGCGAGGGCCTCGATGACGGGGGTCCCGTAGCCCTCGTAGTAGGCGGGCTGCACCGCCAGGAACGCATGACGGTAGAGCGCGTCGAGGAGGAGGTCGTCCACGTCTTCGAGCCAGCGGAACCGACCCCCTGCCATTGGATGGTTCCGCAGTCGTCCCTGGAGGTCGTCTGTGAGCCACCCGGCCTTGCCGACGAAGCAGACCGACAGATCGGGATACGTCCCGGCCAGTCGGTCGAAGGCGCGGATCAACTGGTCGTGGTTCTTGCGTGGCTCCACCGTGCCCACGTTGAGCAGATACCGCCCTGGCGGTGCCTGTGGCGGACGGGGCAGATCCTCTGTGGAGGGTTGGAAGTTGGCTCCCATCGTGATGACGGCGGTGTCGAGCGGTGTGGGCAGCCCGAGGCGGTCGGCCAGCTCGTTGACATCGCGTTCGGAGCAGCGCGAGATGCACACGAAGCGCTCCGAATGAGCCAGGTGGGCTTCGATGAAGGTGGTGAAGAGGCGTATCTGGGCGTCGTCGAACCACTGGGGAAACTGGGTGGGGATCACGTCGGCCACCAGGGTCGCCGGCCGTACTCCCTCGTTGCGCAGCCTCGGCAGCAGGACCGAGCGGTGCGGCACGTCGTGCCAGGCGGCCTCGAGGTCGAGGAACCACGAGTCGTCGGGCCAGCGTTCGATCCGGAGTTGGTCATGTGATGCGGGATGGCGCCGGCGACGCCAGGTGCGGGCGAGCGCCGCACGAGCGGATTTCCCTGCGCGGGTTCTCAACACGGCTCCCATCGCCCGCGCAAGTGGTCGCGGGAGGGCCTTTTCGAGGCGTGCGAGCGGTGTCGGCGCGGGCGGGGGTGGACTGAAAGAGGCGAGGCGCCTCGCCTCGGACTCGCTGAGGTGTCGGAACGCGTCACAAACACCACACCACACCACAGGCACGAAACGCACCGCTGCGGCGTCGTCACGGCCGGGGAGCCTCGTGAGAAGCTCCCGGGTCAGCCGCTGGAAGCCTGTTATGTAGTCGACAGCGAGAGTGTTGGTCACCTCGACGAAGACGTGACGGGGCTTCGAGAGGGACGGCACGGCGCCTGGCCGGGTCATGACAGCACAGTCTCGCGGCAGAGCTCCACGAAGTGCCGGCCGATGGCCGTCCAGTCGTGGTGGGCCACTACGTGGTCCCGACCGGCAGTGGCGCGGTGCGAGCCGGCCTCTTCGAGCATCGTCTCCACGGAGCCGGCCATCTCGTCGATCCGACAGATCCTGATGCCGGCCCCTGAGGCGTCGACACCTCGCGCGCCGAGCTCGGTTGAGACCACAGGCAGGCCCGCCGCGAGGTAGCTGAGCAGCTTGAGGTTCGATCCGCTCCCCGTCTCCATCGGGTTCAAGGCCACGTCACAGCCGGCGAGTAGGCGCTCGTGGAGGTCGTTGTCCACCGCACCGAGGGCCACCACATTCGGTGGAAGTCGTCTCAGCCCCAACACGGAGCTGTGTCCTCCCGCCAGAAGGAAGGTGACCTCCGGTGAGTCTGTGGCCTGCGCTGCGATGCGACGTCCGGCGTCGATGTTGGGGCCGTGAGCGGATCCGACGAAGAGGGCGAGGGGACCGTCGGGCAGATCCAGCTCCTCGATCAATCCCTTGCGGTTCCGCGCCCGGAGCTCGCCGGTCACGAAGGCGATGGCGGTGGTGTCGACGCCGTTGGGAACCACGTCACGGTGTTCGGGGAGGTGGTACCGCTGACCGAGCGACTCCAAGTCGGCATCGGTCGCCACGGTGAGAAGTGACGAGTGCTCGACCGCGTCACGCTCGATCCGATCGACCTGTTCCACCAGCCAACGCCCCCCGTCGGAGCAAGGGAGCAGCTCGGACTTGAGACACCATTCGTCGTTGTGCTCGTCGGCCACCAGAGGCATTCCCGCCGCGAGGTGCAGCGCGGCCGGCCCAAGGTAGGGCTGGACGAGGATCGCCGCGGTGGATCGCTCGAGGCTCTCGCCCAAAACGTCGACCAGCTCGGGCAGGCCCGACCACATGAGCGCCACACCGATGTCGGTGATCGACACGGGGCCCGATGGAAGGCGCAGCGCGGTCACTCGCTCCAGGTGTTCGTCGGAGCAAGCCACAGTGGTCTCATGGAGCCGGTCGCCGAGACGACGGCGGCCGGCGAGGTCGGGATGCACCGTGGTGCTGATCACCTCTACGACGAGGTCCGCCTCGCGGGCGAGGGCGGTAGCGAGGTGAAGCCCCCGCAGTGGGCCTCCCGCGTTCGCGGGGTGCAGCGCATAGGTGCTCAGAGCGACGATGCGCCGGGGAGCAGCCGTCGAGCGTGTCGCCTTCCGGGGTGGAAGCCTCGGAACCGATGCAACGGTGGCCTCCATCGATGCGATCACCGACCCGTGCCGGCGGCGTGCCGATACACGGGCCAGCTCCTGGCGGACCGAGCGCACTCGTCGCGGTAGGGGGGCGTCGGAGCTACGCAGCCACGCTCTGAGTCGCTGAAAGGGCATGGCTGGGGGATCCTATGCCTCACCAGGGAACGCCCCACCCCCGAACTTGCGTACGTTCTCGTCGCTCACCGACGGATTCCTACGCATGTTCGAGGGGGCGGGGCCCGCCGGTCAGCCGATCGCGGTGCGAACCGAGCTGACCAGATCGACGAACTCGAGGCGTTCACCCTCGTCGAGGATCTCGTAGGCCTGCGCCGCGAGCTGGTTCGTGATGGCTTCGGCCTCCAGTGTCTTCTCCGCCGGCGCTGCCTCGGGGAAGGGAGGCTGGTGTCCGAAGAACCGGGCGACGCCCTCTCCGCCGTTGGCCAGCACGGCCTCGAGCGCGGTGAGACCCACCGAGCGGACCGCTATCAGGTGCATCCCACCGCGGTGCTCCCGAAGGCAGTTGAGCAGCAGCGCTGTGGCCCCCGCCGCGTCGGCTGGTCGGGGAACGGCGCGCCAGCCGGCGAAGAGCGGCGCCGCTGTGGCGTCGGCGGATTCGACGACGCGTTCGGCCAGGGCGGCCAACCGCGGCAGGCCGGTGGATTCCCCGAAGTGGCGGCGACCCCACTCGGCGCACCTGTCCGTGAAGCGGGTGACCGTCTCGTGCACGGGGGCGACCGCACGGCCCGCGTCCCACATGTCGCGCACGAGATCGGGGTGCATGAATCCGAACGCGGCGATGGTGGCGTCGGCGGGGCCGTCGCCCAGGACGCCGCCCCGGCCGGCGAAGTAGAAGTCGAAGCCGCCATAGCCCCATTTGTCGAGCCCCTCGTAGAACGAGCTGTCAAGCATGAACTTGGTGCCGTATTCGCCGATGGGTGCCGCGACGGCGGCTGCGGTCGCCTCAGGTGTCATGAGGCGACGATAGCGGTGGGTCAGCGGGCGACGACGACCGACGAGCCGTGGCCGAACAGACCCTGGTTGGCGGTCACGCCCACCTTCGCTCCCTCAACCTGGCGGTCGGTGGCCTGGCCACGAAGCTGCCAGGTCAGCTCACACACCTGGGCGATGGCCTGTGCGGGTACGGCTTCACCGAAGCACGCGAGGCCCCCGGAGGGGTTCACCGGGATGCGGCCGCCGATGGTGGTGTCGCCGTCGCGCAGCAGCTTCTCGGCCTCGCCCGGCGCGCAGAGCCCAATGTCCTCGTACCAGTCGAGCTCCAACGCTGCGGAGAGGTCGTAGACCTCGGCCACTGACAGGTCTTCGGGACCGATGCCGGCCTGCTCGTAGGCGTTGTGGGCGATGGAAGCCTTGAACGAACGCGACGGCGCGGCGATCCCCGCAGAGGAGTCCGAAGCGAAGTTCGGCATCTCGATGACGGTGTTGGGGAAGGTCGGGGTGGTGGTGGACACAGCCTTGATGCGCACCGGGTTGGTGTGGCCGTGCGCTCTGGCCCACTCCATCGACGAGATGACCATCGCCGCGCCGCCGTCGGAGGTGGCGCAGATGTGCAGTAGGCGCAGGGGGTCGGCCACCACAGGCGATGCCATCACCTCCTCCGCGGTGAACGCCTTGCGGTAGCGGGCCACGGGGTTCTCCAAGCCGTGGCGCGCGTTCTTCACCTTCACGGCGGCGAAGTCGGCCTGGGTTGCGCCGTACAGCTCGACCCGACGCTGCGCGTAGAGGGCGAAGTAGGTGGGGTTGGTCGCGCCCAGTAGACGGAAGCGCAACCAGTCGGGATCGGCCTGACGTTCGCCCTTCTGCGGGGCGAGGAATCCCTTCGGCGTGGTGTCCGCGCCCACCACCAACGCCACGTCGCAGAGTCCCGCGAGGATGCGGTTGCGTGCCGCGTCGATGGCCTGGGTGCCTGACGCACAGGCACCGTAGGACGACGATACGGGGACGCCGGTCCAACCCATGGCCTGGGCGAAGGTGGCGCCGGCCACGTATCCGGGGTAGCCGTTGCGCATTGTGTCGGCGCCGGCGACGTACTGGATGTCGCGGTAGTCGACACCCGAATCCTCCAGCGCGGCTCGGATCGCAGCCACCCCGTACTCCACGAAGTTGCGGCCCCACTTGCCCCACGGATGCATGCCCACGCCGAGGATTGCCACGTCGGTTCCGCTCATGCCGACGCCCCCTCGCCCTCGGCGCCACTGCCGTCGCCGACAGGCTTCCACTTCCACACCACGTAATCGGACTCGTCGTCGCTGTAGAGCGTCTCCAACACGAGCTCCATCTCCATGCCGACGTGCAGCTCGTCCACTCCGAAGCCGCTCGCCACCTGGCCCAGCACCACTATCTGCTCCTCGAGCAGCTCGACCGCTGCGATGGCGAACGGCTCGTGGGGATCGGTGGTGGGGATGTAGGGCTCCGGCGGCTGGTAGCCGGCGTTGGTGAAGCTCCAGATCCGGCCGATGCGGGACAACTCGACGGGCTCCAGGGTGGAGTCCGCGAAGCCCGGAGCGCGCGACATCGTCGTCTCGGGTGGGAAGTAGTAGGTGCCGCTGTTCGTGCAGCGTGTGCCGAGCAGATGGGGTGGGTCGTCGAGGGTGAACCATCCCTCGACGGCCGGGACGCGGGTCCGGGTCATCTGTGCTCCAAGTCAGGTGAGGTGTCGTGATCTGACGCCCCGTCAGATTCCCAAGAGTATCGGTCGCTCACGGCGCGGTCCGCAGCTCGGCGATCCACGGGGCCAACTCGGCGAGCGAGCTCATCGCCCGGAACCGAGGTGAAGCCCGCAGGTGCGACTCGTCGTCGAGACGCTCCAGCTCCCACAACAGATCGTGTGGCACGTGAGCCGCCCACCCGCCAAGCGACAGCACCGGTGCAACATCGGAGCGCATCGAGTTGCCGACCATCAGGAAGCGGGCGGGGTCGATCCCGTTGCGCCGCAGGACCCTGGCGTAGGTCGACTCGTCCTTCTCATGGATCACCTCCACCGCGGACACGAGCTCTCCGAGCCCCGAGCGGGCCACCTTTGCCTCCTGATGGAACAGGTCGCCCTTTGTGACCAGCAGGACCGGGAGTCCTGTGTCCACCGCGTGTTGCAGCGCTGCGCGCGCCCCGGGGAGCAGGTCGACGGGATGAGCGAGGATCTCCTTGCCGGCGTCCAACAGCGATTGCACGTCCGCTGCCGTCAACCGGTCGCCCGCCAGCTCCGCGGCGGTCTCGATCAGTGACAGGGTGAAGGCCTTTGCTCCGTATCCGTACAGGGCGAGGTTGGCCCGCTCCACCTCGAGGAGGCGGCGATCCAGCGTCTCGGCGTCGGTGTGGGCCGCCAGCAGTTCTCGTACCCGCTCCTGGGTCAGGTGGAACGCTGCTTCGCTGTGCCACAGCGTGTCGTCGCAGTCGAAGCCGATTGCGTCGATCACCGTGCGATCACCGATCGTGGTAGGGAAAAGGGGCTGGCGGGCATGTTCAACAGCTTGCCGCCCGGGACGCGGCGGTCGGGACCGAATCGGCGACAGGTCGTGGAGCGAAATCCTCAACCCCCGGTGCCGATGGGTCGATGTCAACGGCGTCAGGCGGACCATCTCAGTGTGGCTCGCGGTGCCCTCAACGAGAGACGACCGTGGCTCCTTCCAACCTCCTTCAAGCATCACCCACCGCGGAATCGGCATTCGACGTCGCCGGCCTCCGGTCACTCCCCGGCTTACAGGCGGTGAGCCAGCGTCTGACCGCGATCGCGCTTCGTCCTCTCCTCGCGGCTGCGCAACAACTGGAGGGTGTGGCGGCGCCCAGCGGTCTTCTCCTCTACGGGCCCCCCGACCCGGCGCGCCGCGCCTTCGTCTCGGCGCTTCGTGGGGACATCGTCAACGGGCTTTCGGCGCTCGGGGCGCCATCGGAGAAGGTCCCGACTCTCCTCGAGGTCGAGGTGGACGAATTGGAGGCAACCTTCGCGGCGATGGAGGAGGCCTCCCCCGACTTGGTTCGACCCTTGGTGCTGGTCCAAAGCGACGAGCCTTGGACGATCGATGCCGACCTGTTGCGCTCGGGGCGGCTCGACCGGTTGGTGTTCGTCGCTCCACCTGACTGGGAGGCGCGCCAGTGGCGGCTTCGGGTCTGCTCCGCGGCACGAGCGCTGATGATCGAACAGCACCTCGACGAGCTCACAGCGGGAACCAACGGCTGGACGGGCGCGGACATCGCCCGACTTCTGGACGTCCTGCGGTCACGCACGGCCACGCCGGCGGGCCCGGAGCTGCTGGATGCAATGGCCACGGTCCGGGGTTCCGCAATCCCATGGCTGGAGCAGGCACGCGCCTTCTGCACGCCTGGGCGCAGCCATGTGGACGATCTTCGGACCTATCTCGAGCGATTCCGTCTCGCCTGAGGCGGCTCGTCGGAGCTGTGCCGGCGGTCGTTGTCGTCGAGCAGGGCCAGGTCTGGCCCGGTCACATGGCCGTGGCGCACCACGTGCTCGACGAGGATTCGGCGGCGCTCGTCGGCTCGTTGGCGGTCGCCGCCTCGCATCCCGGCCACACCCATGCGGTGGAGCCTCTGGCAGAGCCAGTCGAGCCTGCGGTTGAACTTGGAGGTCGACCAACCGAGCCGGTTCGCGGCGGTGGAACCCGGCGTAGGTCCGTCACCGAGAGCGGTATCCATTCGCCCAGGCACGCCACCCACCCGATTCGCCGTCGGTCACCAGGCTGCCGATGTGGTGGCGCTGCCCTGCGAACTCGACTGCGAGGGGCGGCGCCGACATCGTCCTCGGAGTAGGTGAGCATGCCGCGTGCGTCACGGCCGTCGCTCAGTTGCGCCGCAGGTGCAGTTCGTCGTCGGATCCGAAGTCGGGGAAGTCGGTCAGGTCGATATCGGGAGGGCGTCGAGTGGAACGCCACAGCATCACCCCGAGGCCCAGCGCGGCGGAGCACAGCAGCGCGATGGCGATGATGAGAGCGGGGTTCGACACCCCCGAGGGGTCGACCTGGACCTCCAGGCGGCTCCGTTCCAGGTCGACCGACGAGGACTCGAGTTGCTTGCGCGCCCCCGCGAGGGCGTTGCGACAGGTCTCCGAGGTGGTTCCCTGCCCGAGGCGCTGGAGGCAGTCGGACACGTCGCCGAGGCTCGTGTCGATGCGCTTCGAGTCGTCCACTGCCGACGTGAGGTCGACCCGTTGGCTGGTGACCGTTCCACCGAGCCCGTCGAGGGAGCGCAGCGCGTCCTCGAGCCTCGCGGTAGGCACGTCGAACGCGAGCTTCGAGGACCCGCGCCCACTGTAGGAGGTCTCCTCGCCGACCCTTACACCGCCGAGCCCCACCAGGGCCGCGATCACCGAGGTTCGCAGCTCGGTGGGACGATCGGCGGTGATCCGCACCTCGGCCGTATTGGTGGAGCGCGATTCGCTCGACACCCACAGCAGAGCGAGAAGGAGTGGGATCCCCACCAGTGCGGCGGCACGTTTCACGCGCGGCGAGGCTACGAGCGTCGCTTGTGCCTCAGGTGGATGCCGACGCTGCGCCGCCCATCTCCACAGTGGTTCCGGCGGGTGCGCCCACGGCGAAAGCGCACGCCCGGGCCACCGAGGCGGCGTCGGAGCCCTCACGGCAGGACACCGTGGCGAAGGTGGTTGAGGGCGCCCATTCCACAGCGAGGCTCGCCACGAGAGAACGCGCCGCAGCGGCGCCGGCGCGACTCGCTATCGAGCCCTCTGTGGGGTCGCCGACCACGACCACCACCCGGCCCCCGGAAGGCCCGAACTCGCCATGGGCGCGCTGGAGCTGCGCGGATGGGCCCAGCAGCCCGCCGGCTATGGCGTCCTGGGCGCTGTTGTGCTCGGCGGAAACCGCGGCGAGCAGCACCACCACCGACGGGCCGTCCTCGACGATCTCGGCCCCAGCTGCAACAAGGTGCGCTTCGACCGCTTTGGAGAGCTCGGGCGTACCGCCGTCGATGCGCGCTCGGATGCCTTCCATGGCCGCTGACCGTAGTCTGACGGGCCGTCAGGGTCCGGCGAGGACCGCTCGCCGCTCTTCCGGAGAGGAACCATCGTGGCAACCACCATGACAACAGTCGACGGGATCACCGAGATCGTCATGGACCATCCTCCGGTGAACGCGCTCAGCGTCGCGGGATGGTTCGAATTGGCGGACCTGCTAACCGCAGCGGGCCGTGACTCCGAAGTCGGCGCAGTGGTGTTGCGGGCCGAGGGCCGCGGCTTCAACGCCGGGGTCGACATCAAGGAGATGCAGTCAACCGAGAGCTTCGACGCGCTCGTCGGAGCGAACCGTGGTTGCTACGCGGCGTTCGCAGCCGTCTACGACTGCGAGGTTCCGGTGATCGCCGCGGTCCATGGCTACTGCCTCGGAGGTGGCATCGGTCTTGTCGGCAACGCGGATGTGATCGTGGCAGCCGAGGGCACCCGTTTCGGGTTGCCGGAGGTGAACCAGGGCGCTCTCGGAGCAGCCACCCACCTGGCTCGGCTGGTTCCCCAACACAGGATGCGCGAGATGGTCTACACCGCCGAACCGCTCGACGCGTCGGTGCTGCATGGGTGGGGATCGGTTTCGCGGGTCGTGCCGCACGAGGAGTTGCGCGACGCCGCGATGGAGATCGCCGCCAAGATCTGCACGAAGAGCCGCTCGGTGATCCGCCGCGCCAAGGAGTCGCTCAACGGCATCGACCCGGTCGACGTGAAGCGCAGCTACCGATTCGAGCAGGGCTTCACCTTCGAGCTGAACCTCACCGGAGTGTCCGACGAAGCCCGCGACGCGTTCGTCGAGAAGCGCGACGCCAGGTTCTCGAGCTGAGCCTGCGGGCTCAGGGTGGTTCAGCAGCTCCCCGTCGCGTACCTGTTCAGGTCGCCCATCGCTTCCAGCAGTTCCTCGGAGCTGAACGCGGCGAGGCTCGTTGGCGAGTTGAGCGTCGCCGGGTCGTAGTCGACGGCCTTGGCCTGCGCGTCGATCTCATCCGCCGACTTCCCCAGACTTGTCGCTGCCTCCGGCAGATCCGCTTCCGCTCCGGCGGCGACTGCACGCAGGTAGCGGCTCATCGCGGACACCGCCTGGAGCGCTTCGTCGCGTGTGCTGGGTGCGGGAAATGAGCTCATCCGGCCTCCCAGGCCGATCAGTCGACACAGGTCGCTGCCGGCGGCTTGGAGCTCGGCCTCGGCGAGGGCGACTGCATCCGCGAATGTCTTCGGCGCCGTTGTCGAGGTGGTGGAGCTCGGCACCGTCGAGGGAGCGGCTTCGGTGGTTGTCGTGCCGTCCGAGTTCGGTTCGGCGCGGTCGGCTTCGTCGCTGCATCCCGCGGCGAGCGCGGCCACCGCGGCGATGCTTGCGAACACGACACGGACCGACAACTTCACCCTCCCGGGGTTGTGGATTCGGGTGAGGGCAACCCTAGGGCTTTCGCCTTTCGAGGAGGGGTTCGACTCGACTGCGAGCGCCCGTCTACGGTCGCATCTGACGGACCGTCAGAACTTGGGGAGCAACGTTGGCCATTCCCGACAAGCGCATGACCGAGAGCGAGGTGGT
>JADLFH010000152.1 GCA_020845705.1 Microthrixaceae bacterium | reverse complement strand
GCCGGCCGAGGTGAAGGACGTGTTCTACAACCAGGTCTCCTGGCACATTGGCACGCGGCCGAACACGGACTTCAGCTGGGCGATGGGCTGGGCGAAGCCCGCGGCGGGCGCCGTCCTGCGTCCGCTCGGCGCCGGCATTCCGGGTTCCGTGCTGCAGAGCGCGGACGGCGCGACGCGCGCCGTCGTGGCGCCGTGGCTCAAGCCGGCCGTGGAGGCGCAGACCGAGGGGCTTGTCTACAACGGCTGGGCCGGCGCGGCCACGCAGCGGCCGGATGGCGCCACGGAGTTGATCCAGATGTACGGCAACGTCATCGGCGTACCGCGCGGCGCACGAGTGCATGGCGACGGCCCGTTCCGCGCGGTGGTGAAGGGCTCGACCGTTGCCGTCGAAACCGGTGGCCGCGCCCGTTGGCTGGAGTTCCACGGCCTGCGCGCCAAGCGCGTGACGCTCGATGGCCGCAAGGCCGCGACCGAGCCCGCCGGCCCGCGCGGCGCCGTCCGCGTCGCAATCCCCGCTGGCCGGCATCGCGTGAGTGTGGCCGGGTAGGGGGAGGGCACTGACTTCGCTATTGCGCGTCAACGGTGAAAGGCCGGTGGCGTGAAGAACCCAATGGATCGGCAGCTTGAGAAGCGGCTTTCCGATCGCGCGGTTGCCATCGGGCGCGAAGGCAATGTGGCGGCGTTCGGGGAGCTGCTCGAGTTGCTTCGCTCCTCGTCGGCCAACGCGCGTCGGCTGGCGGCGTCGGCTTTGGGGAACTCGCATGGATGGGCGTGGATCAGGCGGCGGCCGTGGCTGCACTGGCGCCGGTGGCACGTCTCGACCCGCATCATCAAACCCGGCAGTATGCGATCAAGGCCCTGAAAGTCTATGGGGCGGCGGCGCAGGGATGCCTGCCGGACCTTCGCGATATGGCTCGGAATCCGCACGAGAAGGACTACATCCGGCGCGATGCCAGTGCCGCTGAGGCGTTCATCGAGGAGGCCCTGCGCGTTGCCGCCTCCGCGGCTGAACACCACTGTCAGCGCTGCCATGCGCGCGTCACGGCGGAGGAGTTTGCCCGCTCCCAGCAGGCGTTCCAGCGCGCATTCCGCGATCGCTGCTTCGACGAGGTCTTCCTTGAGCGGCGGAACTTCGAGACCCAAGTCGAACTGAACAAGACCATCGAGGCGCGTGACGGCACGGTGGTGCAGTCGGAGGGTGAACGCCGAATTGCGAATTGGCTCACGACGAACGGCCTGGCGTACCGCTACGATGGCAAGTTCCGCATCATTGGCGAGTTCCAGATCCGGCCCGACTTCTATCTGCCCGAGCTGGACGTCTACATCGAGTATTGGGGGCTCAACACGCCCCAGTACAAGATGAGCATGCTCAAGAAGCAGATGCTCTATCAGCAGGAGGGCAAGCGGCTTATCTCCGTCTACCCGCAAGACCTGCCGAATTTGGCGAGCCTCCTCGCCTCAAAGCTGCGTCTTTTCGGCTTCACCGTCGACGAGCGGAGCGAAGTCAGCGGACGTTGAGCTAAGGCACGGGAATGTCCACGCTGGAGCCGGCCGGGACGGTGTAGTCCTTTGCGGCCAGCGTGAACGGGGTCCAGGCAGGCTGACTGCGCACGTTCGCCTTCACTTCCCTGTCGGTGGGATTGTGCAGGGAGACCAGCCACTGACCGGGGAGGAGATTGCACAGGCTGATCTGCAGCTCGTCGCGATCGGCCACCACGGGGTGACCGATGAACAGGTCCTGCGCCGCATCGCCCGGCAGCGAGGCGTAGGCCGTGGCGTCGACTTTCGGGATCTGGCGCCAATTGGGCGCGGCCGTGGCGCGATCGAGCAGCCAGGTGTCCCAATTGGGGTGTGCGTTTTCGAGCACAACCGGCAGGCGGCCACCGAGGTTCAGCGGCGCGATCTTCATCTCGATGGCTGACCGCGCGACGTCGAGATGCATGGCGAGCCCGTCCATGGCGACGACCTTCCCGCGGACGAGCTCGACGCCCTGCAGCGGCGCGCTCAGCGCGGCGATGTAACGGCGCAGGTCGGCAAGGGTGCGATTCTGCGCGCCGCCGATGTAGCCCAGGCGCATGTTCAACTCCGCGCCATTCGTGATTGTGCCTCCGCTGATCGGCAAACCAAGCCGGAGCTCCTTGCCGGCGAGCTCATAGCGCAGTTTGTCGTCGAGGCTCACGACGGCCGTGACGCCACCGTCGTCGGCCTTCAGAATGTATGCGCCCTTCGCAAAGGAGCCGACGGGCGGGATATCCGTGGTGCCGGCGGCGAACACCTTGCCCCCGCCATCGCGGAGTTCGGTGAACGGCACGGTGGTGAAGACCACGCCGAGCTTG
>JADLFH010000097.1 GCA_020845705.1 Microthrixaceae bacterium | reverse complement strand
CACGATCGGGGTTCCCTCGAGCTTCCCCAGCAGGAGCTTGTCGGAGGCCGGGCCATAAGGGGTCGGGATCTCCCGCTCCTCATGGATTTCGAGACCGTCCATCTTATAGAAACCGGAACCGCCGATCACACCAAGCTCGTAGTTCATGCGTCGCAAACTCCCTGGGGTCAAAAATGAAAGAAGCAAGAGTACGACCGGAACACGGGTTTGCGAACCCCGTCCCGGGATCTCTCCGGGCCCCGTAACCCGAGGGGTCGATCCCCACCTGGAAGGGGAGGAAGGGCGCCAAGCAGGCCTTGTGTCCCGACTTCAGGAACCCGCCCTCTCCGGTGCCAGGTCGCGTGTCGGGATACGCAGCAGGAAGGCGGTGATTCCGACTGGGACGATCAGGATGGCGGCCCGCTGCCAGCCCACCTCGATGACGAACAGCAGGGTCAAGGCAAAAACTCCCCACAGCAAGGTCAGCATGACGGTCTTGGTGCGGCGGGTCAGACTTCGGTGTTCGCGCCAGTCGCGGATGAGGGAGCCGAGCACCCGGTTGTTGAGGAGCCAGTTGTAGAATCTGTTCGATCCCCTGGCAAAACAGGCGGCGGTGAGCAGCAGGAACGGTGTGGTCGGCAGGATGGGCAGGAAGATGCCGAGCATTCCCAGTCCCAGGAAAAGAAAGCCCAGAATCAGGAACAAAACTCGCAGCAATGGGGAGCCGGAAAGGTGAACGTCCGCACTGTAGTCGTGCCTGGTGGAGTCATCGCGGGTGCGGGAGGAGATCCTTGTCATGCCCGTCATCCTACCCAAGAATGAGAGGGTTCAAAAGGGAAAACCGGTTCAGGGAAAACCGGTTCGGAGAATGAGAAAGTCGGCCCTTCTCCCCGCAAGTGTGGACCCGGAAATCGTTAACCCCTTGGAAGACCGAACCCCCGGCCCGGCCGGGAAAGGAGAAGCTGGTGCCTAAACCCGTTGCGTCAATCGTTCTCCTTGCATTCGCTTTCCCGGTCTTTGCGGAAGGCACAACCTGGCAGCCGCCGGTCTATTGGCCTCAGCCGTCGCAAGTCGAATCACGGAAGTTCCTTTCCCCTTCCGTTTCCGCAACGACCCGCGAGACCGACTCCGCCAAGGACCGCTTGTTCGAGAAGATGGCGCCGTGGGTGTATGTCGAAACCTACCGCGACACCCGGAACCGTCTTGTGTGGGCGAAGTTCCTGAACACCACGACCAAACGGAAGACCGGCTGGCTGCGCGCCGGGCAGTTCCTGGAAGGGGCCCGGATCTCTTCTATCGACTCCGACAAGGCGGTCCTGACCTACGGGGGCGCCCGCCAGGACCTGTTATTCGTCCCAGAAGAGCCGATCCAACCCAAAAAGAAAAACCACCAGCGCACCCCCGAAGAGACCGCAGCCGCCCAACGCCGCTACAGCGAGTTCTACATGAAGCGGTTCATGCTCCTCGGCCGCGAATACAACCGCCAACGCGGGATGCCCTCGACGGTGGACCCGCATGGGTCGGCGGGCAAGAAGTAGACCCGGAATGAAGTGACGACTCGCCGCCTTGACTCCGGGGCGGTTCCGATCGGAACCGCCCGATCGAAAGGAAACTCGAGGCATGGGTGTATAGATAATAGATCGCCCAGATGAGGTTCGTCCCTCTGGAATGAGTAGAAGGAGCCGAGATCATGAGGAAAACCGCGCTTTGCCTTTTAACCGTTGGCTGTATCTTGTTGATCCCTTTCCCCGGCCACTGTGGTCCGCGCCACTACCCTTCCTTGAATCCATACAACTACGGGAATGGAAACTATAGTTTGATCAACCCACTGATTCCCCAAATATACCCGTACTACGTCTCCGTCCCTCAATCAACATGCGTTCACAATCATGGTTTTGGGACCGATGTCTATGTTCGTTCCAAAGTCTACGACGGGTGGACTGGTCAACGGGTTGGTTCCTCGGTTTCGAATTATGACAACTACACCAACCCCTATGGCGGCTGGGGAAGCTACTCGAGATCGTTTTATGGATATTAAGGCCTGCCAGCAGGTCGGCCTTTGCGAATAGCCGGAGCGGGACCTTCGAGAAAGGAGGTCCCGCTCATTCGTTTCAGGCCTACCCCCCTTCACGTTTCTGCAACTCACCCCCTTCAAACTCCCTGGAATCCCTTTCAACACCCTCCCGGGCCCCTTGAATGCCGACCGGCCCAGAGGTCATGTTCAAGGCGAGGCGTTAAGGGTAGCTTTCCCGTCCATCGTCCCTCGACTCTCCAGAAGGAGCTTTCCAAGATGACTCTCTCGAAGTCCTTGATCGCCGTGGGCCTGGTCTTTTTCTCTCTCCCTCTGTCCGCCAAGGACCACAGCGCCCTCTTCCCGGATTCGTTGGTGGCCCGGGCCCGGACCAACTGCGATCGCTCGGAGTGGGCGGCCGGAGTTCGCAAGCAGATCGTCGAGGCGGCGCGACCTTTCCGCGAGAGGTCGGACGAGGAACTGTGGGGGTTGATGTTCGGCAACACCCTGCCGAGGTCCTGGATGGTTTGGTCGGACGGTCATTGCCCGAATTGCAAGGAACCGGTCCCGATGTACAACTGGAAGATGGATGCCCTCGCGCATCCCTGGAAAGTCCAGT
>JADLFH010000075.1 GCA_020845705.1 Microthrixaceae bacterium | reverse complement strand
GCTTGACGCCCTCGGGCAGCGAGTCGGTCTGCAACTCGGCGGTGTATCGACCCGGGCCGGGCAACTTCAGCGCGTACTTGCCGTCGTCGTCGGAGGTGGCGGTGCCCACCTTCTTGCCGCCCTCGTCACGGACCAGGACCTCGACTCCGGCCACGGGTTTGCCGCCGTCGTCGCGGTTCACAAAGGTCCCGCGGATGCCTTCGCCCCGGTTCTGTTGCGCGGCGGCACTGGGGGCGAGTGCGAAAGTGGCGATCGCGAGGACTGCGGCCGCGGACGCGAGGAGGGCCTTCGTCCGGTGACTGGGCGCCGGGGCGCTCGGGTGCTCGATCCCCCTCATCATTGCGGTGCGGAAAGTAGCCGGAACTATGAGGTCACGTCGATGGGAACGTGGTCGGACTGCTCCAGGAGATGCGCGAAGGTGGTCTGCACGACGGCATGGGGATGGCCCGCGGCGCAGAAGCACTGAGCGAGGCCGTCGAGGGAGCGGTCGACCAACAGTCGTGCGCCGGCGACGAGACCGAAGGGGCTGACCCCGCCGATGGAGTAGCCGGTGGCCTCCTTCACGAACGCGGCGTCGGCCCGACCGATGGGCCCGACCAACTCGACGAGCCTGGATTCGTCCACCCGGGTGGACCCGCTCACCACCACGACCACGGCGGTGTCTCCCTCGGCGCCGTCACCGTTGCCGTCGAGCCGGAACACGATCGACTTGGCGATCTCATCGACTTCACATCCCAAGGCGGCCGCGGCCTCGGGCGCACTGCGGGCGGTGTCGGGCAGGAGCCGCACCTGCCATGGATAGTGGCCCTCGGCCAGCAGTCGAGCCACACGGCGCGCCGCCTTCGGAAGGTGATCGACGCCGTGTTGCTCTGACATTTGGTGGGCCGGGAAGGATTTGAACCTCCGTAGGCGTACGCCGGCAGGTTTACAGCCTGCTCCCTTTGGCCACTCGGGCACCGACCCAGGAACGTGAGACGATAGCGCCTCGCGTTCTCGTTCCACACATGAGCTTTCCCCGGGAGGACCCCCAATGCCGAGCTTCGACATCACCTCTGAAGTCGACCAACAGGAGATCCGCAACGCGGTGGACCAGGCGTCGCGGGAGATCAGCACCCGCTTCGACTTCAAGGGCACCGACTCGTCGATCGAGTTGGGCACCAACGAGATCACCATGCGTACCGTCTCCGCCGACCGGCTCACCGCGCTGCGGCAGGTGCTGGAGGAGAAGATGGTGAAGCGCCAGATCTCCCTGAAGGCACTCGACTACGGCAAGGTGGAGGACGCCGCCGGCGGCACCGTCCGCCAGGTGGCCACGCTGGTGGCCGGCATCAACGCGGATCGGGCCCGTGACCTGAACAAGTTCATCAAGGGCCTCGGCACCAAGGGCGTGCAGTCACAGACACAGGGCGACGCGGTGCGGGTCATCGCCAAGAAGCGCGACGACCTCCAGTCGGTGATCGCGGCGTGCAAGGAGCACGACTTCGGCATCCCCCTCCAGTTCGGCAACTTCCGGGACTGAACGCCTGCCGCTGGCGCGCCGCCGGTCGCTGGGCGCTGCGCGTCGCCGGTCGCTGGGCGCTGGCGCGCCGCCGGTCGCTGGGCGCTGGCGCGCCGCCGGTCGCTCGTTCTCAGCAGCCTCAGGCCGGGATTTCGGTCTCACGCTGCTGGGAATCGGCGGGAGGGAGCCCTCGGGCGACTCGCCGTCAGCGCTGGTCGGGGTTGGTGCGGAACCAGTCGATGGTGGCGGCGAGCCCGTCGCGCAGAGCGGTGGGCGCCACGTGTGGGAACAACGCCCGCAGCCGGTCGTTCGCGGCCTGGGAGTGGTCGACGTCGCCGGCGCGGCGTTCCACGTGGTTGCGCTCCACGCCGTGGCCCAACAGAGCCTCGATCTCGCCGATCAGCTCCAAAAGCGTGGTGCGGGTGCCGAACGCGAGGTTGACGGGCTCCTCGGAGGTGACCTGACGGGCCACTGCATCTGCCAGTACCGCGCAGACCGTGTCGACGAAGGTGAAGTCACGGCTCTGTGTGCCGTCGCCATGCACGGTGAGCGGCTCGCCGCCGAGTGCCGCACTCACGAACGCGGGCACGACCGCCGCGTAGGCGTGGCCGGCGGCCTGGAGCGGGCCGAACACGTTGAAGAACCGGAACGCCAAGGTGGGCAGCCCGTAGGTGGCGCCATAGGCGAGCGTGTATCCCTCGGCTGCCAGCTTCGACGCCGCGTAGGGGCTGCGTGGCCGGGTGGCGAGGTCCTCGTGCTTGGGGATGGTGGGGTTCGACCCGTAGACGGACGACGACGACGCCACGATCACATGCGCACCGTCGGCACGGCGTGCGGCTTCGAGCACCTCGATGGTGCCCGTGGCGTTGGCGACGTGGCTGGCGATGGGATCCGCCACCGAACGCGGCACCGAGGGGCGGGCACCGAGGTGCACGATGGCGCCGCAGTCGGCTGCCGCACGGTCGAGCGTGTCACGGTCGAGGAACGACCCTTCGATCAGTTCGACAACGGTGGGGTCGAGGCCGTCGAGGTTGGAGCGGAACCCGGTGGAGAGGTCGTCGAGGGCAACGACGGAATCGACGCCGGGGGTGGAGGCGAGGTGGCGACAGAGGTTCGCCCCGATGAACCCGGCTCCGCCGGTTACCAGCACGCGCATGGCCCCGGAGGGTAGCGGCCAAGCGCCGACAGCCCCCGAACTGGGCTGGGAAATACCCCGAACTGGGCGAAGAATGCGACCGATTCGGTAGCGGTTCTCGCCCAGTTCGGAAAGGGGTTCGGCACTCAGCCGGCTGCTAGCGCCATTCGCCGGAGCGGAGCCGGGCGATGCGGTCTGCGGTGGAGGGGTGCGTGGTGAACAGGCTGCGGATCGAGTCGCCCCGCAGTGGGTTGACGATGTAGGCCGACGCCTGCGCGGGGTTCACGTCCACGGGGATTCGTTTGGCGCCGATCTCCAACTTCTCCAGTGCCCGCGCCAGGGGTTCGCCGGTGCCCAACAACCTGGCGGCCGACGCGTCGGCCTCGTACTCGCGGCTGCGGCTGAGCGCCATCTGCAAGACCATCGCAGCGATCGGCGCCAGCACCACCATGAGGATCGCGGCCAGGGGGTTGCTGCCACCCTCGTTGTCGCGGCCCCCACCTCCGCCGAACATCGCTCCCCACATGGCCATGCGTGCGCTGAACATGATCCCCATCGCCACGCCCGCGGCGACCGACGACGTGAGGATGTCGCGGTTCTTCACATGCGAGATCTCGTGCGCCAACACGCCGCGCAGCTCGTCCCAGTCGAGGTAGTCCAAGATTCCCGTGTTGATGCAGACGGCCGCGTTCGCCGGATTGCGGCCGGTTGCGAAGGCGTTGGGCTGCGGGTTGGGCGAGACGAACAGCTTCGGCATGGGGATCTGTTCACGGGCCGCCAGGTCCGACACGATCGCCACGTACTGGGGCATCTCCCCTTCGGCCACCGGCTGGGCTCGTGCCGCCGCGATCGCCAGCTTGTCGCTGAACCAATAGGACCCGGCGGTCATCACCAAGCCGATGACGAGGCCCATCGTCAGCCCGCCGCGACCCCAGATCGAACCGATGGCCATGCACAGTGCACCGAGACCGGCAAGCAGTGCCGCGGTCTTCAGGTTGTTCTTCATGCCGCAATTGTGGCGCCCAGGATCGCCACAACCACGTCAGGGCGGCCGGCTCACTCGTAGTAGCCGGAGTGGATGTAGACGCACGGGACACCCTCGCGGTGGAACATCGCCACGTTGCGCGGGTCGTCCTCGAACGCGAGGCGCAGGTCGAACCCGTAGTGGCGCAGCTCCTCCACGCTGCGCTGTTTGAAGACCTGCGACGCCATGTAGTCGCCGAACTCCCGCATCAACAACAGATCCCAACGCAGGTCGTAGCGCGCCAGCCACCCGAGGGTCTGGGGCCGCACCCTCATGGGCCGGGCGGTGAGCAGCACGATGCGGTGCTCGGCATCCAACACCTCCAACAGCCGCGCAACCTCGGCGATCAGCTCGTCGTCGCCACACGCGTGGAAGAACGCGTCCCAGTCGCGGTAGGGGTAGTTCAGGTAGTGCTGACGCCCGGCCGCGTCGGACAAGACACCGTCCATGTCGAAGACGACCGCGGGCCCGCCCTCTGTGGGCGCCTCACGCCACAGCCCGTTCTCGAAGTGTCCGGTTTCCATCGCCACCCGTCTGCCGTCGACCCGACTTGCCCGGTCCGCTCAGTCCTCGGACGGCGCGGCGGCCGCCTTCGTGCGGATCTCCTCCACGACCGACGGATCCGCCAGGGTGGTGGTGTCGCCCAGCGAGCGGCCCTCCGCCACGTCACGCAACAGGCGTCGCATGATCTTGCCCGAACGGGTCTTGGGCAGATCGGGCACCAGGATCACCGTTCTGGGCCGGGCGAGGGCGCCGAGCTTCTTGGCGACATGCGCTCGGATCTCGTCGCCGAGCGCATCGGTGGGATCGTTGCCGCCCCGCAGGATCACATACCCGATGATCGCCTGGCCGGTGGTGGCGTCGGTGGCGCCGATCACGGCCGCCTCGGCGACCGCGGGGTGGTCGACGAGAGCCGATTCCACCTCGGTGGTGGAGATGCGGTGGCCCGACACGTTCATCACGTCATCGACCCGGCCCAGCAGCCAGAAGTACCCGTCGTCGTCGACCTTGGCTCCGTCGCCTGCGAAATACCGCCCGGGGTATGTGGCCCAGTACGTGTCGAAGTAGCGCTCGGGGTTGCCCCAGATGCCCCGCAGCATCGCCGGCCACGGGCGGGTGAGGGCGAGGTAGCCGCCGCCGCTGTCCACGGGGTCGCCGTGATCATCGACGACCTGGGCGCCGATGCCGGGTACGGGCACAGTCGCCGATCCGGGCTTGGTGGGGATCACCCCGGGCAACGAGGTGATCATGATGGCGCCGGTCTCGGTCTGCCACCAGGTGTCGACGATCGGGCACCGTTGACCGCCGATGTTCGCGTGGTACCACATCCACGCCTCGGGGTTGATGGGCTCGCCCACCGTGCCCAACAGCCGCAGCGACGACAGGTCGTGGCCCGCCGGCCAGTCGGCGCCCCACTTCATGAACGTCCGGATGGCGGTGGGCGCCGTGTAGAACTGGGTGACGCCGTAGCGTTCGATGAGGTCCCACAGACGGTCCTTGGGCCAGCCGGCCTGGGGGCCGTCGCGGAACTCGGGTCGGGGGGTATCGGGGGTGCCCTCGTAGATGAGCGACGTGGCGCCGTTGGTGAGCGGCGCGTAGAGGATGTAGCTGTGGCCGGTGACCCAACCCACGTCGGCCGCGCACCAGAACACGTCGGTGTCGGGCTTGAGGTCGAACACGTAGCGGTGCGTGAAGGCCGCCTGCGTGAGGTACCCGCCTGTGGTGTGCATGATGCCCTTGGGTTTGGCGGTGGTGCCCGAGGTGTAGAGGAGGAAGAGGAGGTCTTCCGCGTCCATGTGCTCGGGCGGGCAGTCGGCCGACGCACCGGCGATGAGCTCGCTGTAGGAGTGGTCGCGACCTTCGACCATCGCCGGGTTGAGGCCGCAACGGTCGACCACCACCACGTTGCGCACCGTTGGGCAGGACCCCAGCGCCTCGTCCACGTTCGGCTTGAGCGGGAGGGGGGCACCGCGGCGGTAGCCGCCGTCCGCGGTGATGACCGCGACCGCTTCGCCGTCGTTGACCCGGTCGATGATCGAGTCGGGGCTGAAGCCACCGAAGATCACCGAGTGCACGGCGCCGATGCGGGTGCAGGCCAGCATCGCAACGAGGATCTCGGGGATCATCGGCATGTAGATGGCCACGCGGTCGCCACGGTTGACCCCGAGCGACTTGAGGGCGTTGGCGAAGCGGCACACCTCGTCGAGCAGCTCGGCGTAGGTGATGGTTCGGGTGTCGCCCGGCTCGCCCTCCCAGAAGTAGGCCACCTTGTCGCCGCGGCAGGCTTCGACATGGCGGTCCAGGCAGTTGTAGCTCACGTTGAGGGTGCCGCCCACGAACCACTTGGCGAACGGCAGGTTCCACTCGAGAGTCGTGTGGAACGGGTCGAACCAGCTCACCAACTCGCGGGCCTGCCGGGCCCAGAACGCCTCGAAGTCGGCGTCGGCCTCGTCGTAGAGCGAGCGGTCGGCTGCGTTCGCCTGGGCGACGAAGCCCGCGGGCGGCTCGAAGACCCTCTTCTCGACGTACAGCTCCTCGATGGTCGGCTCCGCGGTCGGTTCTGCCATGGTGTTGCCCCCTTTCGGCGCACCGGAGGATAGGGCGCCAGGGACCCGACGTGAGTCCGTCAGCCGCCGGAGCGGATCGCCACCACGCTGGAACCAGCCGATGGCCGAACCCGAAGCCATCTGTTCGACGAACCCACTGGGATCGTCGATGACCAACGCCCGCGGTGAGGCGCCGTCGAGGTTGAGCGCCGGTCCGCACCCCTTCCGGAGAGCGGCTTTTCGGCTTGGCGGGGACCGTTCACGACGATCGTGCGGAACCCCGAGAGCAGCTCGGTCGCCACCGGTGTCAGGCGGCGTTGTAGTTCGGCAGGCTACTTGCCGGAACGCTCCCCTACGCGGCGGGTGACGGGTGCTCGGAGAGGTGGCGGAGGGCGACCGCCGCGTGCAACGCCACCCCGAGGTGCAGGGCGTCCTCGTTGAGTCGCATGAGATTCGAGTGGCACGCCGGGGCTTCGAGCGAATTGCCGATGTCGGCGGGGCACACACCGAGGAAGGCCATCGCCCCGGGTACCCGTTGCAGCACGTAGCTGAAGTCCTCGGCGCCCATCACCGGCCACGGCAGCTCGAAGTACGCCCCCTCCCCCAGCGTGTCGTGCACCACCTCGGCCATCCACCCGCAGAAGGCGCCGTCGTTGACGGTGACGGGGTAACCCGCGTGGAGCTCGATGTCGACCTGGCAGTCGTGCGCCGCGGCGATGCCGCGCACCACCCGTTCGAACCCCTCCCGCACCTGGAGGCGGGTGGACTCGGCGGTGGTGCGGATGGTGCCCTCGAAGAACGCCGAGTCGGGGATGACGTTGGTGGTGGTTCCGGCGGTGATGTGCGCGACGGTGAGCACAGCCGGATCGAATACGTGGACCCGGCGGGCTACGAAGGTCTGGAGCGCGGTGACCATCTCGGCGGCCACCGGCACAGGGTCGTTCGCGAAGTGCGGGCTCGACGCGTGGCCGCCCCGGCCGCGCACCGTCACGTAGAAGTCGTCGGTGGACGCCATGAGGGGACCGGGGCGGCTGCCGACGGTGCCGACGGGCAGGTTCGGGGTGATGTGGATGGCGAACGCTGCGCTCACCGACTCGTCGAGGCCGTCGCTCAGCACGCCTTCGTCGATCATCACGGGCGCGCCACCGAAGCCCTCCTCCCCCGGCTGGAACATGAACCGCACGCTGCCGGCGAGTTGGTCGCGGCGCGCCGCGAGCAGCTTCGCTGCACCGACCAACATGGCGACGTGGGCATCGTGGCCACAGACGTGCGCCCGGTCGGGGTGCTCGGAGCGGTCGGCCCAGTCGGTGTCCTCGCTCATCGGCAGGGCGTCGGTATCCGCACGCAGCAGGATGCTGCGGCCGGGGCGGGCGCCTCGCAGGGTGGCGGTGACCGACGTGATGGCATCGCCGGTGGTGATCTCCAGGCCCAGGCCGTCGAGGGCTTCGACGATGCGCTGTTGGGTCTCGGGGTTGTCGAGGCCGAGCTCGGGTCGGCGGTGGATGGCCCGGCGCAGCGCCACCACCTCCTCGGCGAGATCAGCTGATTCGGCGACGAGGGGCTGTTCCAACGCGGTCATGGGTGAACCGTAGATCTGGCGACCGCCCGAAGCGACCGACGAAGATTGTCGAGATGGGCAAGGTCGTCGCGGTGGTGAACCAGAAGGGTGGGGTCGGCAAGACCTCGGTGACGTTGGGGCTCGCGTCGGCCGCCCGTGCTCGGGGGCACCGCTCGCTGGTGGTGGATCTCGACCCCCAGGGCGCCTCCACGTGGGTGCTGGGTGTGGACGCCGAGCGGGTGAAGCGCAGCGCGGCCGACGCTCTGGCGTCGGGACGAAACGGTGCGTTGCGCGAAGTGGTCGCCGACACCACCTGGGGCCATCTGGTGCATGTCGCCCCGTCGGGCCCGGCGTTGCAGCGGCACGAGACGGCGCGCGGGGGCATCGAGAACCTGCTGTCGGGCAAGTCTTCGGGGCGGCTGCGGCGTTCGCTGGATGGTGTAGCCCGTGGCTATGGGGTGGTGTTGGTGGACTGCCCGCCGTCGCTGGGCGAGTTGACCACGAACGCCCTCGCCGCCGCCGACTACGCCCTGTTGGTGGTGGAGCCCACGGCACTGAGCCTGCGGGGGGTGGAGCCGGTGGCGGATCTGATCGAGACGGTCTGGGGGCGTGACAACAGGCGCCTCGACCTGGCGGGGGTGATCGTCAATCGGATGCCGGCGCGGGGCGCGGACGCCACGGTCCGATACGAGGAACTGGCCCGCACGGTGGGCGAGTCCGCGGTGTGGTCCCCGGCGATTCCCCAGCGAATAGCGGTGGCCGAGGCGGCGACGGCCCGGCGGCCGATCCATGACATGGGAGCTCGGGCGCGTGACGTGGCGCACGCCTTCGACGACCTCTACGGCCGGCTCTGGCAACTCATCAAACCCGCCCGCGCCTGAATACCCAGCCGGCAACCGGTTCCGTGGTGCGAGACGCGCCGGACTTGGCTCTCCTCGCACCGCAGATGGAGGGGCGGTACCGTCTTGCACCCATGGGTGGCCGAGGGTGGTTGGCGATGGCGGGACTGGGGGCGACGCTGGTGGTGGCTGCGTGCGGCGGGCACCACGAGCCGCTTTCGGACCGGGTGATCCCGCTGCCTACCGAGGCGCCGCCAGTGCCGCCAACGCCGAGCGTGCCGAGCTTCGGTTTCGACGACGCCACCGTCCAGAAGGTCTGGGCCGAATACCAGGCCGCGTCCGGGGCCTTGGACGCGATATCGGAGGACTCGAACCCA
Source organism: Microthrixaceae bacterium (assembly GCA_020845705.1). Taxonomy (GTDB): domain Bacteria; phylum Actinomycetota; class Acidimicrobiia; order Acidimicrobiales; family Microtrichaceae; genus JADLFH01. Next base: position 517 of record JADLFH010000075.1, on the reverse strand, counting down.
GAGGACCCAAGGCTCTCGGAGTGGTTCACCGGCCCGGTGTTGGCCCACTGGCAGAACGAGTTGAGCGAGCGGAATGTCGCTGGTCAGCGGGTGGCGTATCCGCCCGACTCACGCCACCGCGAGGAGCTGAAGGGGGTCCTCTCGTTGAGCGCCGACACCGCGGAGATCGACATCTGCGCGCTCGACGACGCCGTGGTCTCTGGTCCCGACGGTGAGGTCATCGACGACGACGTGGCCGTTCGACGAGCCGTCGTCACCCTGCGGTTGGAGGGCGAACGATGGAAGTGGGCGGATCAGCGATCGCATGACGCAACCGAGTCGGAGTGCCCCGGCTTCTTCGACTCGTCGCCCTCCCCCACCACCGCTTCTGTGATGCGAGACACGACGCTTGCGTCGTGATCCGCATCACAGAATGGGAGGGCGGAGGGAGTGGGCGGTACCGTTTTCCACCCATGGGTGGCCGAGGGCGGTGGACGATGGCGGGACCGGCGGCGGCACTCGCAGTCGCGATGGCGGC
>JADLFH010000151.1 GCA_020845705.1 Microthrixaceae bacterium | reverse complement strand
GGTGACCGTCTGCGCGCTCGGCGACCTCGTCCTGGACGTCGTCGTCCGCCTCGAGCGGCCGCTCGCGTCCGATGCCGCCACCCCGGCCGTGACGTCGGTTGAAGGCGGAGGGCAGGCGGCGAACGTCGCCGCCTGGGTCGCTCACCTCGGGGGCCGTGCTCGCTTCGTCGGGAAGCGCGCCCGCGACGATGCGGGGCTGCTCGCCGGCGCCGCGCTCGAGCGGCTGGGCGTCGAGGTCTGCGGCCCGCCGGCCGGCGGGCGGACCGGGGTTGTCGTCTCGCTGGTCGGGCCGGCCGGGGAACGGACGATGGCGTCGGATCGCGGCGCCGGTCCCGAGCTCGAGGAAGGCGAGCTCGAGCCCGCCTGGTTCACCGGCTGCGACTGGCTCTACATCTCTGGCTACGCCCTCTTCGCCCCGCCGGCCGCCGGCGCCGCCCTCGCGGCCTGCCGGCTGGCGCAGGCCGCCGGAGCGAGGATCGCAGTCGATCTGTCGGCATCGACGCTGATCGAGGCGCACGGCCCAGACCGGCTCCGTGCACAGCTTCGTGCGCTCGGGCCTGACATGCTCTTCGCGAACGTGGCCGAGCGCGATGCGATCGGAGGTGAGCTGCCGGCGCCGAGCTGGATCCTGAAGCGTGGCGCCGCCGGCTGCACCTTCCTGCTCGCGCCCGACCCGCCGTTCGACGTGCCAGCGTCGCCGCCGGCCGAGGTCATCGACACGACCGGCGCCGGTGACGCGCTCGCCGCAGGCTTTCTCGTCGGCGGGCCGGAGCTGGCGCTGACCGCGGCCGCACGCTGCGTCGAGCGCTCAGGAGCCCGGCCGTGAGCAGTCTCCTCGCGATCGCGCCGGAGGTCGCCGAGGCGCTCACCGCCGGCGCGCCGGTCGTCGCGCTCGAGACGACGATCGTGGCGCACGGATTCCCCGGAGGCGTGGGTACGGCGGTCGGGCTCGACTGCGAGGCCCGTGTGCGCGAGGCGAGCGCGGTACCCGCGACGGTCGGCGTCCTCGACGGGCACGTGCGGCTCGGCCTGACCCGGGCCGAGCTCGAGCGGTTCGACGCCGGCGCGGCGAAGGCCGGCGCACGGGACCTCGCCGTCTGCGCCGTCAAGGGCCTCGTGGGAGCGACGACCGTCGGTGGGACACTCGCGGCCTGCCGCGCCGCCGGTGTCCGCTTCGTGGCGACCGGTGGGCTCGGCGGCGTCCATCGCACGTTCCCGTCGACGCCGGACGTCTCCGGCGATCTGGCGGAGCTCGCCCGGACCGAGGCGCTCCTGGTCTCGGCCGGCGTCAAGT
>JADLFH010000150.1 GCA_020845705.1 Microthrixaceae bacterium | reverse complement strand
CCGGTGGAGCCCTTGAAGAAAGCCAGTGGCACGAACACCGAGATCAGCACCACCGTCACGCCGATGATGGCGCCCGAGATCTGGCTCATGCCCTTGCGCGCCGCCTGCAGCGGCGGCAGGCCTTCCTCGCTCATGATGCGTTCGACGTTCTCGACCACCACGATCGCGTCGTCCACCACGATGCCGATGACCAGCACCATGCCGAACATGGTCAACACGTTGATCGACATGCCAAAGGCCAGCAGTGCGCCGAACGTGCCCAGCAGTGCGATCGGGACCACGATGGTCGGGATGATGGTGTAGCGCCAGTTCTGCAGGAACAGGAACATCACCAGGAACACCAGCACCACCGCTTCCAGCAGGGTCGTGACGACCGAGCCGATCGAGATGCGCACGAAGTCGGCGGTGTCGTACGGGATGGTCCAGCTCATGCCGGCGGGAAAGAACTTCTGCAGCTCGGTCATGCGCTCGCGCACCAGTCGCGCCGACTCCAGTGCGTTGCCCGAGGGCGCCAGCTGCACGCCCATGCCGGCGCCCGGCTCGCCGTTCAGGCGCGCGGCGGTGGCGTAGCTTTGCGCGCCCAGCTCGATGCGCGCCACGTCCCTGAGTCGCACCGTGGCGCCGCCCTGGGTGGCACGCAGCACGATGTTGCCGAACTGCTCGACGGTGGCCAGTTGCCCCGGCACCACCACGGTGGCGCTGGTGCTCTGGCCGGACACCAGCGGCAAATCGCCGATCGAGCCGGCTGCCACCTGGGCGTTTTGCTGCGCGATGGCGGTCGACACGTCGGCGGCCGACAGGTTCAGGCTCTGCAGCTTGGCTGGGTCGATCCAGATGCGCATGGCGCGCTCGGCGCCGAACAACTGCACCTGGCCGATGCCCGGCACGCGCTGCAGTTCGGGCAGCACGTTGCGTGAAGCGTAGTCCGAAATGGCATTGACATCGGTGTTCGGGTCGCTCGACGAGAGCATCACGAACAGCAGGAAGTTCGAGCGCGACTTGTCCACCCGCACGCCCTGCTGCACCACCGCGGTGGGCAGGCGAGGACTGGCGCGCGAGAGGCGGTTTTGCACGTCCACCTGCGCCAGGTCGGTGTTGGTGCCTGGCTCGTAGCTGAGCGTGAGCGTGCCGCTGCCGTTGGCCTGCGCCACCGACTCCATGTAGGCCAGGCCGGGCGAGCCGTTCATCTCGCGCTCAATGACAGCAAGCACGCTGTCTTCGAGCGTCTTGGCTGACGAGCCGGGGTAGGCGGCCGAGACCACGATAGATGGCGGT
>JADLFH010000149.1 GCA_020845705.1 Microthrixaceae bacterium | reverse complement strand
GTGCGGTTGCCGCCGGCCGGTGGCGAGGCGGAGATGCGGGCGCTGGTGGCGCAGTTGTTCGCGACCGGTGCTCCGCTGACCAATCCCGGCGGCCGGCCCACCTACATCGAGCTGAATCACGGCGAGCTTTCCCGGCGCTTTCAAAAATAGCGCCCACGCGGGGCTCGCGCTGGCACGGTTCCTTCTACAAACTGCGCCTCTCCTCCATGTCCTCCTCCGCCAAATCCAAGGCCGTGCGTTCCAAGGCGAAGTCCGAAGTCTCCCTGCCGCCCCCGGCGGCGGAGGATCTGGCGGTGAGCACGGCGCCGTTCGCCCCGATGCGGGGAATCAGCGGCATCCACGGGCCGAAGCTCTCGCCGGACAGCCCCGAGGAGGTGATGCGCTCCCTGATCCAGCGGCATCTCGTCTCCACGCTCGCCCGGCACACCGGGTCCGCGACGCCGCGCGACTGGTGGGTCGCGACCGTGCTGGCCCTGCGCGACACGATCCACGAACGCCTGATCGCGACCCAGGGCGTGCACAATGCGCACAATGTCCGGCGCGTGTATTATTTCTCGCTCGAGTACCTGATGGGCCGGTTGTTCGGCACCAACCTCCTCGCCACCGGGCTGTACGAGACGGCGCGCGCGGCCCTCGGCAGCCTCGGCCAGAACTTCGAGCGGGTGCGCGACTGCGAGGTCGACATGGGCCTGGGCAACGGCGGCCTCGGGCGCCTGGCGGCGTGTTTCCTCGATTCCCTCGCCACGCTCGACTATCCGGCCCTTGGCTACGGGATCTATTACGAGTTCGGACTTTTCCGGCAGGCCTTCGTGAACGGCCATCAGATCGAGCATCCCGACAGCTGGACCCTCTTCGGCGATCCCTGGGAAGTGGTGCGGCCGGAGTATACCCAGGAGGTGCAGCTCTACGGCCGGGTGGAGAACGTCTTCGACGACCGCGGCTACTACCGCCCGAAGTGGGTCGAGACGCGGACCATTCTCGGCGTGCCGCGCGACATCCCGATCGCAGGATTCGGCACGACCACGGTGAACCTCCTGCGCCTCTGGTCCTCGAAGGCCACGGAGGACTTCGACCTGGCGGCCTTCAACAG
>JADLFH010000148.1 GCA_020845705.1 Microthrixaceae bacterium | reverse complement strand
GGGCTTACGCAGCCGCCTGCTGCTGGCGGCGCCCGGCAAGCGGCGCGCCGCACCGGCCGGCTCGCAGGTCATGAAAAAAGGCGGCCGCAGCCGCCTTTCTCAGGTCTCGATGCGCCGTCTTTGGCGGGCGGCTTATTCCGCCGCGCTCTTTTCGGCAGCGTCCTGGGCGGCCTTCTCGGCGGCCAGCGCCTCGGCGGCGGCCACCTTGTCGGCCTCGATGCGCGCCCGCTCGGCGTTCAGCGCGTCGCGCTCGGCCTCGTTCAGGCGGCGCGCACGCACGCCGGTGTTCTCGGAGATGCGGGCCGACTTGCCGCGGCGGTCGCGCAGGTAATAGAGCTTGGCGCGGCGCACCTTGCCGCGACGCACGATTTCCACGCCCTCGACCATCGGCGAATAGACCGGGAACACGCGCTCCACGCCCTCGCCGTAGGAAATCTTGCGGACGGTGAAGTTCTCCTGGAAGCCGGAGCCGGAACGGGCGATGACGACGCCCTCATAAGCCTGCACGCGGGTGCGGGTGCCTTCGGTGACGCGCACGTTGACGCGCACGGTGTCGCCGGGCTGGAATTCGGGAAGCTTGCGCTTGGCTTCGATCTTGGCGGCCTGCTCGGCCTCGAGCTGACGGATAAGATCCATCTCAAAAATCCACTTCTTGTTCTTCCGACAGCCAGAGCGCCCGACGCTCGCCTCGCAGTCCCCGGGGAACCGAAATTCCCGGACCGCTCGGCTATGCCCCATGCCGGCCGGCATCGGGCAGGGGCGGCTGCACCGTCATTGTTGACGGGCCCCGCGCGGGTTCTTCCCCGCAGGTTCGGCGGCCACATAGCGCAATTTACCGGATATGTCACGCCTCGCACCGGCTTTATTTGCAGCGACCATATGCGATTGCCGGATCCGGCGGGCCGAGCCGGAACACGCAGGCCGCCGAGGCGCATAACCAAGGCAACCGACGCCAGCACGCCGATCTGCCGAACCCGCCTTCCCGACCGGAAAATTCAGTGGTGCCGCTTAGGTGACTCGAACACCTGACCCCATCATTACGAATGATGTGCTCTACCAACTGAG
>JADLFH010000074.1 GCA_020845705.1 Microthrixaceae bacterium | reverse complement strand
GTTCGGCCGCAAGCCCGTCCCACTCGAGCTACCCGAGGAGGCCTGGATCAACGACCCCAGCCGCGAAGCCAAGATCCGCGCGGCATAAACAAGCCAGTGGTCTCAAAACCCTTGACACGTACCGAGCCAGCGCATGACGTCGTCAACATGAGAGAAGTCAGGCGTGGCAATGATCACGATGTCGTGGTTCTGCTGGAAGAAGTCAACCATGTCGTCTTCGTGGGAGACGTTGTAGAAGGCCTCCCACGAGGTATCGATTGCCGAACGGAAGTCCGACCCGGTCTCGGGGTCCACCGCTTCGCCACGACTGGCGTACTTCACGCGCAGCCCGGCCTTACCCGCACTGACCCGCAGATCGTGAAGATTCCGCAGATCAGGCTGGATCGCGGTCATCGTCCATTCCCCGACGCCGACGATGCCGACGTGCAGTGCGCGGTCCTGGCGGTGCGCTCCCGGGATCGGACGGCTCGACAAGCGGGACCGCCGTCTTGCCGTCAGCTCGCCCAACCTCATTGTCCACCCTCTCACACCGGAACTGGTCGGCGGGGAGACTAGCTGGAGATGTCTCCCGCGCTGCAAAAAGCTCCGCCGTGTGCACAAAATCGTGCTGAAGGCGGGTGAAAGGGGAAGAGGGCTAGCACTCCCGGACAACGGGCCGGATGCTCGCATGTACAGCAATCTATCCGCCCGCGTCGGAGGTGTGGCATCGACGCGTTCCAGCCGTCTGCATCGAGTCGCCGACGGTCCATGTCCGTAGTGCGAAAGGACGTCGCATATCGGCGGCGTCCTGTTCAGATAAACGAACGCTCGTTCAAGTGCCATGGTGCGCTCTCCTCGGGTCGCCCGACCCTGGTCTACACGGCCGCCAGCCACGAAGCGCACCGACGCGCGGAATCGTCGTCGACTTGACGGCGGCTCAATATCTGGCCGTCGTCGGTGAGCACTGGGCCGCAGAGATCCCTAGGTTCTCAACCAGGAAGTGGTGCGGACCGCCCGCGTACTTCGGAGCGAGCGAGTCGAACCCGTCCGCGTAGAAGTTGTGGATCACCTCGCGAACCCGGTCCTCGGAGGTGAACCCGATCTCTGCGATCGCGGGGACGCTCATACGTTGCGCGGATCAGAACACGATCTGCGCTCGTCGCCACCTCACCACCGACCCCAAACCCCGGCGCACGATCCCGAGCCGTCTCCCGCCTTCGTCCGGGGCCAGATCGCGTACGTTGACACGTTCAGCCATCCCCCGATCAAAACAGGTCCGACCGATCAGGTGGTGGACGCGACCGCCACCAACGTTGCCGGTCTCGGCACTAGTTGTCCACAGGGTATCACTCGGTTCGTCCTCTTGATCTTCACGGCCCGCCTGGTGTCCACTTGACAGGGGCGTAGTTTCACGGCTGTAATTACCGACACCACCACTGTAGGGATCGACACTGTGAAGGGAGACGACCCGTGACCGATGAAACCGACTTCATCGAGTACATGCAGATCCAGGGCACGACGGAGCTGATCACCAAGACCGAGCTCTTGGCCGAGGTGCGGAGTCGAGGGCTGCAGATCTCCGAACGTACGCTGACGTTCTACGCCACCAAGGGAATCATTCCGAAGGCGGCCCGAATCGGTACGCGCACAGGCGTTTACCCGCGAATCGTCGTCGAGCTACTCTCGCTCGCCCTGCTGAACAGGCAACGGAACGCGTCGATCGATGCAACTCTTCAGCTGATTCCGCTCTGGAAGCTGATCGCCCGCGGAGCAATCAGCGGCGACTTGGACCTTGCTGAGATCGAGTACGTCGCTCGCCAGCACGTGACTCTTCCCGACGCGAACTTTGTGTTCCCGTTCATGATGAAGGAGATCCTGAGCTATCTGTCACCTCGCGACAGCGACGCGATCCTCTGGCGCCTGAAGAACGGCGAGTCGGTTCGGCAGACGCGTTCGGACTCGTTCGAGGTCACATTCCTGCTCGGGGCGACCGACGAACTCGGCGTTGCCCGGGTCATCGCGTGGACGCAGCTCAAGCTGCCAGGGTTTGACGACGAGTTCGTCGTCGATGACCCACAGACGATCATCCTGGGTGTGCCCGTGGGCGTGAGCATCCAGCCGCAACCGGGCACTGCAATCCAGGGGGCGTCGAACACGGCGTCCGCCGCTCCTGATCGACAGGAGGTCGACGCGTAGGAAAAGTGTGGGGAAGGCGCTCCGACAAGAACTACCTCCCCCATCACCTTCATGCCCGAACCCGTAGGCCCCGACGAGCGGCATCCTACGGTAGACGGCTCCAGAAACACAGATAGGAGCCTCATCGTGAGCACCACGACGAGACAACCGATTGGGACCCAAGCGCGGACAGGCCAACCCTGCCCGGAGTCCGGAGTGTGGAAGTCGCTCGACAGCCCGAGCACGACTGCACCCATCGCGAAACACAACATCATGCCGCCGCACAATGGCCGTGCGGTGACGTGGCAGCTGGTCCGGTACGCCTGAGCAGCTCGATGGGAGGGGGGCGGGTCACCCGCCTCTCTCCCCGTGCTGGCTAGGTTACGGATCAAGCTCCCGTCCGAACCCAGACGGGCGTGGCACCATGCCTCGGGGTATGCCTGTCGTCACCCGCTTCAGGTGTTCCTACGAAGTTCAAGAGCTGTCTCGTCAGGTGCACAACGTTGTGGAACACCCAACGGTCCAACTGACGGCTGGGACTGTGCCCGTGCACGCTGGGCTCAGCTTGGAGTCCGCTAAGACTCAGGTGGTTCGATTCGCTTCACGGTGTGGACGCTGTCGATCGACCGATCGAACGACGCCACCTTGTTGATTCCTGTGCTTTCGGCGCACGCAACCAGATAGGCCTCCGCGAAGTCGATGCGGGCCGTCTCGTAGACCTCGACCGCGCGCAAGAGAAGAGCCGGATCCACGGTCACGATCGCGTCGAAGGCCAGCAACGATCGGATCGCTTCTGCAATCTGGGTGCGCGGGGCCTCGTAGAACGACTCGAGCACGTAGATCGTCTCAGCAACGATCAGGTCCGCGAGCAGCAGACAAGTCGCCGAACCCAAGAAGGCTGTTGCACGAGCCGCCATCGGCGCAGGATCGCCGGTGAGGTGCCGCACGAGGATGTTCGTGTCGATGAACGCGCTCACCGCTTGGCAGACGCTCGGTTCGCGCGCGTCGTACGGATCACGTCATCCCACGCAACATTGCGTCGACCCGCCGGCACCGCCACCGTCCCCGCGAGTTCGAGGAAGTCCGGGGTACGCGCCAGCATGGCGCGGTTGCCTTCGACGCGGAAGACAACCTCGTCGCCTTCGCCGATTCCGAGGGCATCGCGAACCGCCTTCGGCACGGTGATCTGTCCCTTCGACGAAACGCGTGCTGCTGCATCCATCCATCATTCCTTACCTTTGGCCTAGAGTAAGACTACCCGAATCCCTCGCCTTCACCCTGGAGATCCGGTCGCGGTCTAAGGGCTCGCCGCGATTTAGTTCGCGGGGTTCGGGGTGAGGGTGTAGTTCCAGTCGCCGTGCCATTCGTGGCGGGATAGGGGTAGGGCTTTGAACTCGGCGTCTGGGATTTTGACGCCTTTGGGGTACCAGTTGGGGTCGTAGGCGGCTCGGACTGTGAGGCCTTTGTCGGTGGTGGTGGCTGCGATGAGCTCGACGATGGTGCGGATGTCGGTGAGGGGTCGTCCTCGCCAGTTCATCGAGATGAAGCTGAACATCCGGTGTTCGATCTTGTTCCATTTCGATGTGCCGGGCGGGTAGTGGCACACGGTGATCTCCAGGCCGGTTTCGGTTGCGAGATCGGCGAGGTGCTTCTTCCAGGCGCGAATCCGGTAGCCGTTGGAACCACCGGCGTCCGCGGTGATCATCAGGCGGGTCGCGTCGGGGAAACGGGTCTGGCCCATCTCGAGCCACCATGTTCGGATCGACTGCACGGCGAACTCTGCGGTGTCGGCACTGTCGCCTACCGACACCCATCCTTCGTTGTTGGCGGTGTCGTAGATCCCATAGGGGATCGCTTTGGCGAACTCACCCAACCCGGGATCCGCGAAATCGTGTACCTCGACCCGGGTGGGGTCACCCTTGGGGTGCCATTCGGTGCCCCCGTTGGCGTAGTTGCCGATCAACTCCTTCTTCTTGGTGTCCACCGAGATCACCGGCTCGCCGTCGCCGACCATGAACGAGGCGAGATCGTTGATGTAGCGGAACTGGCCGTCACGATCGGGATGGGCGCTGCCCTCGTTCTGCTTGGAGGGGGCCTGCAACGAGTAGCCCATCTGGTGCAACAACCGGCGAACCAGCTCCGCGGACACCCTGAAGCCACGCTGTTGAAGATCCCCCGCGAGCTGATAGGTCGACTTCAACGTCCAACGCAACAACGACATCGGCGTACCCCGAGTGTCGGGATGCACCAACTCGTCAAGCGCGGCCAACAACCCCGGCTGCTTGTCGATCGCAGGACGATCCCCGCCCCCCACGGCACGCTGACGATCCGACACCTCAACCCCGACACGCACCTCCTGAGTCGCCTTGTTCACCGTCGAGGAACTCAACCCCGACGCCTCCACGACCCGAGCCTGCCCACCCCGACCCAACGCCACCACCATCGCGCCCACAACCACACGCCGCTGCTTCTCGTTCAAATGCGGCAACACCGTCCCGAAATACCCCTCCAACGCCTCCGAAGTCACCACAAGCTCCACACCTCAAACCATACACCTCGCGTCTTATCCTATGGCGGGTCCTAACTCCGCCCAATGTTTCAAGAGCTGTCTCACCAGGTGCACCAAATCGTCTCCCGCTCAAATCGCCGGCAGTGTCAACCCGGGATATCGGCCCGATCCTGCTGAGAACGGTCGCGGGAACGAACTACACCGGTTCGCTACGACTGCCGCGAACGCGAAGCTTCCACAGGCACCGTCGCGATCATGTAGGAGCCACGGACGGGAAAGGACGAGGTCTGGCTGTCATACCAGCCGATCCCGAGACGGCCGCGTCGCGAGAAGGCCGGCTGAAGGGCCGCCGCGTAACAATGGAATTCTCGGGTTCCGACGCGATCGTCGCATCCCGGTAGTCGCAGCAGCAGCGGCGTGGTCCAGGGGCCTTCGGGAGTCGGAGCAAGTCGTATGGCCATCACGTCGGAGGAACCTGGCCAAGGGCTGTATGCCATCACGTACGCGTTGATCTGTCGGTCAAACTGCACGTTGAATCCGCCCGGAGGTACCGGAGCGCCGCCACCACCGGGCAGGTCGAGATCCACGCCCTCGCCCACAGGACTCGCGAAGGACCTGCCGTCCCACTCCCGATAAGAGTTCGGATCCGCGGCGGTGGACAACGTGGTGCTCGCCACCCGACAGGGGCCGTATTCCGATGGCGAGCCACCCTCGGTTGTGGTCCTACAGCGAAAGACCACCACTTCGTCATTCGGTCCGTCGTCACCTTCGTTACGCAGCAGCGCAGCAGACCCGTAGGAACGGTCCTTGAAGAGTTGCTGGGTCAGCACCTTCCCACGGATGGGTTGGTCGATTGGAGGGTGCGACGGGTCGTACCACCACTCGGCGATCGACATACCGCGATCCGCGAGCGATCGGTCCGAACCGAGGCAGACGTTCTCGAGCCACACGAGGACGCGGTCGCGGGGGCCCACTTGCTGTACGACAGCCGCGGACGGCCAACTGCCCTTCCGCTGGTTCTGCTGCGGACATGGAGGGAACTCCGAGGTCGGTTCAACGAAGGGAACCGGTGTCGGCATGGACGCGGCAGGATCCAGGGCGTCCCGAGTCGTGGCCGGGGAGTCGGCAGCCGACCACGACGCCGTGCCTATCACGAAATACGTGATCGAGCCCGCGTCGTCACGGGCAGCGGTGTCGCCGAACAACCACAACACCGAGCCGTCACGAAGGCGCGCGGTCACCCCTGCGTCACGGTCGATCGTGTACAGGGGTGAATCCACCGGAGGCTTGACCGCGATCGGCTCGGACACCCTGCCGGTCACTTCCACACGTCGCCCGCCACCTGCCACAGCGCATCCAGCCTCGGCAGGAGGCGCACACACCTCGAGGTCGATCGGCTCGTTGCCGCCGACCGCCTCGCGCACTGTTCTCACCGAAGATCCACCACAGGATGCGAGGACCACGATCAACACCACGAGGGTCGCAGCCGCCGAGAGCCAGGCGCCTTCGCGTCGGATCATCCGATGTTCACGCCGGTGGGCGGAGCGCAGGTCTGCGGCAGGCAGCCGGCCGCGTTCCCGATCCCTGGAATCGATCGATCAACGACCATGCGTCGTCGTCGAGCTCGTCGATGGGCGGATCGGAACCGAGTCGTGTCACGGGCAGCGTCGCAGGCTCTCCGCCAGGGAGCCTGCCCAGGACATCGGCAAGGTCGAGCAGGTCCAGCGGGCCGGTTCCACCGTCGACCGTAAGAGCCCGGGCCGCAGTCCATGCGAGCCGATGGGTCGCGATCGGGTTCGTCCACCGAATCTGCAAGCGGGACCCGACCGCCCGGAGGATCTCCGCTGCACGCTGTGGGCGCTGTGCACTGCGGACCGGGTCCGCCACCGCGACCCCGTCGCGATAGACCTCTATCCGGCGGGCTCGGACATACGCCAGCGCTCGCGAACCATCCAGGTGGTTCCGCCCTGAACGGAGCAGCAGCCCGCTGTGTCGATCCGCCACTATCTCGTCACTGTGAACAGTGACACCACCGGCGAGATCCACCAGATCACGAAGTCCGGCGAAATGCACTACAGCAACCCGACCGACGCCGACTCCCAGCGAGTTGCAGATCGCGTCTGCAATGGCTCCGGGACCGTCGCGAAGCATGGCCGTCACCCGATCCGCCCCAACCGAACGCCGGTACAGGATTAGATCGCGGGGAACACCCAGTACCCGAACTGTCCCGGAATCGGTGACTCGCACGAGCAACACGACATCGGCTCTCTCACCGGGAACCTGCCGAGCCGATCCGAATCGGCTCTTCTCGCCCTCGGGCACACCGACCCGTTCGTCGCTCCCGATCAGGAGATAGGTCGTACCGCCGGAGGCGGAACCTGCCAGGTCCGCGTCAACCTGTTCGAGCCTGGTCCACAGGACCACGGCATCGACGAGTGCGACAGTGAGCAGAATCGCGAGGACGTACCCGAAAGTACGTCCCCAACGCCGCGAGGTGCTCAGACCGCCGTCACCCGGAAGGTCGCGGGCGCGTACTGGTAGGAGCCGTCATAGCCGTAGCAGGAGAGGTACACCAGGTACCGCCCCGTTGCAGCGAACGGCGGCATCCGCAATCTCACCATGGGATCGGACGAGGCGTTACCGGAGAAAGAGGACCCGGTCCACGAGTAGCCGGTTACGACTACATACCCCGTGGAGTACATCGTGATGGTTGCATTCAGCGACGCAAACCCCAACGCGGTGCACGCGTCATCGGGCGGGCTCACGGAGATCCACGTGCCCGCGGGACCCGAAGTCGGGTTGATCACGGTCGTCGCCGGTGGAGGCGGCGGAGGCGGGGTGGCGCCCGGAGCCGGGACACACGCCGCCAAAACCAGCATTGCAATCGTGAGGACTGATGCCCTGACGTTACGAAGCTTCCCTACCTGACCCTCACCCAGGACCCGCATGGTGCCTCCCACCGCTGATTCGTGGATTCCCTGGCCGGGACGATATCGATCGGCGAGTCGACCCGCAAGCGGTCTTGCGGCAATCGTGGACGGAGTGAGGAATCAAATGGCCACGCTCGGGGATCCGATACGCGTCGATGCCGGTGGCTGGGGTTGGACCTGGGTCGGGGACGACCGGGGTCGGCTGCGCCAGGTGGGTGTCGGCCCCGGCGGACACCGGAGCGAGGTCGAGGTCGATCCCCACTGGTACCCCGACGCGTTCCCGACCGCCGGCACCGACGCTCTGCGGCCTCCCGCGCTGCGGGTCACTCACGCGGACGGCACCCTCACCACCCGACTGGTCGTCCGCGACGTCGCCCATCCCGAAGCCGACCACCTCGTGGTGCGCTGTGTCGACGAACTGTTCCCCTTCAGCGTCGAGCACCACGTCCGGACCCACGTTGTGTCCGGTGTCGCCGAGCAATGGAGCGAGATTCACCACACCGAGGACGGGCCGGTCACCCTGGCCGACTACGACTCGATCGCGCCCTTCCTGCTCGTGGACCACGCTGCCACCGCCACGCAGTTCGGTGGCAGCGGCTGGGCCGACGAGTGGGCCTGGACGACGGAGACCCTGGGGCCGGGCACCAAGGTGCTGGACAGCCTCGGTGGCGTGCAGCCGCACCTCCAGCGCAGCCCGTGTCTGTTGGTCGAACCCGACGGACCGGCGGGCGAGTCCTCCGGTCAGGTGATCGCCCTGTCCATCGCGTGGGGCGGCAACACCCGCTTCGCGCTTGATGTCCGAGCCAGGGCCTGGGCGGGCTCACCGCGGGAGCTTCGCCTCCGCGCCGGAGCGAACCCCGCCGGTGCCCCCTACGTGTTGGATCCGGGCCGGCGTTTCGTCACCCCAACCGTCGCCTGGATCTGGACCGACCGCGGACGCGCCGCTGCAACCGCGGCGTTCCACCGCTGGACCTGTGACCGCGTGATTCGTGACCCCGAGCGGCGACGGCCGATCGTCGTGAACAACTGGGAGGCGACGTTCTTCGACTTCGACGAGGAACGCCTCGTCGGCCTGGTGGAGCACTCGGCGGACCTCGGAGCCGATCTGTTCCTGTTGGACGACGGCTGGTTCGGAACGTCGGACCCACGCGACGACGACACCGCCGGGTTGGGTGACTGGGAGATCGATCGACGCAAGCTGCCCGACGGGCTCGCTCCGGTCATCGCGGCCGCCACCGAACGCGGGATGCGGTTCGGGTTGTGGCTGGAGCCCGAGATGGTCAACCCCGCCAGCGACCTGTACCGCAGCCACCCCGACTGGATCGTGCGCAACGGGCGTGGACCCCTCGAGCACCGCAACCAGTTCGTGCTCGACCCGCTGCGTCCCGAGGTGCGCGACTTCATCCTGGGTGTCTTCGACCGCACCCTCACGGCGAACCCCGACGTCTCCTACGTGAAATGGGACGCGAACCGCCCGATCACCGACCCGGGTTCGGCGACGCTCGGCTCCGACCGCCAAGCCAACATCTGGGTGGACCACGTGCACGCCACCTGGGAGGTGATGGCCGAGGTCGCCCGTCGCCACCCCGGTGTGGAGCTGATGGCGTGCGCCTCCGGTGGCGGCCGCAACGATCACGGCACTCTGCGCTGGTTCCACGAGTTCTGGACCTCCGACAACACCGATCCGCTGGCCCGGGTGCGCATGCAGTGGGCGTGCTCGCACTTCTTCCCCGCCCTGGTGATGGCGGCGCACGTGACCCGCTGGGGCGACAGGCCCCTCGAGTTCGCGTGCGCGGTCGCCTTGTCGGGTCGCTTCGGCATCGACTTGGATCTGGCCGCGCTCAGCGCGCAGGAGACCGACACCTGCCGGCGGGCGATCGAGCTCGCACGGCGCACCCAGGACCTCGTCCAGTTCGGCTACCTCACGAGGCTGGTCTCACCCCTCGACGGCACCGGCGGTGAGCGGGCGGCCCTCGCGTACTGCTCGCCTGACCGCCGTCGCGCGGTGGTGTTCGCCTACCAACTGGAGGATTCGACCACCGAGGGACCCGC
>JADLFH010000073.1 GCA_020845705.1 Microthrixaceae bacterium | reverse complement strand
GTTGGACCCCTACGAAGCGGCGGTGACGCTCCTGGTGACGATCCCCGGGGTCGCTCGACGTAGCGCCCAGGTGATCCTCGCTGAGATCGGTGCCGACATGTCCCGCTTCCCAACCGCCGGGCACCTCTGTTCTGCGTCTGAGTTCGCCGCGGAGGGTCCACCACGAAATGAACCAAGCCTGGTTGGGTTCTCGTTGACGCGAGGAGCATCAGATGACGACCAGCAATGGGCGACGACGGCCAACGAAGCTGTCGCCGGAAGCGAAGTGGGAGATCTTCCTGGCGATCACTGCCGGCGACATCTCCCAGGCCGACGCGGCCCGCAAGCATGCGGTGGACGTGTCGACGGTGATCGGCATCCGCCGCACCGTGAAAGAGGCGGCGCTCGCCGCGCTGTCACGGGCTCCGGGCCGTCCTGCGAAGGAACGGAACTGGGAACTCGAAGCGGCCCGTGCCGAGATCGTCCAGTTGACCTCGGCGATCACCGCGCAGGCGATCGAGCTGGCGGTGATCCGGGGAAAATCGGGTTGGGACTGAGCGGCCCGGTCCCGGCGCGGGTCCCCGCCGAGGTGAAGGACCGGATCCTCAAGAGTGTCGACGACGCGGTCGCTGCCGGGTTCGCGCACACCTGGATGTGTGCGCTGTGGCAGGTCTCCGATGACCGGGTCCACCGCTGGCGGGCGCGGCGCCGCGACATCGGCACCCTCGAGGACCTCGCCCCCGGCGGCACCGCGGTGCACGCGCTGCTCCCGTGCGAGATCGACGCGATCCTCGAGATCGCCGAGACGTGGGGGCCGGTCGACGGGTCACACCGCAAGCTCGCCCACCGCGGCTCCTACGAGCAGCTGGTGTGGGTGTCGCCCTCGACGTTCCGGCGGGTTCTGGCCGCGAACGGCCTGATCCTGCCGCAACGGCCGCCGGCACCGAAACGAGCGAAGACCCCATGGCCGGACTGGCTGGTCTGGGAACCGAACCGGATCTGGATCTGGGACGTCACCCACTTCACACGAGCGAAACGCTGCGTGTTCGCCATCGTCGACATGGTGTCGCGCTACTGGATCGACACGCTCGTCTCACCCGAGGAGACCTCCACCCAGGTCCGAGTCGTCTTCGACCAGGCACTCGTCGCCCAAGGACTCGACG
The DNA here is from genome assembly GCA_020845705.1 of Microthrixaceae bacterium. Taxonomy (GTDB): domain Bacteria; phylum Actinomycetota; class Acidimicrobiia; order Acidimicrobiales; family Microtrichaceae; genus JADLFH01. The sequence goes on along the minus strand of JADLFH010000073.1, from coordinate 1,649 downwards.
AGCTCCTCACCGACGACCGGCTCGATCTCCACGCCGACGACCCGGCCCGGCCGATCCTGCTCGCCGTCTCCGACAACGGGCCACCGATGACCTCCGACGCCACCCGGGCGTACATGGCGCTGATGGCCATCGCCCAGCACCACGGACGCCCCCACACCCCGACCGACCAGGCGTGGATCGAAACGTTCTTCGGCCACATCAAGCACGAGTGGCCACACCTCAACGACATCTCCGACCCCGAGCTGCTCGAGTCCGAGCTCGACCGCGTCCGCGTCGACTACAACACGGTGAGGCTGCACGAAGCCATCGGCTACGTCACCCCCGACGACGAACACCACGGACGAGGAGAACAGATCCGCGAGGCCCGCCGGCAAGGCCTCGCACGAGCCCGACAACAACGGCTCGACCACAACCGCCGGCACACCACCAACCCACCCGAGGAGACACCATGACTTGGTTCATTTCCAAGCCGATCTCCGCGGAAGAGTCAGACACACCTCACCCCCGAGCAAAAAGGTGATTCACATCTCAGCCGAGGTACCTAGCGAACCCAACTCCGAATCGAGCTCACCCACAAAGTAGACCTCCTGGCCGGAATACGCCCCATGCCGCCGCCGTCGCCGCCACCACCAGGTGCGGCGATGCTCTCTAGCGCTCAAGGGCACAAGGAAGCACACGCCTTCCAGCAAGTACGGTGCCGAGCGAAGGTAGGCGAGCGTCGAGAGCTCCAGCTGCGCGCTCTGGAGTCGATCTGGAAGGACTGCATTCACCGCGGCCAAAACGGCCTCCTGCGATCCAAGGACCCGACCGAAGCAGACATAGCCGAATCGGGTTCCGGTCGGTTCCACGGCTACCACTCCAACGATCTCCTCCACTAGCTACCTCCCGCCAACGCAGCCGATGCACCACCGGCACCGGCAGCACAAGCTCCTAACGTTCCGACCACACAAGCACCAACTGCGATCACTACGGCGGTCACGCCGACCCACTTCCAGATTGAGCTGCCGGAATCCTCCTCGGTTGCCACCCGCTTTGGCTTGTCACCACCATGATCGATTTCTCCATCCTCGCCCACATTGATGTGGCGACCCTTGCGATCAGTGACGTCCCAATGTCCACGTGGCTGACCGCTGACTGGTTTGTTCCATTTCCAGATCCGACCTCGATTGTCGACGTAACCGCCACCGGGGGCCGGAACAGCTTTACCTGGCCCTCGGCTACCTTTCTGTCCCTTCGGAGTGTACGGATGCTTCCCGCTGCAAGGCAGTCGATGACCGCTCACCACAAAGCAGCGGCCATCCGGATCGGCTTTGTTGATCGGATCGTTGACATACGCGTAGTCGTTCGCAGTCCCTCCTTCGACCGGGTCGATTTCGAGGAAGCGTGCGAGTGTGGGGTCGTATTGGCGGGCGCCCATTTCGATGGTGGGGATCACACCGGTTTGGTGTTCGAGGGGCCGTTGTGCCGCGCCGTGCCACCCGTAGTCGAGTTGTCCGGTGGAGTTGTCTTGTTCGGCGGTGATGGTGAGGGGTTTGCCCCAGGGGTCCCAGACGCGGGTCGGGCCTTGCTTGGTGCCGGTGGTGTCGGTGGTGAGGGCGAGGTCGCCGTGGAGGTTCGGATACGACCACACCGGTGTCGATGATCGCCAC
>JADLFH010000072.1 GCA_020845705.1 Microthrixaceae bacterium | reverse complement strand
AGAACTTGAACCCCTTGCGCCAGTCGAACTTGTCCACCGCGTGCTCCAGGCCGAGGTTGCCCTCCTGCACGAGATCCAACAGCTCCATGCCCTGGGGGAGGGGATAGCGGCGGGCGACGGAGACGACCAGTCGCAGGTTCGACCGGATGAAGCGGTCCTTGGCTGCGGCTGCGGCCGTGATCGCCTTGTCGAGATCCCGGCCCGTGCCGCCGGCCTCTCTCGCCGCTCTTGCCGCGGCCCCGGCTTCGATCACCTTGGAGAGCTCGATCTCCTCGGCGGCCGAAAGCAGCGGCACCATGCCGATCTCGTTGAGGTAGAGGCCGACTGAATCGCTCATGCCGATCACCGTTTCCCCGTCCGGACGGTCGGGGCCTTTCTCGGCCACCGGATCTCCCCGGTGGCAGGGTGGGTTTTCACCGACGAGGGGCTACCCTCGACCGTGGGCCCGGTTCCGAAGTTGGGATGACCGCTGGGCATCGCCATCGTGGTCGTGGCCGTGAGTTAGCTATCGGCACCATGAGAAAATTGTTGAGTGGCGCGTAGCCTCAGCCGATGGCTCGTCGCGTCGGGATCCTCGGAGGAACCTTCGACCCTCCCCATCTCGGCCACGTCGCGGTCGGTGTGGAGTCGTGCTTCCGGCTGGACCTCGACGCCACCCACATGATGGTGGCGAACAACCCGTGGCAGAAGTCGTCGAGCAGGCGCATCGCACCCGCCACGTCTCGCTGGGTGATGACCGAGGCTGCCTGTGCGGGTCACCCGTTGCTGGTCGCGGATGACGCCGAACTCGCCCGCGGAGGAGAGACCTACACCATCGACACCGTCGAGCCCCTCGTGGCTGCCGGCGTCGAGGTGTTCCTCATTCTCGGTGACGACGCTGCCGCTCGCCTCGACACGTGGCATCGTTGCGAGGAACTCGCGGATCTCGTGACGGTAGGAATCGTGGCTCGCCCGGCGGTGACCCCAGCCAGGCTCGCACGGCATTGGCGAGCGACGCGGATTGAATGTCCGCTGCTGGACATCTCGAGCACCGAGGTGCGCCGGCGTTGTGCCGCGGGCGAGCCCGTCGACCATCTGGTGGGCCCGGGCGTGCTGTCGGTCATCGAGGCCGAGGGCCTCTATGGTTTCGGGCGATGACGGAGCTGGAGGTGACGAGCAGCACGCCGTCGCAACCCGGCCCTGTTCGCACGGTGAGTCGACAGCGCGCCCGAGATCGTCGAGGGGTGGATCCGGTTGGGGCTGGCCGAGGCGACGTTCGGAGCGCGTCTCGGGCCGGCGGAGGGAAGCGGATCTGGCCGTTTGCCGTTGCAAGCCTCCTGTGCGCTGGGGCCCTCGTCGCTTTGGGATGGGTTGGGTACCGCGCGAGTCTCGACATCCGCGGCGGAGCGTCGCTGGGTGCGGCCACGGATCCGACCAAGCCCGGCTATGAGGCGAGGGTGAAGCCGACCCCGACCCATCTGGTGGTGACGGTGTCTGAAGACGGCGAGGTGCGGGAGCTCCAGTTGCTGGTGGGCGGGGCGAAGGGCGGGGGTTCGGTGGTGTTCGTGCCCGGGCTGATGGTGCTCAACGTCGATGGGAAGCCGTACAACCTGGCCGAGTTGGCCGCTGCGCAGGGGATTCCGAAGGTGGTCGAGGTGGTTCAGTCGACCTTGGGTGTTGCGGTGAGCGAAGCGGTCGAGATCGGCCCCGAGGAGCTGACCCGGCTGTTCACGTCGGCGGGATCGCTGGAGATCGACAACCCCGAGGCATTGCGAAGCGGCGATCAGGTGGTGTTCCCGGCAGGGAAGATCACGCTTCAGCCTTCGGAGATCCCTCGGTACCTCTCGATGCTGAACGAGGGCGAGCCGGTGGTGAACCGGCCATTCCGGGCCGAACAGGTGTGGGAGGCGTGGATGGCGAAGCTCGCCTCCGCCGGAGCTCCGACCTTGCCGGCGCTTCCCGATGTCCTGGGCGATGGCACCGTCGATCTGTCGGCGCTCACCAAGGCGCTCGCGTCGGGCACGGTCGGCTTCCAGCAGTTGCCGCTCGAGCGACTCGTGGTCCCCGACATGGGTGGCTTCGCGGTCTACCAGCCCAACGGGGATGCGATCGCTCGGCTCATGGCGTCGGTCGTCCCGTTCCCCGGGTCCGCCTTCCCCGGCCAGCGTGCCCGCGTGCGCCTGCTGAACGGCACCACCGACAAGGCCGCCGTTCTACGTGCCGCGCAACCGATCGCTGCGGCGGGTGGCCAGATCGTGGTCATGGGCAACGCTGAGTCCTTCGACATCGCCAAGACCCGCGTCGAGTACAACGTCGAGGCTCAGAAGTCGGCCGCGGAATCCATAGCGGTGGGACTCGGGGTGAAGGCGTCCTTCGCGGGAACCGAATCGGACGCGGTGGACGTGACGGTGATCTTGGGAGCCGACTTCGCCGGATGAACTCCATCGACTTGGCCCGTGCCGCCGCGTCTGCGGCAGAGGATCGCTCCGCCCGTGACATCGTGGTCTTGGACGTGTCGCGGATCCTCACCATCTGCGACTACTTCGTCATCGTGTCGGCGTCCAACACCCGGTTGGTCGCGGCCATCGCGGAAGAGGTGGAGGACCAGCTCACCAGCCGTTTCGACCTCAAACCCGCCGCGGTGGAGGGCCTCGACGCCCGGCGATGGGTGCTTCTGGACTACGGCGACGTGATCGTGCACGTGTTCATCGACGAGGAACGCGACTACTACCGCCTGGAACGGCTCTACAGCGACGCTCCCCGAATCGAGCGGTGACGCCGCTCTCTACTCGCGGGCGAAGATCACGTATTCGACCGCATGGGTCGGGACCACGATCCGGGTGCCATCGGTTCGGGTCACCGCCCAGCTTGCGTAGGTGCTCAGGATCTCCTGCACGGCCGCTTCGCTGTAAGGCTCGTTGTCGGATACGGCGATCTCCCGGTCACAGCGCAGATGGATGTGGATCGACGGCATCGCAGGACTCTATGACGGCTTCGTCGTGTCGCGTCGGGGATCCCGCCCGATTCGGTGTGGGGTTCGCAATTCCCTTCGTGGACCGGTGCCGGGTCGTACCCTTCGGGCGTGACCAACCGACCCTCCGCACGCCACGATCTGGTCGTCTTCGGCGCCACGGGCTTCGTCGGCCAGATCCTGTGCCGTCACCTCGTGGACCGGCACGGCATCGATGGTCCTCTGCGCTGGGCGATCGCCGGGCGTGATCCGGCGAAGCTCGCTCAAGTGGCCGTCGATACCGGCGCGGACGTGGAGCGGATCGTCGTGGACGCCACCGATGCCGACGGGCTCGGGGAGCTCGCGGAATCGACCCGGCTCGTGGCATCCACCGTGGGCCCCTTCGCTCGGTACGGTTCACCACTGATCGCTGCGGTGGTGGCGACGGGCACCGACTACGTCGACCTCACTGGCGAGCCGCAGTGGATGCGCCGGATGATCGACATCCACCAGCGCAGCGCCGAGGCATCCGGCGCACGCGTCGTGCACACGTGTGGGTTCGACTCGATCCCCTCGGACCTCGGAACGTGGTTCCTCCAGCAGCAGTCGATCGACCGCTTCGGGCTGCCGTGCTCGGAGGTGCACCTCCAGGTCCGTTCGCTGCGGGGTGGTGCCAGCGGCGGCACGCTCGCCTCGATGGTCGAGTTGGCCGCTGAGGCCGCGGCCGATCCACAGGTGCAGGCGCTGTTGGAGGATCCCTGTGGCCTGAATCCCCCCGATCGGCGGGGCGAGTGGGATGACCCCGATCTCACTCGGGCTGTAAGGGATCCGGACACCGGGGCGTGGCTGGCGCCGTTCGTCATGGCCGCGGTGAACCGCAAGGTGGTCCATCGCACGAACGCCTTGCTGGGGAGACCATGGGGCCCCGAGTTCCGCTATCAGGAGTCGATGGCGATGGGCAGGGGCCTGGTCGGGCGGCTCAAGGCGGCGGCGGTCGGAAACGGCTTGGCGTTGTCGACCACCTTCGGCCGGGTCTCGCTCTTCCGTCGAATCGGCCAGCGGTGGATCCTGCCCAAACCGGGCCAGGGTCCGAGCCGCGCGGCCCAGGAGCGGGGGCACTGGGAGATGCGCCTTCGGGGAACCACCCCCGATGGCCGAACGATCCAAATCCGGGTGACAGGCGACCGAGACCCGGGCTACGGGAGTTCCGCGAGGATGGTGGGCGAGGCCGCAGGGGCCCTGTTGGACTGCCCTCCAGGGGAGCCCGCAGGCGGCTTCTGGACCCCCGCCTCGGCGCTGGGCGACCGCCTCATCGAGCGGCTGGAGGCCCACGCCGGTTTGCGTTTCGACGTCGTGTGAGCGGTCCATCCGCAATCGCCACGGCACTACGGTCGACTCGATGGACGAGAAGCCGCAGGTTCGTTCGTGGTGGGGGTGGGGCTGGGAGGATCGGGCGCTCGGCGACGAGACCTGTCGTGGCCTGGGGGCGCTGATCCCCGGCCTGCCCGACGATCCCCTACCGGTCCCGCAGGTCGCGGATCTGGACCTTCCCCCGCCACGGATGGCCGCGCCGCGGTCCCTGGCGCGGTTCTGTGCCGCCGACCCCGACGATCGCGCCTCCCACGCGCAGGGCAAGGCATACCGAGACGTGGTGCGTGCGCTCCACGGCAACATCGCCACCCCACCCGATTTCGTCGCTCACCCAACCGACGAGGACGACGTGGTGGCGTTGGTCGACTGGGCGTCGGACGCTGGGGTGGCCGTGGTGCCCTACGGCGGCGGAAGCTCGGTGGTCGGGGGAGTGGAGTGCGACGGCGAGGGCTACCGCGGGGTCGTGTCGCTGGATCTGACCTCGATGGACGCTGTGTTGGAGATCGACCAAACCAGCCGTGCCGCTCGTATCCAGGCCGGCGCGCTGGGTCCGGTGCTGGAGGATCAGCTCCGGCGCCACGATCTCACCCTGCGGCACTTCCCGCAGAGCTTCGAGTTCTCGACCCTCGGAGGCTGGTTGGCGACCCGCGCCGGTGGTCACTACGCGACGCTCCACACCCACATCGACGATTTCGTCGAGTCGATCCGTGCAGTCACGCCGGTCGGTGTCAGCGAGTCGTGGCGTCTGCCCGGTTCGGGTGCAGGGCCGTCGCCGGACAGGATGCTGCTCGGATCCGAAGGGATCCTGGGTGTCATCACCGAGGCGTGGATGCGGCTCCAGCAGCGTCCCCGCCACAAGGCCTCCACGTCGGTCACCTTCGGCGGGCCCAGTGCCTCCACCGACGCGATGGGCGCGGTGCGGGCCATCTCCCAATCGGGGATCAACCCCGCCAACTGCCGCCTGTTGGACCCGGGCGAGGCGGCGTTGTCGGGTGCTGCGCACGGAGGCGAATGGGTGCTGGTCCTCGGGGTGGAATCGGCGCATCACCCGGTGGATGCGGCCCTTGCCGAGTTGATCGAGTTGGCATCGGACCACGGAGGCGTCGCGTCCGCGCCGACGATCGAGTCGCGCGGGGAGGAGGCCGACGGTGTGGTCGGTCGCGATCGGGCTGCGGAGGCGTGGCGGTCGACGTTCCTCCAGATGCCATACCAACGCGACGGTATGGCCCGGATGAGCGCTGTGGTCGAGACGTTCGAGACCGCTACCACCTGGGATCGGGTGGCCGAACTGTACGACTCGGTCATGGTGGAGCTGGCCGAGGTGATCACCGCGGTGTGCGGCTCTCCGGGGCTCGTCAACTGCCGCTTCACCCACGTTTACCCCGACGGCGCAGCGCCGTATTTCACTGTGATCGCGGCGGGTCGCCGCGGTTCGGAACTTGCGATGTGGGACGAGATCAAGGCCGCATCGATGGAGATCCTGGTGCGGCACCGGGCCACTGTCACCCATCACCATGCGGTCGGTCGTGTCCACCGGCAGGGCTATGACCGTCAGCGTCCAGAACCGTTTGCGGCGGCTCTACGAGCCGCGAAGGCGGCCGTGGATCCGGCCGGAATCCTCAACCCCGGGGTCCTGATCGAGCCCCGTGGCGAACCTGCGTAGGAATCCAACACCCACCGGCGGATTCGTACGCAGGTTCGGTGAGTGGAACGGGTTCCACTTCTGGAGCAGGCGTGCTAGAGTTCGCTGACTGCTCGCGTCAGCGAGCGGATGAGGGAGGAACCCAGATGCGACGCACCACTCGTCGGGCCGCGTACACCCTGTTGGCCGCCACCGCGATCCTGGTAGGGGCAGCTTGTACCCCGCCGCCTTCGGGGCCGACGAACCAGGCGCCACTGGCGATCTTCACGCCGTCGGCCTCCACCGGCAATGCGCCACTGACGGTTTCCTTCGACGCTTCCAACGCATCCGACCCCGACGGCACGATCGTGGCTTGGAACTGGGACTTCGGTCTTGTAGGAACGGGCTCGGGTGTGGTGGTCGACGCCACCTTCCCCGCAGGCACTCACACCGTGACCCTCACCGTCACCGACAACTTGGGCAAGACCGCCAGCTCGTCCACCGTGATCACCTCCCTCGGCCCGCCGCCGGCGCCGACGGGGCTCCAGAAGACCGGTTCGGGCTGCTGTGACACATACGGCGACTTCGCCTGGAACGCGGTGCCGGGTGCCACGCAGTACCAGATCACGATGGACGGCTTCTTCGGTGGGGGTTGTGTGACCGATCACTCGGCAACCGTCCCCGGCCCCTCCACCGGCAGGGTTCAGGCTTTTGGTCTGTGCCTGGGTTCCAAGTACGACGTGAGCATCCGCGCCTACGCCAACGGGATGTGGGGCCCGTGGTCGCCGTCGATTCGAATCACGCTCTGAGAGAGGCGAAGTCAATGAAGCGTTCCCACAAGCTCGTCGTCGCGGCCGCGTTCGCGGCTCTCTCCACCGTGGTCGCGGCCTGTACCCCGCCGGCGGTCCCCAGCGGAACCAACTTCCGATTCACCGCGAACAAGGTCTCCGTGGTCAACCACAACGACACGTTCCTTTACGGGAACCGCGACGAGGTGTTCGTCCAGAACCTGTGGTTCCGCGTGCGCGTGAACGATCCCAACAGCGCCCAGGTCGGCATCAGCGGCAGCCGTAGCGTGGCGTACAACGATCTGGGTGACGGCGAGACCCGTGCCCTGCCGACAGCCGAGCAGGGGACTGTCGGCTTCAACAACGTCAAGCTCCTCGACGTTGCCGACCTGCTCAACCCTTCCAACAAGCTCGAGGTCGTGGGAACCTGGACCTGGGCCATGGAGAAGGACGATGTCTCCGTCAGCGGCGTGCAGTCAGATGCGCTGGATGTCTTGAAGAACGCCCTCAACACCTTCGTTGCCGCCGGTCAGGTCCCGGCGGACGCGAACCAGCTGGTGTCGGTTCTCCTGGGCGACTTCGGCGACGCCTTCAACCTGATCGCCGGGTCGCTGTTCTCCAGCATCCCCGGCATCCCCGACGACTCCCTCGGCAGTCGTTTCTACATCGGCATCGGAGCCAAGGGGGCACTGTCGAGCATCGTCGATGCCGCCGTTGGCAGCGTGTCGTTCCCGCAGGTGGCCATCCCCGTGGTGTCGATCCCACCCGACATCGAGGGTGGCGCAATCTTCAGCCTCGGCCACAACAACAGCTTCGGCTCCCAGCAGTTCTCCTCAGGAGGCGGCCGCCACGACTACGACCTGTCCATGGTCAACGTCGCGACGTTGCCGAAGCCACCGGTTGCGTCGTTCACCTCGACGGCCACCTCCGGCACCCCGCCGCTCAGCGTCACCTTCGACTCGTCGGCATCCAGCGACCCCGACGGCAGCATCGTCTCGCGCAACTGGAGCTTCGGTGACTTCACCACGGGTGCGGGCACCTCGGTCAGCCACACGTTCACCACTGCGGGAACCTTCCCGGTGACACTCACGGTCACCGACAACTCCGGCATGTCCCACAGCGCCACCACCAACATCGCCGTCGGCGGCGCGCCAACCGTCGCGCCCACGGGGCTCACCAAGACCGGGTCGGGTTGTTGCAACACCTACGGCGACTTCGCCTGGAACCTGGTGCCGGGCGCGACCGGATACGAGATCAACATGGACGCCGACTTCGGTGGTGGCTGCCTTACAGACCACTCGGCGGTCATCGAAGGCCAAGTACCAACCGGTCGTGTGCAGGCGTTCGGACTGTGTCTAGGAACCCAGTACGACGTGACCATTCGGGCTCGTGCCAACGGTCAGTGGGGGCCGTGGTCGCCCGAACTGAACATAAACCTGTAACCGACCGCGCAACGCGACGAAGCCCCCGCGAACCACGGCGGGGGCTTCGTCGCGTTCACGAACGTCCTCTCCTGCCTCAGGCCCCCGGTCTCTCCTGCCTCAAACCCCCGGCCCCTCCTGCCTGAAACCCCGGCCTCTCCTGCCTCAAACCCCCGGCCCCTCCTGCCTCAAACCGATTCTTGAGGCACACGGGTGCGGTTTTCGACCCCTCCTGCCTCATGAACGGGTTTGAGGCACAGCGGCCCGGGCCCATCTGCCTCAAACCCCCGGCACCCCGTTCCGACCTCTGGTGGCTGGAAGGGTAACGAGCCGATGTAGGGGAGACCCGACAACCTACGCATCGCAGCGGACGGGTGGGCCCAGCGGCAGGGTGGCGACCGCGTAGCCGGGGATGTCCGCCTGGATCTGGCGCTTGTCGGCCTCGACGCACCCCCATGCCCCGCCGCTGCCGATCCAGTGTCTTCCGTCCGCATCGACGAACCAGGCATGCCCACCGGCTTGTCGGAGGACCCGACCGTTGAGATCGCCGTGTGGTTGGAGCGCTGCGCCCGGGTCGAGAACCTCCACGAGACGGATTGTGCTCGGGCCTATCGGCAACCAGGCCTGTGGGTCGTCGGTACTGCTCCTGCCGAGGGCTGCTTCGAGATAGCCGCGCTCGAACTCCAAGACCAGATGTTGGCCGTCGAAATAGGTGTTGGACGTGGGCTTGCCGAGGGTGCCGTCGACCCCGCCGGATTCCTGCCACATCGTGATCGTCTGCTGGGGGATCCAAAAGCCCTGCGTGTCGGGTCGGGTGCCGATGACCAGTCCTCCGGCTTCCAGCTCGAGGGTCCACAGGGGCGGTTCGGCCGACGTGGTGAGACGGGTGGGGTAGCCCCCGTAGGTGACCGAGTTCGTCGGCTGGGAGCGACCGGCGATCTCAAGGTAGGAGATGAGCTGCGCGTCGGTGAGCCTCAGTGCCGACTGCGTGGGCCCCGCAATTAGTGCTCCGTCGTCGTCGCCGTCCTTCGTCGTGAGATGCAGTATCGCCGCCTCGGCAAGCGACTCGACCGGGCCGGCGCATGAATCGAGTTGTCGGTATGCGTCGCTCACTCGTCGGCCGGCGGGAGTGTCGGGGAGCTCGGGAGCGGTGTTGCACTGGAACCGGGTGGCCGACGTGGTATCGGCCGCGGTCGTGGTCGATCCCTTGGACGTGACCGTGGTATCGCCGCTGTCTCGGATGAGGAAGAACCCGAGAGCGCCACCGGCCACAAGAAGGCCCACCGTGGCGAACGCGAGGGTGTTGCGCCTTCTCCGATCGGGCCGAAGCGGCCTCTCCTGGGCTTCGCGAAGTTGCGTCGCCCATTTGTCCAGGTCGCGGGGACGGCGGGTGGGGTCGGTGTCGAGGGCCTGGGACAGATGTGTGGCGATCTGCTCGGCGTGTGGGTGGCCGGCAGCCCTGAGGGCGTGTGCCAGGCGCTCGCGCGCACGGTTTGCACCGTCGGCCGGCGGCGGTGTCCCAACCAACAGGTCATGGGCTATGGCCCCGACGCCCCAGATGTCGGAAGTCGTGCCCCCCGGCTCGCCGGCCATCACCTCTGGTGCCATCCATCTGGGAGTTCCCACGATGCTGGTGTCGGGTGCAGCGGGTCGGGCGAGGCCGAAGTCGATCAGCACGGCATTGCTCTCGGGCGTGATCCGCACGTTCGAGCTCTTGACATCGCGGTGGATCACGCCGTTGGGTGCAGAGGCCGAGCGGGCAGTGTGCAGTCGATCCACGGCCTCGGCGATCTGGGCGATCCACTCCAGCCTCTCGTCCAGGTCGGCTGAGCCGACGCGGTCGACGAGCCGTTCACCATCCACCCACTCCGACGCCACCCAGCACACGTCGCGCTCGTCGTTGGCGCCGGGTTCGGCCTCGGTGAGTGCGGTGCCGATGAAGCTCTCGATCACGCGCATGAGCCCCCGATGACCGAGGGCGCCGGCGGCAGCGAGTCGGGACTGAACCTCGCCGAACTGCGCCGGGGTCACATCCGTCAGGAGCTTCAGCGCGATCTCGGCTCCGTTGGAGGGATGGTCGGAGTCGACGAGCCGCGCCCGGAACACCGGGCCTTCGCCACCTTCGCCCGCCTCTGGTCGAGGCATCCCCGAATCCGTCTCGATCCGGTAGCGCCTGGGCGATTCGGCCGGTCCAGTGTGCAGCGTGGTCATGGTTCGGTGCGTTCGCTTGAGAGCGTGGCCGTCGAGTCGGCGAGGAGCAGGTTGGACCGGGCCGCGGTCACCACACGGACACGGCTGTCGGCGATGTCGGGCATCCAGAGGCCAGCAGCGAAGAACTTGTCGTCGAGCACTTCGAGAACCCGTCGTACGGTCGCACGTGAATACCCACACGCTTCGGCGGCCTGATCGTGGGTGGCGGGCTCGAACCCGCCGGCGATGATTGGAGCCGCATATGCGGCCAATGTCGCACGTTCCTGGTCGGTCAGCTCCACCGGCACCGCGCGGGTCGGTATGTCGCCCTGGCTGGTGGACCGGGGAACGTCGAACCGGACCGCAACGTCGAGCGCCCAGTCGTAGGTGCCGCTCACCACGAGGGTGAAGATCGCGGTCGGGGGGCTGTAGACCGAGCCCGGGACGATCAACTCCGGCGGGCCGTCAGAAACCTCCACCCGGAGTGCCTTCTGCGGGGAGTCGCGGAACCGGTCTCGGTGTCGTTCGACCATCACCCGTCCCCCCGCCACGATGAACGTCCCGACGACCCTGGGTAGCTCGATGTCCTGGACAGGGGCGTGGCCGAAGCGGACCGGACAGTCGGGGCTGCGACCGAAGGTGACGGCGGTGTCGTCGAAGAGCCTCACAGAGCGGCGGTTGGCAGACGTGTCAACTGCCCGAAAGCTCACGACGGCACGTTCCACCCCATCCCCGGACACGGGTGGATAGTGGCATGGAACGGCCACCTCGTGCAGGCGTGTCGCGAAGTTGAGCAGGGCTGCCAATTGATTCGCTCGGTTTCCGAGCTGAAGATGCGATGGTGGGTCGGCTGTGGGGCTGCTCCGTTTGGGTGGGGGAGCGTCCCACCCGCCGAACCGACCTGCCTACCTACCTGCCCATTCTCGGGGATGGGGTTTCACGGTGGAGCTGATGAGAATCGAAGGGTGTTCGCGCTATGCCCTGCAATCACGGGGTTATCGAGCCCTGTGGCCGGCCTGATTGGCGCCGGGTTGTAACCGGGGGAGTAACGGGTTCGGGTCTACTTGGCCTGCCACAGCGCGTTGATGGGCGCGCTCGCGAGCCGAGTGCCCCATCGCCGGGCTCGGTCGCCGAGGTGCAACAGGACACCACCCGCCCACCGCTCTCCAAGCCGCTCGCGCATCCAGGCCAGATGGCGAAGGTCGTGGGGGTCGACGTCCACCGCGGCTTTGACTTCGACACCCGCGATCATGCCGTCGGCTCGTTCGATGATGATGTCGATCTCGCGGCCGTTTCGGCTTCGCCAGTGGTACATGCGGTAGGTGTCGTCGGCCCACGTGAGCTGTTTGGCGATCTCGGCGGCAACCATCGTTTCGACCAGTTGGCCGTCGGCGGGGTGACCGGGCGTTGCCAACGCCTCGCTCGAAACGCCGAGGAGCGCAGCCGCGAGTCCGGGATCGACCATGTGGAGCTTTGGGCGCTGGACGACCTTGCTGGTGAGGTTGGCCGACCACGCGGGGAGGCGCCAACACATGAACACGGCTTCCAGCAAAGGAAGGTAACGACGCATCGTCTCAGCGCCGATTTGGGCGTCGTTGGCAAGGTCCGACGTGTTGAGTTCCGAGGCTGTGCGCGCTGCAACGAGCCGGAGCACCTTGGCGAAGTCGACACGCTGGGCCATACGGGACAACTCGGTGATGTCGCGTTGGCTGATGGTGCGGATGTAGTCGTCGTGGAAGGCGCGGCGAGCGCGTTGGCTGGTCGACAGGACCGCCTCGGGGAACCCGCCGCGGAGGAGACGATCGACGATGGCGGAGCGTCGTTCACCGACCGGCGAGCTGTCGATCACCACGTCCAACCCGCGGAAGAGCAGGTCGACGAACATGTCCCCCTGGTCGAGCCGCTCGATTTCGCCTTGGGCGAGCGGCCAGAGGTCGACGAAGCGGGCACGCCCGGCGAGTGACTCCGACAAGCGCGGTTCGGTGAGGAAGCGGGTCGATCCGGCGAGAACGAATTGCCCGCGGGTTGGATCGTTGTCGACCGCTGCCTTGATCGCGAACACGAGCGGGTCGCCGCCGCGTTGGATCTCGTCGATCAGCAGCGGGCGCTCGGCGGTCTCGATCAAGCCGGTCGGGTCTGTCCGTGCGAGCCGGAGGTCGGCGGGGGTGTCGAGCGACAGATACCGTCCGCCTCGCGTCCGACGAGCCATTCGCAGCAGCTCGCTCTTGCCCGCTTGTCGAGGGCCGCTGACGACGACCACCCGTGCGTTGTCGAGGTGCTCGGAGAGCGTGGCGAGTGCTCGTCGCGGGAAGAGAGTGGTCTTCACTCAACGCAGTCTAACCGAAACTGTGGAGATCGTCCGAGGGAAACTGTGGAATACGTCCCGAGCTAACTGTGGAAGCCGTCCCATGGTCGAGCGCGGTTCAGGGTGTCGGTGTCCAGGTGGTGCCGTCGGTGGCGGCGAGGGCGTGGACGGCGATGCCCTCGCGGTGGCATACGTCGAGGAGGTGGGGGTCGGACGTGGCGAGACGTGAACTCGTTCGCCGGGTGGCCTCGGCGGCGATGCAGTCGGCCAGGCTGACCGCGCATCGTGTGCGGTCGTAGTGGCGGGCGCGGAGCATGCCGGCTGCGATGGCGGTGGTTTCGTCGAGGGGTGGCGGGTCGAGCAGACCGAGCTGCGCGAGGTCGAGCGCTGCTTCCTCGGGGTCGACGCCGACGATGCGGATCAGGTGGTCGAGCACTTCGGCCACACCGACAACCGTGAGCCTCGCAGAATCAGTCTGGAGGAGGGAGCGAACCTCGGGCGCTGCCCGTTCCCCTTTGAGGAATGCGAGTACGGCGTAGGCGTCGAGGATGATCACCGAGTGCGCTCGCGTGCCGAGTCGGCGGCGCGGGCCGCTCGGCGGGTCTGGTCGGTATTGGGCCCGCGTCCCCGGTATTTGCCCTCGAGGTCGCCGGCTGGGTCGTCGACCAGTGGTCGCATGACGACTCGGTCGCCGAGGTCGACAACCACGACGTGTCGTGTGTTCCAGCGCGCTCGGGTTTCGGCCGGGATGGACACTTGTCCGTTGCGCGAGATGGTCATGACGTGATCCGTTGACGACATGCGACCATTATATGAGATGTCATCTCCGTTGTATGGCAGTCTCGTTGATCGGGTGCTGGACGGATCGTTCGCGGTCGACGAAGGCTTCGATCGAGGCGGTGGTGACGCGGACTGCCCGGCCGAAGTGGACGGTCTCGAGGTGGCCGTCGGCGATGAGCTCGTAGACGGTGAAGGCCCGGCCAGACGGCCGGGCCTTCGTCGCTTCCCCCGGGATTCCGGGGGTCACACGGTGGAGCTGATGAGAATCGAACTCACGACCTCTTCCATGCCATGGAAGCGCTCTAGCCAACTGAGCTACAGCCCCAAAGGGGAGCGCTCACCCTAGCAGCGGCGGTCCCCGGGTCGATCAACTCGATCAGGGGGAGAAGAGGTGCTCGATAGCATCCCCACCCATGCCCGAGCACACCGTCGAGGTGCCTCCATACCTCCCGACCGAGATAGAACCGGCCTGGCAGCAGCGCTGGCGCGACGAGCGCACCTACGAGGTGGACAACGACGACCCGCGGCTTGCCGAAGGTCGTGGCTACTACGTGCTGTGCATGTACCCCTACCCCTCCGGCGCTGCGCACATGGGCCATGTCCGCAACTACACCTTCGGCGACCTGCTCACCCGCTACCGCACCATGCGTGGCGACGCCGTGTTGTCGCCCATGGGTTTCGACAGCTTCGGGCTCCCCGCCGAGAACGCCGCGATCAAGACCGGCATACACCCCAGGCCCTTCACCGACGAGCGGATCGAGGAGCTGCGCAGCTCGATAACCCGTATCGGCGGCGTCTACGACTGGCGCCGCGAGGTCCGCAGCCACGACCCGGTCTACATCCGCTGGACCCAGTGGATCTTCCTTCGCTTCCTCGAGGCCGGCCTCGTCTATCGCGCCAACGCTCCGGTCAACTGGGGCCCGGGGTGCCAGACCGTGCTGGCCAACGAACAGGTGGTCGACGGCCGCTGCGAACGCTCCGGCGACCCGGTGGACAAACGCGACCTGGAGCAGTGGTTCTTCCGCATCACCGACTACGCCCAGCAACTCCTCGACGACCTCGCCACCGTCGACTGGCCTGAACGCGTCGTCACCCAGCAGCGCAACTGGATCGGTCGCTCCGAAGGCGCCGAATTCCGCATGTCGGTCTGTGACTCCGACGCCAACCCACTCGGTGACACCTCCTTCGAGGTGTTCACCACCCGCCCCGACACCTCCTTCGGCATGACCTTCTGCGTGCTGGCGCCCGAACATCCCCTTGTCACCGACATCACAACCGATGACCGCCGGGCCGAGGTCGAGGCGTTCGTCGCCGCGGCACGCTCCATGCGCGAGATCGACCGACTCTCCACGGAAGGACCGATCGACAAGCGCGGCTGCTTCACCGGCGCGTACGCCCTCAATCCCTTCAACGGGGCGGCCGTGCCGATCTACGTGGCCGACTACGTGCTGGTCACCTACGGCACGGGAGCCATCATGGCAGTGCCCGGCGAGGACCAGCGTGACTGGGATTTCGCCACCGCGTACGACCTGCCGATCATCCGCACCGTGCAGCCACCCGAAGGCTTCTCCGGTGAGGCGTACGCGGGTGACGGCCCGTCGATCAACAGCGGGTTCCTCGACGGCCTCAAGATGGTCGACGCCAAGGCGAAGGCCATCGAATGGCTGGAGACCGAAGGCGTCGGGCAGCGCCGGGTGAACTTCCGCCTCCGTGACTGGCTGCTGTCGCGGCAACGGTTCTGGGGATGTCCGATTCCCGTCGTCTACTGCCCCGACTGCGGCATCCGCCCGCTTCCCGACGATCAGCTCCCGGTGCTCGCCCCCGACGACGTCGAGTTCCGCCCCACCGGCGAGTCGCCGTTGCGCTACCACGAGGGTTTCCTTCACGCCACCTGTCCGGATTGTGGCGGCCCCGCCACCCGCGAGACCGACACCATGGACACCTTCGTCGACTCGTCGTGGTACTTCCTGCGCTTCGCCGATCCCGACGAGCTCTCGCCGTTCCGCTCCGATCAGGTGGCCAAGTGGATGCCGGTGGACCAGTACATCGGCGGCGCCGAGCACGCCGTGCTGCACCTCATGTACGCCCGCTTCTTCACCAAAGCCCTCGCGGATCTCGGCTACGTGCCCAAGGGACTCCGTGAGCCGTTCCAGCGACTCTTCACCCAAGGCATGATCCGTCTCGACGGCTCCAAAATGTCCAAGTCGAAGGGCAACCTGATCGCTCCCGAGTCCATCATCGACACACTCGGTGCCGACACGTTGCGCCTGGCGCAGCTCCAGGTGAAACCGCCTGAGGAGGACGTCGACTGGGAGGATGTCGGCCTGGAAGGCTGCTCACGCCTATTGCATCGAATCTGGCGGCTGGCGGTCCCCGGCTCGGACCTTTCGACAACGACCCGAAGCGGCGAGGAGTCCGACGCGGATCTGGCGATCAGACAGGCCACCGAGCGGTTGATCGTCGATGTCACCGGCGACTTCGAGCGCTGGAGCTACCACACGGCGGTGGCGAAGTTCATGGCGTTCGTCAACGACCTGTACCGCTACGTGCAGTCCGGCTCCGGCGCCCACAGCGAGGTGCTCGCCGCTGGCATCGACACGCTGTTGCGCCTGTTGGCGCCCGCCTGCCCGCACATAGCGGCCGAGTTGTGGGCCCGTCGCCACGACGGCCAACACGTCCACACGCTCGAGTGGCCCACCCCCGACGAGGCGATGCTGATCGTCGAGAAGGTCGAGATCCCGATCCAGGTGAAGGGCAAGGTGAAAGCCCGCATCACCGTCGCGCCGGACCTCGACGCTGAGGGGCTCGAAGCGCTCGCCCTGGCGGAGCCGGCGATCGTCGCTCTGTTGGACGGGCGGCCACCGAAGAAGGTGATCGCGGTGCCGGGCAAGACCGTGAACATCGTTCCCTGAGTTGTCGCGTACATGATGGTGTAACCGGTTTGTCATGACGGGGGTCGAATTCGCTGTGCTCACGCTCTCATCCCGCATCGTCGAGTCCGCCGCCGGTCAACGCCTCGGAGGGCCCGGCGGCTGGATCACCTTCGTAGACGGCGACGACTACACGAAGGTCAGCTGGGCGGATCTCCACGACGACGCCAAGGCAATGGCGGCAGGGCTCCAGGCCTGTGGCGTCCGCCCCGGTGACCACATCGGCATCCTGGGTCCCACCACCCGTTCGCTTGTCACCGCGATCCAAGCAACCTGGTTGAGCGGCGCGTGCCTGGTGATGCTGCCGCTGCCGATGAGGATGGCGTCACTCGATGTCTTCATCGCCCAAACCCGTGAGCGGATAGAGCAGGCCGACTGTGCGCTGGTGCTGATCGACCCGCAGTTTCGCGAGTTCATCGCCCCTGTCGACGGCGACGTCCCCTTCGTGGGCCTCGACGTGTTGGCGACCGACGGTTCCGATTTCGTCCGCCCCGCCGACGACCCAGACGCACTCGCCGTCCTCCAGTTCACCTCCGGTTCCACGTCGGACCCGAAGGGCGTGATGCTCCCGCACCGACAGATTTGTCACAACCTCGACGGCGCGGCCACCGCCGCGCAGCTCCATGAGGGTGACGTGTTGGTGTCGTGGCTGCCCCTGTACCACGACATGGGCCTCATCGGCCTTCTCTCCATACCCATGACCACGGGCCTCAACCTCGTGTTGGGAGCACCCCAGGATTTCCTTGCCAAACCCATCCGCTGGATGCAGTGGATCTCCGACTTCGGCGGTACTTGCACAGCGGGCCCCAACTTCGCCTACGTACTCGCGACACGCGCGTTGCGACGTGCCGAGGGCCTCGACTTGTCGACGGTGCGGACCGCGCTCAACGGGGCGGAGCCGGTTGATGCCGACGGTTTCCGTGCCTTTGCCGCCGAAGCCGGACGCTTCGGGTTCCCCGACCACGCGTTGTTCCCTGCCTTCGGGATGGCCGAGGTGTGCATCGCCGGTGTGTTTCCGGCCCCGGGCAGTGGCCTCAGTACCGACGTGGTCGACGGCCGCGTGTTGGAGACCGAGCGGTACGCGGCGAACGTCGAGGCGGGTGCCCGGTATGCGAAGGAGTTGGCGGTGCTGGGAACGGCCGTCCCCGGGTTGAGCATCCGTGTGGTCGACCCCTCAACGGGGGTGCAGTGCCGTGAGCGTGAGGTCGGCGAGTTGCAGATCCGTGGCAACTCGGTCACCACCGGCTACTTCCGACGACCCGACGCCACAGCGGAGCTCCTCGTCGAAGGGTGGTTGCGCACCGGCGATCTGGCTTATGTGACCGAGGATGGCGGGATGGTCATGTGCGGTCGCATCAAGGACGTGATCATCATCGGTGGTCGCAACATCTACCCCCAGGACATCGAGAAGGTGGTCGGCGGCATCGAAGGCGTGCGGACGGGCAACGTGATCGCGTTCGGCCAGGAGGGTCGCAACCGCAAGCAACATGTGGTCGTCGTCGCCGAGACCAAGCTGGAGGAGACAGCGTCTCTTGCCAAGACAATCACGCGAGAGGTGACCCAGGAGATCGGCGTGCCACCCCGCCACGTGGTCCTTGTCGAAGCGGGCACCATCCCCAAGACGTCATCTGGCAAGCTCCAGCGCTCGGCGTGCAGGAAGATGTTCGAGTCGGGCGAGGTTGCCGCGAAGGACGAGACGGTCGACCTGCGGCCCGCGGAGCAGAGCTGCTGATCGCGGCGGTTCCACATGTGAGCCCTACGCCGCGCTGAGCTCCCTCAACACCGGCAGCCACGTGTCGGGGTCGCTCTTGTACGGGGCGTAGAAGCTGAGGCGGTCGATGACATCGCCGAATCGTGCCCGGTACTTCGCCGCTATCTCGGACGGCTCGGACACGATCGCGAAGGCGTCGAGGATCTCGTCGTCGATGAGCGAGCCCATCTCCTCCCAGCGTCCCTCCTTCGAGAGGCGGTTCAGGTCGTCCTGCAACTCGCCCCAGCCGTGGAGCTCGAGCACCGGTCGGTAGGCGGGGGTGGACCCGTAGAACGCGATCTGCTGACAGATGCCGGCCCGGCTGCGAGCCATGTCCTCCTCGGTTCCGCCGGTTACCACGAACGCGGGGCCCGACACCTCGATGTCGGATACGGCCTTGCCGACCTTGGCGAGCCCACGTTCCAAGGCGGGCATCGTCACCTCCCTCAGGTAGCGCTCGGTGGTGAAGGCGTGGCAGATGAACCCGTCACACACCTCGCCCGCCACCTCGGTCATCAACTCGCCCACCCCGGCGAGGAAGACCCTCGGAGGCCCGTGGGGGTTCGGACCGGGGTTGAAGAAGGGTGTCATGAGCGTGTGGGTGTAGAAGTCGCCACGGAAGTCGAGCTTCGTCCCGTCGTTCCAACACGCCCAGATGGCTCTCATGGCCAGGATGAACTCCCGCATCCGCGCAGCGGGGTGCGACCACGGCATCGAGAACCGCTTGGTGATGTGCGGTTTGATCTGGCTGCCGAGGCCGAGGACGAAGCGGCCTCCGCTGAACGCTTGGAGGTCGTTCGCGGTGGCGGCGAGGGTCATCGGGCTGCGTGCGAAGGCAACCGCGATCGCGGTGCCCAGGTCGACCTCGGTCGTGGACTGCGCCGCCAGCAGCAACGGAAGGAATGGATCGTGGTTGGTCTCCGCCGTCCAGATCCCGGCGTAGCCGGCGTCCTGCTGTTCCCTCGCCGATGCCCCGAACGAGTCGAGATCCTGCGACAAGGTCGGACCGATTCCCCCGTCTACCTTCATGTCGGCGCACTGTATCGAAGCGGGCCGGCGGCCCCGCCGCCGGGCAAATCACTCCTGTTGGTCGCGGAGGAAGGCCTGGAACTCGGCGGCCAGCTCGTCGCCGGTAGGAAGGGGGCCGAAGCCCAGCTGGTCCTGGGAGTCGTACAGCTCCTCGAGTTGTTGGACCATCTGTTGATGCTGCTCGTTGTCGGCGACGAGTTCGTCGAGCTGGGAGCGGCTGGCCACGGCCTGGTCCGCGAGCGAGCCGCGCGAGAATTCGATACCGCTGATGCGCTGCAAACCGTCGAGCAGGGCCGTCGACGCTGCCGGGTACGGCAGCCCCGAGATGTAATGGGGAACCTGCACCCACAGTCCTAGGGTGGGGATGCCTGCCTGGTGGGTGGCCATCTCGATGGCCGTCTGTGCCCCGGCAGGAACGACGATCGACCCCCGCACGTAGCCCGGCAGCGAGTCCAACATCTCCTCCGAGGCGCTCGTCAGCCCCAGTTGGGGATCACGGGTGTGGGGGACGGGAGCCGGGTAGGCGCCGAGGCCCACAACCATCCGGGTGCCGAATCCCCGAGCGATGGCGACGATCACGTCGACGAAGGGGCGCCAGGCGTGGTCGGGCTCCGCCCCGACCAGGAGCAGCACGTCGCGGCCGGCCGTGTCGGTGAGGGTGCGCAGCTCGATGGAGGGCCACTTCAGCTCGCGCATCACCCCTTCCTCCAGCGTGACCACGGGGCGTCGTGCCCGAAGGTCGAGTAGCTGGTCAACGTCGAACTCCGCGAACAGCTCGGAGGGATGCACGTCGAGCACGGCCTGCGCGGCGGCGGCCGCGGCTGCGCCCGCGTCGAACCATCCCTCGAGGGCGATGAGAAGCGTCGGCTCGGCGAGTGTGGGTTGTTGGTGGTATCGGACTAGGTCGGTCATGGCTGTGTGCTCAGCCTGCCACGCGGGCTGCGGATTCCTGGGCTGTGGCAGCGAGCTGTTCCACCATATGGGCGAATCTCGCCACCTGTTGTCCATCGATGTCGGTCCCCATTGCCCCGCCTGCGTAACGGGCGTAGACGCCCGCGATGATGCAGGTGAGCTTCCACCAGCCGAAGCACTGGTAGAAGGCGATGTCGGAGAGATCCCGGCCGGACACCTCCGCGTAGCGCGCCAGCACATCGTCGCGGCGTAGAAAGCCCTCCAGTGCGGTCGGCGACGCCTGGGGGAGCGCCGCGGAATCGCCTGGGTCGGTCCAGTACACCGACAACAGCCCGACATCCGCGAGGGGGTCGCCGAGAGTGCAGATCTCCCAGTCCAGAACCGCAGCGACGCGGCCCTCGGCATCCAGCATGCAGTTGTCGAGTCGATAGTCGCCGTGGACGATCGACACCTCGTGCTGGGTCGGGATGCCGGCGATGAGCTGGTCGTGGACGGCGTCGATCGCGGGGAAGTCCATGGTCGGCATCTGCTCCTTCGACCCCTGGTACTGGCGGTACCAACGGCGGAGCTGGCGTTCGATGTAGCCGTCGTGGCGGCCGAGGTCGCCGAGACCGACGGCTTCGACGTCGACCGAGTGGATCGCGGCGAGCACGTCGACGAGTGACTCGCCGGCCCTCCGGCGTTGTTCGATCGACAGCGCCTCCGCGGCCGGCTCGTCGCGCACCACGTTTCCCTCTACGAAATCCATCACGTAGAAGGGGGCGCCGTTGACCCCTTCGTCGGTGCAGAGGCCGACGGCGGGGGCAACTGGAACGTCGGTTGGTGCGAGAGCCGCGATGATCCGGTGCTCCCGGCTCATGTCGTGAGCGGTGGCCAGCACCTGGCCCAGGGGTGGACGCCGCAGCACCCAGCGCCCGCCGGATTGGTCGGTCACCTCGTAGGTGAGGTTCGAGTGGCCCCCGGCGATGAGGTTGAAATCGAGTGGGGGAGCGAGCGTGGGAATGTGCTCGCCCATCCACGAGGTCACCCCCTCGATGTCGATGCCCTCCATCTGCCCTGCCACCCTCGCCACCCTAGATCGCGGAGGCCGCGCCGTAGACTCCCGCCCGTGGTCGATGTCACCGATGCAACATTCGAAGCCGAGGTAGTGCAGCGCTCCCACGAGGTGCCCGTGGTGGTCGACCTCTGGGCGGAGTGGTGCGGCCCTTGTCGAACCCTCGGTCCGATCCTGGAGAAGGTGATCGACGCCACCGACGGCAAGGTGGTGTTGGCCAAGGTCGACACCGACGCAAACCCGCAGGTGTCCGCCGCCTTCCAGGTCCAATCGATCCCCGCGGTCTTCGCCATGAAAGACGGCAAGGTCGCCGACGGATTCATTGGCGCCCAACCCGAGTGGGCGGTCACCGAGTTCGTTAACAGGCTGATCCCCACCGAAGAGCAGACGGAGTTGCAGCAGCTCATCGAGGCGGGCGACGAAGCGTCATTGCGAAAGGCGCTGGAGCTGGATCCTGACAACGCGGATGCAGTGGTTGGTCTCGCCGAGTTGTTGGTGGTGGACGGCAAGGCGGACGAAGCGCTCGAGTTGATCGAACGCATCCCGCCCTCCGCCGATACTCGCCGGGTCGCGGCGCTGGCTCGAACCGGAGTGGACGCCGTGGGTGGCGACATCGACGCGAAGCTCGACGCGCTTCTGCTGAACGTCAAGACCGACGACGACGCCCGGCAGGAGTTCGTCGACCTGTTGGAGCTGCTTGGCCCTGACGACCCGCGCACCGCGGCGTACCGCCGCAAGCTCACCACTGCCCTGTACTGAGCCCTGACGCGATAGCGTACGGGCTGCCGGTTCCGCGGCGCCTTCCCCCACGAGTCGACTCCCTCCTTGGAGCTACCCGTGGACGCGTCCGATCCCGCCACGATCACACCGGCCGACGACGAGCTGGACCTGCTGCTCCGCCAGGCGAAGCGAGAGCCGCTCCAGGTGCTGGTGAGCCGGTGGCGAAACATCGAGCAGAGCCGGCGCCTTTGGATCGCCGGTGCAGTGGCCGTCGTGGGCCTCCTTGCCGGCGGTTGGATGGTGCTGGGTCGCGCGGGCACCACTCCCGTCGAGCTGCCGATGACCCGACCCGATACCACCGCGGCATCGGATCTGCCTTCCGCTCCCGGCACCACCGTCGGCGCCGGCGTGGTGGTCCACGTCGCCGGCGCCGTCGTGTCGCCGGGAGTGGTGCACCTCTCGGCGGGCACCCGGGTGACCGACGCGCTGGCGGCCGCCGGTGGGCTGCGCGCCGAGGCCGACCTCGAGCGGATCAATCTGGCCGCACCACTGAGCGACGGCTCCAGGCTCTATGTGCCGGCGATCGACCAACAGATCGTTCCCCAACCGGTCGCGGGTGGGGTGGGAGGGGCTTCGGGATCGGGCGGGGGGACCGACGCCCCGGTGGACCTGAACTCTGCGACCGAGGCGCAGCTCGACGAACTGCCTGGCGTCGGCCCGGCAACCGCAGCTGCGATCGTCGCCCACCGCGACGCCAATGGTCGATTCGTATCCGTGGACGAGCTGGACGAGGTGCGTGGGATCGGCCCCGCGAAGCTGGAACAGCTTCGCGACCTGGTGGTCGTGTCGTGACCGATCGGGAGTTGGTGCTGACAGTTCTCGGTATGGCGGCGGCGTCGTTCGCGGCCGTTGCCGTGCCGTGGTGGGTTGCGAGCCTCGCTGCGCTGGCTGTGGTCGTCACCCGCTGGCCGCCACTGCTGGTGGTGGTTCTCGTGATGGTGGCAGGCACGCGAGCAAACGATGCGCGCGCCGCGCTCGACGGCGAACGCCCAGGTGAGGTCACCGCCGGGTTGACCGTCTTGTCGGATCCGATCGTCCACTACGGGGCCTGGAGGTTCGACGTGCGGCGCGGCGTCGAGCGCGACGTGGCCGAACTGCCGCGAGAGATGGCCGAACCGCAGGTGGGTGAGCGACTGTCCGTACGCGGGATCGTGGGGCTGTTGCCGGCGGAGGGCTGGGTCGTCGCCCGCCATCTGCGGGCTCGGTTCCGCGTCACCGAAGTGCTCGACCGCCGCCCGCCGATCGGACTGCTGCGTGTCGTCAACGGACTTCGGTCGGCGATCACGACGGGTGCCTCCTCGCTCGGGGACCAGCGACCGCTCTTCACGGGCATCGTCATGGGCGACGACCGGGGCCAACCGTCGGTGCAGATCCATCGGTTCCGGGTTGCCGGGCTGTCCCACCTGCTGGCTGTGTCAGGCCAGAACGTGGCGTTCGTGTTGGTGCTGTTGGCACCCGCTCTTGCACACCTCGGGTTGCGGGGACGATGGGTGGCGTCGATCGCTGCGCTCGGGTTGTTCGTGCTCGTGACCAGGGCCGAGCCGTCGGTATTGCGGGCGGCGGCGATGGCACTCGTTGCCGCCACGACCCGGCTCCGTGGCCGGGCGGCGTCGCCCCTGCGGATCCTGTGCGTGGCGGTGATCTGTCTCACCGTCGTCGATCCGTTGATGTGGCGTTCGGTGGGGTTCCAGCTCTCCGTTTCGGCAACTGCCGCGTTGATCTTGGTGCGGCCCTGGTTGGTGCGACGGCTCCCGGGGCCACGACGCCGGCGCGAGGCGTGGGCCACGGTGCTCGCCGCTCAGGTGGGAACGATGCCTCTGTTGCTCATGTTGGGCTCGGCGGGCTCCGTTGCGTCGCTGGCGGCGAATCTGGTTGCGGTTCCCGTGGCCGGTGCGGTGATGGTGTGGGGCCTGGGGGCGGGGGTGGTTTCGGCGTTCGTGCCGGCGGAGGTGGCGGCGCTGTTGCACCTGCCCACGCGGGCGATGCTCTGGTGGATCGACGCCGTGGCGCGCCTGGCGTCCTCACCCCGCTGGCCACTGCTGGGCGCGGTGTTGGCATCGACGATCGCTCTGGGGGTCGTCTCGGCGCTCAGTCGCAGGCCGTGGGTCGCGATGTCGGGTCGGGTCGTCCTGTTGGGCTGTGTGGTCACGGCGTGTCTCCCACCCGCTGCGGGCTCGTGGCGTTGCGCCCGAGGCCTCGAGGTTCATCGCGACGCCACCGCAGCGGTGGTCGTGGTTGCATCGGGACGCGCAACGGAGACCCAGATCCTCGCGTGTCTCGCCCGCCACCGGCTACCGCGGATCGACCTGTTGGTCCTCACGTCGTCGTCGGCCCACAGCACGCGTCAGGCGGCCGTGGTTCGCGACGCAACCAGAGTCGGGGCCGTTCTCGCCCACCCGGCTGCTGTCAGGGGTGCGTCGGCTGTGGTGCCCGGGCGATGGCGCGTGGGGGCGACCACCGTCGTGGTCTCTCGAAGGGAGGGCCGCCTGGTGGTGGGGGTAGGTTGAGCGGCCGTGATCCTGGAGCTGGGGCCGCAACGCCGCTACGACATCACCTATCGCTCGTTGGTGATGGGCATCCTGAACCGGACCCCCGACTCCTTCTACGACCAGGGCGGCTACTTCGGCTTCGACCAGTTCCTCGCGAAGACCGAGTCGCTCGTGGCTCAGGGGGCGGATCTCCTCGACATCGGCGGCGTCAAGGCCGGCCCCGGCCCCGAGGTATCCCAACAGGAGGAGCTGGATCGGGTGATACCCGCGATCGAGGCGGTGGTGGAGCGCTTCGACGTTCCGGTGTCGGTCGACACGTGGAACGTGGCGGTCCTCGACGAGGCGTTGGCGGCGGGAGCGGTGGTGGGCAACGACATCTCCGGGTTCGCTGATCCTTCGTATCTGTCAACGTGTGCCGGCCACGGGGCTTCGGTTGTCGCCACCCATGTCCGTCTCGGACCACGAATCCCCGACCCCGAACCCATCTACGACGATGTGCTCGTGGAGGTCCGGGCGTTCCTGGCGAACTGTGCGCAGCGAGCGCTCGACGCAGGGATCCCCCGCGAGCGGATCATGCTCGACGACGGACTCGACCTCGGCAAGACCGAGCCGCAGTCCCTCCAACTGCTGCGGACCTCCGACCGTCTCGCTGCGCTGGGGTTCCCCACCTTCCTCTCGGCCTCGAACAAGCGATTCCTGGGTGAGCTCGTCGGCACCGAGGTGACCGACCGCCGCGACGCGACCCTGGCGGCACACGCGCTCGGGGTGTCGCTGGGGTGTCGGATCCTGCGCAGCCACGACGTGGCGGGGTCGAGGCGTGTGGCCGACACGATCGCGGCGATCCTGTTGGCACGAGCCGAGCGGGCTGCATGAGAAACGCTCCGATCCACGTCGTCAAGGGAAGCGACCCCGTGCTGGTGGTCGACCGGCTCGCAGCGGTTGTCGACGAACTGGTAGGGGAGCGGGACCGGACCGAAGCGGTCGACGAGCTCGCCGGTGACGACTACGAGTGCGGGGCGATCGCCATGGCGGCCGCGTCGGTGTCGATGTTCGGCGACCGCATCGTCGTTGCCCGCAACGCCGGCCGCTTCAGCACCGAGGAGGTCGCGCCGCTGGTGGCGTACCTGGCGGATCCGAACCCCACCTCGGTCGTGGTGGTGGCGTGGGAGAAGCCGGTGGCAGCCACCGCCAAGCCGTTCCCCAAGAAGCTGGCCGACGCGCTGAAGGCGGCGGGAGGCGTCATCCACGATTCGGACCCGCCGGTGCAGGCGAAGCAGCGCAGCGCCTGGCTGGAGGCCCGCCTGGTCGGTTCGTCGGTGGTTCTGAGCTCGTCGGCGAAGCAACTCGTCGCCGCTCGTTTTGGTGAGGACGTCGCCCGCGTCGGCGGTGTGCTCGCGGTTCTGGAGGCATCGTTTCCCACAGGCGCCAAGCTGGGTCCCGAGGATGTGGAGCCGTTCCTGGGCGAAGGCGGATCGGTCCCTCCCTGGGAGCTGACCGACGCGATCGACTCAGGCAACTTGGCAACGGCGGTGGAGCGGCTCCAGCGGATGCTGCGCGGCGACCGCCACCCGTTGCAGCTCATGGCCACCCTCCAGACCCACTACGAGCGAATCCTGCGCCTGGATGGCGCGGGTTGCCGTAGCGAACAGGAGGCCGCTGCGCTGTTGGGGCTGAAGGGTTCCACATTCCCCGCGAAGAAGGCGTTGGGCACCGCGAACCGCCTGGGTGGCCAAGGTGTGGCCAGGGCGATCCGTCTGCTGGCTCAAGCGGACGTGGACCTACGCGGTGCCTCGGCGTGGCAGCCGGAGCTGGTGATGGAGGTGCTGGTGGCGCGGCTGGCACGCCTGTCGGGCCGACGCTGAGGGCCCGCAGGCGTCAGCTCTCGTCGGCGGCCTTGGCGAGACGCTTCGCCAGGCGTGACTTCTTGCGAGCCGCAGCGTTGCGGTGGATCACGCCCTTCGACGCGGCACGGTCGATGGTGGAGATGGCTTTGGTAGCGGTCTCCGCCGCAGCCTCGCCCCCGGCCGCGGCGGCGGCCTCGGCGCTCTTGACGCGGGTCTTCAGCTCGGAGCGGACGGCCTTGTTGCGCAGGCGCGCCTTCTCGTTTTGGCGGTTGCGCTTGATCTGGCTCTTGATGTTCGCCACGGTGAACCTTGCAGTCGGGGGATCGATCCAACAGTGCCCATCCAGGCACATAGGGTCGGCATCTTAGGCGCAGGCGCTCTCAACCCTCCAATGGTCGCCTTTCGGGTCAGCTTCCGAGCAGTTCGGCCTTCATGGTCAGGAGGCTGAAGACAGCGCCCTGTGGGTCGTTCACCACGGCGAATCGACCGGGCTCGATTTCGGTTGGGGGAACCGAGACGGTGCCGCCGAGTTCGGTCAGCCGTGCACACGTTGCATCGACATCGTCAGTGGCGAAGTACACCATCCAATGCGCGGGGACCTCAGGCGGCCACTCGTCTGTCATCTGCATCATTCCGGCGACCGCTCGCCCCTCGACGGCGAACTCGGTGTAGGTCATGGCGCCCCCCATCGGGTACGTCTTGGCCGACCATCCGAACACCTCTCGATAGAAGTCCACGGCGGGGCCTGTCTCGCGACAGGCGAGCTCGTTCCAACACAAGGTGCCCTGCTCGTTCACCAGGCCGCATCCAGCGTGGGCGGCCGGCTGCCACACGGCACAGGTTGCACCGACCGTGTCCTGGAAGACGCCCATCGTCCCTGCGTCCAACACCTGCGTCGCAGCCATGATCGTCGTGCCGCCGGCCGCTGCGGCGCGTTCCAAGGCTGCCTCGGCGTCCTCCACGGAGATGTAGGTGGTCCACCACGGCGGAACACCGGGGACGGGAAGGGGCCCGACGCCGGCTACGGGGATTCCGCGCAGGAGGAACAGCGTGTACCCGCCGGCTTCGTGGTCGGGCGAAGCGACGGGCTCCCAGGCGAAGAGGTCACGGTAGAACGACTTCGAGGCCTCAACGTCGGGCGAGCCCAAGTCGATCCAGCAGGGGGTTCCTGGCACGTAGGCGGTCATCTCCACGGCGGGACCTCCAGGTCGAGAGCAGTCGTGAAGCTACTCGCGACATGGCCCCGTCGGCGGGCGGCTTCATGTCAGTAGCTATCTCTCGAGTCGAGGTCGGCGTGCGGGATCTGAAGAACAACCTGAGTCGCTACCTCGATCGGGTTCAAAAGGGTGAGGAGGTGATCGTGACCGACCGCGGGCGTCCGGTGGCTCGGTTGTCGGCACTCGATTCCTCGATGGATCACCTGAGTGACTTGATTGCGGCGGGATTCGTGCGGCCCGCGAAGCGTCCGACGCGGCGGCTGCCCTCGCGACGGATCAAGCCGGTCGGGTCGGTGAGCGATCTCGTGGCCGAACAGCGGCGGTGATCACCTACGTCGACACTTCGACGCTGCTGAAGCGCCTGCTGGACGAAGTCGGATCTGCCCGGGCAGACGTCATCTGGGAGTCGGCCGATGTACTGGCTTCGGTCGCCATGGTCGTCGTCGAGGCCAGGGCGGCCCTGGCCGCTGCCGAACGAAGGGGCCGACTGACCGTCCGGGAGCACCGCGCGGCGAAAGCCGGGTTGGCTGACCTGCTCGACGAGGTCGCCATCGCGGGGATCACCGAGGAACTGGTTGCGACCGCTGCTGATCTCGCCGAGGAGGAGGCCCTCAGGGGCTACGACGCGGTGCATCTCGCCGCCGCTCTCGCTGTCGGGGCACAAGTTCTGACGAGCTCCGACTCGGCCCTCTGCGCTGCAGCGGAACGACGGGGCCTTCACGTCGCCAACCCGCTCGACGGCTGATTCGGTCTCGCGGCCAGGTTCGAGTCCCTCTGCGCCCACTCGTTGTGGAAATGACAACACTGTAGTTCGTCGCCGATCGTAGGGGCCGAGCAGGCCCGAGCGGGGAGTGACAGATCGAGGCCGCCGCGTGCGAGTTGCTCGAGCTGTCGAACCTCGACGAACAGCCGTCGTTCGCCCTTGCGGCTCGTCGATCGAACTCGAACGAGTCCATCTCGCCGGAACAGGTGGCGTGGCTCGCACACGTGCGGCGAGTTGGCGAGTCGCGGCGAAGCGCCTCCACGTTCGATCTCTCAGCACTTGGCCATCTCGCAGCCGACCTGCCGAAGCGCACCTCTCGCGACGCATCGGCACTCCGCAACATTCCGAAGT
>JADLFH010000147.1 GCA_020845705.1 Microthrixaceae bacterium | reverse complement strand
GCATTCTCGAACTTTCCCAGACTATCCTCATGACCATTTACCGCACCTTCCAGCGCCGGTGTCTCCATTCCCTCGAAGTTCTTTCCGACACCATGCGCTCTTATGTCTCCACTGATTCCATTCCACCTCTGCTGGATTCAGCCTCGATTTGCTGATGGGTTACTACAAACACAACATTATATATTTGTTGAGGCATCCTATTAGTTTAGAATCAATTCTTCTTCATTTTTTTTAATGTAAAGAAAAGACACACACTAATCCCTAGCAAGGGCAAATATAATAGAGGAATTACAAAATCGATAAACAAAGCATAGAACCACTGGAATTGTTCAGTAGCAGGATTAAATATAGCCCATCCCATTTCATAAAAAGAAACAATAGAGTAGCACAATAATAATACAACGAACTCAACAACAACAAGTATAAGGATTTTTGCTAAGGTCATCGAGGATATCTCCCTTAATCACATCCACAAAAAATACAACGAATAGCATAATTGTAAATTCCTGGATGTCGAATATTTATAAAATCACATAAACAAAGATCTTTATCGCATTTTTTTTCAGCATATGATTTGCATGAACATGAGTAATGGAAACGTAGGCCATGGGTAAAATAACACCAATCATGTTTAAAGCAACATATGCCAGTCTGGTCGATCGGGGGACATTTTACAATATAATACATTACCATCCATACAGGGATATCCTGCAAATTTGGATCATTAGCTCCGCAATAGTTTCCATAGTATGAAGTGATACCCCATGCTTCACGACATTCGGGTAAAGGTCTTGGGGGATCTGGTAATGTTGGGAATGGCGTCGGTATTCTACCTGGTGGTGGAATTGGAGTCTGTACGGGACCAAGTCCAGGAGGTGTCGGAACTGGAATTGGAACTGGTGTTGGTCCTTCCCCTAAAGAACAGGTTGGACATTTTCCTGATGGATCCGGATTAGAGATTGGATTGTTTTCTGGCAATGCGCATATTGCCCCGCCATAACGTCGTTCCGGGATCCCTCCCCACGAACCTCCCCACCAGCGGGTCATACCACCGAGCGTGGAAATAATAGAGTCCCGAGAACGCTGACTGAATTTTCGCGGTCTGATGCTCGGTAATCCCCGCCGTGCGCGCTGAGGCCCAGGTCGCGGTGCCGAAGAGGTTGGTGCGGTTGGAGGCGGGTGTTGCGGTGTAGTTTTTCGCCCGGACCATTTGATTCCTCACACTTCCTGCAGCAAGGCGATTATACACCATCTGGCTCAACAATCCGAAACAAATTTTTTCCATTCCTCTTACGTCACCCCTGCTCCTGTTTTTGTCATCTGGACTCCCCCTCTGTCATCCCCAACTCTTCTTCGTCATCCTCGCGAAAGCGGGGATCCATGGTCCGCGCCACAGTTTCTGGATTCCCACTTTCGTGGGAATGACAGGTTGGGGGGCGGGAATGACGGGCAGT
>JADLFH010000146.1 GCA_020845705.1 Microthrixaceae bacterium | reverse complement strand
TTGGCGAAGCTCCGCCCCAGGCCGGTGTCGGCCGCGGCGCCATTGGGGATCTCACCGGTGACCATGACCTCGGCCGGCCGCTTGATGTCCTGCTCGCGCCGTGGCTTGACGTAATGGCTTGGATCGGTGGCCGGATCGACGCCCGACTGGTCGTGCCAGTTGCTGGGAAAGGCCGGCCCGAAACCGTAGGTGGTGGCGGGGTTGTTCTGCGCATTGAGGATGTAAGGCTTCCAGAGACTGGCGGGACACTGGAGCTGGGGCACAGCCTGGTTGACACTGTAGCCGCCCAGGTACTGCGAAATCACGATCGTCCACGGGCGGCAGTAGGCGGCGGACCAGTTGTTCATGTAACCCCACCGGGCCGGGTTGGCGAACATGTAAACGCCGTCCCAGTCGTCTGCGTACAGCCGCATGGCCAGGCCGATCTGCTTCTGGTTGTTGGCGCAGGCGGCGGCCTTGACCATCTTCCGCGCGTTCTGCAGCGCCGGCAGCAGCATGGCGGCGAGGATCGCGATGATGGCGATCACCACCAGCAGCTCAATCAGGGTGAAGACCTTGACCCTGGCGAGAGGTCCGACGAGGGCGAAGTGCGCGGATCGTGCTCCATGGTCCGGAGCCCGCACACGCGTTGCGGCGGGTCGGCCTGGGCGTCGGGAGGGCTTCAGATGCATGGTATGCTCCGGTGTGCAAAGGTGGCGCTGTCGCTGAACGCGAGTCTCAGGCGCTGCCGGCGGAGCTTGCCGCTGCGCCCGCGTCCAGGACGATTCCGGAGTGGCGGGTGTAGCAGCGCAGGCAGAAGACCCCCGCCGGAGTGCTGTAGCGGGCTTGTCCCGTGTGGATCTCGCGGCCGCAGCCGCGGCACGCGGGTGCAGCCTCATCATCATCGTGCAGACTGTCGGGATGCGAAGTGGTCTCAAGGTCCATGCGGCTGTCTCCAGCGCCCGGGGTGCGTTCCAGGCTTCAGTTAACGCGCACCGTCTTCCTGTGCAGATCGAAAGTGACGGTCCGCCGGACTCTGCCGCGGGCGACGCTCACGGTGATCATACCTGCGGCTTCCGGGGTAATGACACGTGCGAACTCCGCACGCTCCAGGTCGCGCCGGCCGAACTGCAGGGCACTCACGAACAGCAACCGCGGCTTGCGGCAGAGGTTCTCGATATAGACATAGCGATGCCGTTTGGTCAGCCGGCCGCCGGGCGGCAGGTAGGTCGTCCGGCGGTCCTCCGTGCCGAGGATCAGCTGATCGGCGGCCTGGGGGAGGAGCGACTGGCCGAAGAGTACGGCGGGGCCGTGGCGGAAGGCGAAACTGTCCGCACCGGCCTGGCAGCACGCGGCCTCGGCCGGATGGAAGTGCACCCTGGCCCGCACGGGCTGTCGCGACTGGACCTCGTCCAGCAGCAGCACGATGTCGGGCACCAGGTAGAGCACGTAGCGGCGGACACGCGTGGCCAATGGCCGGTA
>JADLFH010000145.1 GCA_020845705.1 Microthrixaceae bacterium | reverse complement strand
GGGAAGTTTCAGGTTTTTGAGAGCGTCTGGGACGAAAAGCTCCGCGAGGAGGGTCTTGTGCTGTCGCAACAGACGAACCTCGCCCTCGCCCGGTGCTCCGGTGACTGGGGCGTTTACCTCCAGGCCGACGAAGTACTCCACGAAGACGACTACACGGCCCTTCGTCAATCCCTTGCGGAGAGCCTCTCCGACCCGCGGGTGGACGGTCTTCTCTTCGACTACGTGCATTTTTATGGCGACTTCCAGGTGATCAACCGGAACCCCTCGGCCTACCGGCGCGAGGTGCGAGCGATTCGCCTCGGCAGGGCCATCGAGAGCTGGAAGGACGCCCAGGGTTTTCGCCGCCGCCGGACGGATGGCTCGATGGAGAAGCTCCGGGTGAAGCACTCCGGAGCGCGCGTGTTCCACTACGGCTGGGTACGCCCACCGGAGGTGATGAAGGAAAAAACCCTTGCGATGGACACGCTCTACCACGCCGACGGCGGCGGCACCGGTGACAACCACCGTTACAAGCGCATCTACGGCCTCGAAAGATTTTCCGGCAGCCACCCGAAGGTGATGGCGACGCGGGTGAAGGAGAAGAGCTGGCGGGTGGATCTCCTGCGGGCTCCCCTGGTGTTTAAGGCGGGCGACGTGCGGAAGGTTCTGGCTCGTTTGGTGGAAAGCCTTACGGGCTGGCTCCCGGGCGAGTACAAAAACTACCGGCGGATCGACTGATGGAGGGCGCCCTGAAAGCCAGTGTGATCCTCGCCACCTACGAATGGCCCGAAGCCCTCGACATGGTCTTCGCGGGGCTCGCCACCCAGAGCGAGAAAAACTTCGAGGTGTGCCTGGCCGATGACGGCTCCGGCGTCGCCACGCGCCGGGTGGTGGAGAAGTGGCGGGGCGCGCTTCCGATCCGCCACTTCCGTCAGGATCACAAGGGATTCCGCAAGAGCCGTATCCTGAACGCCGCGATCCGCGCCTCCCGCGGAGCCACGCTGATTTTTCTCGACGGCGACTGTGTGCCCCACCGTGAGTTCGTGGAGCAGCACCT
>JADLFH010000144.1 GCA_020845705.1 Microthrixaceae bacterium | reverse complement strand
CGCCACAATGGGAGTATGACGGCGATGTTCGACTTACTCTTCCCGTATCCAGCGCGTCGCCTCAAAGCCGGCCATTTCCGGCATCTGGCCATCCATGAATCCGATATCGTAGCGATTTTCATGCATCCTCTCGACGGCTTCCTTGCCGTTCATCGCCGGAAACACCTGGCAGCCATGCTTCTCTAGAATCCTGGTAAGCAGCATTAGATTCACCTTCATATCCTCGACCACCAATACCCTGATGCCGGGGAACATATCCTCCTTGATGACGTTTTCTGCCTTTCCGGCGCGCATCATACGCGTGACCATGTGACGCGTAACAAGCGGCAGTTCCTTGCTTTTCTGGCGTGCATCCCACAGGATTTTCAGGGCAGCCTGGAGCTGGTCCGGATAGAACGGCTTGATGAAGAAGCCCGCAAAGCCTTTCTCCTGCAACTTGCTGCTGGTGACCACCTGCCCCAGCGCGGTAATCATAAACAGCGTGGCATCAAGCGGCACTGAAGAAGATTTGATCCAATCCGCACGCTGCAAGCCATTGGTGCCGTCAATCTTATAATCGATCAGCGCGAAGCAGTAGGGATCACCCGTCCTGGCCGCTTCTTCAAGCATCCTCATGGCCTGATCCGCCGAGGCGCATACTTCGCAGCGCATATTCCAGCTATGCAGATATTGATAGCAGATTTCGCAATTGAGCTTGGAATCGTCCACCACCAGTGCGCGGATGCCGGAGAGGTCGCATGCCGGTATGCGGCTATCGGGATGATCCACCGATTCTCCCAATGCCAGCAATATGTCAAACGAGAAGGCCGAACCTTGTCCAAACACGCTTTTGACGGCCATGTCACCGCCCATCAGCTTAACCAGCTTGTGGCTGATGGAAAGCCCAAGGCCAGTGCCGCCGAAACGGCGTGTGGTGGATTCCTCGGCCTGCGAGAATTTTTCAAAAACATGAGCGATTTTTTCCGGCGGAATGCCGATGCCGGTATCTTCCACGGTCACATACAGCCGTATGCGCTTTTCATCTTCCCGCTTGCAATCGGCTCTAATCAACACATGGCCTTTCTCTGTGAATTTGATGGCGTTGCTGGCGAGGTTCATCAGAATCTGCCGCACGCGCACCGGATCGCCCACCACATAGCGCGGCAGATCGGGGGCGAATTGCACCAATAGCTCAATGCCTTTCTCCTGCGTCTTGAGCGCCAGCAGATCGGTTACTTCCATAACCGCAGCGGTAAGATCAAAATTGACCGGCTCCAGCGTTAGCTTGCCTGCCTCGATTTTTGAGAAATCGAGAAT
>JADLFH010000071.1 GCA_020845705.1 Microthrixaceae bacterium | reverse complement strand
GAGCAGGGCCCGGATGCGGTAGTGGGCGAAGCGGCGGAACCCGAACGCGATGCGCTTCACACGCTTGATGAGGTTGTTGACGGCTTCGGTCGGCCCGTTGCTCACGCGGGCGTGATGCCACGCGGCGACCTGTTCTCGCCAGCGGACGATGGTGCGGCCGAGCTGACGCACCTCCGGCGGGCTGGAGTCGTCTTGGAGGTCGTGGCCGAGCCGGTCGACGAACTCGCCGGCGAGGTCCGGGTCGCTGATCTCGTACACGGACCGGACCACTTCTTTGGCGTGCCATGCGGTGCGGACCTCACCGTGCGGGTCGCCCGCGTCGAGGAGGCCGAGGAGTCGGCTGCGGCCGTGGCCGTCGAGACGTTCATCGGCCTTGGTGAGCAGGCGGCGGCACCGGTAGAGCGGATCGGGCTTGCGGCCGCGGTGGCCGAGCGTCTCGTTCTGCACCCGGCGGCGGCACTCGTCGAGCTTGCTGTTCGCGAGCTTCACCAGATGGAACGGATCCGCGACCTGGATCGCGTCGGGGAGCATCGTGTCGAACGTGAGCCGCCACGGGCCCGACAGGTCCAGCACCGCGTAGGCGATCTGTTCGAGCCACGCCTGGTCGCGGACGGCGAGCCACGCGCAGGCTCCGTGGGCGCTGCGACCAGGGATCACGTCCAAGAGCTGGCCGGTGTTCACGTCGACGATCGATGTCGACCACGACTGGCGATGCCAGGGACCTTCGCGGGCGAAGAGGATCTCGTCGAGGCCGAGCGCGGTCACCGGGCCGATCCGGTCCGGGTCCTCGACCAGCGGCGTCCCGTACGCGATGACGGTGGTGTTGACGGTGTGCCAGTCGCAGCCGAGGTCGCGGGCGACCTCGCTGACGGTGCGGCCGTGGCGGCCGACCTGTTCGGTCACCCATCGGCCCGCCCGGTCGGTCATCACCAGCCGCGGGGCGGCGATCGTCGGTTCCTGGCCAGTCCAGGACCCGACCGGACACGCCGGGTTCGGGCAGGCGTACCGGTGCTTGTGCCACACCAACCGCGCCGACCGACCGAAGCACGGCAAGTCGACGAGTTCGACGACGGGCCGGTCCTTCACCCACGCGATCGTCCCGCACTCCGAGCATGCACACCGGCCGCCGCGGGTCTCGATGTGTACCCGCAGCGGACCGGCCGCCGCGTCGTCGGCGCGACCCGCTTGTCGTGCACGTCGAGGCGGACCCATCGATCATCTGGGCAGGGATGCCACCCTGGATAGGTGCGGGCTTCCTAGTACCTCCTGACGCTGATGTCTCGTTGCCGTCTGGCCATTGTCCGGAGTGGCGCAGCTGGATCGAGCCTCTTGGAGGAGTTGACGAGGCGCTCACGCAACTTCGCGTCACGCTGACCGCCCGCAAGGACCTTCTCGTGGTAGTCGACGGCGTCCGGGTGCGAGTGCACGCGCGGAAGGCGGTACCGCCGTGGAGGGCCATCACGTGCGGGGTCGGCGGCGCAGACGTCTCACCGCGGCGGGCCGAGGTGCGACTCTCAGGATTCGATCCGCCAACGTTCGAGTGGATCGACGAGAGCGGAGAGTCGATCGCGGCCCCGACGTTCTCGCTCTCGGGCTCGGAGGCCGAGATGCTCCACGTGTGGGCTTACGTCGAGGACGAGTGGGTCGAGTGGGCGGCGGAGCTCCTGGTGTTGGTCGACGGCCGGCGGCAGACGATCAATATCAACGACGGGGGGCGTCCGTTCGTGACGACCGGCTCGCAGGGGGCGTCGTCAGCGCTCATGTGGGCGGCCGGTGGTAACCGATGGGACCCGCCGCTCGCGTCCTGAAACCCGCCGCTTGTATCGAACGACGGATCGCGATGGCGAGCGTCCGGATATGCTGGCGAACGTACGTTCGTCGATTCGGAGTCGCGGATGCCGAACAACCGGCAGTGGGCCTTCATGTTCTGGCTGGCAGCGCTGGCGATCTGGGCGCTGTCGAGGAGGGACGTCCGGTCGAGCCTGCGCGGCGTTCTTCGGGCGATGCTCTCGCCCAAGATCCTCATGCCGCTGGTGCTTTTCGCGGGATGGGCGCTCGGCGTCGTGGCGGTCGGTGCTCAGGCCGGGCTGTGGACCGCCAGCCGTGTCACGGACACTGCGCTCTGGTTCGTCACGGCTGGCGTGGTGCTGTTCGGCCGGTTCGACAAGGTGAGCAAGGATCCTCGATTCGTTCGGCGGACGGCTCTGGCGACGTTCGAGCTGTCCGCGTTGATGCAGGCGGTTTTGGAGTTCTTCGTGCTGAATCTGGCAGCTGAGCTGTTGATTCAGCCGGTGCTCGCCCTACTCGCGATGCTGTCTGTCGTCGCTGCTCAGCAGCGAGAGCACCACCAGGTGAGAGCTGTGGTCGACGGCGTCCTGACGTACGCCGGCATTGGCCTGTTGGTGTACGTGAGCGTGAGCCTGCTCAACAACTGGGGCTCGCTCGACAAGGGCGATCTCGCGCAACAGCTCGTGCTGCCGATGTGGCTCACGATCGGAGTTCTGCCGTTCATCTACGCCCTGGGGCTGTTCGCGGCGTACGAGCTCGCGTTCGTTCGGATCGATTGGAAGTCGAAGGCCGGCCGGTGGGCACGGTTGAGACAGAAGGCGGCGCTGCTGACGAGCTTCCATGTGAAGGCCACAGAGGTCGGTGCCTTCACTGGCCCGTGGCAGTTCCGGCTTGCGGAGGCGGGTTCGTTCCGAACGGCTCGCAAGGTGATCGCCGACTTCCGGCGGGCGCGGGTGGACGCAGCTCGAGAAGCGCAGGAGCGAGAGGAACGTCTCGCTCGGTACGCCGGTGTCGAAGGGACCGACGAGGATGGGCGGCGACTCGACCGTCGTGAGTTCGAGGCGACGGCAGATGCCCTGCGCTGGATCGGTACCTGCCAGATGGGTTGGTACCGGAACAACGACGCCGGCCGCTACCGATCAGACCTGCTGTCCTTCGTCCTCGACGGCTACGCCGCTCGGCGCCTGCCGAGTCCCCACGGCGTCGAGATGCGGGTATCCGACGACGGCCAGAAGTGGTTTGCCTGGCGGCGAACCGTCGGCGGATGGGTGTTCGCCATCGGCGCCGCTGGACCGCCTCCCGATCAATGGGAGTACGACGGGCCTGAACCGCCAAGGGGCTTCCCGGGGGAGGACTCGTTGTGGGGCACGAGCCCGCACCGCCAAGACGCCAACGTCAACTGGTGACACCTCGTCACCGATCTGCCGGCCCCAGCTCTCATGGCCGCCGACGTCTACCGGAACTTCTACCGGACGGGTTGAAATCCGGTAGAAGCCGCCGGCACCGTTCAGCACGCCGATCGGAGAAACCGCAGGTCAGCGGGCCTTTCCAACATCGATGAGCATCGATCAGAACCCCTCGGATCACAGTTCAAGTCCCCCCTCGCCCACAGAACTCTCGCCGGTCCGGCCAGGTGCGGGAGCCGCTGCGGCCGGACTTCAGCCCTATTCGCCAACCCCCAAGACAGAAGACACCAAGCCGTGTAGGTCGGGTGGTGCTGTCTATGCAGTCCCAAGGCGGGCCGCGAGTGCCGCCTCGGCCTGGGCGCCGACGACCTGCAGGAACAGGTCGAGCGGCAGCGTTCCGATGCCGGTGGCCGTTGCATCAGGCTGGGTGACGCTTGCCTGTGGCGCCACGATGTAGCACCGCCCGCGGAACCGCGGGTGCTTCTCGCGCAGCGCGATGAGCCCGGTGCGGGGGTGATCGGGCGAGGAACCGATCTCGAACGCGAGCGGTTGTCCGGGGTCGTCGAAGATGAGGTCGACCTCGTGTTTGCCGTCGCGCCAGTGGTGCAGCCGTACGCCTGTGTGGAGCGCTAGAGACCGCACCGTCGCGGCGACGAGGTTCTCCAGCAGGGCCCCGAGCTCGGTCGGGTCGTCGAGCGGGGTGAGGCCGCGCTGGAGCGCGGCGTTCCGGATCGCGCCGTCGACGAAGTAGAGCTTCCGGCCGCGCTTCTGCACCGTGGCCTCCCGGCCCGAGTAGTTCGGCAGCGTGAAGACCAGGAACGCTTGCTCGAGGTATGCGAGATAGCGGTCGAAGGTGGGCTGGGAGAGGCCGAGCTCGCTGCAGATGTTCGAGGGTGAGAGCAGCCCGGTGATCTGGGCGGCCAGCACGTAGAGCAGGCGCTCCAACATCATCGGGTTGTCGACGCCGAACGACTGCGGGATGTCCTTGTAGATTGCCCGCTCGACCGCGTCGGCGCGCAGTACCTGTTGGGATTCCAGCAGCCGGCTCGGTTCGTCTTCGTCCGGTCGATCGCGTGCTGCGGTGAGCAGTTCGGGGAACCCCCCGACCAGCATGAACAGCCGGCGCCGGCCGGCCAGATCCAAATCGGCCCGCTGCCCATGGTGCAGCCCAGAGAGGCTGTCGGCGAGCGTGTCGCCGATCTCGACCGGCCGATCCGCGCCGACGAGAGCGAGGAACTCGGTGAACAGGTAGGGCGTGAGGTGTTGCTCCGACCAGCGTCCGACGCCACTCTCGAGTCGGCGCTTGCGGAGGGCAGCGGTGGCGCTCGAGGTCGCGGCGATCCGGACGGGCCACTTCTCGTCGAAGAAGGTCTTCAACCACAGGTCCCAGAGGTCGGTGTAGACGAGCTCGTCGAGCATGAGGAAGACAGGTCTCTCTCGGCTGGCGCGCGATGTGGCGAGGACGGCTCGGACGAGGTCGCCGAGGTTCTCCGGGAGCAGCAGGGGGTGGTCGAGCCGGAGCCACCAGATCCGCGTCGGCGCAACCTCGGCGGCGATGAGGTGGCGGACGGTCTGGTAGAGAGCCGTCGTCTTGCCGACACGCCGCGGACCGAGCACGAGTTGGAACCGGTGAGGATCGTCGTCGTGCAGACGCCGCCACAGCAGTTTGGCGAGGGGACGCTCGATCGGGCGCGCCAGGGTTGCCGGCACCTCACCGGTGCGGTGCCATGGGTTCTGTTCGTCGAAGACCCGTTGCAGATCCTCGGGTTGCGGTCGCCAGACGCCCATCGTGCGCCCTCCCGTGGAGGCTTCGCCTAAGTATATGCCTCAGCCAAGAAATGCTAATAGCTGAACTACAAAACCGGATCGGCTGACACGAGGGTTGACAAGGGGCGGTGCCCCGGAGCGCCTCGGCCAGCCCGGATCTCCAGCGCTCGGCGGCCCCGTTCCAGGCAGCCCCACGTCAGGTCTCTGGAATCCGTCCCCGCTCACCTCGGAGGCCCTTTCGTCGAGGATCTCCGTCGGAACCGGGTTCGCCTGGGTCGGCCGCGGGCAGTGTGCGCGAA
Source organism: Microthrixaceae bacterium (assembly GCA_020845705.1). GTDB lineage: Bacteria > Actinomycetota > Acidimicrobiia > Acidimicrobiales > Microtrichaceae > JADLFH01. Next base: position 102 of record JADLFH010000071.1, on the reverse strand, counting down.
CTCGGCATGCGCCCGAGACGGAGCGGCAGGCCACCCGCTGACCCGAGGCCGAGAACACGCGCCACCTGGGTGTCGTCCGATAGAACCTCGGTGTGGCAGACG
>JADLFH010000143.1 GCA_020845705.1 Microthrixaceae bacterium | reverse complement strand
GTCGCCGCGGGCTGGTGCTCGTCGATCATGGTCGTCTCGTCGAAGGGATCCCGGCCGGACAGCACCGAGCGGACCCGGTCGTTGTCGATGGTCTTGGTCCACGACCCGATCAGCACGGTGGCCACCGCGTTGCCGGAGAAGTTGGTCACCGACCGCGCCTCGGACATGAACCGGTCGATCCCGACGATCAGCCCGACACCGTCCAGCAGTTCCGGACGGTGCGCCTGCAGGCCGGCGGCCAGGGTCGCCAGGCCGGCGCCGCTGACCCCCGCCGCCCCCTTGGACGCGATCATCATGAACAGAAGCAGACCGACCTGCTCCCCAACCGACAACGGGTCGCCCAACGCATCGGCGATGAAGATCGACGCCATGGTCAGGTAGATGGCGGTCCCGTCGAGGTTGAACGAGTACCCGGTGGGAACCACCACCCCGACCGTGCTCTGCTGCACCCCGAGATGCTCCATCTTGGCGATCAGCCGCGGTAACGCCGACTCCGACGACGAGGTCGCGATGATCAGGATGTATTCCCGGGCCAGGTAACGGATCAGCGCGAAGATGGACACCCCCGACACCACCCGCAACAACAGCCCGAGCACCACGAAGACGAACACCGCGCAGGTCAGGTAGAAGCCCGCCATCAGCACCGCCAGGCTGGTCACCGCGCGCCACCCGGTCTGGCCGACCACGCCGGCGATCGCGCCGAACGCACCGATGGGCGCCGCCCACAACACCATCACCAGGACCCGGAACACCAGCCGTTGCAGGTGTTCCACCGCCCGCAGGATCGGCGCGCCGGCCGGTCCCAGCCCCTGGATCGCGAATCCCACCAGCAGCGCCACGAACAGCGCCTGGAGCACGTTGCCCGTGGTCAGCGCGGAGAACAGCGTGGAGGGGATGATCCCGGTGATGAAGTCCACCACCCCGCCGGACTCCTGGGACTTCTGCGCCAGTTGCGCACCCTTGGCGGCCAGCGATTCGGTGAGCTTGAGCCCGTCGCCGGGATGCAGCAGATTGCCGACCACCAAGCCGATGGCCAGCGCGAAGGTCGACATCACCAGGAAATAGCCGAAGGCCAGCCCGCCGATCCGGCCGACCGTCACCGCATTGGCCACCGACCCGATCCCGAGCACCACCGTGCAGAAGATGACCGGCGCGATGATCATCTTGATGAGGCTGACGAACATCGTTCCCAGCACACTGAGGCTGGTGCCGACCCTGGGCGCGATCAGGCCGACGGCCACCCCGGCCACCACCGCGACGATGACGGCCACGTACAGCCAGTGGGTCCGGTCCCTGCGCTGCCCGGCGGTCATCGGCATCCCCTCACGTCGGACAGGATGCTAGCGCCCGACCGGCACCCGCGACGGGGATACGGCCCAGGGCCACAGCAAATTACAGACTGAATGCCTGTCCCTGCCGGGACACCGGTCCCGGCCAGCCGAACTCGCGGTCGAGCCGAAGCCGCAGGGTATCGGCAGGCTGGGGTTCGCCGTGCACGACGAACACCTGCCGCGGCGGACTGGCGAACCCGGAGGCCCATCGGATCAGTTCGTCGGCGTCGGCGTGCGCGGACAGCATGGCGAGATCGGCCACCTCGGCGTTGATCGAGACCCACTCGCCGAAGATCCGGATCTGGCGCTGGCCTGCCGCGATGGCCGCGCCGCGGGTACCCGGGACCTGATAGCCGGTGATCATCACGGTGTTGCGCGGGTCGGGCGCGAATGCCTTGAGGTGGTGCAGGATTCGTCCGCCGGTGGCCATCCCGCTGGCCGAGATGACGATCTTGGGGTCCTTGCTCGCCGAGATCCTCATGGACTGTTCGGCGTCGCGGGTGTAGGAGGCCATATCGCGCATACCCTGGTACACCTCCGGCGGCAGGCGGTGGTCGTCGGGGAATCTGCCCAGCAGTTCACTGGCGTTGATCGCCATCGGCGAGTCCAGATAGATCGGGATGTCCGGCAGCCGGCCGGCGTTCCGCAACTGCCACAGGTAGTACAGCAACGTCTGGGCCCGGCCGACCGCGAAGGCCGGCACGAGGACCGTCCCGCCGCGGCGCACCGTCGCCTGAACGACCCCGGCCAGCACCTCGGCCGGATCGGTGCGCTCATGCACCCGGTCGCCGTAGGTGGACTCCATCACCAGGTAGTCCGCGGCCGGCACCGGGTCCGGGTCGAGCATCACCGGGTCGTCGTAGCGGCCCAGGTCCCCGGAGAAGACGATCCGCCGACCGTGCCAGGCCAAGTC
>JADLFH010000070.1 GCA_020845705.1 Microthrixaceae bacterium | reverse complement strand
CCGCCCGCGATGACCTTGATCGCGACACGTCGGTGCAGGTCGACCTGGGTCGCCGCGAACACGGTGCTGAATCCACCTCGGCCGATGGCCGTGACATCGCTGAATCCGTCCACGGTCGGAGCACCGTGGTTCCCTTCCGCCACCGAGTCCACTCCCACTTCACACCCGATCGATCGTCGTTGGATGGTACGGCCCGCCGCGTGCTCGATCCAACGGACCCCACGCTTTGTCCCGCACAGGCGCGGTGATCACCGCGCCTGTGCGGGACAAAGCGGGAATGGGACGACCGCAACGGTGCGGTTTGTGAGTGACTCCTCAGGGACGGGTAGGTTCAGAGCGAACCGACCTGACGGTCGGTGACCCGCCGTCCAGGAGAGCACGGCCATGACCCAGGCCATGGAACGCCGCGAGGGTGCGGACGCGCCCGACGTGAACGGGCCCCACCGGTCCAGCAGCAACCTCCTCATCGACTTCTGGCGCTCCGCCGTCGGCAAGAAGTGGGTGATGGCCCTCAGCGGGGTCGGACTGATGGGCTTTGTGTTCGCCCACATGTTCGGCAACCTCAAGATGTTCATGGGCCGAACCGCCTTCGACGCCTACGCCGAGGGCCTGCGATCGCTGCTCTACCCGATCATGCCGCACGGCTGGGTGCTGTGGGCCCTGCGCATCGGGCTCATCGTGATGTTCGCGGCGCACATCGTCTCGGCCGCGCAGCTCACCGCCATGAACCGCCGGGCCCGCCCGATCCGCTACCAGTCCCCCCGGGACTACATCGCGGCGAACTTCGCGGCCCGCACCATGCGCTGGACCGGCATCATCGTCGCCCTCTACCTGCTGTACCACCTGGCGGATCTGACCTGGGGTTGGGTCAACCCCGACTTCGTCCGCGGCGCCGCCTACGACAACCTCGTCGCCAGCCTCTCGGTCCCCTACGTGGCGGCCATCTACCTGGTCGGCAACATCGCCCTGGGCATCCACCTGTTCCACGGCGCCTGGTCGATGTTCCAGTCGATGGGCATCAACAGCCCCCGCTACAACGGCGCCCGCAAGGCGTTCGCCGCCGGCTTCGTCGTCGTCACCATCGGCATGAACTGCGTGTTCGTCGTCGCCATCCTGACCGGCTTCGTCGGCAACTGACCGCAGAGAGGAACCACCGTGACCATCACCCTCGACGCGCACATCCCCAAGGGCCCGATCGCCGACAAGTGGACCAACCACAAGTTCGACCTGAAGCTCGTCAACCCGTCCAACCGGCGGAAGTTCGACGTGATCGTGGTCGGCTCCGGTCTGGCCGGCGCCGCGGCGGCCGCCACCCTCGGCGAGCTCGGCTACAACGTCAAGGTCTTCACGTACCACGACTCGCCGCGGCGGGCGCACTCGATCGCCGCGCAGGGCGGCATCAACGCCGCCAAGAACTACCGCAACGACGGCGACTCGGTGCACCGCCTCTTCTACGACACGGTCAAGGGCGGCGACTACCGCTCCCGTGAGGCCAACGTGCACCGCCTGGCCGAGGTGTCGGTCAACATCATCGACCAGGCCACCGCCCAGGGCGTCCCCTTCGCCCGCGAGTACGGCGGCCTGCTCGACAACCGCTCCTTCGGCGGCGCCCAGGTGGCCCGCACCTTCTACGCCCGGGGCCAGACCGGCCAGCAGCTGCTGCTCGGCGCCTACCAGGCTCTCGCCCGCCAGATCCACCTCGGCACCGTCACCCTCTACAACCGCATGGACATGCAGGACGTGGTCGTCCACGACGGCCGGGCCCAGGGCATCGTGTGCCGTGACCTGATCACCGGCGAGGTCCAGGCGTTCAGCGCCCATGCGGTGCTGCTGTGCACCGGCGGCTACGGCAACGTCTACTTCCTGTCGACCAACGCCAAGGCCTGCAACGTCACCGCCACCTGGCGGGCCCACAAGAAGGGCGCGGCGTTCGCCAACCCGTGCTTCACGCAGATCCACCCGACGTGCATCCCGCCGGCGGACGAGTTCCAGTCCAAGCTGACGCTGATGTCGGAGTCGCTGCGCAACGACGGCCGCATCTGGGTGCCCGACTCCCTCGACGAGACCCGGGCCCCCGCCGACATCCCCGAGTCCGAGCGGGACTACTACCTGGAGCGCAAGTACCCGTCATTCGGCACCCTGGTGCCCCGCGACGTCGCCTCCCGCAACGCCAAGACCGTCGTCGACGAGGGCAAGGGCGTCGGCCCGCTCAAGAACGGCGTCTACCTGGACTTCTCTGATGCAACTGCCCGGCTGGGCCGCAACGTGATCGAAGAGCGGTACGGCAACCTCTTCGAGATGTACGAGCGCATCACCGGCGAGAATCCCTACTACACGCCGATGCGCATCTATCCCGCCTCCCACTACACCATGGGTGGCCTGTGGGTGGACTACAACCTGATGAGCACCGTGCCCGGGCTGTTCGTGGCAGGTGAGGCCAACTTCTCCGATCACGGCGCCAACCGGCTGGGCGCGTCAGCGTTGATGCAGGGTCTGGCAGACGGCTACTTCGTCCTGCCCTACACCCTCGCCGACTTCCTCGCCGGCAACCTCAGCCAGAAGGTGGTGCCTGTGGACCATCCGTCTGTCAAGAAGGTGGAGGCCGAGGCGCGCGACCGGACGAAGCAACTGCGGTCCATCAATGGCACGAAGTCGCCGGAGTGGTACCACCGGGCGCTGGGCAAGATCGTGTGGGACTACTGCGGCATGGGCCGCGATGCCCAGGGGCTGCAGAAGGCGCTGTCCGAGATCCCAGCGCTGCGCGACGATTTCTATCGCGACCTGCGCGTGCTTGGCGATGGCGATGAGATGAACCAGTCGCTGGAGAAGGCTGGGCGGGTGGCGGACTTCATCGAGTTCGCCGAGTTGATGTGCCGCGACGCACT
>JADLFH010000069.1 GCA_020845705.1 Microthrixaceae bacterium | reverse complement strand
TCGCCGACGGGCTGATCACCCACCCCTTCGCCAGCCGTCGTTCGCTGGAGGAGTTGGTGCTGCCGGCGCTGGGCGACGCCAGGGGACGCGACGGGTTCCAGGTGGTCGCGGTCGTCATGTTGGCCACTGGCTACACCGGTGCCGACCTCGACGAGGCGATCGCCACGGTCCGCGGCCAGATCGCGTTCTACGCGTCAACCCCCGCGTACGCACCCGTGTTGGACCTGCACGGTTGGGGCGGGCTGCACACCCGGCTCAACGCGCTGTCCAAACAGGGACGCTGGGACGACATGGCCGACCTGGTGCCCGACGAGCTGATCGAGACCATCGCGGTGGTCGGCCGCCGCGACCAGATCGCTGCTTCGATCGCCGAGAAGGTGCGGGGCCTGGCGGACGTCGTCACCCTCGAGTGCACCCGGCGTCCCGACCCCAACCACTTCGCGGACATCGTCGCGGACCTGCGCCCACTCGTGGGACTATCGGCATAACGGTGTAACTACCGGTTGGTGGTCTGGTCGGTGGTGGGGTGGAGTCGACCTTCGAACATGGGCTCGAAGGCGTTGAGCGCTGGTTTCCAGCGGATGGTCCAGCGTCGTGGCCTTGCCCGGTGGGGTCAAGGGATCGCACGACGAGGTAGAGGCATTTCAGCGCGGCCTGCTCGGTCGGGAAGTGCCCTCGTGCTCGGGTGGCCCGACGGAACCGGGCGTTGAGCGACTCCACCGCGTTGGTCGAGAAGATGACCTTGCGGACCTCGAGGGGGGAACGCCAGGAACGCCCACGAACTCGGCCCATGCGGCCGTTGCGTGAGTTCCCGCGGTCGCGGCCCACGGGGTCGTGCTTTGCGTAGCCGAGGTGCGCGTCCATCCCCCTCGAGAGCGCCCTCGATAACCCACTTCGTGAGATCCACCAACAAGCCGCCAGGGCCGGTCAGCTTCACCCCCTCCCTCTGGGCTTCGGCGACCAGCCGCTCAGCAACCTCCACGGTCACCGACACGGCGTCACCACTCCTCGTGCCTTCCACGGGTTCCCGCCTTTCAGGCGAGCCTCTTCAGCTCACCCTGTCAGGGCAGTCACACCGTTCAAGCGATAGTCCCCCTCGGGGTGGAAGGAAGGCCCGTGGATGGCGACTCGTGGATCACGGCGGAAGTCGGCCCCCTTGCGCGAGGCCGGTCTTGTGTCGTCCGGCGTCGAAGAGCCGCTGCACCCGCGCCGCGAACTCGGGTTCCGCAGAAGCGATGTCGCGCCAACTTGCCATCTCCGCCACCGTACCCGGTTCAGGGTTTCAGGAGATCTCGACCTCCTGGATCATCCCGTGCTGGAGGTGCGTCTTGCCGTCGGTGGCCGGAAGGAAGCAGACCGCTACATAGGTACCCGGATCGAGGTCGAGCACCATTCCGGCAACCTGCCCAGGTGAGAAGGCGGTGACTCCACCCGCCCCTGTGAACGGAGGCGGGCCCGCCGGTGGCGTGGTAGCCGTCATGTAGCTGACCGCATCCTCGTATGTGGACCCGTCGGCGATCTTGTAGAAGACGATCTCATGGGGCTTGTTACCGGCGTTCTCGACGCGGAAGGCTCCCTGCCCGTCGAAATCGGACGGGAGCTCGAAGCTGTAATCCTTCAGCGTCACCTTCGGACTGTCCGGAACGGCGCTGAGCTCGGCTTCGGTCGCCGCGGGCGCGACGGTGATTTCTTTGACCATCCCTTTCGCCGCGTGCGGCAGCCCATCGGGGCTCGGTATCGCGCACAACGCCACGTAGCCGCCAGCCTCCAGGTCCAAGACGATCGACTGCGTCCCGCCAGGAGCGACGCCCTGGGGCCCTGGCACGAGTTGGTTCTCTTCCAGGCCCTTTGCCACATCACCCGACAGGACGGCGATGACATCCCCCAGCGTCTGGCCGTCCTTCAACTTCACGAGGGTCATGTGATGCTCTTCGCTACCCGAATTGGTGGCGACGAACTCGGTGGGACCCGCGGTCAGCGTCGCAGGGATGTCGAAGGAGTAGTCGGCGAGGCCGACTGGGACCTTCGTCGGCGTAGCCGCGGACGTAGTTGTGGTTGTGCTGCCGACCGAACCGCTCACGGCGGACGTGTCGGTGGCGGCGGTCTCCGTCGAATCGTCGTCGCCGCAGCCAACCAGCCCGGTGGTCAGCGTGACGGCAAGAGCAGAGACGGCGAAGGTTCGGAATCGTCCACTCATGCCTCTCCCCTTTCGGCGTCCCCGGTGCGGCACCGTAGCAGCATCGAATCATTGCAGGGCACAGTCACTTCCACACGAGCTTTCCGTCGATCCGGATTCCCACCCTTCTACGGTGTCGCGCCGTGACGCGACGAGGCCTCGTGCTCTTCCTCCTGATGGGTGTGATCTGGGGTATGCCATACCTCCTCATCAAGGAGGCGGTCGCGACGTTGTCGCCTGCTGCGGTGGTTGCGGGACGGACACTCGGCGGCGCGCTGTTGTTGTTGCCGATCGCCACACGCCAAGGCGTGTTGCGCCCCGCGCTCGGCCATTGGCGATGGGTGGTGACGTTCGGTGTGATCGAGATGGCCGGGCCTTTCATGTTGCTCAGCCACGCGGAACAGACACTCCCCTCCGGCCTGACCGGCCTGCTGGTGTCGACAGTACCGCTGGTCTCCGCGATGATCGGGTTCGCGCGAGGAGAACGGAGTGCGCTCGGCGTCGGCCGAATCGTCGGGTTGACGGTCGGCATCGCAGGTGTCGCGCTGGTCGTCGGCGGCGGAGGCGACGGCACCATTGGCGCGCTGGGTATCGCCGAGGTGCTGCTCACCTCGGTTTGCTACGCGATCGCCCCCTTCATCGTGGCGACACACCTGCGGGACGTACCCGCGTTGGGTTCCATCGTGATCTCCCTCGGCGTCGTCGGGCTCGGCTACCTACCGGTCGCGTTCGCCACGCAGCAGACCACCCCCACCTTCCGCAGTGTCGCCGCACTCGTCGCGCTGGGGGTGTTGTGCACAGCGATCGCGTTCGTGGTGTTCTTCGCGCTCATCGCGGAGATCGGTCCGACCCGGGCGCCCCTGATCACCTACATCAACCCGGTGGTGGCGCTCGCTCTCGGGGTCATCCTGCTCGACGAGACGATCTCGGCGACGATGATGGCCGGCATCCCGCTGATCCTGGTGGGCTGTTGGCTCGCCGCAGGCGGTGACAACCCCACCCCTCGTGCCGAGCCGTCGAGCTCTGGAATCACTGCGCCGTCACCGGCGGGGCCGGCAGGTCCGCCATCGGCATGACATGGGGCGCTCATCGGCCTCCCTCGTCGTAGCCGACCTGCTCCCCCAGGCATGGAACGCCGCCCGGTTCCGTCATCCGCCACATGGAACACCGACATGCCTCCCGAGTCTTCGAGCGCATCAGTGCTCGCGAACCGGCCTGCCCGGGCGTGTCACGCCGGCACGGCCCCAGCGGCCCCTCACAGGGCTGTGCCGGTGGCGTAGTCCGCGGTGAAGTAGAAGGGGAGTACAGCTGGTGGAACGTGGTGTCGTTCCCGGTGATCGTGGTGTTCGGCTACCTGTGGTTCTTCCTGTTCGCAGCGTGGGTATACGACGCGCCGGATCAGCCGGCGAGGTGGCGACGCGTCGGTTGCCTGGCCGCGGTGGACGTGGTGATGGTGCTCGTGTCCGGTGTCGCGCTCGGCTGGATCTGAGCGTTCCGCGCGCGTCGTCGTCACGGCTTCGATCATGGCGAGCGCGCGCCCCTGGACCTCACAGTTGTCATCAGCCCACCTGATGGGGCGTCGCTCCGATGGGATCGGCTCGACCCCGGATTGGTCCCAACAACCATCTCGGGCGGTGCGTTGGGTCCCGCGCTGTTGGTGCTGGGCCTCGCCCGTGTCGAGGCATCGACCGCGTCGATCCTGTTGAACCTGGAGTTGGTGGCAACAGTCGTGTTCGCGGGGCTGTTCTTCGGCGAGCACGTCGGCCGCCGCGTAATGCTGGCGACGGGGCTGATCACGGTGGGCGGCGTACTGCTGGTGTGGTCGCCGGGCGGTTCGGTCAGCGTCGGAGCGTTACTGGTGGCCGCAGCGTGTGCCTGTTGGGGTTTGGACAACTGCGTGACGGCCCGCATCGAGCATCTCTCACCGGAGTCGGTGGTACTTGCAAAGGGTGCCGTCGCAGGATCGGTCAACGTGGCCCTGGGATTGACGGTGGCATCTCAACGAGGCACCTCGGTCGAGCTTCGGCAGGTCATGGCGGCCTTGGCGATAGGCGCAGGCGGCTATGGCCTTTCCATCACTTGGTGGGTGAAGGGAGCACGAGACCTGGGGGCGGCTCGGGCGCAGGTGATCTTCGCCACTGCGCCCTTCGTCGGCGCCGCCATTGCGTGGGCGGCCCTTGACGAATCGATTTCGCGCGCTCAGATCGGTGCAGTTGGGTTGGCCGCGGCAGGCGTCTGGCTGTCGCTCAACTCGGCGCACGGACACGAACACCGCCACGAGCCCGCGGACCACGACCACGAACACACCCACCCAGACGACCACCACGATCATGTCCATCACCTCGAAGGGGAAGATCCCGGGCGCCACAGCCACCACCACTCCCATCCAGAAGCGCGAGTGCACGAACACCCCCACATGCCCGACCTTCACCACCATCACCCTCACGGCTGAGCCTGCAATCCACCAAGGTTGGCCTCACGACTCGGCGAGCAGCCCCTCGTAGCTGCGCGCGACGACCGACGCTGCCGCGGCCGTGGCCGGATCGGCCAGGGGTGTCTCCGCGCGACGACGCCAGCGCCCTATGCGGGTGACCAGTTCGTGACGTGTCAGGTCGGGGTCTGCCCCGCAGTCGAGTCCCAGCCGCTCGATCGCCGGGAGACCGATGGTGGACACAAGTTGTTCGACCTCGTGCTCCTCGGTGGGGTCGAGTCTCACACCCCCGCCGCGAACGGCGAGAAGCAGGCGCAACTCCGCGAACTCGTGCGCTCCGGCTTCGACACGTTCGATCCCGGCGACCAGCGTGTCGCTCGAGGGAGGGAACCGACCGACAAGCCGTTTCAGCGACCCCATAGCACTTCTTGCCTTGAGGACCTCGGCGCGGGCGACGAACTGCTCGCCGATCACGCGCTGAAGTTCGTCGAGTCCGCTGTGTACGCGTAGCGCGGTTGCCAGCTCCGCCGCTGACAGGTGCCCTTCGGCGACGAGGCGTTCCGCGAGGCGCATTCCGAACAGGCCCAGCAGGTTGAGCAGTTCGCGACGGCGGGCCACATCGATCCCCGGCGCGATGGCGGGATCGACCACGTCGTCGACCGAGCGGAGCAACATCTGCGCGGCGTCCGGATCGAGTCTCGTCTGGTCGAGGATCGTCCGATGATGTTCCTCCGTCAGTTGGGTGGAACCGAAGGCGACAAGACCGGCGACTGCCACCGCCGTGCTGCCAAGTTGGCGTACCTGTGGATCGCGCCGGTAGCGCTCCGCGACCCTCGCCGCGGCGTCCATCGCGTCGAGACGGCCTGCCCCGATCTCATCGGCCCGCCCGACCACGATCAACGAGTTCACCGGGAACGGGCGGCCGACATCGTCATCGTGGAGGGCCTCCAGGAACCGCACATCGCTGCCGTGCAGGTGGCGCACCACGTAGACCACGGCGTCTGCCGGTGACGTGTCCTGTTCGCCGAGAAGCTGCGCTTCGGTGCTACGGCCGAGCTGCGCGCTCAGCGAACCGAGACCGGGAGTATCGATCAGGGTCATCTGTCGAAGGCGACGGGACGGCCATTCGACCACGATCCGCTCCAACTCACCGTCGGCCCAGCCGCCCGGCTCGACGTCGACGCAATGTGTTCGCCGGATCAGGCGGACCTGTTCCGCCTCACGACCGTGACGCTGCACGAAGGCCCGGTAGGAGCCACCGGCCTGGTACCAGGTGACGAAGCGGGTGCACTCGCCGACATCGCTCGCCGCGAGCGGCTCACCCACCAGAGCGTTGAGCAGTGTCGACTTGCCCGACTTGACCCGACCCGCGATGGCGACCCGCAGCGGCTCGACCATCCGGACGCGGATCCGCTCGAGCGTCGCTGTGGCCTCCGGATGTCCGACATAGGTGCGCTCCGCGATCTCCAGAAGTTGGAGGACCTGGCCGAAGAGGCTCACCGCGCCGGCTCCGCCAAGATGGTCTGGACGTTGCGCGACGCAGCGAGCAGCGTGTCGACTCGCCGCAGTTCGACCGCGATGGCCGAACGGCGTGACGCACGTTCGGCAGCCGATGCAGCCGCCACTCGCTCCGCCCTGGCCAACGCGTCGCCGGCGGTGCGCAACCGCGATTCGAGCTCCGCGGAGATCGCGTCACGAAGCACTCGCTGGCCGCGACGGATCCGGTCGCGTGATTCCTTCCCCAGCGCCGTGGCCAGCTCCTCGGTATGACGACGCAGTGCTGTGGCGGCGAGTTGGCGGCGATGATCGATCTGTCGGGTGTTCTCCTGCATCAGTCCGCGGGTGCCCAGCACTGCCCCTACAGCCAGCACCGCAGGCGCGGCCAGACTGAGCCCGATCACCGACCCGAGGAAGCCGATCATCAACGCGCTGCTGTAGCTGGAGCGGAGCAGGACCAACGACTTGGTTCCGAGGCCGGATCGGGGCAGCTCGCCGAGTGCCAGGTCGCGCTCGGCGACGTCTTGTCCCACGTCGGCACCCAGTGCCACCGCCATGAGCTCGTCTCCCAACGCCGCGGCGCTCTCTTCATCCGGCGCAACCAGGCGGGCCAGAGTGCGGGCGATCTCTTCCACACGTCGGTCGACAAGCACGAAGTGCGCGTCCACGACATCACCGAGTGCCCGACGCCACCCAGACGCGAGCCCACCCCAACCACGCGCGGGGTCGACATCGGCAAGTTGCGCTTCGCCGTCTCGGACGACCTCCCGCAGTCGTTCCCGCATCCGGTAATCCGAGTCGGCTGCAAGGTCGGCAAAGCCGTCGGAGAGGAGTTGGCTCCAACGAGCCCCGGCAGAACGCAGTCGCTGCTGCTCGGCTCGGCACACATCGAGGACGCCCGGGGCGTCGTCCTCGCCGAGCGCGGCGAGCTCCGCCTCCAGCGGGGCTCGCATTGCCCGGCCTGCTTGCTCGGCGAAGACCGCCAGGCGCAGACCGGCGCTGCGACCGGCATCCTTGGACACGTCGGCGAGCCAGCCACGTAGTGCGGCGATGCCCTCTTCGCGATCGACACCGACGAGGTTGAGCAACTCCGAGGACACCGCCATGCACCCGTCGGTATCGGTTTTCACAACCTCCCGATCCGAGCCCAGCACCTCGCGCCATGCCGGATGCAGGTCGATGCGCGACTCGACCAACACGACGTGATGGCGGCGGCGAACCAACTCGGCGAGGAACGCCTGCTCGTCAGCGGCCAACGGACGTCCTCCGTCGGTGACGAACACCACGCCGTGGGCATGGGCCGCAGCGGAGAGGGTCGCGGCTCCTGCCAGCGACCCGAGCCCTCCCACGCCCGGGAGGTCGATCATCAGCAGTCCCGGAGCCAGCCAGTCGGTGGGCACCCCCACGGCTGCCACCACCAGCTCGTCCCCATGGGCCAACACCCCATGACGGGCCGGTCCGTCCTCGGTCACCCAGTCACCAAGATCAGCCGGGTCGACGTCCACCATCTCCAAGTCGCCCCCGCCACGGCGCACGAGGATCGACGCGCAAGGCGCGGGCTCCGCGCGCACCACGGTGGCCACCGCGGTCGCCGCATCGGTGTCTGTGGGACACACGTCGTGACCGACGACAGCGTTGACGAGTGAGCTCTTGCCGGTCTTGAACTCACCGGCAACGAGGATCCGTGTGTTCGGGTCACCGATCCCGACACCGATTCGCTCGATCCGGCCGATCAGGTCGGTCCGGCCGCACAACCTGGCGGTGGAACGCGCCAGACGAGCAAGACGGGACGCGATCTCCGCCGCGGTGGCAGTGGTCTCGGTCGGGACCTCGCGTTCCTCCAGCCGCTGCACCCTCGGGCTACTCGTCGTCGAGATCGAACAGGAATCGCCGATCGTCGCTGTGGTCCCGGAACGACTCCTGTGCCGAGCTGAACAGCGGTTCCGTGTGATCGACCTCCCCGAGCAGGTAGGTCGGTCCCGTGTCGGAATCGTCGGTTGACGAAGTTACGGGCTCATCGTCGCCCTCGATCGAACGCGAGGTGTCGCGTTCCTCCGGCCCTGCCGCGCTCGGAGCGACATCGCCGTTTGGATCGGGGTTGATCACGTTGCCGTCGGGGCCGGACCCGACATCGCCCATGTGGCCTTGGCCGGTTTCGGGTGTCTCCGGGCCGCCGGTGGGTGTTCCGAGAAGCTCCCTCTTCGAATCTCGGATGGGTCCGCCGGTGAACACGGATCCGTCGTCTCGGCTCGGGTCGACGTCGCCGCCGCCGTAGCCGGGGTTCATCCCACGCAACCCGTCGAGATCGGCCTGAACCGAGTCGCGCAACTCCGGCGGGATGCCGTAGTAGGGGTCGTCGTCGGGGTCGACGCACCCGGCTGCCGGTTCACCGGTTTCACCGGTTTCGCCGGTTTCACCGGTTTCACCGGTTTCACCGGTTTCACCGGTTTCGTCGGTTTCGTCGGTTTCGCCGGTTTCGCCGGTGGCGCCGGTGTCCTCGGGGGGATCCGTCTCCGTGACAGTGCCGTCGGGAGCAACCGTCGAAGTCGATCCGTCGGCGTAGATCTCGGTGTGCGTACCGTCGTTGTAGAAGACCTCGATCGTCCCGTCAGGGTGGTTGACCTCGACTCGATTCGAGTATCCGGTCACGATCGTTCCATCCTCATAGACGGTGGTGTGAGACCCGTCGGGGTTGTCCTGTTCGTGTGTCGATCCGGTACCACTCGTGGTGCCCGAAGTGGCCGAACCGCCTCCCCCCGAAGACGCGGCATCGCCACCGGAGCCCGAGTCCGAATCCTCGTCGTCCCCACCGGCACCGGAACGCTCGTCGGTCGCGTCGTCCGCCCGACGCGCGTTCGTATTGACCTGGTAGTCCACCAACCCGGCAAGACCCCGAAACAGCCCTGGTATCGCGTCCAGAGCTCCCGAGGAGGTGTCGACCAGTCCCTCGGTTTCGTCGTAGACCTCCACATGTCCGGGACCGCCGACCACGCTCCGTCCGGAGCCACCTCCACCGTCGGAGATGCCGCTTTTGTCGTACCTGCCCGTTTCGCCGTGGTCGTCGGGAGCAGATGATGCGACCGATCCAAACGAGTCGCGAAGCGAACCGCGGGGGCCGACCAGATCGTCGAGCCCCGCGGGGCCCAGGTCAACACCGGCACCGCCGTGGCCGCCCCCGGTGTTGGCGAGGCGATCCTCGATCGATGTCGTGACCGCAGATGCCCCTCCGGCCAGCTCGGCGGACACAGCCTTTCGACCGTCGACCGCGGCGTCATCCGCCGCGGCGGCACCACTCGGCCTCTCAGCCTCCTTGTCCGGCCCCTTGACCTTCGTGCGACGAATCGCCTCTCCCGCGTCGGACAACTTCATCCGGTCCTTGGCTCCTGGAATCGCCATGTCTGCCTCCCCATCGTGCGGACGACGGTGTCATCGTCTCTGATCGGGCAACGGAGGACATCGGTGAAATCACCTACGGATTGGGACCCACTCGAGAACGATCAGCCGGGTTCGTACTCCGCATAGGCGAGGGCGAGTCGCACACGGGTTGAGACGCCGAGCTTCGTGTAGACGCTTCGCAGGTGCGCCTCGATCGTCCGTCGACTCACACCGAGCACCTCAGCCACCTCGCCGTTGGAGGCTCCGGCGGCGACCTCACGCACGACCAGCCACTCGGTCGATGTCAACGCCTCCCATCCGAATCTCGGACGCCTGCCAGTGGGGCGGCCACGCCGCGGCGAGCCGACGCGACCCAGCAAGGCCCGCACCCGCTCACCCTCGGCGTGAGCACCAAGTCGCTCGAGCCCCGCGAGCGCCTCTTCGAGAACACACGCTGCGTTTGTGGCGCGGCCTTCGGCAAGCAGGGCACCGGCCTCGGCGCGGGCCAACGCCGCCTCCAACTCACGTCCCGAGGCCGCGAACAGCTCTGCAGAGTGGACAAGGAGCTCGGGGTTCCGCTCGAACAGACCTCTCGCACGGCGTTCACGTCCCAACATGGTGGGATCATCGCCAGCCTCCGTCACCACGCTGGCGAGCACGGCGACCACCCGTTCGGCGAGCTCATTGGCACCGCTGCTCACAGCGAGTCGGACGAGGTCGGGGCCCAACAGGGCGAGCGAGGCCGATGCCTGCAACTCGCCGTAGGCAGCCCACAGCGTCTCCGCCAAAGCGATCGCCTCATCCGCCCGCCCTTCAGCCTCCAGCAACAGGACCCGGGCCTGGAGGAGCCAGTCGGCGCCGAACTGCAACCCGAACTGTTCCATCAGGCGGTCACCGTCATCGAGTAACTCGGCGGCGCGGCTGAGATCGCCACGGTGAAGATGGACTCGACCGGCGACAGCGAGCGCCCACACCTGGCCGATCGCCGGTGCGCTCCCCCCATCGAAGGAGCAGCCGGCCTCGACCTCCGCGAGCATCTCATCCCATTCACCCACATCCCAGTGCGCCAGAGCGAACATGAAGTGGTAGATCGGCAGCGCCCATGTGGCGCCGAGGTCGCGGCCCAGATCCCGGCCACGACCGAACAACGCCCGGGCACCTGCCGGATCGCCGGAGGTGAGCAACGCCACCCCGAGGAACAGGCTCGGGTGCAGCAGATGACCTGCGAGACCCTCGGACTCGTCCGCAAGACACAACGCCCGCCGACCGAGCCCCACCGCCTTCGCCGTCTGGCCAAGAGCGTTGCGAGCGAGCGCCTCGACGCTCAGCCCGAGGATCGCGGCCATGGTGTCGCCGTCTTCGAGGGCGCCACGGCGTGCGAGCTCGGCTTCGGTGATAGCCCCGGCGACGTCGAGTCCGAACAGACGACACACCGCGAGCTCCGCTCGCGCCCAGCTCGTGGAGCGACCAGATCCGCCGACCGTCTCGATCAAGTGCGTCGCATGTTCAATCGCCTCCTGCGGGCGGCCCAGGAGAAGCAACGCACGGGCCATCGCGGATCGAAGTCGCTCGTCGACATCGCGACGAGTGGTTCGGGCTAGCAGTTCGTCGGCCACCTCGTGTGCTTCGGATGGCCGTCCGCTCCAGGTGAGTCCCTCCACGAGCAGGGCCGTCAGATCCTCGATCCTGCTACTCGTGGGCGGACAGATGGCCAGAGCCCGGCGAAGCAGCGAAACCGCCGCACCCGGGTCGAGCGGAAGAATCTCGATCGCGGCCAGATGGAGCAGTTCCATCGCCTCGGTCGAGCCCGGACTCGCGCCTCGCTCCACATGGCCGGCCACCTCGTGCAGGGAGGCACCACCAGCCCGCAGGACATCCGCGATGTGGGAGTGGAGGGACGCAGCCAAGGCATCGGGTACGAGGTCTCGGATCGCCTCACGCACGAGGTCGTGGCGAAAGACCAGCACCCCGTCGACATCGGTGAGGACCCGGGAGCGGACGAGCTCCACGATGACAGTGGCGAGTTCGGCGGCCGACCGTCCCGTGACCGCGACGAGGTCGTCCAGGGTGAAGCGCGTCCCGAGCAGGGCGGCCATCATGGCCACCTCGCGCTGGTCCCCCTCGAGGCGAGCCATACGCGCTCTGACGACGTCGGCGAAGGTTGCCGGAAGGTGATCCACCTCCGCCGCCGAGGTCAGCTCCACCAGCCCGTCGTGACGGCGGAGGCATCCGTCATCTTCGAGCGCCGTTATCAGCTCCGTCAGGAGCAGGGGATTGCCGGCGCATCGACCGAGGAGCCCCGACAGCCGCGGGGAGGGCGTCCCGCGAAGGCGCTGCGTGGCAAGTGAGCGTTCGTCGCTGCGACCCAGAGGACGTAACTCGATGACCGTGGGCGGATTCCGTGGACCGAGCTGCCGATGAATCGATTCGAGGACCTCGGCTCCGGCGGCATCGGGACGCAACGCCACCACGATCAGCAGGGGCAGATCGACGAGGCGTCGCGCAACCGCGATGAGCGTCTGCACCGTGGGAGCATCGGCCCAGTGCAGGTCATCGGCGAGCAGCGCCGTGTCACCCGACACGGCGAGTCCCTCGAAAGCCGCCACGAGTTCTTCGATCAGAAGCGACCCGATCTCCACACCGGCACCGAGCACGCCGATCCGGTCAGCGCCGAGGGGTGCGGTCGTTCGCATCCGATCGAGGAAGCCCGTTACCGAGGATCCCGCTCCCAGGGCATCGAGCAGCGGACCGAAAGGCCGGTTGTTGCCGAGTGGATCGCAGAACGCTCGAAACACAGTCGCTTCCGCGGCGCACAGCGCCTCGGCTGCAAAATCGAGGAGCGCGCTCTTACCGACCCCGGCCTCACCCACGATGACCACGAAGGCTGCACGGCCCGCCGCCGTCGACTCGACGATCTCCGACAGCGTGCCGATCTCGGCGCTACGGCCGATCAACATCGGGCCAATGTAGGCGCTCACACAGGCACACGGTTGGGTGCGTCGACATCTTCTACGTGACCTCACCGATGATCCGGCACCGATCGGACCTTAGGGTGCCACTGAGGAGGTGGCATCGCTGCCACCCCACGGGAGGATCGTGAGTTACGTCCTGGGAATCGATGTCGGCACGACGTTCACCGCTGCCGCGGTGATGGCCGAGGATCGGGCGGAGATCGTCCAGCTCGGCCTGCGTGCCGCTTCCATCCCCTCGGTGGTCTTCATCGACGGAGACACGGTGCTCACCGGCGATGCAGCAGTTCGTCGTGGGGTCCGCGACCCCAACCACGTGGCTCGCGAGTTCAAGCGGCGATTTGGCGACCCCGTTCCGTTGCTGATCGGCTCGGCACCGCTATCGGCGGAGTCGGTGTTCGCCAGTCTCGTCCGGGCGACCGTGGAAGCGGTGGTTCGACGACAGGGCGGCGACCCCGACGCCGTGGCCGTCACCCATCCGGCCAACTGGGGGCCCTACAAGCTCGAACTGCTTCGCCAGGCGTTGGAGATGGCCGATCTCGGATCGGCATCGACCCTCACAGAGCCCGAGGCCGCCGCCATCCAGTACGCGAGCCTCGAACGCGTTCCCGCTGGTGACATCGTGGCTGTCTACGACCTCGGAGGGGGGACATTCGACGCTGCAGTTCTCGCCAAGACCGATGACGGGTTCCACATCATGGGGTCCCCGGCCGGCGTGGAAAGACTCGGCGGCGTGGACTTCGACCAGGCGGTGGTCGCGCACGTGGCCCGCGCCGTGGCACCGGCCCTCGACGACATCGACCAGGGCGATGCGGCGCTCGCGATAGCGCTCGCCCGCCTGCATCAGGAGTGCGTCGAAGCGAAGGAAGTGCTGTGGGCCGACACGGAGACCTCGATCCCGGTCAGCCTGCCGGGATTGGAAACCGAGGTTCGTCTGACCCGAGCCGAGCTCGAGGCGATGATCCGGTTGCCGCTCGGGGAGACGATCTCCTGCATGCGGCGGGCTCTGCGCTCCGCTGGAGTCGAACCCGATGAGCTCGCCGCGTTCCTTCTGGTCGGGGGGTCGTCGCGGATCCCTCTCGTCGCCGAGATGGTCCACGCCGAGTTCGGTCGGCGGGTCGCGGTCGACGCGGACCCCAAGCACGTCGTCGCCCTCGGCGCGGCGCGTGCCGCAGCGATGCAGCTCGCGCCCGCTGCGGCGGGCGGCTCCCCACGAGTCGCGCCGTCGGTCGGCCACGAAATGGGTCCCCTGCTCGAACATCCGACACAGGAGAAGGACACCCTGGTCCTCTCCCCTGCTCTCGACATCACGGGCCCGACCCGGCCCGATGGAGACCCGGTGGATCAGCTCCGCGGTACTCGACGGCGGCGGATGATCGTCGCTACGGCCATCGGGGCGGTTGGCCTCGGCCTCGGCGCAGTTGCGTTGGCCTCGCCGTGGGACGGTGGGCGGGTCGATACGAAGGTCCCCGACCCGACCACGACCGAGGCCACCGTCGCTCCCGCTACTACAGCGCCTCCCTGGGCAGCCACGACAACGAAAGGCGCTGCGACAACGCAGCCGATCCACAGTGGATCTCCATCGCCCCCGAAGGCGTCGCGTAGGACGCCCACCACCAAGGCGCCAACCCCGACCCCCACACCGACTGCCAAGCCTGGTCACTCGACCACGACGGTGGCCCCGTCGCCGTCGCCGTCGACTTCGCTTCGTATCCCGTCCACAACGGTCGGGGCTTCCGTGGCGAGCACGACAATCCCTCCAACCACCCCGCCGACCACCTCGATGCCTCCCGGTTGACCCGCCCCGACCCGTTCTGTGATGCGAATCACGACGGTTCCGTAGTACCTCGCATCACAGAACGGCACGACGCAGCAGCGATCGTGCCGCGTGGAGGCCGCACCTTCCGTGGACTCCCCTCCGGGCGGGGTCGAGGCGGAGCAGAGGTAGACCCCGCGGATCGGGGTGGCCCACGGGTCGACCGACAGGGTGGGTCGGGCGACGGCGAGCGTGGGAGTCTCGACCATGTCTGTTTCGTCGTGAGCGAGGAAGATCTCGCCGATATCGCCTCGGATCCTGATCTCGAGGTCGTCGACGAGGGAGAGCGGTCGGGTGCCCGGGGGGTGGGACGCTCGGTGTACGTGCACGACCCCGACCAGCTCCTCGTCGAGTTCCGCTCCTACCCGTCGCCGCGGTAGTCAGCAGGACTGGCCGCAGCGCTCCCGCGCTGGGTCTGATGGACGCTCGGGCTATTGGTTTCCAACCCCGGCGGGTCGGTCCGGCGGATCTCGGGACGGCGCTCAGCTCCAGAGGGTAGAGATGGGCGTCGCCACGGTGCCGTCGTCGAACGTCGTGGTTTCGGTGCCGGTGTGGAGCAGGATCGTGGTGAGGTGCTCGGCGCCGAGCTCGCGTCGGAACCACCGGAGGTGGCGTGCGTCACCGGGGTCTGGTGTGGCGGTCGCCTTGACCTCGATCGCGACGAGCCGCCGCGGACCCACTTCGATGACGAGGTCGATCTCGTGGTGGCCTTCGGCCATGCGAAGGTGGTGCATCCGCGGCGGGGCCGCCATCAGCGCGATCTCGGCGCGGATCTGAGCCACGACGAAGGTCTCGATCACTCGACCGAGGAGGTCGCCGTCGCTGAGCACGTCGTTCTCGGTCACGCCGAGCACCCCGCCGAACAGCCCGGGGTCGACGAGATACCGCTTCGGCCCGAGCGTGAGGCGCTTGAACCGGTTACTCGTCCACGCGGGCAGGCGGTCGATCACGAGCAGGTTGCCCAGGAGCGTGTCGTAGGCGCGTGCGGTGTCCTTCGCGATGGAGGCCGCGTTCCACAAGGTCGTGTCGTCCACGACACCCGCGCTGTTGAGGGCCACCGCGGTGAGGTACGCGCGCAGCCGGTGCGGATCGCGGCGGGGGGAGAGCGACTGGGCGTCGCGGGTGACGAGCTGATCTACATAGGACGACAACCAGCGAGCACGACCGCGCTCGCCGGTCAGCAACGCGGGTTCGGGGAAGCCGGACCGAAGAGCCCGGCGCACATAGTCACGGACGCCGAGGGCGGAGCGGTGGCCAGGCGGCGGATCCCCGCTCGAAGCGCCGGCGAGGACCCCTCCCAGCCACGAGGGCTCCGCGACCCGTCCCTCTATCTCACGTTCGGTGAGTCCGTACATCGGGAGCCGAACCAGCCTCCCGGTCCCGGGCCACGTCGGCGAGTCGATGTCGGCACGGACAGACCCCGTGACGATGAAACGGCCGCGAGCGGGGTTCGAATCGACCGCGATCTTGATCGCCTGCAATGACTCGGGAACCTCCTGCCACTCGTCCACCAGGATCGGCTCGTCACGCTCGGAGAGGATCGAGGATGGCCCCGCCCCGAATGCGTCGGCGACAGGCTTGTCACCGAGACGAATGACGCTTCGAGCGTGCTGCTCGGCGGAAGTGGTCTTGCCCGTCGCACGCGGACCAACCACGAGCACCGCCGCGTGATCCTGGAGCATCTCGCCCAGCACCCTGTCGGCCGCGCGTGGCAAGTAGGAGGGACCCATTCCGACAGACTAGTCGTTCTGCGGAGTATTCACTCGTCGTTTGACGGACTTCTGGATCGCCATCCTGCCGAGATCGTCCACACGACGGTGAGGCGGGAACGGCGGGAGCGGCCCGGTGGTGAGCTGCTGTCGGCCACGTACGCAACTCGGCTGCTGTCCGAGGCTCCCCGAAGAACGATCCTGCCAGCGAGCCGCCGAGCACGTAGTCGACGGCGAGCTCGTCGAACATCGTGGCGACACGGATGATGACATCGAGCGGGGTCGCGTCGGTCACGCGGGCCGCGAGCGTTGAAACGCGGCATCCGCGAGCGCCGAGCCGTAGCGACGTCGCGCCAGCTCGTGCAGCAGATCGGCACGAGCCAATGCCGGCCATCTCGCCCGGATCCCGGCCTCGGCAAGCGCGGCGACATCGACGCTGAGACGGTCAGCGATCCTGACTCGTTCGATCGGCGACATCGCACGCAACGTGTCGATGTAGAGATCGAACACCTCAGGTGTCGTGTCCTCGACGGAACGGGCACTCACGGTACCGATGCTACCGAGGCGTCGGTGCCGGCCCTCGGCCGCCAGGGTGACCGCGCGCATTGATCCCACCCGGCAGCCCGACCCAACACAAGGGTTTGCAGCCGATATCGCGCATCAATGATTTCTGCCGGCTAGTGAGCAGCCTGGCGTCGTGGACTTCGTCCGACCCATCGAGGCCATCGTGCCAGGAGCCCAGGGGCGGGTGCTCGCCGTCCTGGCCGAGACCACCGCTGAGCTGAACCTGCGGGCCATCGCCCAGCTCGCTGGGATCAGCCAGGCCCAGGCATCCCGATTGCCGCCCGGCCTGGTGGCGCTCGGTGTCGTCGAGCGGCGGGAGGTTCCGCCGGCATCGCAGTTTCGGTTCGTGCCTGAGCACGTCGCATCCCGAGCGCTGCTCACCCTCGCCCGCTCAACCGACACCGTGCTCGACGAGATGGGTCGACTGGCCGGCGCGCTCTCCCAGCCGCCGGTCAGCGTGATCGTCCCCAGGTGTGGGCCGACATCCGGTGTGACGGTCGTGTCGTGCACGGGCTCGGCCTCGATGAGCTCCGGGCGGTGCGCAGCACCTGAGCCCGGTCGCACGAGGCCGGGTCAGCCGCGCAGGTCCGTGCCTACGCACCGTTGCGTTGCGGAGCCCCATCGCTCGGGCGCTCGCCGAGTTCCGCAGCCCCGCATGGAACGAGGTCCGCGCCCGTCGACGCGCCCGCACCCTCGACGCGATCCGCCGCGCCGTCGCCGCGATCGGCGCCCCCGCACAAGCCGCCGAGGACGCCACCGTCATGCTGCTGATGCTCGCCGATGCCGACATCGGCCGGCCGATGCACGAGGCCCACGACCTGCCGAAGGAACGGATCCCCGACGCGATCGCCAACACGGTGCAGCTCATCGTCGACCAACTCAAGGCGAGCGCCGGGTAGGTGGAAACCCCGGGGCCACCGGAGCCCACTCGATGGACTGGTCCTATTCCTGGTGGCTGGGCTCGAAACCGGTAGCCGGAACGTCACATCCCGTCGCCCCGTCGGCCAGCTCGGCGACGAAGTGCCGGTCGGCATTGTCGAGGACGTGCTCGCGCGGCTCCTCCAGGTGCCAGCCGATGCTGCCGACCTCGCCGCCGTCGTCGGGGCCACGTCCGCTGGGTTCCCGCGGGGCCGATGCTTTTGCATCACTCCCTGATGCTAAGATGTGGGAGTGCGTACGACGATCAACATCTCCGAGCGGCTCTACCGGGAGGCCAAGGCACGCGCCGCAGCGACGTCGAGGACGGTGAGCGAGATCATCGAGGACGCCGTGCGAGAAGCGTTGCGTCCGAAGGCGTCGCCTCCGGCGGAGATCGCGGAGTTGGTGGTCTTCGGGGGAAGCGGCGTGCTGCCTGGGGTGGACCTCGCCAACACAGCGGCGCTGCTCGACGAGATGGACGACGGGGCGCGGATCGATGCTCTGCATTGACGTCAACGTCCTGGTGTACGCCCATCGACCGGAAGCTCCGAACCACCACGACTACCGGACGTGGCTCGATCAGACGCGTCGAGGAGTTGAGCCGCTCGGCGTTGCCGCGGTCGTCCTGAGTGGGTTCCTGCGAGTGGTGACCCACCCTCGAGTATTCAAGGAGCCGACGCCGCTTGAGGTGGCACTCGAGTTCGTCGAAGCAGTGCGAGGCTCTCCGGCGGTCGTGCCGGTCGGACCCGACGCACGGCACTGGCAGATCTTCACCGACCTCTGCCGGCAGCTCGATGCGCGAGGGAACACCGTTCCCGACGCGTTCCTCGCAGCGATCGCGATCGAGCAGGGTGCCACCTGGGTCAGTGCCGATCGGGGCTTCGCAGGGTTCCCCGGGTTGCGCTGGATCGATCCGCTCCGCAACTGAACTGGACCGCGATTCGAGAGCCCTCCTCATGAAACCGCTGTGCCCTTCCGCACTGGATAACGGTTAGAGTACAACCGTTACTTAGATGGAGGTGAGCAAACCTTGTGGCCGAGCTGCTCAGGAGCCATTGGACCTCCTCGTTCGAGGGGATGAGTCGCCGCGACCGTCAAGGTTGCGACTACGACGCCTACCTCCCCGATCCGCTCGTCGGCTGGGCTCTCGCCCTTCCGGCCGACCTCGTCGCGGACCTCACCGACGCGGAGGCGGCTGTTCGCCGGCTGAACGCAATCGGAACATCGCACGTCAGCCTGGAAGGGTTCGCACGGTTCCTGCTTCGCGCGGAATCGATCGCCTCGTCGAGGATCGAAGGACTCGGGGCTGGGCCACGCCGGTTGCTCGATGCCGAAGTCGTGATCGCTCGAGGCGGCGACGCCGCCGATCGGATCGCGGTCGAAGTTCTCGCCAACGTCGCCGCCATGGAGGCCGCGGTAGAGCTGGGCTCCTCGACCGACACCATCACCATCGACGACCTCCTCGGCCTCCACCGGACCTTGATGGAACAGTCGGCGACTCCTGAAATCGGGGGTGTGGTCCGCACGGTGCAGAACTGGATCGGCGGCAGTAGCTACAACCCGTGCTCCGCAGCGTTCGTCCCGCCCCCACCGCAGACCCTCGACGCGTTGGTCCACGATCTGCTCGCCTACGTCAACGGCGACGATCATCCAGCGCTCGTGCAGGCAGCGATCGCCCATGCACAGTTCGAGACCATCCACCCCTTCGCCGACGGCAACGGCCGCACCGGCCGCGCGCTCATCCACGTCATCCTCCGTCGACGTGGCCTCGCACCGCGCTTCGTCCCACCGATCAGCCTCATACTCGCCACGTGGGCAGGCGACTACATCTCCGGCCTGACCGCATTCCGACACATCGGCGCCGCGGACGGCCCCGAACGCTCCGCGGGTGCGTGCAGCTGGTTGCGCACGTTCGCCACCGCCGCACATCGATCATGCAACGACGCCGAGGCCTACGCGACCAAGATCGACGAGCTCGACGTTCGATGGCGAACGAAGCTCGGTCGAGTCCGGGCCAACTCAGCCGTCGAAATGCTCCTCGCCATCCTGCCCGGCGTCCCGGTGATCACCGTCGACGGTGCCGCACGACTCATCGGCCGATCCGGGATGCGCACCGGTGAAGCCATCAACCGTCTCGAAGCGGCCGGTGTCCTGCGTCAACGCAACGTCGGCAGACAGCGCTACCGCGTCTTCGAATCAGCCGACGTCGTCGACCTTTTCACCGGCCTCGAACGAGCCCTTGCCAGCCCCACAGGCGAAACGGCCACCACACCACCGACGCGTCGGGCACCGCGTCCGGCACCGACTGTTGGAGACGAAATCTGAGCAAGCAAGAACGTCGCGCGCGCGAACGAACGGACCCGACGACAGCTCGCGCTCGCTCGGCTTCGTCGCCTACCACACCCACGCGTGAGTTCCCATGGGCCCCTGGCGACCATCGAGACCGACGGCCCGACGCAGTTCGGCGATCAGGTAGTCACGATCGCGTTCGGCGAGCTCGGCGCGGGCGGGAGGCCTGAGCCGGCGGGTCCGAGATCGATGTCACCGACCGCCTCGGGCCGTCCGGTGAGGAGGGTCCCCTGCTCCACCGCGGCCAGGCCCAGGACGTGGAACTCCCGACCGGGCTCGGCGAGCATCCTGGCCAGGTAGCGGACGCCCTTCGGGTCCGCCGAGTCGGGCTTGGCGGCGCCGCCCTGGACTCTGACGAACCACACGTGTGGGTTCCGGCACACTCCGCTGCTCCGGTGGTGGGCATCGCAGCCGTTCACTGCGCAGGCCGATGGCACGATCCAGACCGTTGGACTCCACGTGTGGTGGTTCGAGAGTCAGGAGTTCGCGGTGTCGATTGAGCCCCTCGGTGCCGATGGCGCTCCCACGGGTACCTCGATCGGCTCAGGTGTCTTCGACGCCGCAGACTTCCCGTCCTCATACAGCGAAACCATCAGTTCGGTCGACTTGGACGTCCCCGCGACGGTGACGGCGGGGACGAGCTACGCGATCGTTCTTCGCGGGATCGGCTCACCCGACCCGGGCATGACCGAGATCGCTGAGTTACTGGGAGGGAGCGGGTACAGCGGCGCCCAAGCCCTCATCCACCACCGTGATCCCGGCCAGCAGGACGGCTCATGGACCCCGCTGGTCGACGGTTCGAGCAACCCGCTCGCGCTCCACTTCCGCGCCTGGCTCAGGCCGGTTTGATCTCATTCACAACTGCCGCCAACGCCGTCCGAGGACCTCTTCGAAGGCTGGTCATCTGTTGTGATCCTTCGCGCTCTGCGTGGGTCGGGCTATTGGGCAGCGTAGAACGCGCGTGCGGAGTGTCGGCCGGCTGCCTCTTCCAGAACCTGTCACCGACCGTCGTCCCCGACATCGATTCGGAAACCACTATGAGATGTTTGCCGCCCGCGGCGCTGCCGCATCGGCACCATCCTGTGAATCGGGCTACACGGCGACGATGGTGACCTTCGTTGGGTGCCCCGCGACCAGGGTTGTGAGGTCCTCGGGATCGCTGGTCAACACGATTGGATCCGGGCTGAGCGCCGCGAACGCCGCGACAACGGCGTCGGTCGCTGAGAGAGAGACTGCTCGGCCTGACTGCGTGCGCAACAGCGCCGCGTCACGGGCGAGGTGCTCGGTGACATCGCGGACCTGACACATCCGGACGAGCTGGTTCTCGGAGAAGTCACGACGGTGATCACCCGTCAGCGCCTCAGTCAGGACCACTGCCGGGATCTGCGGCGGCCAAACACCACGAGCGCGGAGCTCGGCGAGTCGGGCACGATGTCCCGCCAGCGCGCTGACACCGCCGGCGTCGAGGATCAGCGTCACGCGCTGCGACGACGTCGTGACGATGCGCGAGCAGCTGGTCGTGGCGCGACGACCTGATCCGCCCATGCGGCCGCGGCGGCCGCTTCGTCGCTGGGGATCGGCCCCAGCTCGCGTTCGAGCCGAGCCAGACACGCGTCGAGCGCAGCGATCTTCTCGCGCCGGTCGAGCTCCTCCTCCAGGGCATCGGTGGCCACACGAGACACGTTCAAACCGGCGGCTCTCGCCCGGGCGACGACCTCATCCGGGGCCGTGATGTTCACTCGACTCATACGCACAATATCCACATCATTCGCGCAATCGCCTCGCTGACGTGGAAGGTGGTGTCGTCGAGGAGATCGAACAGCACGTTGCCGACGCGATGTGGGTCTCGACATCACCAAGGACCGGCACCAGAGCTCCACGCAGATCGGCCATTGGGAGCGGTTCTTCCCTCCGACGTTGACGCCCCGCAGCAACACCACACAACCCGTCACACTCATATGCGAAGGAGGCTGCCTCGCCGGATCGACCTCCCCTGCCTCAATCCGATTCCTGAGGACAAGACGACCGCACGTGGTCGTCTTGTCCTTGAGAATCAACCGGAGGCGAGCTGCTGTACCACCCTCGCCCGCTCCTCGTCGGTGAGGTTGGGGTCGTCGAGGCGCCTCCTTGCGGCCGGCGCGGCGACCGTGAGGTGGACGTCCAGCGGCAAGTGCAGCTGGCAGGACTTTGCTCGAACCTCGGATGCACCTCTGAGCTGCTCCGCGGACTCAGTCCGAGTGCTCCTCCAAGGTGTCAGCATCGACGAGGTACTGCGGCCGTCCAGCAGCGCGCTTGTTGCGGATGAGGTCTTCTGCGGAGATGAATCCGACGGACAGCTCGCCGACGTCCACCAGGACGCGATTGCTCCAGCATTCGTCGAACTGGACGCCGCTGATCGAGGTCAGGAGGTCGATACGTGTGGGCGGAGAGCCGAGTTGTACGACCACCTCGGGCTCGAGGAAGTCCCGGGCAGTGAGGCCAACGGACCCCATCCCGAAGTCGTCGAGCGCGCTGACGACCCGCTCCGCGTTCTCGGGATCGATCATGAGCCACACGTCGAGGTCCTTCGTCGCCCGGGGGTAGCCGTGGGCGGCCAACGCGTAATCCCCGACGATCAGGAAGCGGACGTCACGAGCGGCGCAGCACTCGATGAACTCGACGAAGTCGTCGGTCAGGAGCCGCATCACCACACTCCAGACTGAGCTCGGTGGCCATCCCAAGACGTTCCTCGACTGGTCGCGTGCGCCAGTAGGTCGCCCACGATCGATCATCGTCGCTCAGTCGACGCTTGGTAACGGCTGGGACGATCTGCCTCACGCAACCAGTTTATGAGCGACCGGTGACGCTTCGACGGCCGAGGGTGGTCGCCGTAACTCGGTCCAACGCAGCGCCCGAGCCGAGCCGTTTCGACAACGACTCTCAGCTCGGAACCGGGACGACAAGACCGATGATCCTGCATCAAGTGACGCTGTCATCTGACGGGATTCTCAGAGGACCACCAGGTTGGCGTCGGTGGCCCCCACGACGGCGGTGAGCGTGATGGCTCGGTCGAAGGTGACGAAGCGACCTCCACGTGAAGTGGCGAGCGCGAGCAGGTAGGCGTCGGTCACCTGCCGCGGTCCGTGGACTCGTGTCCTGTTGAGGAGATCGGTGTCCAAGACGCTCAGGTCACATGGCCAGAACTCATGGGCCGGCTGGACACACGCTTCCGATAACAGCTCCATCGCCTCGGTGGGCGAGATGGGGCTGGGGTATCGGGGCTGGCTGATCACACGGACGAATCCGTTCTGGGTGATCGGGCAGGTCGCCCACCCGCTGGGGATCTCCTGCTCGAGCCAGTGCCGCGCCCGGCCGTGGTCGATGTGGTCGCGGTCGAAGAGCGCCAGCAGCACATTGATGTCGAGCAGCGCTCGGGTCACTCGGGTTCAGCCTCGCGTAGTTCGTCGATGAGCGCGTTGGAGACAGGTGGCCCGCGGTGTGGCAGTGGTCGGAACCCGAGGAAGCTCTCCTCCGCGACCTCGGAGGCTGCGCGGGACCGGCCCGTCAGTGCCTCGCGGGCGAGATCCGAGAGCACGGCTCCCGCGCTCCGTCTCTGACGCCGCGCCTGCTCCTTGACCGCCAGTAGGACGTCCTCGTCGAGATCCACCGTGGTGCGCACGCATCAGATGCTACCGCATCGCTCGCACCGCAGAACTTCGATCAGTTCGACGGGTCACGTCAGAGACGAGTCCTGGCCCCGACACGGGCCAGGTCTGACAGCCGCGCTTCTTCGAGTTCCAGCGCGAGCTGCACCAGCAGGGCGTCGGTCCCGAAGGAACCCGACAGCATCATCCCGACGGGCAGGTTGGTTGAGTCGTCGAAGCCCATCGGCAAGCTGATCGCCGGGGTTCCGCCGGCGTTCGCCAACGGGGTGTAGGGCATCAACGCGGCGATCCGCTCCACCAACGGCTCGAACTCGACGTTCGCGCCGAGGTGACCGAGTGGCGGCG
>JADLFH010000068.1 GCA_020845705.1 Microthrixaceae bacterium | reverse complement strand
GCGGCCGACCTCGGTGTGGTCGGTGCCAAGAAGCGCGAACCGGATCCCGTGATGCAGGAGCGCATGCGTCGAGCGGTCCGGATCCTCAGCGGCATCGAGGACGATGACAGTGGCGAGGGCCCGACCTTCGAGCAGCTCGGCGTCCGCCTGACGCACCGCGGCGCCGACCGAGACATCGAACTCGAAGCGGAAGACGAATCGCTCGGCACGCGGGTGTGGTTCGGCTTGATCGGCCCGGTCGTGCGCGCCCTCGCAGCGGGCTCGGTGTTTCTCGCGGACGAGCTCGACGCGAGCCTCCATCCCGCGCTCGTCGCCCAGCTCGTTCGCCTGTTCCAGGACCGCGAGACAAACCCGAACCGCGCCCAGCTCGTGTTCAACTCCCACGACGCGTCACTACTCCCGGACACTGCCGGGGATCGTCTGCTCGGACGCGACCAGATCTGGTTCACCGAGAAGCGCGGCGACGGCATCACCACGCTCTACCCACTGGTCGATCTCGCGCCCCGGAAGCAAGAGGCCATCGGCAAGCGCTACCTCGCGGGCCGCTATGGAGGGACGCCGATCCTCTCTCATGACGAATTCGCCGCCGCCGCAGCTCTGATCACCGCGGGCAGTTGAACGCCCGACATCCGCGACCGGCGCTCGGTCGGCGACGGACCACGCCACGCCGCCGCGAGCTGCTCGTCTTCACCGAAGGCGAACGCACAGAGGACGGCTACCTCGTCCACTGGCGACGCGCGTACCGCGACCGCGTACTGGTCACCATCGACGACTTCCACGGCACACCGCTCTCGCTCGTCGATCGCGCAGCGGAGGCGAAGCGGCGCGAAGCGCGCGACGAGAGGAAGGGTCGCGGCCGCGCTCATGACGAGGTGTGGTGCATGTTCGACAACGACGAGCACCCCAACATCGCCGAGGCGCTCGACAAGGCAGCCGGGAACGGCATCGGCGTCGTGTTGTCGAACCCGTGCATCGAGCTGTGGTTCGTGCTCCACTTCGCCGACCAGACCGCCCACATCGAGCGCGGCGACGCTCAGCGGCTGTCCCGCCAGCTCCTGGGCTGCGACAAGGTGCTGACCGGCCCGGCGTTGGCGACCCTGTCGGACCGCTACGACGACGCGAAGCAGCGGGCGCAACGGCTCGACGTCAAGCACACCGGCGACGGGTCGCCCCCGCACTCGAACCCGAGCAGCAACGTGTGGAAACTGGTCGACCGCATCCGCGGTGTCTGACGTCGTCGGTGATGTGGGTCGGCTTCTAACGGATCTTCTAACGGATCGGCCGAAACGCAACATAACGGAGGGGTGCGGGGCAGTACTGGCCGGACGGCTGCCACGGCGAGATCCCTGGTAGATGGCCTCTGAGCAGGGTGAACGCGCTGCCCGTGATCGGCAAGTGGCTCGCTACGAATCAGAAGGTTGGGGGTTCGAGTCCCTCCGAGCGCGCCGGCCGAAAGTCCTTGGTTCCAACGGTCCACCGCGGGGCCGCCCTCGCGGGATGGGAATCGTGGTGCTGGGCCGCGCCGACGACCCGTGTCCAAGACAGTCCTCGACCACCGGCGACATCGGTGTGGCTCCCCGCCACCAGAGAGCCCCTACCGTCAAGGCGATGGACACGGAATCCGTTCGCACGGCCGTCATGTCCGTGCGGGACACGGCATTGGCGAGGGTGAGGGACGACCGAGGGGTTCGGGTCGAGGACTACCTCACGGTGCTCGCGTCGCTCACAGGCGAGGCGGTCGTCGTGGACGCCGGCCTTTTCGACATCGAGCAGAGCGACATGACCCCGGGCGCACCGGTCTTCGGTGACGAACTGAACGTGCTTCTCAGCGGCGATTCCACCGACATCGCCGAGGCGGACCCTCTCAGCGTTGTCGGAGTCGTCCGCGACCAGCTCGTCCCGGGGGTCCTCGGCCCCGAGGGGTTCCCGTCCTTGCAGGACCTCTACCAGATCGTCGCGGGCAACGTCGGTGAGCTGGCGTGGGGCACCGTCGCCACTTCGGTTCCCGAGGACCACCAGCCCGAAGTGCTCCCGCTCCAGGTCGCGTTCGAGCTCCGGCCCGCGGTGTCCGAAGCGATCGCCGCGCTCGCTGCCGAGCTGGGTTCCGACTGTCCGAGCCGTCACGTGCTCTGCGCGCTCGCGTTGGCATCGGCCATCGCCCAGACTGCTGATGCCCTCGATCCGGTGATCGGGTTGCGTCTCGCCCTCGAGGTCGTCTTCGGGATGGCGAAGACGGTGCCCATGTCGTCGGCGGCCATGAGCCGGCTCGCGTCGGAGGATTGACGGCGCCGACTCGATTCCCAGCAGGCTGAGGCCGGGATCTCGGCCTGAGGCTGCCGAGAAGGGGAACCGAAGCGAGAACGGGACCGGGATCTCGGCCTGAGGCTGCCGAGAAGGGGAACCGAAGTGAGAACGGGACCGGGACCGGGACCGGAACGGGTCTGAGCTACGAGGCGTCGCCCACGAGCATGGCTACCTGTACATGTGCCACGGCGAAGCCGTCGTCGCAGTCGGTGGACACCAACGTTGCCCGCCCCCCCATCGTGTGGGGCACCACGGTGACGTTGACCATCTCCGACTTGAGATACCCGGTGAGATGCGACAGGTCACCCACCGATGTCAAACATGCCACGCCCGTCGCTTCGGCTACCTGAGTGAGCCACCACAGAACGTCCTCCACAGGGCCCAGGCGCCCCGGTTCATCGACGATGAGGATCATCGACCGGTCTTCGCGGATCAGGTGCTCGATGCCACCGGCTGAGCGGGCCTCGGTCATCACCAACTCCTGATCCGCCAACACACCCACCCTGGCGGAAATCGCATCCCAGTCCCGCTCCGAGAGCTCCCGTTGCTCGATCAACTTCGCCGGTACCCCGGATGCACCGGCGAGCAGCCAAGTGGCGCCCTGCTCCAGATCGTCGACCGCCAACATCGTGGGGACATCGGTGCCCCGGGCCACGCTGAAGAGCAGGGAACGGGCGTGGGAGGGCAACGGGCACTCCAGGACGGTCACGATCCCCGAGTGCAGGCCCCCGCCACAGACCCGGTCGAGCGCAACCAGGCCGGTCGAGAAGGGCAGGAGTTCCTCGGTGACCCGGGGCTCCGGGCAGTCGAAATCCTCCTCCACGCGGTCGAGGAGCAACTCCAAGGCGTCGGCGATGCACACCGACCGCTCCGGTCTCCAGCTACCTCTCGACTTCACCGCTCCAATACTGACCTCTCGGTCGGGCATGGTCGAGCGCTTCACAGACGTCCGCCGCGCTCCTGCCGGAACGGACCAGCTCCGCCATGGTTCGCATGGGCCCGTCGATGTGGCTGAAGAAGGAGTAGTAGCCGGCGCATAGGTAGTTCAGCCCCGCCTCGTCGCCCGATCCGGACCCGTAACGGTTCTTTGGACACTCACCGTGGCAGGCAAAGCTCACCTCGCAGCCCCGACAGCGCAGGGGCAGAACCGACTTGGCGTGGCCGAACTCGGCCTGGCGCCTGGACCCGACGAGCGCGCCGAGGTCGCTCTCTGTGAGGTTGCCGAGCCGGTGGTCCGGATCCACGAAGTGATCACAGGAGTACACGTCACCGTTGTGGACCACGGCCAATGAGCCGCCGCAGGACTCCGCGAAGATGCACATGGACGAGTCGAGCCCGAGCCAACTCCCCAGCGCCGAGTCGAACATCGACACGAACACCTCACCGATGTCGGCCACGACCCACTCGTCGAACACCGCGTTCAGGAACCGCCCCCATGCCTGCGGCTCGACAGATCGCTCCGTGGCTTGCCGACGCCCATCCATTCCGGCGCCTTCACCGACGCAATCCCACTCGACGACGGGGATGAACTGGATGAAGCGCAGGCCGAGGTCGTCTCGGAAGTAGCGGTAGACATCGAGGGGGTGGTCCTGGTTGCCACGGTGCACGGTGCACAAGACGTTGACATCGACTCCATGGCGAACCAGCCGCTCCAAGCCGGCCAGCACCTTCGACGAGGTTGCCGACCCGTGCTTGTCCACCCGGAACCGGTCGTGCAGTTCGGGAGGGCCGTCGATGCTGACTCCTACGAGGAACCGGTGCTGGGCGAACAGCTCGCACCACTCGTCGGTGAGCAGGGTGGCGTTGGTCTGGATCGAGTACTCGACCTGCTGTCTCGGCCGGCGCTGTTCCTCCACCAGGTCGATCGCCCGGCGGAAGAAGTCGATGCCCATCAGCGCCGGCTCGCCGCCCTGCCACGCGACCGCGACCGGTCCGTCGGGGTGCGCTTGGAGCAGCCCCGAGATGTAGGAGGACAACACCTGCTCCGACATCCGGAATCGGTCACCGGGATAGAGGGACTCCTTCGACAGGAAGTAGCAGTAGTCACACGCCAGGTTGCAGATTGGCCCCGTCGGCTTGGCGAGCAGGTGAAAGGGTCGACGGAGTGGGCTGGGGACAGGATCCGGTGGGTGCCCGCCTCCTGCGGTGGCGACGACCGGATCCATGAGCACCGACGTTAGGGGCGCATCCGCGCCACCCGGACCCAATCCGCGCGTTGCTGCGCGCGGATATCCGCGTGAATGTCACAACCGATGGCTACGTTTGCCCCCATGGGTCGTCCCCGAGTGTCTGACGAGCGCCGAATCGCAACCGCGGTCCGCCTCCCTGAATCGATCCACCAGCGCCTGCACATCACGGCGCGGGAGCGGGACGTATCGGCCAACCTGCTCGTCACCAGAGCCGTCACCGAGTTCCTGAACCGACTGCCCTGCACCGACGACGCCATCGACACGGCACCCACATCTCCGCCGAACGGAGCCACCCGATGAGGACCACTTCCTCGGCCACCGGGCAGAACGGGCGGACGAGAGTCTCGACCGCCACCGCGAACTTCGGCTCAGGACGCAGAGAGGGCCACGACTCCACCGCCTTCTACGACCGGTTCGTCCCACCCGAGATCTCCACCGACGACACCGTGGAGCGACCAACCGAGTTCGACGTCATCTACACAGCCGACGCGCGGGCCATGACGAGTGTGCCGTCCAACTCCGTCGCGCTCGTGGTGACCTCGCCCCCCTACTTCGCCGGCAAGCAGTACGAGGAGGAGCTCGGTGTCGGTGGTGTCCCCGCCGACTACTTCGAGTACCTCGGACTGCTCAGGGACGTGTTCAGCGAGTGCAAGCGGGTGCTGGAGCCGGGCGGTCGGATCGCTGTCAACGTGGCGAACCTCGGCCGTCGCCCCTACCGCTCCCTCGCGGGAGACATCACCGGGATCCTCCAAGACCTGGGTCTGCTGCTCCGGGGTGAGGTCATCTGGTGGAAGGGGCGAGCCGCCGGTGGAAGCTGCGCCTGGGGAACCTTCCAGCGACCCTCCAACCCCGTGCTCCGCGACATTACCGAGCGGGTCGTCATCGCCAGCAAGGGTCGCTTCGATCGTGCACTCACGCCCACACAACGTCTCGAGATGGGCCTTCCCTCCACGGCCACCATCTCCCGTGAGGAGTTCATGGAGGCCACTACCGACCTCTGGGAAATCCCCCCCGAGAGCGCGACGAGGGTCGGACACCCCGCTCCCTTCCCCGTGGAGCTACCCCACAGGCTCATCGAGCTCTACACCTATCGGGGAGATGTCGTGCTCGATCCCTTCATGGGGTCGGGCAGCTCGGCTGTGGCAGCGGTGCGAACCGGCCGCCACTTCCTGGGCTTCGACACCGACGCCGACTACGTCGGTATCGCCCAACAGCGGGTGGCCGACGAGCGGGCCCGGATCGAAGCCGCACAAGCCGACTCGGCGCGGCAGTTCCGGGTGGAGCTGCCCGCGGTGGCCACATCCGACGACTCGGGTGACTTCCAGGCGCGAGCAGTTCGGGAGGGTCGCCAGGCCCGCGAGCTCGCGGAGGCGTTGCTCCACAAGTGCGGATTCCACAACATCCGCTCCGAGGTGAAGCCGAGGGGGCTCGGCATCGTGTTGAACTTCGTCGCCACCGACGGGCTCGGTTGCGACTGGGCGTTCGACGTGTCGGGAGCATTCACCTCCACACGGGCGGGGCTGCGGCGAACCGACACGCTGTGGAAGGCGCTCGGCAAGGCGGGGGTGCTACACGAGAGCGGTGTCGGCATGCCGCTCGTGCTGTTGAGCACCGACGCGCCCACCAAGGGCTCGGCCGGCCATCGGGCGCTGAAGGTGATGCTGGGCGAGGGCCGTCCGATCTTCGACCTCGTCGAGCTGCTCAACTCCGCGGACCACGAGAGGCTCCGCGGCTACGCCACCCGCGGCCGAGACACCCCGGGTCGATGACTCCGCGCCCACAGCGTCCGGCCACGGGTCGGCGGCTCTCCCCCGAGGACCGCAAGGCCGAGCTGTTGGACGCCGCCGCGGCAACCATCCGCGCGACCGCCAGTCTCGAGGCCACCACGCTCGAGCGGGTCGCCGAGGCAGCCGGGTGCAGCCGCAACCTCGTCTACCGCTACTTCGGAGACCACCGGGGCCTGATCGACGCGCTCGCATCAAGACTCCGCGACGAGTTGCTCACCGGGATTGCCGCGTTGCCCGCTGGAATGTCGGCACGCGAGTGGCTGCACTCGGTCACCGCCGTTCTGCTCGACCAGGCTGCCGAACATGGTCACCTCCTGTTGCTTCTGTTCGAGCGACCGGGGGGCCAGCTCGACCAGCCTCGACGACAGCTCATCGTGACAGTCCTCGTGGAAAGGCTTGTGGCCGACGGAGTGCCCGAACGACGAGCCCGGGTGGTGGCGCCGATCCTGGGTGCCGCAATAGTCGGCTCCCTGGGAGCCGCTCTCAACGGAGAACCCCATTCGGCGGTATTGAGAGAGGTGGATCACCTCCTCGACGCGTTCCTCTCCTGAGGCAGTCCACCGGATCTCCCATTCCGTGCGCTGGACAGCTGCCTCGGATTGCTGTACTGGTATACAACAGGTTATTAGATCCCAGTACAACAGTGAGCCGCCCCATGAAGACCCTCCTGCGATTCGCCATCCTCGCCGCAGTTCTCGTGGCCTCGTCCTGTGTTCCGCCAGGCCGACAACCGCCTGGACCTCCCGCACCGCCACACCCGCCCCCCGGTCCCGACGCCCCCACGACCCGCCCCAACATCGTGATGATCATGGCCGACGACCTCGACGCAACCACCACCCCCCTGTGGGACGCCATGCCCAAGACCAAGGCACTGCTTGCCGACCAGGGGCTCACCTTCGACAACGCCTTCTCCCCCACCCCGATCTGCTGTCCCGCCCGGGCGACGATCCTCACCGGCCAGTACGGCCACAACACCGACGTGCTCACCAACGGTGGTGAACACGGCGGATGGGAGTCCTTCGTGGAAGGCGGCGGGGAGGAACGGTCGTTCCCCGTGCAGCTCCAGGCCGCGGGCTACGACACCATGCTGGTCGGCAAGTACCTCAACGGGATCGAATCCGACCCGACCCACATTCCGCCCGGATGGACCGAGTGGTACGGGGGCGTGGACAACCTTCTCTACGCCGGTTACGGCTACACCCTCAACGAGAACGGCACGCTCGTGACCTACGGCACCGACGCCGAGGACTACGCCACCGACGTCATCGCCGCGAAGACCATGGACTACGTCCACCGCGCCGAGGCCGACGACGCGCAACCGTTCTTCGCCTACGTCGCTCCAACTGCTCCCCACCTCCCGTTGGCCGCTCCGCCCCGCTACGCCTCCAACCCCTGGGTGGGAGCGAAAGCACCGCGCACACCGAACTGGTACGAACCCGATGTCTCCGACAAGAGCGAGTGGCTCAAGTGGTCGACCGCCAGCCACGACGCCACGAAGAGCTGGAACGATGTCGACTGGGCGAACCGAATGGGCTCGCTGATGGGACTGGACGACCTGGTAGCCGGTGTGGTGGAGACCCTCGACACACACGGGGAACTCGACAACACGGTGCTCATGTTCATCTCCGACAACGGCTACAACCTCGGATCCCACAAGCTCGTTCACAAGATGGCGCCCTACGAGGAGTCGGTGCGGGTTCCCCTCGTGATGGCCGGCCCCGGTATCCGCCACGGCACCGAGAGCCGCATGGTCATCGAACCTGATCTCGCGCCCACCATCCTCGATCTGGCAGGCCTGAGCGCACCGGCATGGACCGACGGCACCTCCTTGGTTCCACTACTCGGCGAAGGCCCAAGCCCCTCCACATGGCGCAGCGACTTCGTCGGCCAGTACCTGGGTGGCGCAGCCGCCAACGGGATCGGCGCCGAGTTGCCGCCCACGCTCAGCTTCGCCCTGTTCGTGATGCTCCTCGGCCAGGAGTTGCCCACCTACACGTCGATCCGCACCACCGACCACCTCTACGTGGAGTGGGACCAGACGGCGATCGGAGCGGGCATCGGGGCCGAGCTCTACGACATGGCTGCGGACCCCTACCAGCTCGACAACCTCCTTGCGACAGAAGCCGGCCGCAGCGCCAACGCGGCACTGGTGGCGCAGCTCAAGTCGCGGATGACCCAACTCGTCGACTGCGCCGGCCCAACGTGTCGAAGTTGAGGACCGGGATGGGTCAACCGTCTGAATCCCTGAGATAGACGAACGCGTACACCAGGCCAACGAACACCGCTCCGCCCACGAGGTTTCCGAGCGTGACCGGTACGAGATTGTCGAGCAGGAAAGCACCCCAGGTGAGATCCGGGAACTCGGCGGCGGTGACGCCGGATTCGACCCAGAACCCATCGGGGGCGGCGCCCTTGATGAGCAGCCCCAGCGGGAGGAAGTACATGTTTGCCACGCTGTGCTCGAACCCCATCGCAACGAACGCTGTGATCGGCAACACGATCGCCAACACCTTGTCGGTCACACTTCGCGCCGAGAAGCACAACCAAACCGCCAGGCACACGAGGACGTTGGCCAGGATGCCCCGCAGAAAGGCACTGCCCAGATCCAGCGACACCTTGGCGGAGGCGGTCTCAACCGCGGCACGCCCCACTGCACCCTTGGCGCCTCGGTACTGGCCCGAAGCGAAAACGAGCCCAGCCACGCCCAACGCCCCGACGAAGTTGCCCACGTAGACGATCGCCCAGTTCCGAAGGACCGCCCTCGCCCTCACACGCCGGCTCACCCACGCCATCACCAGCAGGTTGTTGCCGGTGAACAGCTCGGCGCCGCCCACCACCACCAACACCAGGCCCAGGGAGAACGCCACGCCACCCAATGCCCGGGCGGGCCCGAACCCCAGCCGAGCCTCGGCGCCGGTGGTGGCGACGGTCGCGAACGCGGCGCCGAAGGAGATGAAGGCACCTGCGAGCACGGCGAGGGTGAACATCCTCAAAGCCGGCATCTCGGCCTTTGCCTCACCGACCGCTTCGGCCCGTCGGGCCATGGCCGCCGGCAACAGGGCATCGAGATCCGAGGGCTCCATCCACCTCGTCTACCGGTATCCGGTGGCGCCCACCAGAGCCAAAGGGCCTTTGGCAAGAGACGATCGGGGACCTTGGACTCTTCCGACGGCCACCCCCGAACCGGACACTGTTCGAGATCCGATCGGGAGGTCATCGCTATGGAGCACGCGGGCGAAGTGCCGAGCGATCCTCCGGACGCGACCAACGCGACAGGGGTGGTGGTCTGGTTCGGGGATCTAGGCTCGGCCGACACGGCTACCGCCGGCGGAAAGGGTGCGAACCTCGGTGAGCTCGTGGCGTCGGGGTTGCCGGTGCCACCGGGGTTCGTGGTCACCGCGGCCGGATATCTGACCGCCATGGACCAGGGTGGCGTCCGCTCCGAGTTGCGCACCCTCTTCGATGAGGCTCGCCGTCGGGCCGACGAGCCGGCCACCCTCGCCGAGTTGGCCGAACGCCTTCGCTCCCTGGTCCGCGAGGCCG
Organism: Microthrixaceae bacterium; assembly: GCA_020845705.1. Taxonomy (GTDB): domain Bacteria; phylum Actinomycetota; class Acidimicrobiia; order Acidimicrobiales; family Microtrichaceae; genus JADLFH01. The sequence continues at coordinate 70,067 of JADLFH010000068.1, read as the reverse complement.
GGGTACCAGCGGGGGTTCGCGAGGCGGTTCTCGCCGCGTACCGACAGCTTGGCTCCGACGTTGCAGTCGCGGTGCGTTCCTCGGCCACCGCTGAGGACACCGCGGGTACGTCGTTCGCCGGAATGCACGAGACCTTCGCCAACGTCATCGGGCCTGACGCAGTGCTCGAACGCCTCGTCGACTGCTGGGCCTCGCTGTATGGCGAGCGGGTCATCTCATACCGAGCCGGCCAGGGCATGGACGAGGAGCCCGCCATCGCCGTGGTGATCCAGCGGCTCATCCACTCGGAGCGCTCGGGTGTTCTCTTCTGCGCCGACCCGTCGACGAACGACACGAGCCGCATCGTGATCGAAGCGGCGTTCGGCCTGGGCGAGGTGGTGGTATCGGGTCTGGTGGAGCCCGACACCTACGTGCTCGACAAGCAGGGACCACGACTCCTCGGTGTCCGGGTCGGGCACAAGACCCACAAGCTGGTCGGCTCACCCGGCGGCGGCGACCGGCGTGTGGATCTCGAACGCTCGGAGTCCGACGCCCGCGTGTTGAGCGACGAGGAGACCGTCGAGCTCGCGCGCCTGGGCCTCGCTGTCGAAGCCCACTACGGAGGAGTCCCCCAGGACATCGAGTGGGCGATCGCGGAGGGACGGACCTGGCTCGTGCAGTCCCGACCCATCACCACACTCGGCGACGCCACCACCAAGGCGACACCCACCCCCGAACGCCAGACACTGTTGCGTGGGCTGGCAGCGTCGTCGGGCCTGGCAAGCGGACCCGTACGCGTGCTGTTGGCGCCGAAGGACGGCCACCTGCTGGAGGCCGGCGAGGTCCTGGTGGCGCCGATGACCAACCCCGACTGGGTACCGACCATCCGACGCGCCGCTGCCGTGGTGACCGACGGCGGCGGAATGACCTGCCACGCGGCGATCGTGTCGCGCGAGCTGGGCGTGCCATGCGTCGTCGGTGCCCGGATTGCGACCACCACCTTGCGTGACGGTGAGGTGATTACCGTCGATGGCGCCCACGGGACCGTTCACGCGGGAGATCTCACCTCGACGAGGCCCCTGACGGTGCATGCGACGGCGGAGCCGACGAGAACCACCGTGGCGACCGAGGCTCTGGCCACACGCGTCTACGTGAACCTGGCGATGGCAGATCACGCGGAGGAGGTGGCCGCCACGCCGGCCGATGGCGTCGGTCTGCTGAGGGCGGAGTTCATGGTCGCCGACGCGCTCGGCGGCGTCCACCCCCGCGAGCTGCTCGCCCGTGGTGGTCGTGACGAGTTCATCTCTCAGATGTCGACCTCGCTGCTGCGCATCACCACCGCGTTCGCGCCAAGGCCGGTCGTCTACAGAACCATCGACTTCCGCAGCAACGAGTTCCGCGGCCTTGAAGGTGGAGAGGCCTTCGAGCCGGTCGAGGAGAACCCGATGATCGGGTATCGGGGCTGCTACCGCTACATCCGGGAACCCGACCTGTTCGCCCTGGAGTTGGAGCTGCTGGCGCGGGTGCGTGAGCAGACGCCGAACCTCCACATGATGATCCCCTTCGTTCGCACCACATGGGAGCTGGAAGCCTGCCTGGAAGCGGTCGACGCGAGCCCCCTCGGCCGACAACGAGGGCTGCACCGATGGGTCATGGCCGAGGTGCCCTCGGTGGTGTATCGCATCCCCGAGTACGCCGCGATGGGCATCGACGGCGTGTCGATCGGCTCGAACGACCTCACACAGCTCATGTTGGGTGTGGACCGCGACTCCCAGGTGTGCGCCGAGCTCTTCGACGAGTCCGACGCTGCCGTGCTCGACGCCATCGAGCGCATCATCGCCGGGTGCAAGGCCGCGGGCATCACCTCGTCGTTGTGCGGACAAGCCCCGTCCAACCGACCGGAGTTCGCCGAGCATCTGGTCCGCTTCGGCATCACGTCGGTCTCCGTGAACCCCGACGCCCTCGGCGCCGCCCGCTCTACGATCGCAGCTGCCGAGCGTCGCCTCGTGGTGGAGGCGTCACGGGCAAAGCTCGACACCACACGGCCATGACCGCGGCGGATTGGAGCTGATCGTGGACCACGTCATCGCCCCTCTCGATGCCGGCCATGCCCGTGTGGTGGGCGAGCTCGCCTCTGGGGTCGCGAACGTCGCGGGCATCAGTCAGCTGCCCATCGACGTCAATCCTCACATCACTCTGGTGGCATGTGGAGGCCTTTCCCACGACGCGCTCTCCGCCGCCGTCGAGTCGGTCGTGGCCGACATGGAACCCATCACGGTCACCGCGCACGGCTACGGGATGTTCACCGGCCCCGATCCGTCGGACCTGAGCCTTCATGTCCCCGTGGTTCGGACGCGTGAGCTCGACACCCTGCATCGCCGCCTCTGCCAGGCGCTCCACCAAGCCGGGGCCGAGATCGCCGGATGGAGCACCCCTGAGCTGTGGCTCCCGCACATCACCTTGGTGGACCGCGACCTGGACCCGGCCCGCATCGCGAGAGCCACCGCTTGGTTGTCCTACCGCCGCCATCCGAGCTGGCGCATCCCGATGGAGCGGATCGCCCTCCGGGGAGGGCGCATGGACGCTGACACCGACGAGACCGTCATCGAGCTCGGCGACTCGCCCGCGACGGAACGAGAGGACGCCGAGGGCGCACTGAACTGACCGACGGCATCGACTCAGCCACCCACGAGCCGGACCGCAGTGACCTTGTACTCGGGTGTATGGGTGTAGGGATCGCGGTGGGGTCCGGTGAGCCGATTCACCTGGGTCGCCGGGTCGCAGAAGGTGGCGAACACCGTGCCCGCCGCCACACGTTCGGTGATCTCGACCGACAGCTTCGTTTGCCCATAGCGGCTCACGACGTTCACCAGCTCCCCGTCGATGACACCGATGTCGGACGCGTCGGAGGCGCAGATCTCCAGCCGGTCGGTCGGTCGCAGGGCGAGGACATCGGAACGGGCCGACATGGTGCCTGCGTTGAACGAGTAGAGGCTGCGACCGGTCACCAGGACGAACGGGAATCCGGAGTCGGGCTCCTCGGGTGTGGGCGTGAAGTCGATCGGCCGCAGCTCCGCTCGGGTTCCTTGATCCGCACCGAAGGCGCACACGTGCAGCATCGACGTACCGGGATGATCTCCGGACGGACACGGCCACTGGAGCCCACCGGGGGCATCGAGTCGGTCCCAGGACATGCCGGCGCCCGGGCCCCAGACGCGGCGCACCTCGTCCCAGATCTCCCCAGCGCTGCTGTAGGCGAACAGGTCCGCTCGACCGAGCTCGGCCGCTAGGGCAGAGACGATCCGCCAGTCGGCCCTGGCTTCGCCGGGCGGGTCGATCGCGGCACGGATCCGCTGCACACGACGCTCGGAGTTCATGAAGGTCCCGTCCTTCTCGAACGACGCGGCGGCAGGGAGAAAGACGGTCGCGTATTCGCGGGCTGTCTCGTTGAGGAACAGGTCGACCACCACGAGCGTGTCGAGTCGGGCGAGCGCGCGCTTGGTGGCTGCCATGTCGGGCTGGGTGAGGAGCAGGTCCCAGCCGGACACCAACAAGGCCTTCAGGTCACCTTCTCCAGCCGCGTCGATCATCTGCATCACGTCGAGGCCACCCTCGGTGGGCACCTCGGCCCCCCAGATGTCTCCGACCCGTTGCGCGGCTCCCGCCAAGGGGGCGAAGCCGGGCAGGTGGGACGGCTCGCAGCCCATGTGCGCGGCGCCCTGCACATTGTTCTGGCCTCGGAGCGGATTCACCCCTGCTCCGGGTCGACCGAGGTTCCCGGTGAGCATGGCCAGGTTCGCCAGGCACATCACCCCTTCGGTTCCCTGGGTGTGTTCCGTCACGCCGAGCCCGTGGAAGGAGATGGCCGGCTTGGCGGTCGCGTACAGACGAGCCGCTCTGCGAACATCGGCGGCGGCGACCCCGCAGATCGCTTCAGCCCGTTCGGGTGACCACTTGGAGATGTGATCCACGAACGCGTCGAGCCCCTCGGCTCGCTCAGCGACGAACGCCGCGTCCATGAGACCTTCCGAGACGATCACCGAAGCCATCGCGTTGAGCAGCGCGACGTTGGTGCCCGCACGGGGCCGCAGGTGCAAATCGGCGACCTCGGCGAGTTCGATGCGCCTCGGATCGATCACGATCAGGTTCGCGCCGGCCAGCTTCGCCTGCTTGATGCGTGCGCCCACGACCGGGTGGTTCTCGGTAGCGTTGGCACCGCACAGCAGAATGGTGGCGGCAACTTCGATGTCGTTGAAGGAGCTGGTAGCGGCGCCGGTGCCGAAGACTGCCTTGAGGCCCGCCGCGCTGGGGGCGTGACACACACGGGCGCAGCAGTCGACGTTGTTGGTTCCCAGCACCGCTCGGGCGAGCTTCTGTACGAGGTAGTTGTCCTCGTTGGTGGCGCGAGCCGAGCCCAACACCCCCACAGCCCCCGACCCACCCTCTTCCAGCGCATCGCGCAGCCCGTTGGCGGCGACTGTCACCGCCTCCTCGAAGGAGACCTGGCGCCACTGCCCTTCCGGGTCGCGGACCAACGGGTGGTGCCGGCGGTCTGCGGCGTGGACGAAGCCGTGGCCGTATCGACCCTTGACACAGAGGTGCCCCCGGTTCACAGGCGCGTCGAGAGCCGGTCGGACCGTGACAACCCGTCCCTCGTGCGTTCCGACCAGCATCTCGCATCCCACCCCGCAGTAGGGACAGGTGGTCCGGGTCCAGCGGCTGGGCGCCGCGGCGCCGCGGCCGTCTCCGGTGTCGAGCAGGTTGCGGTCCTCCAACGCGTCGGTGGGACAGGTGTCGACGCAGGCTCCACACGAGACGCACGGGCTGTCACCCAGTGCGCCGCCGTCCACCGCCACCCGGGAACCTTCGCCCCTACCGTCGATCTGCCAGACGAACTGGCCCTGGACCTCCGCGCAGATGCGAACACATCGCCAGCACTTGATGCATCTGTTGAGGTCCACGTGGATCAGCGGATGGGAGTCGTCGACCAGCGAGTCCGAACGCCCCCGGTCCTCCGTGGCCATCAACCCGCGGAGTGTGCGACGCAGCTCCACCAGCGTCGGGGTGTCGGTGCGCACGACCATGCCGTCTTCGACAGGAGTGGAACACGAAGCGACAGGTCGCTCGCGTCCCTCGATGTCCACCATGCACAGTCGACAGGCGCCGGAGGGTTCGAGCCGGACATCGAAACACGCTGTGGGGATCTCGATCCCGTTGTCGAGTGCCGCTTGGAGCACGCTTCGTCCATCGGCAACTTCGACGGCAAGCCCGTCGATGCTCAGGTGAGGCATCGGTCCAGCTCCTCGCCGTAGTGGTTGATCACGCTGCGAGCGAAGGCGGCCATCCCCGTCCCGTGCCCACAGAGACTCGTCGCGGCGAGGGCATCGACGATGTCACGCCATTCGAGATCGTCGGAGGTGGCAACGCCCCCGAGGGCAGCGCCGAGTTGTGCTTCGACCATGCCGGCGCCTTCGCGACAGGGGGCACACTTGCCGCAGGACTCATAGGCGCCGAATCGGAAGACGTGGTGCATCAATTGCAGGATCGAGGTGTTCTCGTCGAAGGCGACCATGCCGCCGTGGCCCACCTCGCAACCGACTGCCCGTAACGACTCGAAGTCGAACGGGGTGTCGAGGAGGCTGGGCGGGAGCACACCGGTGAGCGGGCCGCCGATGAGCAATCCCGCGATCGAGCCCTCCGACAGTCCGCCACCGAGTCGCTCGACGATGTCACGAACCGGCAGCCCGAACTCGACCTCGTAGAGACCGGGGCGTCGGAACAGCGAGTTGAGCGACACCACCTTTGTGCCGGAACTCGTCGGGGTGCCCATGGCGCTATAGGCAGCGGCTCCGTTGCGGAGGATCCAGGGGATCGAGGCGAGGGTCTCGACGTTGTTCACCACGGTGGGCCGGCCGAAGAGCCCACGTTCGACCGGATAGGGCGGCCGAACCCGCACCTCGGGACGGCGACCTTCGATGGCGTTGAGCAGCGCCGTCTCCTCGCCGCAGACGTAACTGCCCTCTCCCTCCACCACCGCCACGTCGAGGTGCTGTCCCACCCCCGCGAGGGCGTCGCCCAGGACACCCGCGGCTCGCGCTTGGACCAACGCCGCCTCGATGCGTTCACGGGCCAGTGGGTACTCCTTGCGCACATACAGATAGGCACGCGTTGCGCCCACTGCCAACGCCGCTATTGCGAGACCCTCGATTACGGCGTGGGGATCCTCCTCCAGCAACACCCGGTCGATGTAGGCGCCGGGATCTCCTTCGTCCGCGTTCACGACGACGTACTTCTGCGGTGAGGGCTGCGCCTGCGCTGCCCGCCACTTCCGCCCAACCGGGAAGGCCGCACCGCCCCTGCCCTTCAACCCCGATGCGTCGACCTCGGCGACCACCGCTTCGCCCGTCATGGACCGGGCGCGCTCCAGCCCGGAAAATCCACCGTCGTTGCGGTAGGCCTCCAGGCTCCAGGCACGTCCCTGGGCGATTCGCCCGAGCACTACGGCCTCGGGAGCGTCGATACCGACATGGGGTCGGACCGCATCGGTTGCCACCGCCGGCGCCAGGTGGCACTTTCCGAGGCAGTGGACGCGGGGTTGGTCACCGTCGGCCTGCGCCCACCGAGTGGGGTTGCGATGGCGGGCGACGAAGCACGCCGCGCCCCCGCAGCGTTGATCTTCGATGTCCACCCCGGCCAGGTGGAAGAACGTCTCCTCGCTCACACCGTGACCCTTCCGGTGAGCTCAGGCCGGCGGAGCGCCTCGAACTGTAGGACCCGTGAGATGTCGGTCGGCGAGACGATGCCGACGAGTCGACCTTCGTCGAGCACCAGGGCCCGGCCATCGGGGCTGGTACCAATGCGTTCGAGCAGGTGGATCACTGGCTCGTCGGGGTCGGCGGTGGGAACTTCCGAGATCGGGCAGGCCGCCCGGGATGCCGGTGTGGTACTTCGCTCGGCGGCCGGCAGACCTTTGAGGCGACTCAGGGTGAGGAGCCCGACGAGGCCACCGTCGTCGTCGATAAGCGGGAAGGCCGAGAAACGATGACTCAGGATGTAGCCGTCGAGCAGTTCCGCCACCGTCATCGAGGCCGGCGCGGTCACCGGGTCGGCCGACATCACGTCTTTCACACGAACGCCGTCGAGCAGCTGGTTGGTCGTCACCCCGGCCTCCTCGGCGCGTGCAGCGCTCAACAGGAACCAGCCGAGGAACACGAACCACAGGCCACCGGCCGATACACCGAGCGCGAACTCCGCCAATCCCAGCCCGATGAGCACGTAGGCGAAGGTTCGTCCGGCTCGCGCCGCGGAGATCGTGGCCCGAACCCGATCGCCGTGGCGTTGCCAGAGCAACGCCCGCAACACCCGGCCACCGTCGAGCGGATATGCGGGCACCAGGTTGAACACGGCGAGGATCAGGTTGATCCGAGCCAGCCAGGCAGGAATGGCCACCACGAGTTCCGACATCCCGACGGCGTCGAAGCCCACGGCCGCTGCGCCGAAGAGACCGGCGGCGACGAGGCTGACTCCCGGCCCCACTGCACCGACGCGCCACTCCACCTGCGGTGTCGCAGCGTCGCCTCCGAGCTTGGCGACACCACCGAAGAGCCACAGCGTTATGCCCTCGACCTTCATGCCGAGACGCCGCGCCACAACCGCGTGTCCCAGCTCGTGTGCGAGCAGCGAGGCGAAGAACACCACCGCGGTGACGACGCCCGCAACCCAGTAGCCCGTGCGCGAATAGCCGGGGTGGGCGTCGGGGAACTGCTCCGCGGCGAGGCTCCAGGCGATGAGCCAGAAGACGACCAGCACGCTCCAGTTGCACCCCACCGCAACGCCGGCAATCCGTCCGATCCTGAAGCTCTCGTTCACTTCGGCTCCTTGGGGGTGAGCGGCGCCGGTCGCCGGTCGGCCGGTCGCGAGTACTTGTGCGCGCCGAAGCGCCAGGCTCGCATGTTCTCAGGCCACCGCGTCGGCGCCATGCGCGCCTTCTGCTGGAGGTGACCGAGGAAGTCGGCGGGATCGGGAAGCTGTTCCCACACCGAGGGCAGGAACACCGCCCGGCGAACGCCATCGGAGATGAGCAGGCCGTCGGTGCCCGGGCAGAGGTGGTCCAACACCTCGCTGCGAGACGCCGAGGGGATTGGTTCCAAGGCGGACAGGACGGAGACCTCGATCCTCAGTCGGGCGTAGTCGCTGCGGCGAAGTGCCGGCAGGCGCGGGTCGTGGAAGGCCGCCGAGCGCGCGTGGCGGGCAACGGCTTCGGCCAATGGATCCTCCGCCTCGAGGCTGCCAATGCAACCGTTCAGCTCCCCGCCCACGGTCAACGTCACGAACGCTGCGCGGGGTTCACGAAGCGCCACCGGAAGGCGCTCCAGAACCAGCGGCGATGGGGGTGTCCCCTCCAACCCTTCGAGTATCGCGTCGTCGGCGATGTCGAGCAGCAACTCCGACTCGCCGGCCGAGAGCCGTTGGTCAGCAGACGGCGAAGGCCCCATAGCCCACCACCCGGTTTCGGTCCCCGGCAGTGTCACCGGAGTTGCGGACATCGAGCTGTTCGACCGTCCTTCCTCGGATCCGTGCTGCCGCCAACAGGCCCCGCAGGGCGCTCGCTCCGCAGGCGTCGGTGTCACGAACATCCTCGAACGCGGCCGAGACGATCTTCGCGGTGGTGGCCGAGTCGGCCTGATTGGCGTCTTCGTATGACAGGTAGTGCGACAGATCCGTACTGACGACGACCAAGGTGTCGGGGTCGTCCCACAACGCGTCGAGGACCTCGACCACCTCCACCGTGGAGCACCGTCCCACCGCAAGGGGCAACAGCTCGAAGCTCCCCAACACGAACTGGAGGAACGGAAGCTGCACCTCGATGCTGTGCTCCAGCGCGTGCGCCTCGTCGTTGAGCTGAACGCCGGGCAGGTCCAGCACCGCCTCGCGGCCCCTCACATCGATGGGAACGATGCCGAGGGGAGTCGCAAACGCGTCCGCGCTGGGGACCGCCATGCCGCGCAGCGAAACCCGATGGCTCGGACCAAGGACCACAACCCTACGGATCGACGCAGCACCCGGGACGAGGTGGAGGTAGGCGGACGCCGCCACCGGGCCCGAGTAGATGAACCCTGCGTGGGGAACCACCAGGGCCTTCGGTGTCGGGATGTCGCCCTCGGGCATTGCCGCGGCGAAGCATTCACGGAGGCTGCCCACCAGCGCTTCGCGCCCTGCGGGGTAGAACGCTCCGGCAACCGCCGGTTGGCGAACACGAAGTTCAGCTCGCGCGTTCATAGGGGCTCCCCGGGCGTGACCCGGTCGAGTAGCACCGGTCGGCGCCGAGGGCCCCATCCACCCGCGGGGCCGTCGAAGACCCCCGCCATGAGCGTGCCGCACTCGTTGCAGTGGCCGGTCTCGTCGAGGCGGTAGTCCCCCAGGACGTACCAGTCCCTGCCGATCACCCGCTGGCCGCAGCCCGAGCAGTAGGTGCTCTGGCTCTCGGTGTCGTGGACGTTTCCGGTATAGGCGTGGCGTACACCGTTGGCCATCGCGATGCGGCGTGCCCGCAGGAGCGTCTCGGGTGGCGTGGGCTGCCGGTCGAGCATCTTGAAGTCCGGGTGGAATGCGCTGAAGTGCATGGGCACGTCGGGGCCGAGGTTCTCCGCCACCCACGTGGTCATCTCGTCGAGCTCCTCGTCGCTGTCGTTGAGGCCAGGGATGAGCAACGTGGTGAGCTCGAGCCACATGTCGGTCTCGTGGCGTATGTAGCGGAGCGTGTCGAGCACCGAGCCCAACTCGGCCCCGCACACATGACGATAGAAGTCGTCGGTGAAGCCCTTGAGATCCACGTTCGCAGCGTCGAGGTGGGAGTAGAAGTCGGCCCGCGGCTCAGGGCGGATGTAGCCGGCGGTGACCGCGACGGTCTTGAGTCCGAGGGAATGGCAGGCGTCGGCGACGTCGTTCGCGTACTCGAGGAAGATCGTGGGGTCGTTGTAGGTGAAGGCGACGCTGCGGCACCCCGACTCCACAGCGGCCCGAGCGATCGCGTCCGGTGACGCGGCATCGGCGAGGGTGTCGATCTCCTTCGACTTTGAGATGTCCCAGTTCTGGCAGAAGCGACAGGCAAGGTTGCAGCCGGCTGTGCCGAAGCTGAAGATCGCCGACCCCGGCAGGAAGTGGTTGAGCGGCTTCTTCTCAACGGGGTCGATGCAGAACCCGCTGGAACGGCCGTAGGTGGTTAGCACCACGCCTTCGCCCTGGCGTTCCCGCACGAAGCACACGCCGCGCTGCCCGTCGCGCAGCTTGCACGCCCGCGGACACACGTCGCACTGGACGCGTCCGTCGTCGAGTGCGTGCCAATAGCCGGTCGACACCGTGTAGCTGCTCACCATGATGGAGGAAGACCAGGAGTCATGAGGTTACGCCTATGCCTTACAAGAAACTTGATTACAAGTATAGCAAGTCTGGGAAGGACTTGGAAGGCTCTCATCGACGGCGTCGACTCGCACGTCGAATGGGGTCGAACCCACCGACATCGGTCCGCGCTGCCCTGGAACCTGGTCGCCGTGTGGCACGGCACCTACAACCTGTTTGCCGCGACAGGCGACTCATCCATCCGTTCGGCGGTGATCACCGCATGCGTCATCGTGTGGGCCGTGGCGATCGCCAGGCGCTCCCACATGGACGGCAGCGCCGGCAATCGGCCGGATCACCCTTGAAGCGAGCTTGGATCGCCGGGTTCTCGGTTACCGGGGGTTGTAGCGACCATCCCCAGTCGGCCAACCGCGAGGAACATCGGATAGCTGCCACCGTCGCGTTCGAGGCGGCCGCAATCGGAGATCTCCACGCCCTCGAACCCGGCGTCGCGCAGCAGTGCAGCGAAGCGCTCACGGTCGAAGCCGTGATGGCCGTTGAAACCTTCGCCGTGGAAGCTCCCATCCTCGGCGTCGAGATCCACCACACAGAGATGTCCACCGGGATCGAGCATCCCGGCGAAGCGCTCCACCACCCGCGCCAGTTCAGCCACGTGGTGCAGCGTCAGCACCGTGACGATCAGATCGAAGCGCGCAGCCGGCACTTCGGCATCGGCCGCAGCCAGATCCACGTCGGTGATCCGGGCACGCGGCAGTCTGCCGTCAGCCGCCTTCGTCGCCATGACCTCACGCATCCCTGCCGACGAATCCGCCAGCAACGCCGGACCCACGCGCTCACCCAGCGCCTCGGTCACAAGCCCGGTGCCGGCGCCGTATTCGAACAACGTGGTCGCTGACGTAGGCGCAGTCGCAGCCACGATCGCGTCGGCGACCCGTCGAGCCCGTTCGATCTTCGCGGGGTCGTCCCATGTCTCTGCTCTGTCGTCAAAGTTCACGCCGCGCAGCGTAGGACCGACGATCTCCGATCGACGTTCGTGCCATCCGTCGAGCAGCGAAACGGCGGCGGCAGCAGCAACAACAACAACAAGACCTGGGACGATGAAGGGAGGGTGAATCGCATGCCCGAAAGCGCAGCGACCCCCACAGGCCGCGGGGCGCAATGATGGGGCCATGGCCGCCGAGGCACCCTCCGCCAACCTTTCCCCGGCTGTCGCCGAGACCCACTCGGGCGTCGTGTTCTTCTACGGGGAGTGTGCGTACAAGCTGAAGAAGCCACTCGATCTCGGGTTCTTGGACTTCCGCTCCCGCGAGACCCGTCGAGCGGTCTGCCACCGAGAGGTCGAGTTGAACCGCCGGCTCGCGCCCGACGTGTACCTCGGTGTCGCCGACGTCCTCGACTCCTCCGGTGAGCTGTGCGAGCACATGGTGGTCATGAGGCGCATGCCCGATGACCGCCGTCTGTCCAAGCTGGTGGCCGCGGGCGTCGATGTGCGATCTCAGCTCGACGCGCTCGCCCGACTGCTCGTGGGCTTCCACGCCACAGCCGCCAGAGGCCCCCGGATCGACACCGCGGCGGGTGTCGATGCCGTTGCCCGACGGTGGGCGGCCAACACCGCAGAGCTCCAGCGCTTCGCCGGGCGTTTCGTGCCGGCCGATGCCATCGCCACAGTCGATGCTCTGGCGGCGCGGTACCTCGAAGGCAGACGTGGCCTGTTCGAGGGGCGCGTCGCCGAAGGACGGGCCTGTGACGGCCACGGCGACCTGCTGGCCGACGACATCTTCTGCCTCGACGACGGTCCTCGCGTGCTCGATTGCCTCGAGTTCGACGACGACCTCCGCTTCGGCGATGTGCTGGCCGACGTCGCGTTCCTGGCGATGGACCTGGAGCGGCTCGGTCGTGGAGACCTCGCCGAGGAGTTCCTCGCTTCCTACCGCGACGAGGCGCGCGACTCCTGGCCCGCGTCGCTCGCCCACCACCACATCGCCTACCGCGCTCAGGTGCGTGCGAAGGTGGCCGCCATCCGCGCCGCACAGCAGGCCGAATCGGGCGCCGTCGGGGAGGGCCACGCGGCGGAACAGGCCGTGGCCCTCCTGGATCTGGCCAGGCGCCACCTGGAGGAGGGTCGCGTTCGGCTGATCGTCGTGGGAGGTCTCCCCGGTACCGGCAAGTCGACGCTGGCCGCCGGCCTCGGCCAGGCACTCGGTGCGGTGGTGCTCCGCTCCGACGTGCTGCGCAAGGAGCTGGCCGGTCTCGAGCCGGAGCGCGGCGCAGCAGCCGCCTTCGGAGAGGGCATCTACAGCGCAGACTCCACCGCTGCCACCTACAGAGAGCTCCTGACACGAGCACAGACGTTGCTCGGTCTCGGCCAGACCGCGGTGCTGGACGCCTCCTGGACCGATGCCACCCAGCGCAACGCCGCGCGAACCACGGCCTCGGCCGCTGCTGCGGATCTCGTCGAGCTGTGCTGCGTCTCGCCCGTACCCGTCACCGTCGAGCGGATCCGGCAGCGGGCACAGCGGGGTGACGACGCCTCCGACGCAGACGAACAGGTCGCCTCGGCTCTCGCGCAGATCGCGGATCCCTGGCCGGAGGCGACCCGAATCGACACGGACGCAGAACCCAGCAAAGTGCTGCACGCGGCGATGAGGGCCATCGGCTCTCCAACGCAGGGCGCGCGTCGATGAGGGCGTGGATCGTCAGCGGGCCGGGCCCGATCGACGCGCATCCGTTGGAGTTCGACCTCGCGCACGACCGCGTTACCGGCGCCGCGGTCCTCGCCGTCGGCGGAAGCGGCTGAGCGGTATCAGCCGCCCTTCGCCGATTCGATCATGTCGATGATCCCCTCCTCGGGGACCTCGCCGGAGGTTCGCGACACGACGCGGCCTTCCGCATCGAGGGTCACGAGGAACGGGTAGCCCTTCAGACCAAACGAGTTCGCGGCCTTGAAACCCTCGTCGTCGAGGAGCACCTCGCCGCTCCAGCCCTCTTTGTCGAGCCAGGCCGCTGGAGGGAAGTTCGGCGCCTTGGCATCGGTTCCGGTCAGCACGGCAACCAGACGCACGTCCTTGAACGCGCCCTCGTCGGCCAGCTTGACGAGTACCGGGAGCTCGCGTTGGCAGTGCGGGCACCAGTGGGCAAGGAAGGCGATGAACGTGGGCTTGCCCGGCTCCCCTATCGAGATCGGGGTCCGCTCCAGGGTCACGCCTTCGACCTTCGGCGCTGCCTCACCGCTCGCGGGATCCGCTCCGTCGGGACTGAACGCAGCCAGCGCATCGCCGGTGACCGTGACCGGTCCGAACACCGGCTTCGCACTCGCCTGTGAATCGTTGCTCCCGCCGTTGCCATCGCCGTCCTTGCCGCCACCGGCCAACGCGATGATCACGCCCACCACGACCACGACCACCACCGCAGCAGCCGCGATCGCGAAGACCTTCCGCCGGTCAGGCGCCGGAGGCGGCGGCGGCGGTTGGGCCCGGCGGCGGGTGGTGCTTCGGTTGCTCATGTTTGCTCCAGTGGATCGTTGTCGAGGAGTAGCAGGGTCAGGATGAGGGCGAATGCCGCGGCGGCCATGCGGGGGATCGTCCAGAACCCGAGGCCCTCGACCCATCGGATGGTGCACGGGTTCGTCGGATCACATCCTCCTCCACCAAAGCCGGGGAAGGTCTCCATCACGTTGTGCCACGCGCTGGCGAGGAGACCGATGCCCGCGATGGTGACACCGTAGAGCCGGACGGCCGCGTCACGGCGCACCGCCCCGAGACCCAACAACACCACCAGCGGATACATGGCGATGCGCTGGTACCAACACCACTTGCACGGTGGGAAGTGGGCTCCTTCGGAGAACCACAGGCTTCCGATGGTCGCCACCAGGGCCACGCAGAGAGCGAGGAGCCGGCCGGAACCGGCGATCGTCGCTCGGAGCCGCAGGATCTGGGGGCGGGCGACGACGGCGATCACCGCGGTTGCAACCACGACCACCGCCGAAAAGGTCGCGAGGGTTCCCAGCACATCGGCCACTTGATCGGCATTCACATCCGAACAAGTCGACCGGGACCACCGATTGGTTCCAGACCCACTGTGTGGACCCAACTGCCGATCGTCGGGATACTCGAGTGGTGCGGTTCCGTGATCGCAGCGAAGCAGGGCAGCGCCTGGCCGACAGACTGCTGGAGCACTTCGAGATAGGCGATCTGGTCAGACCGCTGGTCCTTGCACTGCCAAGGGGTGGCCTCCCGGTTGCCTTCGAAGTGGCCCGTCGCCTCCATGCACCGCTGGAGGTCTTCGTCGCCCGCAAGGTGGGCGCCCCGGGCCACTCGGAGTACGGCATCGGAGCGGTGGCCGAAGGCGGCTCGGTCGTGGCCGACCCCGAACTACTTCGTGCGCTCGGGATGGGGCGTCATCGCTTCGAGCAACTCGTGGAAAAAGAGCGGGAGGAGATCGACCGCCGGGTCCGTTCCTATCGAGGCGACCGCGCCCTGCCCGATCTCCCGGGAAGGGACGTGGTTCTCGTCGATGACGGCCTCGCCACAGGAGTCACCGCCCAAGCCGCTCTCTTGGATCTGCGGACGCGGCACCCTGGTCGGCTGATCCTGACGGCCCCGGTTTGTCCTCCCGACACAGCGGAACGACTGGCACGGATTGCCGATGAGGTCGTGTTCGACCTGGTCCCCACCGATTTCGTGGCCGTGGGACGTTGGTACCGCCACTTCGATCAGGTGACCGACGCGGAGGTGAACGATCTGCTCACGCGGGCGGCCACATTTCGCGACAAGCCCTAACTCGTGCGAGAATATCGAGGCGGCTATTCCCCGGTGTCGGAGACGTCACCCCGCGGGCTGGGAGTGAGATGAGAACTCGAGATCGTGTACTCCTGGGAATCGGACTACTCGGTGCCGCGGTAACGGTGGCGGTCGCCGTTCAGGTTTCGGCGCCGCCTGATGTCGCCGATCTCGCCACCGACACGTCGCCTCCGACCACGCGCCAGGCGACCACACTACGGCCCGCCTCGGACAACGACCTCGACGTTCCCACCTCAGTGCTCGCAGAGACAACCATCGCGGCGACGCCTGAGTCAACGAAGCGACCGACGACATCCATCAGGCAGACGACCACCACGAGACCGCTGTCGAACGCGAAGCTCAAGAACTTCTTCTCGAAGCTCACCCGCCTCTTCCCCACGAAGACAACTCCCGCAGCTCCGACGCCCAGTTCCCCACCCGCGCCTGCCCCGCCGGCCAATCCCATGCCCGCCACGACGGCTGCGCCCACCACCGCGCCACCGACCACGCTGAGACCCACCACCACGCGCCCACCGACCACGACCACCACGCGCCCACCGACCACGACCACCACGCGGCCTCCCACCACCACAACCGAGGCACCCACCACCACAACCGAGGCACCCACCACCACAACCGAGGCACCCACCACCACAACCGAGGCACCCGGTCCCACGATCCCCCCGCTGTTCTAGGCGGTTGATCCCAACCGTTGGCGGTCGCCGATGACTCGGCAGATCCTCCGAACTGGGGTGAAGGGAACCCACTCCAGGCTCGGCCTCCCAACCCCACTGGGTACCTCTTCCCAGGCGTTCGGCCTGGACGCCCCAGCGGGATCCCAATACCTTGACGTGGGGCGGAATTCGGCGAGGACTCTCAAGAGGAGTGGGACATGGGTGGCGGCATTCGGCGCATTCTGTGCGCAGGCCTGGCAACCGCAATCGGCATATCGGGGGTGATGACCGGGGCTCCGCCGGCGGCAGCCGAGCCGGGCGGGATCGTGATCTCGGAGCTCAACTACCACGATGTCTCCGACAACGACGCGGCCGACTTCCTGGAGCTGGCCAACACCGGTCCCGCACCGATCGACGTGTCAGGTTGGACCTTCACCGCCGGCATCACCGCGACGTTGCCTGCTGGTTCGATCATCGCCCCCGGCGGGTACTACGTGGTGGCACCCGACGCAGCCGTGTTCGCTTCGAACCACGGCTTCTCCCCGAACGCGATCTACACCGGCAAGCTGTCCAACGGTGGCGAGACGGTGACGCTCACCGACACAGCCGCGAACACGATCGACAGTGTCACCTACATGGACGCCGATCCGTGGCCCGGCAACCCCGACGGGCTCGGCCCGTCGCTCGAGCTGCGTGGCCTGCTGTTGGACAACGCACTGGCCGAGAACTGGGGACCGTCCGTCCCCAACAGCGGCACCCCGCGTGCGGTCAACTCCATCGACGGCACCGGCAACCTCCCGGCAGTGAAGGACGTCGTGGCGACACCGCAGCGTCCGATGCCCAACCAGTCGTTCGTCGTTTCCGCGAAGCTGCCCATCGGTTCCACCGCGACGCTCACCTACAAGGTGATGTTCGGCAGCAACGTCACGATCCCTTTCCGCGACGACGCTGCCAGCCCCGGCGGGGCCGGTGACGGTCAGTTCGCCGCCACCATCCCCGGCCAGGACGCCGGCGATCTGGTCCGCTACCGCGTCAACGGCACATCAGGCGGGTTCTCCATCTCGGCTCCTGCCGCCGACGACACCATCAACTACCTGGGCGTGGTGGTCCAGAACCCGTCGGTCTCGTCGAACCTGCCGGTCATCGAGTGGTTCATGGAGCCCAGCGTCTACAACGACATGCTCGCCAACCACCGATTCGACGACTACCTGACCGAGGCGGTCATCGCATATGACGGCACCGTCTACGACAACGTTCGGATGAGGATCCGCGGCCAGTCTTCGCGGTCCAAGCCGAAGGTCAATTGGAAGGTCGAGATGGCAGCGGGCCACGACATGGACTTCCGGCCCCAGATGCCGTACCTCCTCGACGAGTTCGCTCTCCAGCGAGATCCCGATCCACTGGCAGATCTCGCCTGGCAGACCGTCGGCGAGTCCGGCGCACGCCGCCTTGCCATCGCGCCGGTCCGCACGCAGCTCAACGGCGACTTCTGGAGCGTCGGACGCTTCATGGAGCTCGAGGACGGAAACTGGCGTGACGCCCAGAAGGTCAAGGACTGGGCCATCTACAAGGGCGACGGTGGCCGCCTCCAGCGGCGCTCGTCCCCGGCGGATCTCGAGGCTTCGCTGTGGCTCGACAAGAAGACCCGTGAGGACGAGGACTTCACCGACGCCTGGCAGCTGAGCCAGAACATCGACGCCCCGGCGTCCAACGCGCAGAAGGCGTGGATCGAGGGCAACGTCAACGTGCCCGCCCTCATCAACTACCTGGCGCTCAGCAGCCTGATGCGCCACACCGACTCGGGCTGGAAGAACTGGTTCATCGCCCGTGACACCGAAGGCACCGGCCGCTGGGAGATGTGGTTCTGGGACCTGAACTGGCTGTGGGCGACCGACGGCGAAGACCACGACGGCGTGTTCCTCGAGCCGACCGTCGACAACCGCTTCGTGCAGGCGATGCTCGCCTACCCCGACTACAAGACGATGTTCTACCGCCGCCTCCGCACCCTGGCCGACCAGTACCTCGGCGCCGGCCAGTACGAGGCCAAGTGGGACGCGATCGTCGGGCCGTATGTGAACGACTGGGCGCTCGACGACGCCAAGTGGGGCGATGACATCCGCTCGTCGTCCTTCGCCCGTCAGAAGTTCATTCAAGGCCTCACCGATCGCCGCAGTGTGATCGCCAACAACACGGGTTCCGGTAGGCCGGTCCCTGCGGCGCAGTCCGCTGCTCCGAACATCGTGATCAACGAGATCATGTATCAGCCGGCAGGGCCGTTGAACACCGAGTTCATCGAGCTCACCAACCCCACCTCGGAAGCGGTCGACCTTTCCGGCTGGACCATCGACGGCATCGACCTCACCATCCAGGGAGGCACTGTCCTGCTGCCCGGCGCGAGCATCGTCTTCGTCGCCAACGACGCCGAGTTCCGCCAGGCCTACGGCTCCACCCGCTTCGTGGGCGGCGAGTACAGCGGCAAGCTCAAGAACGAAGGCGAGACCATCACCCTCTACCAAGGCGTTCGGGTGGTCGATCAGGTGGCCTACTCGCCGACCGCTCCATGGCCGACGGCTGCTGCCGGTGGTGGACCATCGCTGGAGCTCGGGGCTCCGAACCTCGACAACTCGATCCCGACCAACTGGTGGGCCACCAGCAGCAGCGGTGGCAGCCCGGGCCAGACCAACGTCATCGAGATCCCGCCGGACACCACACCGCCAGGGGCACCCGGCACACTGAGCTCGTCGGGCCCGTTGCCTGCGGGCATCACCCTCACCTGGGGGCCGGCCGGCGACGACCGGGGCGTGACCGGCTACCAGGTTCTCCGTGACGGGGCGGTGATCGCCACCACGTCAGGGTTGACCTACACCGACAGCGCCGTCACAGGACCCAACACCTACGACTACTCGGTGAAGGCCTTCGACGCCGAGGGCAACGTGGGTGCTCCGTCGAACGTCGTGACCGAGACCACCCCCCCGGGGTATGCCCCGTCGTTGTTCTCGGATTCCTTCGCCGGTGCAAACGGTGCCGGCTGGGGGCCCAGCTGGACCACGACCAGCGCCAACGGCTCGGCAACGATCCAGTCGGGTGCAGGACGCCTGGCGTTCAACAACACCTCGGGCGCCTACGCCCGGGCACAGCTAACCGGACTTGCCGCCCGAGGCGACACCGACACCCTGATGTCGTACCAGTGGAGCGGGGCCGGATCACGCGCCTACTTCAACGTCTACGCCAGAGGTTCAGGCGGTTGGGCGAACACCGACCGCCCAAGGACCGGCTACGGCGTCGAGCTGCGCTCCGACTCCGGCACCGTCACGCTTCGGCGTGTCGTCAACGGCACCGTCACCACGCTCCAGAGCGTCTCGGGCGCCCAGGTGACCGGCACTCAGAAGCAGTGGCTGCGCCTCCGTGTCGTCGGCTCCACGATCCAGTTCAAGATCTGGAGCGACGGCACCACCGAACCCTCGGCTTGGCGTGCCACGGTCACCGACACGTCGGTCACCACCCCTGGCCAACTCTTCATCACGAACCGTCGCAGTGGCTCCAACAGCGGCAACCGCCATGTGGATGTCGATGACGTGCTGGTGACCACCAACGGCGGAGCGACGCCTCCGGCAGACACCGAGGCGCCATCGGTGCCCGCCGGGCTCGACGCGCCCTCAGTGGGCTCCAACAGCGTGACCCTGTCGTGGACTGCGTCCACCGACAACACCGGTGTCACCGGGTACGAAGTGCTGCGCAACGGAACAGCCGTGGGCACCGTCGCCACGACGGGCTATGTCGACAATGGCCTGGCCCCGTCGACCCTCTACACCTACACGGTGCGGGCTCGAGATGCTGCGGGCAACTTCAGTGCGGCTTCGGCCGGACTGCCCGTAACCACTCTCGCCGGCGGCGGCGGGTCGCTCTTCTCCGATCTCTTCGCTGGTGTGAACGGCGCCGGCTGGGGCCCCTCTTGGACCACCACCAGCGCGAACGGCTCGGCCACCATCCAGTCCGATGCGGGACGCCTTGCGTTCAACAACACCTCCGGTGCCTACGCCCGGGCGCAGCTCAGCGGCCTCGCCGCACAAGGCGACACCGACACGTTGATGTCCTACCAATGGAACGCCGGCGGTGCCCGCGCCTATCTCAACGTCTACACCCGGGGCTCGGGTGGCTGGTTGAACTCCTACCGTCCCCGCAACGGCTACGGCCTGGAGCTGCGCTCCGACTCCGGTGATGTCCAGATCAAGCGGGTCGCAAACGGCACGACCACCACGCTCCAGAGCGTGACGGGTGCCCAGGTGACCGGCTCGCAGAAGCAGTGGCTCCGCCTCCGGGTGGTGGGCTCCACGATCCAGTTCAAGATCTGGACGGACGGCGCCACCGAGCCCGCCGCCTGGACCTCGACGGTAACCGACTCGTCGGTCACTGCTTCGGGCCAGCTGTTCATCTCGAACGTCCGCAGCGGCTCCAACACCGGAAACCGCCATGTGGACATCGACGACGTGGAGGTCACCGCGGGGTCGTGATCGGATAACCAGTGGCGTCCCTCACGGCGCCACCACGAAACTCAACAGCCGGGGAGCGCTCGTACGGGAATGGCGAGGCACTCCCCGGTTGTTGGTTTTTCCAGGCCGCACACCCCGAGGAGCCTGCCCGATGACAGCGTCCAATGCCGTAGAAGCCGTCGGCCTCCTGAAGCGATACGACCAGAAGGTGGCACTGGCAGGCGTGGACCTGACGGTGCCGACCGGGTCGGTCACCGCGTTGCTGGGACCCAACGGGGCCGGCAAGACGACGGCGGTTCGGATCCTCACCACCCTCACGAGCCCCGACGCGGGCAGGGCGACCGTCGCGGGCTTCGACATCGTCGAGCATGGCCCGGAGGTGCGACGACGCATAGGGCTGGCCGCGCAGGATGCAACCGTCGACCCGCTCCTCACCGGCGTCCAGAACCTGGTGATGATCGGTGAACTTCACCAGATGTCACGGGCCGATGCCCGCGCACGGGCCACGGAGCTACTCCACGAGTTCGATCTGACCGACGCCTCCAACGCTACGGCGGGCTCGTACTCGGGGGGGATGCGCCGACGGCTCGACCTTGCCGCAACGCTGGTTGCACGGCCCGAGGTCCTGTTCCTCGACGAACCCACCACCGGCCTCGACCCACGCGCCCGCAACGACCTGTGGGAGGTCCTCGAGACTCTGGTCGGCCACGGCGTGTCGATCCTGCTCACCACCCAGTACCTCGAGGAGGCCGACCGGCTGGCGGACGACATCGTGGTAGTGGACCACGGCCGTGTCATCGCCCACGGGGATGCCCGGAGCCTGAAACGCCAGGTCGGTGGTGACAACATCGGAGTCACGGTGTCGCGACCCGACGAGCTCGCCACCGTCGGCGATCTACTCAGTGGAGTCACAGGCACGACCGCGACCATCGACCGCTCGGCGCGCACGGCCACGGCGCCGACGGTCCAAGGTGTCGTTGGCTTGGCCGAAGTCGCCAACGCTCTGTCTCAGGCCGGCATCGAGGTCGAGGATCTCAGCCTGCGACAGCCCACCCTCGACGAGGTGTTCCTCACCCTCACCGGCGCTCCCGCCGTCACAGATGCCGAGAAGGCACCGAACAAGGAGACGGTCCCCTCATGACAGCTCGTGCATCGGTCGACGAGCCGGGACTCGGCACGGACCGACCCACCGGACCACATCCACCCCGGGGCGTCCTACACGACATCTGGGTCATCGCTCGTCGCGGGCTGATCCACATGAAGCGTCAACCCGAGCAGCTCAGCGACGCGACGATCCAACCCATCATGTTCGTGGTGCTCTTCGCCTACGTGTTCGGTGGGGCGATCAAGGTGGGAGGAAGCGGTACCGCCCAGCAGTACCGGGAGTTCCTCATGGGCGGCATCATCGCCCAGACGATCGTGTTCAGCGCTTTCGGTGTGGCCATGAGCATCGCCAACGACCGCAAGAACCAGGCGGTCGACCGCTTCCGATCGCTACCCATCGCCCGGGGCGCGGTGCTCGGCGGTCACGCCGTGGCCAACCTGATCAAAGCGGCCCTTCCGATCGCGCTGATGTCGATCACGGGCTACATCGTCGGTTGGCGAATCCGGGGCAGCGCGCTCGACACCCTCGCCGCTTACGGGCTCACCTTCGCGTTCGCGTTCGCCATGATCTGGATCGGCGTGTTGTTGGGCAGCGTGGTGAAGACTCCTGAAGGGGTGACGGGCATCGCCTTCGCGGCTCTGTTCCCCATCACGTTCGTGGCGTCGACGTTCGTTCCACTCAACTCCATGCCGTCCCTGCTGCAAACGGTCGCGGCCTGGAACCCGACCACCACCCTCTCCGACGGTCTCCGCGGGCTGTTCGGGAACCCCACCAGCGTCGCCCAACCCGACGATCCGTGGCCCATGCACCACCCCGTGGCCTACACCTGGATATGGGTTGGGTTGATCGTGTTCCTCTGCGCGCCCTTGGCGGTGCGCGCCTACCAACGCTCCATCGAGGCGTAAGTCGAGGGCGGTCGGCTCACGACATCCGGTACGGCTGGATCGCTCCCTCGGGGACCACGCCGAGGCGCCCCGCCTGGTAGTCCTCCATGGCCTCGATGATCTGGCTTCGGGTGTTCATCACGAAGGGGCCGTGGGCCACCACTGGCTCACGTAGAGGTGTGCCACCGAGGAGGAGAACATCGAGCGGCCGCGCGCCTCCCCTCAACGTCATCGCCTGACCAGGGCCGAACACCACGAGCTGTCCTGTGTCGACAGGTGCGCCGTGGCGCCCCACGCTGCCCGTGCCCGCCAACACGTAGCCCAAGGCGTTGAACTCGACGGGCCACGGCACGGTCACCTGCGCCCTCGCCGCCACCGTTGCGTGCAGGACCGCGATCGGCGTGTGCGTGGCGCCCGGTCCACGATGGCCCCCCACCTCCCCCGCGATGACTCGCAACAGCGCGCCACCGTCTGGAGACGCGACCAGGGTGATCGAATCACCCACCAGGTTCTGGTAGCGCGGGGCGATCATCTTGTCGGCAGCCGGAAGGTTCACCCAGAGCTGGACACCGTGGAAGAGACCCCCTGATACCACCAGCGCCTCGGGCGGTGTCTCGATGTGGAGGATGCCCGCTCCCGCGGTCATCCACTGAGTTCCCCCACCCTGGATCACGCCCCCGCCGCCGTGGGAGTCCTGGTGCAGGAACGTGCCGTCGAGCATGTAGGTGACGGTCTCGAAACCACGGTGGGGGTGCCACGGTGTGCCCTTGGGTTCACCCGGTGCGTAATCGATCTCACCCATCTGGTCCATGTGGATGAACGGATCCAGCTCGGCTGGCGCGACGCCGGCGAATGCTCGGCGCACCGGGAATCCCTCGCCCTCGAAGCCCGCCGGCGCCGTAGTGATGCTCTTGACGGACCGCACCACAGTGTCGGGGTCGGCCTCTATTCGTGGAAGGGTCAGTGGATCCGCAGTGACGGCAGGCATGTCCACCTCTCACAATTCGTGTGAATTCGAACAATCTAACGGTCCACCGTGCCCGGTTGTTCCCGTGCAACGCTGTGGTGCCACCCGGATGAAGTGGGGTCAGCACAATGCGCCAACATCGCCCTCGTCTCACTCCGATCGTGACCACGATCGTCGTCGCCGTCGCCGCGTGTTCCGGACAGGCGACGATGTCGCAGTCCGAAGCGGAGAAGCAGATCTCGGCAGCGCTCGAGAAGCAGGTCGGCCGCAAGCCCGACAAGGTGACCTGCCCGAGCGACATCGACGCCAAGGTGGGCGAGACCATGCGTTGCACCCTGACCGCCGACGACGTGACCTACGGGCTCGAGATGAAGATCACCTCCGTCGAGGGCGACGACGCGAAGTTCGACATCAAGGTCGACGAGGAACCCGTCGGCTGAGCTACGCCCTCACCAGCAACTCACCCGGCTGTCAAGAACCTGCGCACGCCCCGTCGCCCAGCAACGCCAACCCACGCCGGTCGCCGCTTCCCAACTCCGTCGAACCCGTCGCGCCCGGGTACATCAACTGATCGCTGTCAGCCACGTCGTCGAGGCCCACGAGATGCCCCAGTGCATGTAGGACCACCCGCCGCCGCGCCGCCCGGGTGGGCATCGCAGCCAGTTGCTCGGCGTCGAGGATCACCGATCCGCTGGTCAGCCGGCGTTCGCCGGCAACCTCGACCAGGTTCGAGACGCTCACCGCCGCCACCGGCCCCTTGAGCGCCGCGACCTCCTCGGCGCTGGACCACGACACCAGAACCGGTGCCCACCTGTCTGTCCACCCTTCGGGTTGAAGTGGATCCCGGGCAGTGTCCGGTGCTCGGTCATCGGAGCCCTCGGGAACGAACAACAGACCCGTCGCTGCGGTCAGGTCCTCGAACGCCGCCGCCACCAGGCGCTCGGCTCCGGGGACCGTTGACGCTCCGCCAACGGCCCAGCGGAGCTGGCGGCACGGATCGAAGCCGACGGGTGTCAAGCCGTCCAACTGCAACTGATCTATCTCGTAGCCACCGCTTCCCTTCGGTGGCACAACCGCGTCCAACAGTCGCTGCCGGTTGCGTTCGGAGGACGCAACCGGCTGGTCGTCGAGCGGAACCGGCATGACCCAGTGGAGATCGGTCCAGGCGTCGGTCCTCGCTCGTTGCCCGAACGAGATGCTCAGAACCATCCACACCGCGGAACCCAACAGCGCCCCCAGCGCCAGCAACGCGACCCATCTCAGGCGCCGCTCTCGCCGCCGGATCCACCGGTCACGCCAAGAGGCATCGGGAGGTGTCGATGATCTCGCGCCCACCGACAGAGGCGACCCGGCCAGCCCGACGCGCTCGGCCGCGGAGAGCTCGATCACCGTTGCGGCACGGACGAAGGCGTCGTCGAGCTGCACCAGATCGAGGGGATCGTCACCCCCGTCGCGTTCGCGGTCACCCGCCACGCCCCGCAGGCTAGGACCACCGACGGCCCACGAAAAGGGGGTCGATCAGCTTTCGACGGCCCTCAGGAGCACCACACGTCGACCGTCGGTCCAGAAGACCGAATCGACCACTCCTGTGGGCTCCTCCGACGGGACTCCCGTGTCTAGGAGCACCTCCCAACGCCGCACGATTCCGTCGTTCGGCAACGTCCAGCCAGTGGGCTCGTCGCCGGCATCGATGAGCAACAGAAGGCGATCGTCGGTGATCGGTTGGCCGCGACGACTGCGTTCCCGTATCGACGCTCCGTCCAACATGATGCCGAGGTGTACACCATCGGGGTCCCACCAGTGGTCCTCCGACATCGGCTGCCCGTCGGGTCGCCACCACGACACGTCGCCCCCGTCGGGCTCCTCGGGTCCCCGCAGCCAACGACGGCGACGAAGTGCCGGGTGCTCTGCACGGATAGCGGTCAGCCGCCGCACGAATGCGATCAGGTCCGGGTGTTCGTCAGCCAGGTCCCAATCCATCCAGGTCAGCTGCGAGTCCTGGCAGTAGGCGTTGTTGTTGCCACCCTGGGTGCGGCGCATCTCGTCACCCATCGACAACATCGGGACACCCTCGGAGAGCAGCAGAGTCGCAAGCAGGTTGCGCACCTGCCGGTCGCGCAGCGCCAACACCTCCGGGACTTCGGTCGGACCCTCGACTCCGCAGTTCCAGCTCCGGTTGTCGTCGGTGCCGTCACGGTTCTCCTCACCGTTGGCCTCGTTGTGCTTGTGGTCGTAGGTCACGAGGTCGCTGAGGGTGAAGCCGTCATGCGCCGTCACGAAGTTCACACTGCAAGTCGGGCTCCCACGGTCCTCCCTGTAGAGGTCCGACGATCCCGCCCAACGGGTGGCCGTCTCGCCGACGATGCCGCGGGTTCCAGACCACAGCGAGCGAACCGTGTCGCGGTACTTGCCGTTCCACTCGCTCCAATAGGGCGGGAAGTTGCCCACCTGATATCCGCCTTCGCCCACGTCCCACGGCTCCGCGATGAGCTTGACCTCGCTCAGCACCGGATCCTGTTGGATGAGGTCGAGGAAGGCGGAGAGACGGTCCACCTCGTACAGCTCCCGGGCAAGCGTCGCCGCCAGATCGAAGCGGAACCCATCGACGTGCATCTCCGAGACCCAGTAGCGCAGCGAGTCCATGATGAGCTGCAACACGTGGGGATGGCGCATGTTCATGGAGTTCCCCGTGCCGGTGAAGTCGAGGTAGCAACGGGGGTCGTCGTCGAAGAGCCGGTAGTACGCAGGGTTGTCGATGCCACGCATCGACAGGGTCGGCCCCAGGTGGTTGCCTTCGCCGGTGTGGTTGTAAACGACGTCGAGGATCACCTCGAGGCCCGCCTCGTGCAGCGCCAGGACCATCTCCTTGAACTCCGCAACGGCGCCCTCGGCGCCGGGTGCCGACGAGTACCCGCTGTGGGGCGCGAAGTACCCGATCGAGTTGTAGCCCCAGTAGTTCGACAGGCCCCGCTCGACCAGATGTGCGTCGTGGACGAAGTGATGGACGGGCTGTAGCTCGACCGCGGTGACCCCCAGGCCGACGAGATGCTCGACGACGGCCGGATGGCCGAGTCCTGAATACGTACCGCGCCGCGACTCGGGGATGTCGGGATGGGAGGCGGTCATACCCTTCACGTGCAGTTCGTAGATCACCGTCTCGTCCATCGGGCGGTTCGGCCGGCGGTCACCTGACCAGTCGAACCACGGGTTCACCACAACAGAGCGCGGCACCGCGGGGGCCGAGTCGGTCGGCTCCGGCTCATCGGGGTCCTCGAAGCGGTATCCGAAACAGGCCGGCCCCCACTCCACGTCACCCGCGATCGCCCGAGCGTAGGGGTCCAAAAGGAGCTTGGCCGGATTGCACCAGAGCCCCGCTGAGGGATCCCACCGACCATGGACGCGGTATCCGTAGTTGGTTCCCGGTCCGACACCCGGAAGGTGGACGTGCCAGTGGTGGGCGTCCACCTCTTCGACCTCGACACGGGTCTCGTCGCCGCTCTCGTCGAACAGGCACAACTCGACCCGCTGGGCCACGGAAGAGAAGATGGAGAAGTTCGTGCCGCGACCATCGAAGCTCGCACCCAGCGGAGTGGGCGAACCGGGCCATATCTCCTCCATCGAACCCCGATCCTGTCAGCTCCATGTGGGTCGATTCGGGTTCTTGGTGGCCGGCCATCGACCAATCGGCTTCGTTGCGCCGTAACACTTGGTGGCGACACGAGCCCACCGCGCACAACACCTTCCGAGAAGAGGCCCGAATCCGTGACCGAGTCCAGCCTGCTGCCAGACCCGAACTGGTACCGCGACGGCGTCATCTACGAATGCCACGTCCGGGCCTTCGCCGACGGCAACGGCGACGGGATCGGTGACTTCGCCGGTCTCACGGAACGAATCGACTACTTCGACGAGCTGGGCGTGACCGCGGTCTGGCTGCTGCCGTTCTACCCCTCCCCCGGACGCGACGACGGCTACGACATCGCCGACTTCCGCTCCGTCAACCCCGCCTACGGGAACCTCGCAGGTTTCCGACGCTTCCTGCGCGCCGCGCATTCCCGCGGCATTCGGGTGATAACCGAGCTCGTTCTGAACCACACGTCGGACCAACACCCGTGGTTCCAGCGGGCCAGGCGCGCCGCTCCCGGCAGCCGCTGGCGCGACTTCTACGTCTGGAACGACGATCCCACACGCTACGGGGACGCCCGCATCATCTTCTCCGACACCGAGACCTCGAACTGGACCTGGGACCCGGTGGCCGGTGCGTACTACTGGCACCGCTTCTTCCACCACCAACCCGACCTCAACTTCGACAACCCCGACGTGGGTGACGCCCTTCTACGGGTCGTCGACTACTGGTTCGACCTCGGGGTTGACGGGCTGCGCCTCGATGCCGTGCCCTACCTGTTCGAACGCGAGGGGACCATCTGCGAGAACCTGCCCGAGACCCACGCATTCCTCCGCCGTCTCCGCACCCACGTGGATTCCAACTACGAGGATCGCATGCTGCTGGCAGAGGCCAACCAATGGCCCCAGGACGCCGCCGCGTACTTCGGTGACGGCGACGAGTGCCACATGAACTTCCACTTCCCGCTCATGCCACGGCTGTTCATGGCGTTGCACACCGAGCAGCGCTTCCCGATCATCGACATCCTCGAACAGACGCCCGAGTTGCCAGACGGCTGCCAGTGGGCGACCTTCCTCCGCAACCACGACGAGCTGACCCTCGAGATGGTCACCGACGAGGAACGCGACGTCATGTACCGCGCGTTCGCGCACGACCCCCAGATGCGCCTGAACCTGGGGATCCGCCGGCGCCTCGCCCCGCTCCTCGACGGTGACCGGCGCAAGATCGAACTGCTCCAGGCCTTGCTCTTCTCGTTGCCCGGAACGCCGGTGCTCTACTACGGCGACGAATTGGGCATGGGCGACAACGTCTACCTGGGCGACCGTGACGGGGTGCGAACCCCGATGCAATGGAGCCCCGACCGCAACGCCGGGTTCTCATCGGCAAGCCCACACCGCCTCTACCTGCCGGTCATCACCGAGAGCCGCTATCACTACGCCACCACCAACGTGGCGACCCAGATGGAGGACCGCACCTCGCAGCTGTGGTCGACCATCCAGCTCATCGCCCTTCGGAAGCGCCATGTTGCACTCGGGCGGGGCGACATCGAGTTCCTCGAGCCCGACAACCCCCATGCGCTCGCCTTCGTCCGTTCCGTCGATGGCGAGGCGCCGTTCCTGGTTGTGGCCAACCTCTCGCGGCTCGCGCAGCGGGTTGAGCTCGACCTCTCCCGCTGGGCTGGTGCCACCGTCCGCGAGGTGTTCGGCCAGACCGTGTTCGGAACCCTCGACGGAACCGCTTGGCACCTCACGCTCGCACCGTACGGCTTCTTCTGGTTCACCATCGAAGCCCCCGTTGACGAGGTAGGCCACGAAATCGACGTGTCGCCGCCGAAGCTGGCAGGCGTCTGGCCCCGCATCGTGTCGGATCCCTCACCCGAGATGCGCCGCGCCATCGAGCACTACCTCACGCGTGCGCGTTGGTACCGAGGCCATGGGCAGGGGCTGCGGGCGCTCACCGTGAGTGCCTCGGTGCCCTGCGGTGAGCACACCCTCCTTCTCGTCGTCAAGACGACCGCGTCGAACGGCTCGACCGACGAGTACCAGCTTCCCGTGACCCTCATCTCCGTCGCAGATGTTGCCGACGACCGTTCGGTCATCGCGTTGGTCGATGATCGTTGGGCGATCGTCGACGCGGCTTCAGCAGTCGAAGGTGTCGCTGATCTCGTCTCGGTCCTGCGCTCACGGCAACGATCCCGCACGCAATTCCCAAGACTCGAGGCCACGGCGGTTCCCGCTCTGCGCGAGGCACTCGGAGACAGTTCGTCGATAACGCTCAGCAGACGTGACCAATCGAACTCAGGTGCCGTCGTGGGCGAAGCCGTCCTGAAGATCGTCCGCCACGTCGATGACGGCGAGAGCCCCGAGGTGGAGCTGGGCAACGTGTTGCGTCGCGCCCGTTTCCCCCACCACGCGGAGCTGCTGGGCTGGGCGACGCTGGATCGAGGCTCCAACTCGTCGGATTCCGCCACGAGCACGGCGCTGATCGCGACCCGGCTGGTGCCCCACGACGACGATGCCTGGGGGCACGCGCTCAACGAGGTGGGTCGCTTCCTGGAACGGATGCCCGCAGGCAGCACTCCGCCGCCCCCCAAGGACTGGTTCGACCCGATCGACGACGACGACCTATTCGACGGTGACGGCCTCGGTGCGCACGCATTGGCCGCCTACGACCTGGGAGTGCGCGTCGCGGAGCTGCACTGCGTTCTCGCCGCCGACCCGTTGTTGGGCTCGGAGAGCTGGGGCGAGCTGAGCCGAAAGGCACTGGCCCAGGAGTTCCGCACTCAGCTACGTCGGGCGGTTCGGGAGCTGAAGCCCCTGCGCCATCGTGGGCCCGAAGATCTCGCGGCGCGCATCGGAGAGGTGGTAGCGGGTGAGCAACGGCTCCTCGACGTCCTGAAGCTCCTTCGCGACCAGCCTCTCGACGGGGCGCGCATCCGGATCCACGGCGACCTGCACCTGGGCCAGGTGCTGGTCTCGGGAACCGACCACAGGATCATCGACTTCGAGGGCGAACCGCTGCGGTCCATCGGCGAGCGACGGATCAAGCGAACACCGTTGGTCGACGTGGCAGGCATGCTGCGGAGCTACGACTACGCGGCACAGACGGGTGTGCAGATCCAGGCGGAACGTGGTCTTGCTGAACCGCACCTGGCTGCCTGGGCGGATTGGTGGGGGGCGGAGACAGGTCGCCACTTCCTGGCCGGCTATGTAGCCAACCCCGGCGTCGACGCCCTGTTGCCCCGAGATCCGGGGATGCGACGGCTCCTCCTCGAGTGCTGCCTCATCAACAAGGCCGCGTATGAGATCCGCTACGAGATCGATCACCGCCCAGACTGGGTTCAGACCCCACTACGCGCACTCGAACGTGCAATCGAGGAGCGGACCTGAGCGAATGCTCTCAAGGCACCCGTACCGGGTGGCCGATGGAAGTGAATGGCTCGGCGTGGACTGATCCCATTCCTCCTACTTGCGTCCCTCGGCGCGATCGGCTGTGTGCCTCTCGCCCCCGGGACGCCACTGCCCCCGGCTCCACCACCCACGCCGGCCCCTGCACCTACTCCCGCGCCGCCGCCCGCACCGGCGCCCTCGTGGGAACTCGACATGCTGGGTCGCATCAACGCGCATCGAGCTTCCTCGGGGCTCGGGGCTCTCACGGCGTGTGGGACCCTGCGCTCCGCGGCCATTGCGCACAGCAACGACCAGGCCGCGCACAACAACATGACCCATAGCGGCTCGGACGGATCAACCATGGTGACCAGGGCCGAACGCGCCGGCTACAGCGGGTGGATGGCGCTGGGAGAGAACGTTGCGTATGGCTACGGGAGCGTCGAGAGCGTCATGGCAGGATGGATGAGCTCGCCCGGACACCGCGCCAACATCCTCAACGCCGGCTACACCCACGTCGGCCTGGGTCGGGCGACCGCGACCAACGGCACCCTCTACTGGACTCAGGACTTCGGACGAAGCGGAAGGTGCTGAGTCCCTAGCCTCGGTGGGTGCCCGCCGCGAACCGCGTACCCGCAGCCCCTGTTGACGAACCGAGAAACGGAGTCCTGGCCGGCGTCGTCGCCTACGGCATGTGGGGACTGTTCCCTCTGTACTTCCACCAACTCGACGGCGTCTCCGCCATCGAGATCCTGGCGCATCGGGTGCTGTGGTCGCTGGTGGTCACCGCTGCGCTGAGCGCGATCACCCGCCGCCGTGGCACCCGGAGTTCCCCGAGACCGAGCCCGGCGTTGCTGCGCCGCCTCGCCGCAGCAGCCGCTCTCATCGCGCTCAACTGGCTCGTCTACATCTGGGCCGTGAACCACGGCCACGTAGTGGAGGCGGCGTTGGGCTACTTCATCAACCCGCTCGTCACAGTAGGTCTCGGAGTTGGAGCCCTGGGTGAGCGGCTCCGTCGAACGCAGTGGGCAGCGGTTTCGGTGGCCGGAACGGCGGTGGTGGTGCTCACCTTCGCCTACGGTCGGCCGCCGTTGGTGTCGTTGGTCCTGGCGATGAGCTTCGCCGGCTACGGGTACCTGAAGAAGTCCGTACCACTCGGGGCGACCGACTCCCTGCTCGGGGAGACCGTGCTGCTGGCGCCCTTCGCACTCGGGACGGCCGTGGTTCTGGAGGTGAACGGGACGGCCACGTTCATTCACGCCGGAGGTTCCGTCACCGGCCTGTTGTTGCTCGCCGGGCCGGTGACCACGGTTCCCCTGGTCCTGTTCGCCGCCGCGGCTCGTCGAATACCCCTGAGCCTGTTGGGCCTGTTGCAGTACCTGACCCCTGTGGGTCAGTTCCTCTGCGGCGTGCTCGTGTTGGGAGAGCGGCTTTCGACGGAACGCTGGATCGGGTTCGGACTGGTGTGGATCGCGCTCGCGATCTTGAGCGCGGACGCGCTCCACCACCGGCCGGAACGTGCCGATAGAACGTCACCGCTTCATCTGGGAGGTGCGCGATGAACATGTTGACCAGGTCCGACGTGGTGACGATAGAAGTCCCCGCCGAGCACAGCTTCCTCCGCGTGTTGCGCGTCGCGATTTCCAGCCTCGCCGCCGATCTCGGCTTCGACATCGAGGAAGTCGAGTCGGCTCGCGCGGCGGTCGACGAGTTGGCTTCAGTGCTGATCCGAGCAGCCGAGCCCCGTCAGGCGATCACCGTCGAGATCAGCAGCGGGGAGGGTCGCCTTCAAGTGAGCGGGCAGGTGGAGCAGGTGCGAGCGATCGCGCCGCTCGACCCGCTGATCTCGGCGGTTCTGGACGCGTCCACCACCGCCTGGTGTTGTGACGGGACGGCGGGATCGGCGGGCTTCGAGTTCACCTGCGTCCACGGTTGTATCGGCGCGAGGGCCTGACGACGACCGAGATCCTCCTCTGCCGCCCGTCGAGGCAGCTCAGCCACCCAGTCGGAGCGTGGGGCGACCGGGAATCTCCTCGGGGCTCACCACCACCACCTGACCGACCGCCGCTTCGATGACATCCCAGACGGCATCACCGTCGAGCTGATCGGCCTTGGCCTGAAGGACGACGCCCGGTGTCGACTCGTCACTGAGCAGCGCCTCAAGACGCTCCACCTCGGCGACCCGGCGAGCCGAAAGGTCCTGGCCTGCACGATCCAGCTCGACGAGGAGTCGCTCGGCGGAAGCCACCTCTGCCTCCCGCGTGACCAATTCAACCTCCAGTTCGCCGGCGGTCTCCCCGAGGGCTTCGAGTCGTGACTCCAACCGGGCCGACTCTGCGAGGAGTTGGTCGGTTAGCTCGCCACACTGCTGGGCCATGGCATCGGCCGCAGGGGGTGCTGCGACGAGGTCCTCGAGTGCTACTCCGCCCGCGAACTCCTCGATTCGTCCAGACAACCGCTCGCGATCTGCCGCGATGATGCGCCCCGCCTTCTCGCTGTGGTCCATCGTTGCCGCCAGATGCTCGGTGGCCTCATCCAGTCGGGCGACGATCGTCGGCAACACCGATGAGACGTGCTCCGCCAACCTGCCGGTGGAGTGCGAGATCTGGAAGTCCGGGTAATTGGCGAAGCCGTACAGGTCGAGGAGCCGGGCTTCATCCGCCCGCGCGACACCTGATCGGTCTTGGCGGTCGTCCGCGTCGGCCCGCAGCGCATGAGCCGCATCGATCGCGGCGATCAGCTCCTCATCAAACCCGTGCTCGGCGCGCTCCTCCAACTCTGCGACCCACGCGCGTAGGCCCTCCACCACAGACCGCGCCCGGGCAACCGCCTCGGTCGCGCCGAAGTCGCCGCTGCCTGCCGCCTCCCACAGCCGTTCGATCCCTTGGCTCTCGGCGATCAACTCGGCCGCCACCGGATGAAGTGGCGCTCTTCCAGCAGCAGCCTCGGCCAACCAGCTACGCACCTCTGTGGCGGAAGCACCCAAGCCCATCCGGTCCGCCGCGATCCAGATCCCCTCCCATCGACCCGGGGCGTCGGCCCGCGGAACCGCTCCGCGGCCGAGTTCGTCGATGATGAGGTCACGTAGCTCGGCGACCGCATCGAGTTGCTCTTCGTGTCGACGGATCGCCACGCGACAATCCTCCGCCTCTACACCGGTGGCTTCGAGCTGTCGGGATACGTCGTCGCGGAGCGCCTTCGCCACGTCCACGCACAGCAGCGCACCTCGACGCGCGGTGGCGAGGCGTTCCGCGAAGCAACTTCCGGGGATGTCCTCTACTTCGCACACAACCCATCCCGCGTCGCTGAGGACCTCCGTCAGGCGTCGGGCGATCTCCCCGTCCGCCTGGAGACAGCTCACATGTCCATCCAGCGCCACATCCACCGGTGGGGACAGGTCGAGCAGAACGTTGCGCAGCGTCATGCGGTCCCATCGGCACCGGGACGTCCGATTTGAACCCGCGTGGGTGATGTCGCCCCGCAGTCTGGGCAATCCTTCCGGTCCATGGGACCGCGGCGAACGCCGGGTTCTACCATCGGCCTCCTTCCCCACCACCACACACAAGGCGACGGGAGAGCGGGAGACATGGCGACGGCGGAAGGTGGGGACTACATCAAACCCTGGCTGCCTCACGAGCAGCCGGAGCGGCCCTTCGACGAAGGGACGTGGATCTGCGACTGCAACGCGTGCGCGATGGCGCTTCACGCCGAAGCTCGCCATTCCCCCTTCACTCCGATGTGCATCAAGACCGGCTTCGACCGGATCATCGTCGCCGCGGAGTACCTCTCCGAAACCATCACGGCCGCCACGCCCATCGAGTCGCTCCTCTACGTGACAGACGACTGGGTTCGCGAGATCTTCGTGCCGGTCGGATCATGGCGCTGGAAGGCGACCGCCACCCGGTGGTGGTCTCTGATGCTGCACGAGGACGAGGACATCGCCGGCCGCGGACACGTACGGCACCAGGTTGCACGGGGTGAGGATCGTTCGGTGGTCGATCTCAGGCTCCGCTACTTCGCGTCCCAGCGCCCTTCGCTCACCTGACGAACAGGGCGCCGGCTCCGACCGCCAGGGCACCACCCGCGTAGCGCGCCGGAAGGAACCGGCGGTTGCCGTACAGCTCATGCGCCCAATCCGGCGCCGCCGCGAGCGCCGCGGAGTGCAGGGCCTGATGCGTCGGCAGCAAGAGACGTGCCGGGCCTTTCAGGGTCGGGGTCCACAACCACCTGTCCATGAACCGTGTCTGCGCGTTCACCACGAGGGTCGGGCGATGCGCTTCGACGTGGTCGATCAACTCAGCCCAGCTATGGGGTGGTTCCAAGTCACCGAGCTCGATCGCCACACGCGCCTGTTCCGCCACGTACCCGTCCAGCAGGTCGGGATCGGGCCGACGCCCGTAGCGCAGCCAGCACCGGCCCATTCCCAAGAGGAGCGCGCAGTGGACCCAGTCGATCTTGTCGGGGTCCTGGGCCGAGTACGGCCGACCGTCAGGTGCCACGCCGCGGATCCGCGAGTGAACGTGGTTGACAAGATCGACCGCAGCCTGGGCCTCGGATCCTGGGGCGAAGGTCGTTGTCGCCACGAACCCTCCGGTGCGCCGGAGGCGCCCCAGGGGATCCTCCTCGAACTTGGAGTGCTCCATCACCCCCGCCAACACCAGCGGATGCAACGCCTGGATCCAAAGCGACAGGAGCCCTCCCACCAAGCTCGAGGGATCGGCATGGATGGTCGCCGAAGGGCCGCCTGCGACGCACCACGGTGGATCGTCTGGATCGCTCTCGAACTGCGGTGCTCCGAGGCCCATTGCAACCCGATCGAGCACCTTTGCCGGCAAGTCGTTGGTCACCCGGCGCCCGGCATCGGCGATCAACCGCAGGGCGATGGCCCCCACGCGCTCAGGTCCGTGCATCCGAAGGGCCGGATCGCTTCCGAGATAGCTCCGTGCGTCCATTCGTCAAGCGTATTCTCGACGCCTCTCTCCGCCGCCGGGGACTTGAACGAACGTTCACTCACTCCTACGCTCGCCCGCCATGACGACCACGGAGACCTCCCGGACAGCCGACTTCTCACAAACCGACTTCTGTGATCCGCGGGTCTTCGACGATCCATACGAGCTGTTCGACTGGCTGCGCTCCCTCGACCACCTGCACTACGACGCCAAGAACGACCTCTACATCGCCGCCCGTCACGAAGATGTGTTCGCCATCAGCAGAGACGACGACCTGTACTGCTGCAAGTACGGGGTCCGACCCAAGATCGCCGGCGACATGTCGATCATCACCCTCGACGGAGACGAGCACACGCGCCAGCGTCGGCTGATCAACAAGGGATTCACGCCCCGTCGGGTTCGCGAGCTCATCCCCCACATCCGCCAGCTCACCAACGAGATCATCGACCAGATCGCAGACCGCGGCCACATCGACTTCGTCGAGGACTTCGCCATCCACGTGCCGTTGATCGTCATCTGCGAGTTGATGGGCCTGCCCCCCGAGCAGCGCCTCGACATGTACCGCTGGTCCGACGACATGATGGCCGGTGATGGCCACGTAGAGGCCGACTCACCACAGTTGATCGCAGCCGCGGAGGCTTTCGGCGAGTACTGCACGATCCTCGTCGACCTGATCGCCGAGAAGCGCGGGAATCCCAAGGACGACCTCATCTCCATCCTCACCCGCGCCTTCGACGCAGGTGACATCACCAAGGAGTTCAAGGCGTATCAGGGCGTCAGCGAGGAGGAGCTCGCGAAGATGGCCGAGGCCGACTCCGAGCAACTCAAAGACGACGAGTTGCTTGCCTTCCTCACGGTTCTATTGGTCGCAGGCAACGAAACCACGCGCAACGCCATCACCGGCGGCTTCGCTGCGCTGTCGCGCTTCCCGAAGCAGAAGCAGCTCATGTTGGATCACATCGACGACGAGGCCTTCATGGACCTTGCCGCCGACGAGCTGGTCCGGTTCGTCACGCCGGTGATCGGGTTCATCCGGACCGTCACCCGTGCACACGCCTTCCACAACACCGCCCTCAAGGAGGGCGATCGAATCCTCATGCTCTACGGGGCGGCGAACCGCGATTCGGCGGCATTCACCAACCCTGACGAGCTGGACCTGACCCGCGACCCGAACCCGCATCTCGGTTTCGGGATCGGAGCGCACTTCTGCCTGGGATCGAACCTCGCCCGCGCCGAGATCAAGACCGTCTTTCAGGAGTTGTTCAGGCGCCTGCCCGACATCACCGTCCCCGAGGGGATCGTCCCGGGCCGGGGCGACTCCACGTTGGTCCTGGCCCTCCAGGATGTCCCGGCCGACTACAGCGCCTGTCCCGTTGCCCACTGAGCTTCGCGAGCGAATCCTTGACGAGGCGCTCGGCCTCATGGCCGAGCGCGGCTCTGCGGGCACCTCGATGCGTCAGTTGGCCGACGCGTGTGGCGTGCGGGTTGCCGCGCTCTATCACTACTTCGAGTCGAAGAACGCTCTGCTCGAAGCGGTGATCGCGGAGCGGAACTACGGCAGGCGCAACATCGTGCCGATCCGCTTCGATCCGAGCGCGACCGCCCCCCAGCGCCTCCGAGAGCTGTTCAACCAGATGTGGCGTGGCGCGCTGGAGGAGGAATCGGTGTGGCGGCTGCTGCTCGGCGAGGCGATCCGCGGTGAGAGCTGCGCGCTTCCGGTCGGACGCGAGTTCCTCAAGACGGTGCTACCGGGCATCTCCGAGTTCGTCCACTCGTGGGTACCGGAGCTGACCGACCCCGACGCCGCGGCGGACGTGGTGCTCGCCGAGCTGTTCCTCGGCTTCATCCGCCATCTCTTCGAGCCCGGGCTCGATCCGGCTGAGCTCGGCGACGAGATCGGCGATCGACTCGTCCGCGCCCTACTCGGCTGACCGGTCCACCCCGACCCCCTCGAACTGGGCGAAACAACCAACCGCGACGGTCGTGATCCTCGCCCAGTTCGGCGGTGGGATCGAGCGGTCAGTGCGGGTCACGGGAGTCGCGGATCAGTACCTCTTGGGCCACCGTGGCCACATGCAAGCCCTCCTCGTCGAAGATGTGGCCCATCGCAAGGCCTCGACCACCTACGAACGTGAGGCAACTGAAGTCGTGGAGATGCCAGCGATCTGCTCGCAACGGTCGGTGGAACCACATCGTGTGATCGAGACTCGCCGAATAGGTCGCCTCCCACCGCTCCCTCTCGGACAGCTCCCACAACGGGTGCACCCGCAACGCGGCATCGGTTGGGATGTCGTCTGACAGATACGCCAGAGCAGCGGCGTGCATCGAGGGATCATCGCCGAGATCCCCTGCAACCCGCATCCAGGCGGCCGCCCGTCCGTTGTCGCTCCTGTCATCCCAGAGCAGCTCGTCGGCTATGGCGGCCCGCACGAATGCAGGGCTCCAGGAGGACCGCTCCAAGTCATCCGCGGCGGGAAGCCCCAGCGGTGGCGGAACGAGTTGGCGGTCCACCGACTTCGCGACGGTTGAGAACGACGCCTCCAGGTTCAGGATCGCGCCCACCGCCTGTCGGGCGACTACCCGACGTGTGCAGAACGACCGACCGTTGCGGAGACGATCCACCTCGTATCGCACCGGCTCCTTGTGATCACCACGGCGCAGGAAGTAGGCCCGCAGCGAATGGACCTCGAAGCCGTCCTCGATGGTGAGGCTCGCGGCGCGGAGACCCTGGGCGAGGATCTGGCCGCCATAGAGTCCGCCCCACGGATACTGCGGGCCGGTGCCCACGTAGACGTCGGGTCCGTGTGCGGCGAGTTCGAGTATGGAGGGGAGATCCATGGCGCGGGGAACCTACCCCGCGGGCCGACTCGGCGTCAGCGCCGATCAGCCAGGAACGGAAACCGCTCGCGGACCGCCACAACCTGTGCCTGGTCCACTTCAGCCACCATCAGAGCCTCAACCCCTGCGCCGCCGGCCAACAACTCGCCAAGGGGATCGACGATGGCGCTGTCTCCCATGTAGCGCAGACCGTCTCCCTCGCCTACGCGATTGACACCCACCACATACGCCTGGTTCTCGATGGCTCGGGCCACCAGCAGGGAGCGCCAATGGTGGCGACGCGATTCGGGCCAGTTCGCCACCACCACGAAGAGGTCGGTCTGTGGTGCGAGGCCCCAGAACTCGTCCGCGAAACGCAGGTCGTAGCACACGAAGAGGCTGACCCTGAGGCCCTCCACATCCACGGTGACGAGGCGATCGCCTGCCGCGTAGCGCTCGTGCTCGCGTGCGTAGCTGAACGGATGGATCTTCCGGTACCGATGAACGACTCCGTTCGGACCTGCCAGGATCAACACGTTGTGCGGCAAGGTGGCGCCCTCGGCCAACTCCGGCGCCGAGCCGCACACCCAGACGCCGTGCTTCCCAGCCTGATCCACAAGGAAGGCCGCGCTGGGCCCGTCGACCGGCTCGGCCACGCGCTCGGTGTCGAGGCTGAAGCCGGTCGAGAACATCTCACTCAGCACGACCAGCCGGGACCCTGCTGCAACAGCCGCTGCAATCTGTGGCGCGAGGCGAGCGAAGTTCGCCTCGCGGTCCTCCCAGACCACGTCGTGTTGGAGCGCCGCGACCTTCACCGGAGGGCCACCTTCGCCAAGCGCTCCACCGCGTCGTCGATCACGTCGTCGCGTTTGCAGAACGCGAATCGGACGAAAGGTCGGCCGGCTTCCTCGTCGTCGTAGAACACCTGCGTGGGAACCGCCACCACGCCCGCCGTCCTGGGCAGCTCCCGGCAGAAGTCCAACCCGTCGACCCCGCCGACAGGACGGATGTCGGCGGTGACGAAGTAGGTGCCCTGAGGTCTGACGACCCCGAAGCCGGCCGCCTCCAACCCGTCGCACAGCCGATCCCGCTTGGACTCGAGAGCCCGCCGAAGATCGCCCACGACATCGTCGTCCATCCTCAGCGCTGCGGCGACGGCGTGCTGCAAAGGCCCACCCGACACGTAGGTGAGAAACTGCTTCACTGTGCGGACCGCCGACACCAGCTCCGCGGGCCCGTTCACCCAACCGATCTTCCATCCGGTGAACGAGTAGGTCTTGCCGGCGGACGAGACGCTCAATGTCCGATCCGCCATTCCCGGCAGGGTGGCGAGCGGGATGTGCTCATGACCGTCGAAGGTGAGGTGCTCGTAGACCTCGTCACATATGGCCACCAGATCGTGGCGGATGCACAGCTCGGCGAGGCCATCCAGCTCTGCTCGGGTGAAGACCTTGCCTGTGGGGTTGTGCGGCGAGTTCAACAACAGCACTCGCGTCGCGGGGGTGATCGCCGCTGCCACCCGGTCTAGGTCGATGAGCCCCGACGGCGCACCCAGGGGCACGACACGGCGGGTCGCTCCACCCAGGGCGATGGTCGCGGCGTACGAGTCGTAGTAGGGCTCGAAGGTCACAACCTCGTCTCCGGGGCCGGCGAGGGCGAGCACCGCTGCTGCGATGGCCTCGGTGGCTCCCGTTGTGACCAGCACTTCAGTCCCGGGGTCGAGATCCAATCCGTAGTGACGCGCCTGGTGCTGGGCTATCGCCTCGCGCAGCTCGGCGATGCCGTCGCCAGGCGGATACTGGTTGTGCCCGGAGCGAAGAGCAGCGACGGCCGCCTCGATGATCTCGGGTGGGCCATCGGTGTCGGGGAATCCCTGACCCAGGTTCACCGCGCCGGTCGCCGCGGCCAGCGCGGACATCTCGGCGAAGATGGTCGTGCCGAAACCCGCCATCCGGGCGACCAATCGCGGCGACACCTGCACCACGGTCAGGCTAACCCTGATCTTGCACGGGTTGAGGTGACGCGAGAGTCCTGAGACGCGACAAGTGCCCGTCCGCTGTGCTTTTCTGGTGATTGCGAAGTCCCAGACGAGCGGAGCGAAGGAGCACTTGACGGGTGAACGGTAACAACACGCGCAACGTCCCTGTCGAGGGGTCCGGGTCGGGTGTGGTGGCCCATATCGGGTTGCACGCGATCGGCTCGTTCGCGGATCGGCTCGGGCTCGGCGACGCGTGTGGGAACGGTCCGCAGCGACAGCCGGGCCGGTGGTGTTGGACACCGCGATCGGCCAGCTTCCTGCCGAGGTGGCGGCGGGTCACCACGACGGCGACGATCCCAGCACTGTGCAACGCCCGGTGATGGTGCGCGCCGACTCGGCCGGCTGCACCCGCGGGTTCGTATGGGGCTGTCGGCAACGCAACATCGGGTTCGCCGTCGCAGCTCGCCGCAACAACGCGCTGCACACTGCGATCTCCAAAAGCCGCGTACAACACCGACGCGTGGACACCAGCGGTCACCCACAGCGGCGACAAGCGGCCAGGCGCGGCGGTGTGCGAGGTGACCGAACACGTCGACCTCGGCGACTGGCCGCCCGGGACCCGGCTGATCATCCGACGCGAACCACTCCACCCCGGTGCGCAACGATCGCTGTTCCCGTCGCTCGACTTCCGCTTCTGGGGCCACTACACCGACCAGCCCGGCGACGCCGTCACCCTCGACGTGTCGATGCGGGCTCACGCGCACGTCGAGAACCACCTCGCCCGACTCAAAGCCTCCGGGTTGGAACGCATGCCGTTCAGCAACTTCGACGCCAACCAGGCATGGCTGAAGCTGGTCTGCTGGTCCGCCGATCTGGTCCGCTGGTTCCAACTCCTCTGCTGCCAAGGCCACACCCTCACCCCAAACCTCGCGACCTAACTCGCGGCGGGCCCTAATGACGGCCCTGCTCCCCAAGCAGCCTGGTCTCAGGCGGCCACGGAGCGGCGCGAGATGTCCGCGCAGTCCTCACACGCGGACTCGGGAATCACACCCCGACGCACCAGCGCACCGAAGATGGTGCAGCCCAAGCAGTAACCGATCGAAGCCTCGAGCGTTGCCGCTGCACAGATCATTCCGACGAGCGTTTGGGACACACCCACGGCATCGAACCCCACACGGGCGATCACCGCAGACAGCGACAACGTGGCCCCGATGCCCTGCGCGAAGCGCTTCGGCCGCCCGGGTGTCAAACGTTGCGAAAAGGGCAGGCGTGGGACGATAACACGGGTTGCCAGCAGGGCCAACGGGCTGAATCTGGGCCCGCTCGCCACTCGCGCCAGGAAACCGTACGCCAATAGCACCAGCACCCAGCCCCAGCGGGTCACGACATAGGTCGCGGACATCACCACCACGCCCGTGGCGACGGTACGAGCCGCATACTCGTTGACAACCTCTGGGAAACTCAACAGCCCTTGTCGTGAGTCCTCGGTCGCGTTGCTCATTCCCTCAGGCTACGCGAGGAATCCCGACCAACCAAGTCGGAATTAGACGGCGGGCCACTCCGGGCTGGGCAGGAGGCTCAGCGGGTTGTCCGCCGCGCGCAGCGACGAGACGAACTGCTCGATCTCCTCGAGCGCGATCGGCGAGAGGTGCAACGGTCGCTCATCGACCTCAGCGGGCCGGGTCCACGGGTCGACTTCAACGCCTACGGCGACGAGCAGCAGGCTCATGCCGTCCTCCACCCGCTTCGAGAAGCGTGCCCCACAGTGGACACAGCGGATTGCACAGCGAGCCGAATCGTCGTCCTCGCACACCCTGAGGGTCACATCCCCCAGCGGGATCTCCACCTCACCGCATCCGGGGCAGTCGGTGGTGATGAAGGTCATGTCGGTCCTCTCCCCTTGCACAGCGAACCCGTCGGCACGCACGCCTCCCTGTTGAGCTTCCGGCAGACTGAACGGGTGAGCACACCCATCGACCCCGAGCTGCTCGACTTCGCCGTGGACATCGTCAAGGAAGCCGGCCGCATGACCCTCGAGATGTTCCGCGCCGCGGAGCTTGACATAGAGCACAAGCTCGATGGCACCCCGGTGACCCTCGCCGACCGTCGGGCTGAGCGCTTCATCCGTGAGCGCATCGAGGCCCGGTTCCCCGACGACGGGATACATGGAGAGGAGGAAGCCGACAAGATCGGCTCCAGCGGCCGACAGTGGGTCATCGACCCGATCGACGGCACGGTCAGCTTCACCCGAGGCGTCGGCCTCTACACGAACCTGCTCTATCTGGAGGATGAGCACGGACCGGCCATCGGTGTCATCAACGTCCCGGCCATCGACGAGGTCGTCGCAGCCGGCCGAGGGCTGGGCTGCAAGTTCAACGGCGTCCCGTGCCACGTCAACCACCACGCGACGATCAAGGGATCGATGCTGAGCACCTCTGGTTACGACTGGTGGGACCGTTCACTTCTGGACAAGGTCCATGACAGCGGAATCGGCATGCGCACCTGGGGCGACGGCTACGGATACCTGCTCGTGGCAACTGGTCGTATCGAAGCCATGGTCGATCCGACCATCAACTTGTGGGACATCGCCCCCTGTCAGGTGATCATCTCCGAAGCCGGCGGGCGCTGGTCGGCCTTCGACGGGTCGGCCGATCCCCGGAAGGGGAGTTTCGTCGCCACGAACGGACACATCCACGACCAGTTGCTCTCGGTACTGCAATGACCGAGTCGACCGAGCTTCTGATCGGTTCGCTGCGCGAGGACCGCGCAGCGCTGTTGAGCCTGGCCGGCGGTGATCTGGACTTGGCGGTGCCGACTTGTCCCGGCTGGAACCTCCGCGAGCTCCTGATTCACCTCGGGCGGGTTCACCGTTGGGCTGGTCGTGCCACGGAGTCCGCCCCGACAGCGGACTGGCCGGACTTCCCTCCCCGGCCGGGTCCGGGAACCCACCTCGGTTCGTGGATCGTCGATGGGATCGACTCTCTCATCGAGCGGTTCTGCACCACCGATCTGGACAGGCCTTGTTGGGGTTTCGCCGGCGACGCCGACCTCCGGTGGTGGCTACGGCGCCAGACGCTCGAGACGGTGCTTCACCGCTGGGATGGCCAGACCGCCGGCGGATCACCCGACCCGATCGATGGTGACCTCGCGGTCGTCGGGGTGGACGAGTGGTGCGAACTGGAGTCGGCACGATGGTTCAAGCCGCAACCAGGCCTCTCCGCAACGGTCCACCTTCACGCAACCGACGGCGACGGCGAGTGGCTGTTGCGGATCTCGCCTGAGGGGTTCACCTGGCAACACGGCCACCACAAGGGCGATGTCGCCGTGCGCGCCTCTCGCGCCAAGCTCTTCCTGATCTTGTGGAATCGCCGCGGGATCGACAGTGCCGAGGTCTTCGGAGACACAGGGACCCTCTCGAACCTCCTCGCCGCCACAGCGGTCTAGAAACCCCCGATCACAAGGCCAGGCGACGGCTCACACCGCAGCCATGAGCGCCTCGACGACCGCGGAATCCTCCAGACCCCGGCCCAGGGAGATCCGGTCGCTGAACTCACGACGATCGCCGATCGCCGACGCGTAACCCGCGCGGCGCTTCGCCTGGCGACCCACGGGCACCTCATCCGCCTCGGCTGCCTCGTACTGCGCCTGAATGCCA
The DNA here is from genome assembly GCA_020845705.1 of Microthrixaceae bacterium. GTDB lineage: Bacteria > Actinomycetota > Acidimicrobiia > Acidimicrobiales > Microtrichaceae > JADLFH01. The sequence continues at coordinate 26,424 of JADLFH010000068.1, read as the reverse complement.
CGCCGAAGGGCTTCGAGCGCTTCGGTTCGCATCTGCGACACGCGCGATTCGGTCACTCCGAGGAACCTGGCCAGTTCCTGGCTTGTGCGCTCCTGGAGGAAGTAGCCGACGATCACCAGTCGCTGGCGCTCAGGCAGCAAGGCGATGGCGTCACGGAGGTAGGCGTGCAGCTCGCGTTGTTCCAGCTCGGCGCTGGGTTCCACGACACTGCTGTCCGCCAAGACGTCCACCAGGGTCAGCTCCTCGTCGCCGGTCTCCGCGACCAGGTGGTCGAACGCGAGGATCACGCTGCGGAACAGTCGATCCTGAAGGCGGGAGAGCTCCGCCGTGGCCACACCCAGCTCCTCGGCCATCTCGGAGATGCTCGGCACACGACCGAGGCGGGTGGCGAGACGCTGCTCCACCGAGTCCAGCTTGCGCGCCAGGCTTCGCACCGAGCGCGGTGCCCAGTCCGCCGCTCGAACCGCGTCGATGATCGCACCACGGATCCGCTGCGCGGCGAAGCGTTGGAACGGCACTCCCTTCGACTCGTCGAAGCGGCGGGCGGCTTCGACGAGTCCCAGCGCACCTGCACGAACCAGTTCGTCACGATCGACGTGACGGGGGAAATGAACCGCCACCTGGAACACGATGTGGTTCACGAGCGGGAGATGCTCCTCGATCAGTCGCGTCTGGACCTGCTGGTTCGAGTCCGCTGTCAGAGGGGATGTCTCGGTGGTGGGCATCGGTGATTTCTCCTTGTCGCACATCAACGAAGGAGTCATCGGCAGATCCGCGCGCGGGACTTGAGGGATTTCTTTCTTGTGGGCGCGTTCGGGCCGACTTCTGCGGCAGAAAGTCCATCCCAGCAGGTCGTCACCCCAGCTCGATTGTCCCAGTCCAATCGACAAGCGGTGACGAGAACTGAACCGAAAATCTCGATCAGCGGGTCAGATCGACGGCTCGAAGGTGGCGGCCTTGATGCCACGGCGGGCCAACTCAACTAGCCAAGGCAGGGGATCCCGCTGTTCGCCGACAGCGAACACACCCGCCGGAAGGCGATCCACATCGAGCGCCACCACTGCGGCAAGTGCAGCCGCTGCCACCGCGAGACGATCGACGACGGCATAGACCACCATTGCTTCCTCACCGTCGATCTCTCCGACCACCTCGACCCGAATCGCACCCACGGGCTCGGCGGTTGCCCGACGCCACGGCCTCACCCTGTCCAACAGGCGCGAGGCTCCGAGTCCTCCCACCGCCGTCGATGCCGTGAGCAGCTTCGCCTCGGGAAACCCACGTCGCAACAGGAGCGGCTCCACCAGCGACCCGTGACCCACGTCAACGGCACCGACAGGATCAGGGAACCAGGCCAACTTCGTCCCGGGCTGGGGTGTGTCCCACGCCCCGTCACGCCACACCGGAGCCAAGTTGTGCGCGGCGTCCTGTCTCCGTTGGATGCAACTGGGTCCTCCTGCGCCGACCATCGCGATGTTGATCGAGATGAGGCTGTCGAGACTGTTGGCCGCGTGTCTGGCAAGAAGGCACGACAGGCCCGGCGAGCAAGCCGCGCCGACCACCAGGACAGAGCCTGACGCCCTCGCCAAGTCATCCAGCTCGATCAGCTCTCGTACAACCTCAGGGTCGTCCGCACACGACACCACGTTTCGACCGGCCTCGACATGACGCCTGACGAGGTCCGGGTGTGCCTCGGCTTCGCGGGCGAGGATCACCGTGCCACCCAACTGCTCGTCGCTCTTCCTCCATGGCCGAACGCGGTCCCCCAGTGCCTCGACGGCGAGCTGATGGCGTTGCTCATGGGCCGAGCGCAATATCACGGGCCCCAGGCCCGGGGTTCCCGCCAGCTCACGAGCCACCCTGATCCCGACGGCGCCGAGGCCATCGACGATCATCGGCGCTCCGGCATCGACCGAGAAGGCGGTCACGTCAGCGCAGCTCGTCGCCGGCCAGCTCGCGCCACCCACCGTTCTGGGGCGGCTTTCCACCAGTGCCCCGTAGCCGAAGCAGGGCCCCCACGAGGCCCGCAAGCAGCATCGCGGCCCCGGCCCGTCGTAGCGCTCGCATCAGGTCCTCCGTAAGTGGATTGGGCTGGATCGTCGATGTGGTCGATACGCGTGGTGGGGCTAGTTGGAGTCGAACCAACGACCTCACCCTTATCAGGGGTGCGCTCTAACCAACTGAGCTATAGCCCCGCGAACAGCGGCCCGTGAATCTACAAGAGCGTCGGCGGGCTGGGCGAACCGGACACGGGTCGCGCGGTCTCCTCCTCGATCACGGTTATCCAGACCCCACCGATTATGTCGCTGATGAGGTTGAACACCACGGCCATGACCGTCGTCGCGGCCGTCATGGCCAGGGTGAGGATCATGCCGATGATCCCCATCTGACGGAACAGGAAATCGCCGTTGAAACGGAAGTTCGACTGGCCGAGCAACGTGTTGACCATCGACTCGATCTTGTCGATCGTGCCCGTGCTTGTGGCCACGGTCCACACGATCACCCCCGCGATCATCACGATCACCCAGAGGCAGAGGAACAACAGGAGTGACAGCTTCAGAACAGACCACGGGTCGATGTGGCGGATCAGACGTCGCACCTTGCGTGCCGCGAAGCGCTCACGACGACGGGGTTCGCCGGCTCTGCGTCGCCTCCCGTTGCCCGCGGGGCGAGCTGAACGAGCATCTCGCGCACGACGGTCACCTGCGCCGGAGCCCACCACGCGCTCGACCGTGGCTTCAGACGGATTGGGCGCCACAGGACGAGTCTAGGGCGGCTCGGTCGCGAGCTGTGGCGTAGGGCTTGACAGGACCACCTCGGCCGTCGCCGTGGCAGCACCGCCGCGGCGCGCCACGCGAACGGTGACTCTTGGTCCGTCGAAGTCGGCCTTGGTCACCGAGGCGCCGTTCGCACCCGCCACCGACGCGGCCGCCCCGTATCCGCCGGTGGCCGCCGCCAGTGCGGCGAGATCCGCTGTGGCCTCGATCCTGCCAAGACGAATGGCCCCGACCGTTGTGCCTACTGTCGCCATCAGCATCAGGACCGTGATGCCCACGATCATCAGCGCCACCACGGTAACCGACCCGCGCTCGCGCATCGGGATCCTCCTCGGAGTTGCCTGTTTCGGGGGAAGCGCGGTGTGTCGGTTGGTTGGTCAGACATCGACGGCCGGGTCGGGACCCCCATCGTCGGTTGAGTCATCGTCGGAATCGTCGTCGGAGACCGGGGCCCGAGCCGCGGCGACCACGTACGTGTCGTCGTCGAGGTTCATCACCCTCACACCGGTGGCGTCGCGACCCTGCACGGAGATCCCGGAGACCGGAAGTCGGATGGTGACACCGGAGTCGTTCACCAGGAACAGCTCGTCGTCTGGCGACACCATCTCCGCCGCCACCACCCTGCCCTTGTCGGCATGCAGGCGCATGGCACGGACACCCTGGCCACCTCGACCCTGGGTGGAGAAGAGCTCGGGATCGGTTCGCTTGCCGAACCCGGCGTCGGTGATCGTGAGAAGCAGGCGGTCCGCTGCCACCACGTCGGCGGAGACCACCTGATCTCCGGCACGCAACTTCATCCCCCTCACCCCCGAGGCCGAACGACCCATCGCCCGAACGTCCGACTCGGCGAAGCGAATGCCCTTGCCCTGTTGGGACACGACCAGGATCTCGTCGCCTGCGTTCGTGGGCAGCACCCTGACGAGCTCGTCGCCGTCGCGGAGGCCCAGAGCAATGAGCCCCGCCTGGCGTGACGAGTCGTACTCGTTGAATCGGGTCTTCTTCACAACACCGTCACGGGTCACGAAGACCAGGTAGCGGTTCGTCTCGTAGTCACGTGTGTCGATGATCGCCTGTACGTGCTCCTCGGGTTGGAGCTGCAACAGGTTCACCAGCGCAGTGCCCCGAGCGGTCCGTTCCATCATCGGGATCTGGTGTGCCTTGAGGCGGTAGACGCGCCCGAGGTTCGAGAACAGCAGCAGGTAGGCGTGCGCGGAGGTGTGGATGATGTCGGTGACGTAGTCCTCGTCCTTCAACTTGGTGCCGGCCACTCCCCGACCACCGCGGCCCTGGGTGCGGAAGGCGTCTACCGAGACGGTCTTGACGTAGCCGTTCGCTGTCATCATGACGACGAGCTCCTCGTCATCGATCAGGTCCTCCACGTCGAGGTCGCCCGGATCGAACCCGATGCAACAGCGTCGAGGGGTTGCGAACTCACTGCGGATCTCGCCCATCTCGGCCTTGATGACTCCGCGCAGCACACCCTCGTCAGCGAGGATCGCCTCGAGCTCTGCGATCGTCTCCCGCAGCTTCGCCATCTCCTCTTCGAGATTCGCTCGACCGAGCCTGGTCAGGCGCGACAAGGGCATGTCGAGGATGTGCTCTGCCTGCTCCTCGCTGAAGGAGAACGGCTCCGCCATCAGAGCGTCGCGCGCCGCCGCCTTGTCGTCGCTGGCGCGGATCGTGGCGATGATCGCGTCGATCATGTCGATGGCCTTGAGGAGACCTTCGACGATGTGGGCCCTGGCACGGGCTCGGGCGACGCGGAACTCCGAACGCCTGCGGATCACATCGATTTGATGAGCGACGTAGTGGACCAGCGCGTCGCGCAACGAGAGCGTGCGTGGCACACCATCGACGAGCGCCACCATGTTCACCCCGAAGCTGGTCTGCAACGGCGTGTGCTTGAACAGGTTGTTGAGGATGACGAGGGCGGGGGCGTCCTTCTTCAGATCGAAGACGAGCCGGTTCGAACCGCGCGCCGATTCGTTGCGGATCGCCCGGATGCCCTCGATGACCTTGGAGTTCACCAGCTCGGCGGCCTTCGTCTCGATGGAGCCGAACGATGTCTGGTAGGGGATCTCGGTGACGACGATCTGCTGGCCCTTGGGACCATCGACGATCTCGGCGGTCGCGCGCATCCGAATGGAACCCCGCCCGGTGCGGTAGGCGTCGAGGATGCCCGCGCGTCCCAGGATCTGGCCCCCGGTTGGGAAGTCAGGGCCCTTCACGAACTCCATGAGCTCCTCGACGGTGGCGTCGGGGTGGTCGATGAGGTGGATGGTCGCGTCGATGACCTCACCGAGGTTGTGGGGAGGGATGTTGGTGGCCATGCCCACGGCGATCCCCTGGCCGCCGTTGACCAACAGGTTCGGGAACCTCGCGGGCAGCACGACGGGCTCCTCTGTGGACCCGTCGAAGTTGCCCACCATCTCGACGGTGTCCTCGTCGATGTCGGCCAGCAGGTGCGTTGCGAGCGTGGTCAGCCGGCACTCGGTGTAGCGATAGGCGGCCGGCTCGTCGTCGGGCGAGCCGAAGTTGCCGTGCTTGTCGATCAGGACGTGGCGCAGGGAGAAGTCCTGGCCCATGCGGACCAGCGCGAAGTACACGGCCTGGTCTCCGTGGGGGTGGTACTTGCCGATGACTTCACCGATGACCGTCGCGCACTTCCGATGTGAGCGATCGGGGCGCAGGCCGGTGTCGTGCATCGCCCAGAGGATGCGGCGGTGGACCGGCTTCAGTCCGTCACGAACGTCGGGGAGCGCCCGGCTCACGATGACCGACATGGCGTAGTCGAGGAACGACTGCTCCATCTCGGTCTGGATCTCGATCGGCTCGATCACGCCGTGGGTCAAAGCACCCTCGGCGGAACCCGCGCCGTCGGTGTGATCGTCGGGGGGTGTGGGCGTGTCGTCAGATGTCAAGGAACCGCACGTCCTTCGCGTTCGTCTGGATGAACTGCTTTCGCAGCTCCACGTCTTCGCCCATCAGCGTCGAACACACCTCGTCCGCGATGGCCGCCTGCTCCACCGAAACCTGCAACAGGGTCCGCCTGGTGGGATCCATCGTGGTCGACCACAGTTCGGTGGCGTCCATCTCACCGAGACCCTTCAGCCGTGCGAACTCCTCGCGGTGATTCGGCCGTTCCTCCAAGAAGCGCGCTTTGGCGAAGTCGTCCTTGAGATACACCGTGTCCTTGCCGACCTTCGTCGAATACAGCGGCGGCTGTGCGATGTAGACGTGGCCCCCTTCGACCAACGGCTTCATCTGCCGGAAGAAGAACGTGAGCAGCAGCGTGCGGATGTGGCTGCCGTCCACATCCGCGTCACAGAGGATCACCACCTTGCCGTAGCGGATCTTCTCGACGTCGAACTCCTCTGCGATACCCGCACCCACCGCCTGGATGAGCGAGGTGACCTCCGCGTTCTTCAACATCCGGTCGATTCGCACACGTTCGACGTTGAGGATCTTGCCGCGGATGGGCAGGATGGCCATCCGGTGCGGATCACGCGCCTCTTTGGCCGAGCCTCCCGCCGAGTTCCCCTCCACGATGTACAGCTCGGACTCACGCGGATCGTTCGACGAGCAGTCGGCCAGCTTTCCTGGAAGGCCCGCACCGTCGAGAGCGGACTTGCGGCGGGTGGCGTCGCGTGCGCTTCGAGCCGCCTCCCGAGCCCGCGCCGCCTGGGACGCCTTTACCACGACCCGCTTCGCCTCGGAGGGATGCTCCTCGAGCCAGTCGGCCAGTCTCTCGTTGGTGGCACGCTCCACCAACGACCGCATGGGGACGTTGCCCAGCTTGCCCTTGGTCTGGCCTTCGAACTGCGGCTCGGACAACCTCACCGACACGATGGCGGTGAGCCCTTCGCGAATGTCCTCGCCCAACAGCGCCGGGTCCTTGTCCTTCAGGAGGCCCTTGGACTTGGCGTAGCGGTTGATCGTGTTGGTGAGCGCCTTCTTGAAGCCCTCTTCGTGCATCCCACCTTCGATGGTGGCGATGCCGTTCGCGAAGCTGTGGAGTCCGTCGGTGTTGAACCCCGTGTTCCACTGAAAGGCGACCTCCACCTCCATCGCCTGCCCGTCGGTCTCCTCGGACTGCTGGAGGTAGCCCACGTCGGAGAAGAGCGACTCCTTCGAGGCGTTCACATGCCGGACGAAGTCCGCTATGCCGCCTTCGTAGTGGAAGGTGACGGGGTCGTGGCCCGCCGTGCGGGCATCGTGGAACGTGATGCGCAGGCCGGCGTTGAGAAACGCCATCATCTGGAGGCGCTCTGTAAGGGTCTGGCTCCGAAACACCACCTCGTCGAAGATCGTCGGGTCGGGCCAGAACCGCACTGTGGTCCCCCGCCGCCCCCCAGGAGCGTCACCGGAGACGTGCAGGCTCTCCTTGATCGTGCCGCCATCGACGAACGACATGAAGTGACGCTTGCCGTCACGGTCGATCTCCACCTCGACCCGACTCGACAAAGCGTTCACGACCGACACACCGACGCCATGTAGGCCGCCCGAGACCTTGTAGCCACCACCCCCGAACTTGCCGCCGGCATGGAGGATGGTGAGCACCACCTCGGCTGTGCTCATGCCCGGATACTTCGGGTAGGGATCCACCGGGATGCCACGACCGTCATCGACGACCTCGCATCCGCCGCCGGCGAGCAGTGTGATGTCGATCTGGGTGCAGTGACCGGCCATTGCCTCATCGACGGCGTTGTCGACCACCTCATAGACCATGTGGTGCAAGCCCGCGGGGCCGGTCGACCCGATGTACATACCCGGACGCTTACGAACGGCCTCGAGTCCCTCGAGGACCTGGATCTGCTCGGAGCCGTACTCGGCGCTCGTTTCATCGCTCACTGCGAGCCCTTCCCGCGACGTGATGGACCAGCGGTCGGTCCATCGGTGCCTCTCCCCACCACGACCAACCGAACTTGGATCCAACGCGTCCAGTGGTTGGAGTGCATGTGGAAAACCCTGTGGATGACCCCGGAGCCAACCTATGGACAACCACGTCGATCCGGAGTGATCGGGGGGAAGGTGACAGGCCTTCAGCTTACCACTGACCCGCCCTCGGCCAGGACCACACAGCGTTTGGGTCAACGTGTCTGGAACTGGGCTGTGACCCGCTTCAACTCCAGGTCAGGCACCAACTCTCCGAGCCGTCGGCACCAATCGGAACCAACCCACTCCACCGCCTGGACCAACGCCGGATCATCGACGCCCACGTTCAGCGTCGAGTCACGAATCGACATGGGTGTACACCCCGTCGCCAGGCGCCCGGCGACCTCGTCCCATACACCCAAGACCGCGTCCATCTGGGTGGCAGGGGCAATGCCGAGTTGACTCCGAAGCACAGAGAGGCTCTCGGCGATGCTCCGTGGCTCCATCGACTCGACGCTACCCCGCCGCTGTGACGGACCCGTCGTGGACCTCGAGAACCAACTCCGGATCGGCACCCTTCGGAAGTGGAGTCGCCGACGTCAGGATGACCTGAGCTTCGGGAAGTGCGCCAAGCAGCGCAGCGGAGCGACCCGGGTCCAGTTCGCTGAAGATGTCGTCCAACAACAGGACGGGTGCCACGCCGATCTCGTCGGTAACGAATCGGTGTGCTGCGAGGCGCAGCGCGAAGGCCAGGCTCCGCTGTTCGCCCTGGCTCGCCTGATGACGCGAGTCCATTCCTGCAAGGCGCACCTCCATGTCGTCGCGGTGGGGGCCGACCAGAGAGACCTGCCGCCGCACGTCGTCGTCGCGGCTTGCCCGTAGCGCGTCGGCAAGACCCATCTCTCTCCAGCTCGACAGGTACCGGAGCGTGACCGACTCGGATCTGCTCGCCACCTTGTCGTACGCCTCGATGACGTAGGGCTGAAGTTGGGCGAGCAACTCGACCCGATGCTCGGCCAGACGTGATCCCGCGGCATCGAGTCGTTCATCCCACACGTCGAGGGTCAGGGTGGTTTCGCTGCTGAGTCGGCGCCCGACCTGCTTCAGAAGGACGTTGCGTTGTCTCAGGATCTTGTCGACCTCCGCCACCACCGCAGCCATCGAAGGTCTCGCCGAAACGAGGATCTCGTCGAGGTAGCTCCGACGCAGCGCCGGGCCCTCCTTCACCAACTCCAGGTCATCGGGCATGAAGACACTGACCTGGAACGACTTCAGCAGATCTGCCCGACGACGCAGCGGTTGGCGGTTCACCAAGACACGGGGTCTTCCCTCGATCGGGAGCTCGGCCTCGACCAACACCTCTCGTCGGCCGTCCCGGAGCTGCCCCCGGATGACGGCCTGGCGAGGCTGATCCGCAGATGCGACCTGTGATGCTGCAACCATCGCCGACGGAGGGGCACCGCGGAACGAGCTCAACCGGGACAAGTACCCGATCGCTTCGAGAAGGTTGGTCTTTCCCTGTCCGTTCTCCCCGAGGACTGCGGTGAATCGCGGAGCGAAATCCACCGTTGCATCTCGATAGGAACGGAAGCCGAGGAGTTCGAGGCGCTCGACCCGCATCACGGGTCGGGCCGTCACGACACTCGAACTGGCATCAACAGATAGAGGAAGTCGGCGGACTCGGTGGAGCGCAGCAACGCCGGCTTGAGGGCATCGACCGTCTCGAGCGAGACCTCGTCGCCCGGGGTCACTTCCAGGCCGTCGAGGAGGTACTCGGGATTGAAAGCCACCGTCAGCTCTGATCCCTCGTACTTCGCATCCACCGACTCGCTCGCCTGGCCGATGTCCTGAGTGAGTGCAAGCAGCTCGAGGGAATCCGAGCTCAGGGTCAATCGAACCGGGGTGGCCTCACGGGCCAGGAGGCGTACACGTCGCACCGCGTCCAACAGAGCCGCACGACTGACCAACAACCGGTTCGGCTGAGTCGACGGAATCAAGCCCCGGTAGTTGGGGAACTCACCTTCGAGCAGGCGGGTGGTGAGGGTGACCGACCCGACTGAGAACCTGGCGTCATGCTCGCCCAGCGCCAACGTTACCTCCTCGGATCCCGCGAGCACCCGGTTCAACTCGTTGAGGGCACGCGAGGGAATCAACACATGTTGGCCCTCGCCGAGAACCGAGGTGCCGGGCAGGTCGCGTACCGCGAGACGGTAGGAGTCGGTGGCCACGAGACGGAGACCTTCGGACTCAGCAGCCAACAGGACGCCTGTGAGGATGGGACGGGAGTCGTCGCTCGACGCCGCCGGCACCACCTGCCGAAGACCTTCCGACAAGGCGGAGGCATCGATGGTGACGGGTTCGCCACCCGGAACGGGAAGCTGGGGGAACTCGTCGGCAGGGTACACGTTGACGGAGAACTGCGATCGTCCCGCGCTGATGTGTGCCTGATCTCCGTTGGTCTCCATCGACACTGCACCGGGTTCCAGCGATCTCACGATCTCGGTCACCAGCTTCGCGGGGATCACCGCGCGACCGTCCAGATCTCCGTTGACCTCGAGGGCGGCCGAGATGGTCAAGTCGAGATCCGTCGCAGTCAGAACCAGGTTGCCGGCCTGGAGCTGCATGTGGACGCCACTGAGCACGGGTGAACTGCTTCTCGTACCCACGGCTCGACCCACGGCGCCCAAGGCCTCCACGAACACGTCTCGCTCACATCGGAACTTCACGCTGGAGTGCTCCCTCTTCTTCGACCCTGATGTGATTACAACAGGAGGTAGTGGTAGTAGGTCCTGTGAATTGTGGAGAATCCGGCCTTCGGCCCGTATTTACAGGGCTTCGCCATCCACTGGTTCTCCACACCGTCCACCGTTCGGTGCGCGCCCGCCTGGAGAACGTGTGGATCGGAGGTGGTTCTCCACTGGTTGACCACCGACAATCCGACAACTTGTCCACGAGCATGCCCCGGTTCACTCAGCGAGCCTTGATCGTCTTGATGAGTGACTGGACGTCTTCGTAGATGGTCTGACGCTCACCCATGAGAGCGCTGATCTTGTCGAAGGCATGGATGACGGTGGTGTGGTCGCGACCACCGAACTCACGCGCGATCTGCGGGTAACTGAGATCCGTCAACTCCCGGAAGAGGTACATCCCGGTCTGCCGAGCCAGTACGAGCGGCCTGTGGCGGTTGCGGGCCTTGAGGTCATCGACGGTGAATCCGTACTTCTCGGCTACCGACGAGAGGATGAGGTCTGGAGTGATGGGCCGTGGTTTGTGGTCGTCGATGATGTCGTGGAGGATCCGCCGCGCGTCGTCGGTGGTCATGTCGTTGCGGTTGTAGAGAGAGGCCCACGCCGTCACCCGATTCAGCGCGCCCTCCAACTCGCGGATGTTGTTGGTTATGTGGGTGACGATGAACTCGAGAACCGCCGTCGGCACCTGCACGCTCGACAACGACGCCTTCTGGCGAACGATGGCCATGCGAGTTTCGATGTCTGGTGGCTGGATGTCTGTGACCAGGCCCATCTTGAAGCGGCTTCGGAGGCGATCCTCGAGGGTGGCAACCGCATCGGGCGAACGGTCCGAGCTCAACACGATCTGGCAGTTGGCCTCATAGAGGGTGTTGAACGTGTGGAAGAACTCCTCTTGGAGTTGCTCTTTGCCCTCCATGAACTGGACGTCGTCGACCAGGAGGACCTGAACCTCGCGGTATCGACGCTTGAAGTCCGGCTGGGCGTTGTTGCGGATCGCGTCGATGAACTCGTTCATCAGCGTCTCGGTGGAGATGTAGCGAACCTGGTAGGCGGGGTAGTTCTCAGCGACGTAGTGGGCGATGGCCTGGAGAAGATGGGTCTTGCCCAGTCCGGCGGCGCCGTAGACGAAAAGCGGGTTGTAGGCACGGCCCGGGGTCTCGGCCACGCCCAGCGCTGCAGCCTGGGCAAAGCGATTCGACGGACCTGTCACGAACGAGTCGAAGGTGTACTTCGGGTTGATGTTGGTCGGTGGGTCAGCGGGCACCGAGCCGGTGCGCGCGGTTGTGACCGGTACACCGACAGCCTGACGGTTGAGCTCTTGGAGGCTCTCTTCGAGTTCGTCTTCCGCATCCGCGATTGGTGCGTCGGCCACTCGAAGCTCGACGGAGAGAGGGTGATCGGTCAGATCGCTGATCACCGAGACGACCAGATCGCGATGGCGTGACTCGATCCGATCGCGAATGAAGAGGTTGGGAACTTCCAGCGTGAGGACGTTCTCATCGAGGTACAGAGGCTGGATTCCCCGGAATGTGTTTGTCCACACCGCCTCCGACAGGTGGTCGCTGAGAACTCCGCAGGCCTTGTCCCAGAGAACCGCTGCGTTGTTGAGCTCCGTCATCGTTCCGCGAGCCCGAGATCCACAGTGCAATCCACAGCTGTGGACAAAGAACCAACACGGAGCGTGGCCGTACAACTGTTCGAACCCATGGGAGGCCCCTACCCTCTCGCTTCACCGGGGGATGCACCCTAGCAAGGCGGGAAGGCGGTTTTCCACAGGTCCAGAGCGACGCGCAGCAGACCACGTAGGGTGAGCTTCGCGTCACCCATTGCTGTGTAGTGTGGGTCATGGGACGCCCTTGAGTTGCCGGGGGTTGCTCCCAGCATCTAGCGTGCCTTCGACGCGCCTTTCCGCGGGCGTAGATCCGCGCGCGTCGGTCGAGGAGGCCGAAGATGAAGAGGACGTTCCAGCCAAACAACCGACGTCGGGCGCGACGCCACGGATTCCGGCACCGCATGTCAGATCGTGCCGGTCGCCGAGTTCTGCGTTCGCGCCGGTCAAAGGGCCGGCAGCGCCTCAGTGCGTGATCGTATCGCTGGGCTCAGCACGAGAGATCCGTCGACTTCGAGCTAGCGGGCATCGAGTGCAGGCAGGGCCACTGGCGATGATCGCGTCACGGGATGCGGATCAGGAACGGACCGCCGTCGCTTTTTCAATCGGTCGGTCTGTTGGGAACGCAGTGCAGAGGAATCGTGTGCGCCGTCGCCTGCGTGAGATCCTCCGCAGCCGAGATGCCCAGGGGTCGATGCCTGCGTCAGCATATCTTGTTACCTGTCGCGCCGCTTCCTTAAACCTCGCATCATTTGAGCTGGCTGGTCTGGTAGATCGTGCGCTGCTTTCAGTGGAGCGCATGTCAGAGGGCGTCGGCCGATGAACAGGGCGGCGCGATTGCTGACCAAGCCAATCGACTTGTACCAGCACGCCTTCAGCGGCAGGCCGTCACCATGCCGCTACACGCCGACGTGTTCCAGCTATGCACGTGAGGCAATCGAGCTTCACGGTGCTGGTCGAGGGCTGTGGCTGACCATCCGTCGCCTTGCTCGTTGCCACCCCTTGGGTGGCCACGGCTTCGACCCCGTTCCCCTCCCGAAGGTCTGATCCGATGTTCGATGCTTTCTTCGAGGCGGTTGCCTCGCTCATGTCGTGGTTCTACAGCCTGGTGCCCAGCTACGGCTTGGCAATCATCCTCCTCACCATCACCGTCATGGCGATCATCACTCCGCTGACCCTCAAGAGCACGAAGTCGATGCTCGAGCTCCAGCGGTTGCAGCCCGAACTGAAGCGCCTCCAAGAGAAGTACAAAGGCGATCGGGAGAAGTTGAACGCTGAGATGATGGCGTTCTACAAGGAGCATCAGATCAACCCGGTGGGTGGTTGCATACCCATGCTCGCTCAAGCACCGGTGTTCATCGTTCTATATCGGGTTCTTCGTGGGATCACCGAGCGAAACGCTGGACCGGGCAGTGGTGCCGGATCTGGTGTGGGACAGTACGTTCAGCGGGCATCGATCGAGTTCACGCCTTGGAAGTTCACGAACCAACCGTTCAAGCCGCAGCACCTCGATGAGAGCAGCGCGATGTACCGGGCGCTGACCCACACCACGAAGATGACTTTTCTCGGCGTGGATCTGTCGATCAGCCCGTCGGACGCTCTCAAGATCGGGATCGTCACAGCCATCCCGTTCATCCTCCTGATGGCCGGGCTCCTGGTCAGTCAGATCATCCAGAACCGTCAGATCCAGGGCCGCAACCCCAACCAGCAGAGCAACCCCCAGCAGCAGATGATGATGAAGGTGCTGCCATTCATGTTGCCTGTATTCACCTTCGGGTTCCCCACCGGTCTCGCCCTCTACTACTTCGTCCAGGGTCTGATGCGTATCGGAACGAACGCCTACATCACGCGCAGGTTCTACGGCGACAACCGCCAAGAGGCCATCGAGATCACCGACCGTGAGAGAGCTCCGGAGGTTAAGTCTCGAACGGAACGGACCGGCGGTGCCGATCGTGGCGGATCAGCCAAGTCGGCAGGGAAGAAGCCAGGGTCCAGCGCGCGGAGCCAGGCAGCACAGCGAAAGTCCAGCGGTGCCTCGACGGAAGGACAACGCCGTCGCTCCGGTGATCCACTGTCAAAGAGGAAGCCCGGCGAAGACAAGCGCTAGGTGAGATGCCCGGCGCTCGAGATCGGGCAAGGAGGAGATGAAGCATGGAATGGGTTGAACGAACCGATCGCACGGTAGAGGCTGCCAAGGACTTTCTCTTGGATCAGCTTGGTGTGGATGAGGATGAAGCGGAGTTCGAGGTCCTGGAGGAGCCGAAGCCGGGGCTCTTCGGGAGGGTTCGTGGACAGGCTCGTGTTCGGGCCAGGGTGGCACCTCGTGCACCGCGATCCAAGGACGACCGACGGAAGCGAACCGGCCGCAAGGCCGATGGCGGGCGCGGTCGGAACGGCACGAGTCGTGGTGATTCCGCAAAGGGCCCCGACAACACGAAGAGGGACACCGAAGCGGCCAAGCCGCGGAAGCCAGTCGCGGACACCCCCACCCCCTCGACAAGTGGGACCGATGTTGAAAAGGAGAGATCCCCGGCTTCTGGCAAGCCGCGGCCCAAGCCAGACGCTGCTGGAGTGGATCCGGCGCCGTTCATCGCGCCCCTGGGCGCCTTCCTCGACGAGTTGGTCATGGCCTTTGGTCTCTCAGGCACGACGACCGTCGATGTGGTCGACGGTGAGCTCGAAGCACGAATTGATGGTGATGGGTTGGGAGGACTCATCGGACCGGCAGGTGGCGTCATCAATGCGGTGCAGGAGCTCTCGCGTACGTATCTACAGAAGGTGGCCAAAGGCGGCGCGGCGCCACGGCTGCGGGTGGACATCGGCGGCTATCGCGCTGATCGCCGCGCAGCGTTGGCCGCCTTCACCAAGGAGGTCGCCGGCGCGGTTCTCGATTCCGGCCGCGACCACGCGTTTGAGCCGATGGGATCAGTCGACCGCAAGGTGATCCACGACACGGCCTCGGAGATCGATGGAGTGTCCACCCGCTCCGAGGGTGAGGACCCAGGCAGGCATGTGGTGATCACCTCAGCCTGAGTGAACGTTGCCCTGGATCGACGGCCACCCACTGTGGGTGGCCGTCGACGCGTCTGGGGCCAGCCATGATGTATGGGTGAGTGATCAGTTGCCGCCGTTGCTGCGGATACTCGAGGAGAGTAGACGCAAGGGGTTCCTTGGATCCGGGGAAGTGATGTTCCACGTGGAACATGCCCATGGATTCGCGAGTCTTGTGGGGCCGGAAGCGGCGCGGATACTCGACCTCGGCTCCGGTGGCGGTGTCCCGGGGTTGGTGTTGGCACTTGACCTACCAGACTCCCAGGTGACTCTGCTCGACGCGAGTACGAGACGGTGTTCCTTCCTCACGGAAGCGGCTGCTCGACTTGGCCTCGCCATTGAAGTCCGGTGTGGTCGCGCTGAGGAGTTGGGGCACGACGCGGCGCTTCGGGGGGTCTTCGATGCTGTTGTAAGTCGATCGTTCGGACCCCCAGCGGTGGTCGCCGAGTGTGCGGCGCCGATGTTGCGAGTCGGCGGATTACTTGTCGTGAGCGAACCCCCGGACTCGTCTGAGCGTTGGGATGCAACCGGCCTACACCAGGTCGGCCTCGTAGATCTTGGCGGTCGGGTTGAAGCCGGCTTCAGCTACCGCCTGCTGGAACAGGAATCGAATTGCCCGGAGCGATTCCCGCGACGGGTGGGTGTTCCTGTGAAACGTCCACTGTTCGGCTCGTAGACGAGTGGATCCAAGTGGCCGGGGGACCTACAACGAGTGGTTGGCGGAGGAACGAGCCTCCCCCCCTTCGTGAACTTGCGTACGGATCCGGCCTCTGGCGACGGAAACGTACGCAGGTTGGTGAGATGAACCAAACCTGGCTACGACCACTGACATCCCCTTGGAACCAACCGTCTAGACGAGTGGAGAACACCATCCCTGGAACCCTCGGCCCATCGCTACTCGACCGGGTGTTCCACGTGGAACACCCCAGTCAACCGGACTTCGATACTTGACCACGGTGGGCTCGGCCGACAGGATGACTTCGGGCTGATCTCCCGGTCGAGCATCCCCCCGGGTGTTCTGAGGCACTACTGGAGCCAAATTGACGAACAGCACCGATCCGGCGTGGGGCGAAGAACTCGCGGAACCACCCGTTACGACCACCCCACCTCCACCTGGTGAGGAGCTTGTTCAGTCTGCTGACGAACATGCTGAGACCACTGAGGTAGCCGAGGCAAAGCTCCGGCCACTGCCCCGTGTGATCGCCGTTGCAAACCAGAAGGGAGGGGTCGGCAAGACCACGACCACGGTCAATCTTGGAGCTTCCCTCGCGGAGCAGGACCGGCGTGTGTTGGTGATCGACCTCGATCCTCAAGGTAACGCAACCACGGGATTGGGAATCAACAGTCGGACCCTCGACACATCGATCTATGACGTGCTGCTGAACGACGAGCCGATGGAGGACTGCATCACCTCGACTTCGGTCCTGAACCTCTTCGTGGCTCCGGCGAGCCTGGATCTCGCCGGAGCGGAGATCGAACTGGTGTCTCTCATGTCCAGGGAGACCCGGCTCAGTCGTGCCATCGAAGAAGTCAAGGACGACTACGACTACATCCTGATCGATTGCCCCCCTTCGCTCGGACTCCTCACGGTCAACGCCCTGGCCGCGGCCTCGGAGGTGATGGTTCCCGTCCAGTGTGAGTACTACGCGCTGGAAGGCCTGGGTCAGCTTCTCCACAACATCAGTCGAGTTCAGCGGCACCTCAATCCGAGGCTCGAGCTGAGTCTCATCGTTCTGGTCATGTTCGACGGGCGGACTCGCCTGGGTGAGCAGGTTGCTGCCGAAGTGCGAGAGCACTTCGGGTGGCGGGTATGTCGAAATGTGATCCCTCGGAACATCCGGCTCTCCGAGGCGCCGTCCTTTGGTCAACCGATCACTATCTACGACAGCAGTTCATCGGGGGCAGTGGCATACAGAGAGCTGGCAAGGGAGGTCGACAATGGCTCGGCGTAGCGGTGGATTGGGCAAGGGGCTTGGTGCTCTGATCCCGACGGAAGGAACAGGCATTCCGCCGGGGGATAAAGCAGGCTCGGGGCTGAGGGAGGTTCCCATCTCCCAAATCGTGCCCAACCGATACCAACCCCGCGAGCACTTCGACGACGAGTCCCTCGTCGCTCTCACTGAGTCTGTAAGGACCCTTGGCGTTCTCCAGCCCGTTCTGGTGAGGGAGGTGGACGGCCAGTTCGAACTGATCGCCGGAGAACGGCGGTGGCGAGCAGCTCGGCGGGCGGGCCTCCCCTCGGTTCCTGCCGTCGTTCGCAGTACAGAGGACCTTGGAGCTCTAGAGCAGGCACTGGTGGAGAACCTCCACCGCCAGGATCTGAATCCTCTCGAGGAGGCAGCGGGCTATCAGCAGTTGATCGACGACTTCGGGCTCACGCAGGAACGGCTCGCGGAGCGAGTTGGCAAGAGCCGATCCTCAGTGGCGAACCTTCTTCGCCTCTTCCAGTTGTCTCCGGCTGTGCAGAAGCTGGTTCGTGAGCAACGGGTATCCCTCGGTCACGCCAAGGTTCTTCTGGGGACGCCAGATCGCGCCTACCAAGAGACGCTCGCAAAGCGGATCGCAGCCGAGGAGTTGACGGTGCGACAGGTTGAGGATCTGATGAGGGAGCGCGCGGAGTTGGAGGCTCGACTAGGGGGGGACTCGACCCCACCGAAGCCTGCGAGGCTCCGCCCTCCAGGACTCCTGGAGCTCGAGACGCTTCTTTCCGATCAGCTGTCTACCAAGGTTCGGGTTCAGATGGGTGCGAACCGCGGAAAGGTCGTGATCGACTTCGCCAACCTTGAGGACCTTGAGCGGATCTACCGGGTCATCTCCACAGACGAGACGGCCAGTTCCCATCCAACGTGATACCAGTCACACTCGACCTCTTCTGACGGATGATGTCCACAGGTTGTGTCTAAAGCTGTGGGGAACGCGACCCTGCACCGAAGCCCGAGGGTTCATGCCCATTCGCGGGGTGGATCTTCAGTTGAGCTCTCGGTGTAGAACGATCGCTCAGCAGGGTGCGGATGACCAGCTCGAGATCGCTCTGGCGACCGAGGCTGCCAGTAGCGAGCCCTGATCAGCGACCTCGTCAGCGGGTCCTATTCGCACGGCCACTGTCGGGGCGCGGGTCTCACGCAAGATCGGAAGGCGCTTGCCCACCACTGTGGTGAGTGGCCACCGTGGGTTGCTGGGAAGTTCCGCGGCGATGAGGTGGGCAAGCTGTGATCCACCGGAGGAGTGGAAGCCGGTGGTTTCGAAGTAGGCCGTCTCACACCCGGCACCTGACCCGATCGAAACGGCGATGCAGACCTCGGCGTCGAAATCATTCGCCGCCTGGGCGGCAGATGACCAGTCGTCGGTTTGGATGATCGTCACCCGAGCCCCGATTCTCCGGAGATCGCCGGCGAGTACCCCCACCAGGGCATCGGCATCGCCGAGGTGGGCAATCGCGATCCTGCGTGTCAGGGCTGACGCGCGCTGGCGAAGGCGGTGACGTTCGCGAACTCCGGCGACACTCGTCGTGCCGGCTCGTGGCTGGAGCCGCTTGAGAGCGGCGACTGTTTCTGGTCCACAGACCTCGTCGCTGACCAGACCCATGTTCTGCTGGAACTCCAACAGGGCGGACTGGGTGGTGGGTCCGAAGATCCCATCGACTCGTCCCGCGTCGAACCCGAGCGCCCCGAGGCGGAGCTGGAGCTCGGCCACGTCGTCGCCTCGAAGCATCGGCGAGGTGAGGTAGAGCAGGCGGTCACCAAAGGCGAAGCCGGCCTCAACCAACGCCAGCCAGGTGTCCTTGTCACAGGTTCCGGCGACATCGAGCCCTCGAGACGCCTGGAAAGCACGGAGGGCGCGTTCTGTGGTGGGGCCGAAGGAGGAGAGCTCATGTCCTGGATCGAATCCCGCAGCTCGGAGTCGGGCTGTGAGGTCGCGAACCGCCGGGCCGTGATCTCCAGCGGCGAGCGGAAGCGAGGTGCTTGGGACTTCTCGAACCTCCCCCACGGGAGGGCCTTTCTAAAGGAACTCGGCAAGCTCTTCGAGCATCTGAGGCTTTCCCCGAGCACCGACGATCCGGTGCTTAACGAGCCCGTCTTCGAAGACGAGGATCGTGGGAATGCTCATGACGTCGAAGTCGCGTGCCAAGGTTGGGTTCTCGTCAACGTTCACCTTCCCGACCAATAGCTTGTCGGGGTTCTCGGAGGCGATCTCGTCGAGGATCGGCGCGATCATCTTGCATGGTGTGCACCACACCGCCCAGAAGTCCACCACGACCGGAGTGGACGCGGCACCGATGACTTCCTGGAACGTGGCTTCCGTAAAGGTCTGCACATGCTCGGACATGGTGATCCTCTCTCAGTTGATTCAGAGTGGGTTTGCTTCGAGCCATCGTTCTGCCTCGATGGCGGCAGAACAGCCAGAGCCGGCGGCGGTGATGGCCTGACGGTAGAAATCGTCCTGCACGTCGCCGCATGCGAATACACCTGCAAGGTTGGTTGCAGTGCGCCCGGGCACGGTCTTGAGGTATCCGTTCGGGTGGGTTTCGAGCTGTCCTTCGAACAAGCCCGTGTTGGGTCGATGGCCGATTGCGACGAACAGGCCTGTGAAAGGGTGGACCGTCCGCTCGCCGGTCTCCACGTTCTGGATCTCAACACCTTCAACCTTCGACTCACCCTTTAGGTCTGTCACTACCGAGTTCCACAGAAACCGCATCTTTTCGTTGTTGAAAGCCCGATCACGCATGATCTTCGACGCTCGGAGAGTGTCGCGTCGGTGGATGATGGTGACCGATCTGGCGAACCTTGTGAGGAAGGTCGCTTCCTCCACCGCCGAGTCCCCTCCGCCGACCACAGCGATGTCCTGGTCACGGAAGAAGAAGCCATCACATGTGGCGCAGGTGGAATAGCCGTGGCCGATCAGCCGCTCTTCGGCCGGCAATCCCAACATGAGAGCCTGTGCCCCGGTGGCGATGATGATTGACCTGGCGCAGTGCGTTGGTTCTTCCGCAGTGGGATCCCCGACCCAAACACCAAAGGGTGGACCGTTCGTGAGTTCGACCCGGCTGGCCTTGACGGTCTGGATCTCCGCCCCGAACCTGGCCGCCTGTTCGCGGAAACCCATCATGAGATCCGGACCCATGATCCCCGTGGGGAAGCCGGGGTAGTTCTCTATCTCCGTGGTCAGCATCAGTTGTCCACCGGGCTGATCACCCGTGGAGGAGGGCTCACCCTCGAGCACCAGTGGCCCGAGGTTGGCGCGGCCGGTGTATATCGCAGCGGTCAACCCCGCCGGACCCGACCCGATGATGATCACATCTCGTATCTCGCCACTCACGCTGTCTCCGTCCCGCGGCGACCCCACAAAACCAGTCCGCCGAACGTGAACAGTGCACCGATGACGGTGTAGGGGATCCAGATGTCGAGCGGAAGAAGACCCAGGAGACGCCCAATGAGAATGATTCCCAAAACAATGAGAACCATACCGATGAAAAGAGCCACCGTTCCGTAGACGAGCCAGCGGGATGCCTGGATCAGTGGTCCTGTGGTTCGGTCGTGGATCCGATCGACCACATCGACGATCAGGTCGGCAACCTGATCGGTCCAGTCGGTCTCCTCCGAGGAGGGGCTCGCGGGTGGCGGTGCAGCGGACATGGCCCGCAGCCTACGAGATCGGTTCACGACCAGGCACAGGCACCGATCGGCGTGACCAGAGCCCGGGTCCCGGATCCCGAATTCCGCACCACCGCCATGACGTATGGGTGACCGCCAATGGTCCCAGTCCCCCACCAGAGGGGAGAGCCGACATCAGGGGGTAGTGGACAAGCCACGACACCTACAGAGGGCAGGGTCGAACGATCAGCGGCCTCCGGTTTGGAGGATTCGAGCGAATGGGCGTCAACGGCGGCGTGTCGCGCGGCCTCGATGTCGGCGAACTCGCCGAGCTCCACGAAGTTCATCGCCTGCTCGGGCGAGGACTGCGCTCCTGCCGCCGGAGCCGTGGCGAGGGTGCTCGTTGTCGCCTCCGTTGACACGTCCGCCGAAAAGGCGTCAGAACCCTCATCTCGGGTCTTGCTGCCGTCATCGCGCACCTCTGCGGCGTCGCCTGATCCAGCACCGTCGGCCAGGCCTGCCACGGAGATGGTCTCATCGGAGCGCCTCTCAGCGCTGTTGGTGGCGAGGACAACGATCCCACCTACGACCAGAAGGATCGTGGCAGCGACTCCCAGCCGGCGGACTCGGGATGGTGTGGAGGACTCGACCCTGAGGTGTCTGACGGCCGTTGCGATCTGTCGCGTACGGACAGCCGCGGGGGTCTCATCGACATCTCGCAGCATCGCGACAATGAAGTCGTCGAGGTCGGGCTCGGGTGAATCACTCATGGTTCCAACCCTTGGACGCCCCCGACACCCTGTTGGTTCCCGAGCCGATCCCTCAACTCCCGGCGCCCACGCGAGATCCGTGAGCGAACGGTGCCACCCGGGATGTCGAGGATCGCGGCGATCTCGTCGTAGTCGAGACCGCACACATCGCGAAGCACCACGGCGGTTCGGAACTCGACGGCAACCTGTGACATCGCATGGTCGATGGCGTCACGATCCGAGATGACGCCTGCATGGTCGGGCTCGAACGACGCCCCGCGCTCAGCTTGGTCGACCGGATCCACCGGCAGGGGCCGACGGGCGCTCTTCCTGAGCTCGTCGAGACATGCGTTGACGGTCACGCGATGTATCCAGGTGGACACCGCTGAGCGACCGTCAAAGCCCCGAAGGCCCCGTGACACCGCAATCAGGGCTTGTTGCGTGGCGTCCTCGGCGTCGGTGGGACTGGCCATCATCCGACGCGAGATCACCGCGATCCGGTCGTAGTGACGCTCGAGTAGCAGCGTGGCGGCCTCGCGGTCGCCTTCACCGGCGGCGGAGACGAGTTCGCTGTCGGTCTTCCAACGGAGGGGTCGGCGCCGACTCACGGGTCGCCGATGACTCGCACACCGGCGATCTCGACATGGAAGCGCGGCTGCCCTTCGCCGAGCCCGGTGATCCACACGAGGATGTGTCGCCCGCGGCGGCCGCCCAAGCTGAACGAGGCGCTCCCCTCGATGTCATCGAGCGACGAGGCAGGCGGAGTTGATGGCGGGGCGGTGGGCGCCTTGTCGAGGACGTAGGCGGCGGCGCTCCAACCACGGCTTGGTGATTCGATCTCGAGCGCCTGCAATCGCGCAATCCTGGGAAGCTCCAGCAGGAGTCCGACGCCTGGCTTGTTGGCGAAGTTACGTCGTTGGTAGCGCTCGGTACGCCACGCAGTGGTGGGATCGTCGTCGATGACGGCCCCGACCCGATCGTCGTTCTCGCCTGGCGCACCGGTGCCGGCGGGATCGAATGTCGAGATGTCGATCACGGGAATGACCAGCCTTCCCGATGTGGGTGGTGTGGCGGCCGAGGTTGTTGGTGACCGCCCGCCGGTGATGACCTCGTCGTGTAGGAGCGCCGCGATGAGTGCGAGCGATCCGCCGATGAGCATGAACACGACGGCCACTCCCAGCCGGCTCCGCCGGGGGGTGCGCCGGCGCGCACGCTCGCGCCGGCCCGGCGCCCTCCGTAGGTTCGCAGCGCTCCCCGCCCCGAGACCCACCTGTGGTGTCGTTGGCTCGAGGCTGTCGGCCAGCTCAGCTCTGAACTCACCGGCGGTGGCCGGTCGGTGGGAGGGATCGCGCTCGAGGGCGTGCATGATGCAGCGCGACAGGGAAGGCGGGATGCCGGGCACCACGCGGTGGGGTGGGGTGGGGATGTGATGGAGACGTTGAATGGCCCGCGCGGCCTCCGTCTCGCCGGTGAACGGAGGGCGACCACACGCTGCTTCGTAGAGAACGACTCCGAGCGAGAAGAGGTCGGTGCGTCCGTCAGTGGGAGCCCCGCGGAGCTGTTCGGGCGCGAGATATGTGGCAGTACCCAGCAGAGTCCCGTCACGGGTCAGGTCGTCGAGGCCTCCGGTCTTGGCGATCCCGAAGTCGGCCACCTTCACGCCCCCGTCGGCACACAACAGGATGTTCGCGGGTTTGATGTCACGATGGGTCAGATCGTTGCGGTGGGCAACTTCGAGTGCGTCGGCCACGCGACACCCGATGTCCACCACGAGCCCGGCGCTCAGACGCCCCGACTCGTCCAGCAGTCGGCGCAACGTCGAACCCTCGACCAACTCCATGACGATGGCGTCCGCGTCGGGCGTTGCGACCGTGTCGAACACCCCCACGATGTTCGGATCCGTCAGCCGTGCGGAGAGACGGCCTTCCTGACGGAAACGACGAAGGAGTCCCTCGTCGGAACGGAGATGCGGATGGAGGATCTTCACTGCAACCCGGCGACCCAGAACCGTGTCCGTGGCCGCCCAGACCTGTGCCATGCCGCCTGTGCCGGCGAGCTCATCGAGGCGGTAGCGCCCACCGATGAGTGAGCCGGCCGTCGGCACCGTGGTATGGGTCGACTCGGTCACTTGGATGTCACGCTATCGGCGGGTGCTAGGCCGCGGTGGTCTCTCCGGGCGGCTCGGCGTGTCGAGCGCGGCGATCCCGGCGGATCGTGATCGCCCACCAGATCACCAGGAACACCAGCGCGCCCCCGCCGAGGAGGACCCCGATGCCACTGAAGGCCGTGGAGCGGACCCGGATGTCGGTCTCCGCGATCGAGATGCGATCGTCCGCAGTCCGGATCTCCATCCGTGTGGTGAAGTCGCCGGAGGTGCGGACCAGCACCGGAACCCTGAAGGAGTTGGAACCCGGCTGGAGCACGATGCGCAGCGCACGTCCACCGTTCACCTCCAGTCGACGACCGATGAAGCGGACGAGAACCGTGGTGGGGCGATCGTTGTTGTTGGTGATGCGGAGGGGCAGCTTCGCCGTGCGCGCAGTCATCGTGTAGGTGCGAGTTGGTGGAGGGACGAGACGTGCCAGGTCGTCGTCGATGCGGCGGCCGGCAGCGGCCAACGAATGGAGCTGGCGGCTTGCATCCATGTCCCGGTGCTGGACCGTCAACAGAAGCTGTTCGAGTGGTGCCGTGGTGGGTGGGTCCTGCATCGTCGAGTGGTAGGAGGCTGCTCGGCGGCGGAGACGGATGAGCTCCGCGGCGATAGGTCCGACACCGGAATCGTCTCGCCTCACGAGTTGGCGCACGACGGGCTCTCGGCGGCGCCGCACCGTTGTCGTGGCGGCTGTGGCATCTGCGGTGGCAGCCCGCATGGTGGAAGGTGTGAACAACCGACCCGTGGACTGCTCGAGGATTCCGAGGAGCTCCGTCGCCACTGCGTCGTCGATCCCTGACAGATCGATGACGCTTGCTCCGGTGACGCCTCTGGGAAGGCTGAACCAGATTCCCGCCAACTCGGTGACGGCGAGGTGCGTGGCGAGCGCGGGGGTTGAGCGGGGGTCACCAATGCGAGCCTGGACCCTCGGATCGACGACGAGGGCGTCGATCCCGCTGTTGACGCTACCCAGGTGGATCTTCCTGCCTGCCAGCTCAAGGGGGTCCGGACTGTCCGCAACGAGCTGGTCGGCTCGCACGAGCATGTGCTCCACGTCGAGTGATCGCAGCAGATCCAGCGTCTCGGGGCCGATCGTCGGGTCGATCGGCCATGTCTCGATCTCGGGAGTCTGGCCGAGCTCATGGGCCGTCGCCTGTTGGGCAGATGCCAACGAGGCGTTCAGCGTCGCGTCGCCACCTGAGCTGACAACCGATGCGAGATCAACCGGCACCCAGGGTGATCGCAGGACGGGGCGTTCTGCGACCGCGGCGCTGAGCCGGGCGATGGCCGCTGTCGCCCCCGGATCTTCGAGGAAAGCCGCAGTGCCGAAGAGCTGTGGATCGATGACGAGGCTCACCGGAACCGAGCGATGCGCCTCGAGCACCTCTGCGGCGCTGTCGATGGCATGTATCGCCTCGGGGTGCAGCGTCGCCGTCCAGTCGGGCTCCACGATCGGTGGGACCTGGATCTGAAGTACCGGAGCAACCCGCAGTGGTGGAGCCTCGGTCGTCTCGGGCAGGCGTGTCAGGAAGAGCACCTGGCGGAAGAGCACGGCGTCGCCGGCGCCGAGGAGCTCAACAGCGACAGGGTGGATTCCCGCGTTCGGCAAGAGTGCCCTGTCGTCGGCACCGGTCTTGGAGCGGATCGCAACCGTGAGCGACACGGTGGGCCCGTTGCGGAGCTGATCCAACGGCAACGACACAGCGTTGTGGAGGCTGGGGCCGAGGTTCCCACCCGAGACGCTCTCCTGAATCCGGTCACGAAGGCCTTTGGCGGGTAGCGGCTGATGAATCGCATAGCGGAGGTGGGTACCGCTGGGCGGTTCTCGCTCCAAGGTCAGCTCAACTCGCCAGTCTCCGTCGGGCGCGACCCATGGAGTCGTGGCGCTGACGGTGGCATATGGCAGCGGATTCTCGTCCGGCTGGGCGCCGACAGGAGGCGTGGACATGATGAACACGGCGACGAGGACGACGACGGTTCGCGTGGCGAGGCCCATCCGCCGCATCAGAGCTCGCGTTCCAACACGATCAACCGCGACGGGCTGGGTCGGAAACCGAGAGACAGGTACACGTCAACCGCCCGCCTGTTCGTCTCCTGGGTGTTGACGAGTATCCCCGCGACCCACCGGCGCGACAGCCATGCCACCGCATCGGCGATCAGCGCTCGGCCGATCCCCCTGCTCTGCCAGGGAGGGTCGACTGCGAGTCGTTGGAGGTAGCCCGTCCGCCCCGCTCGCCCACAGACTGCGTAACCGCGCACCTCGTCGTTCTTGCCCGCGATGCGCAGACGTGAGTGCGGCGTTGCGTGGAGCGCTTCTCGGATCCCCATCCCGTCGAGCTGCCATGGTCTGGTGAATGCAGCGTGGTCGACCCGAAGTACCTCGTCCATGTCGGCTCGCCTGCATCGACGAATCTCCGCTGCGGGGGCTCTCTCGTTGCGGCGGATCGGCCTCTCCAACACGATGAGCCGTTCGCGCTCCTCGAAACCCGCGGCGAGGAACGCCGGGATCTCCTGAGGGCGCATCGCGCTGGTCACGACACGCGCATAGCCCTCCATGCGCAGCCGGTCGAGCACACCCGCGACTGCTGAGGGCGATGGCATCTGATGGAAGTTCTCGGCCGAGCCGGCTATGTAGGCCACTCGGCCATCGACGTGCCAGGGGCCAACCCGGAAGCGTTCCGCTCCCCATGAGATCGTCGACAGGCGCGACATGTCGGGCACCACCCTAGGCAAGGGATGCACCGGGCCTACGCTCGGGTCGGTGAGCGTGCTGTTGTTGACCGACGCCCGTCTCGTCGACCACGAGACCGGCCAACACCACCCGGAGTCACCCGCCCGGCTCGCTGCGGTGATCGACGCTCTGGCCGAGGCGT